>NZ_JDTK01000004.1 GCF_000770925.1 Bifidobacterium ruminantium DSM 6489 | reverse complement strand
TCATCACAGCCGGCGGCAAGAACGTCTCCCCTGGTCCAATCGAGGAGGTCATCAAGCGCTGCGAATTCGTGTCCCAGGCGCTGGTGCTCGGCGACAAGCGTCCTTTCATCTCCGCATTGATCACGCTTGATGAGGAGACGCTGCGCCCATGGCTGGAAAACAAGGGGCTCGACCGTAACATGTCCATGGAGGAGGCGGCCAGCAACGCGGCCGTGCGCGCCGAAGTGCAGAAGTGGGTCGATCAGGCCAACGAAGGCGTCTCCCGCGCCGAATCCGTGCGCAAATTCATCATCCTGCCGGAAGAGTTCACGCAGGAGAACGGGCTGATGACCGCCTCCATGAAGGTCATTCGTCCGAAGGTGATCAAGCGTTACGCGACATTGCTCAACACGCAGATGTATACCAAGAAGAAGTAGGCACGTCAGTGCCATCGAAAAGAGGATGCCCACCGAATTCCTCGGTGGGCATCCTCTTTTCCCCCGAATCGGATTTACCACCAGCTCGGGGAAAATCAGCTTCTCAAAACCGCGAAGCGGATCCCAGCAGGTCAGAAAGCCCAGCTTCTCGAGCTGCTTGGCTGAGCCGTCAAACGGGCAGCCCAGTGGGCTGACCGTAGGCGAAGTGAGCGGCTTCGCCGCGAAGCGGATCCTAAGCGGCTTAGAAGCCCAGCTTCTCAAGCTGCTTAGGATCCGACTGCCATCCCTTGGCCACTTTGACATGCAGGTCGAGCTTGGCTTTCTGACCGACGATACGATTGACCGCAGTGCGCAACTTCTTCTTGACCCGCACCAGATGTTCCGCGTTGTGGCCGATGATGATCGGCTTCTGCGAATCGCGCTCCACGTAGATCGATACAATCACCTGAGCCTTGCCGGAATAGGATTCGCCACTGTCATTGTCCTCCGGATACTCGATGGAATCGACAACCACTGCCAGCGAATGGGGCAGCTCATCATCCAGCTCCTCAAGGAACGCACCGCGGATCAGCTCGGCGATGGTGTCTTCCGGACGTTCCTCGGTGATCTGTTCGGACGGATACATCTGGGGGCCTTCGGGCATGTTCTCCACCAGAACATTGCGCACTTCATTCAAATTGTCATGTTCGAGGGCGCTCACCGGCACGATGTCGGTGAAGTCCGCGAATTCATTGATCTCGATGAGCTTGTTGATCAGGGCTCCCCGATCCAGTTCGTCGATTTTGGTGACGATGGCGATCAGCGGCACCTTCCATTTGAAGGTTCCATCATCGCGTTTGACTACGAAATCGGAACGGAGTCTGCTCAGGATGCGCTTGTCGCCGGGACCGATCTCCTGATCGGCGGGCAGCAGGAACGCGACTGCGTCGACGTCCGACAACGATTCCTCCACGACATCGTTCAGACGTTGTCCGAGCAGCGTACGCGGACGATGGATGCCTGGAGTGTCGACCAGCACGATCTGCGCGTTGTCGGTCGTAAGAATGCCACGTATGGCCTTACGCGTGGTTTCCGGGCGGGACGACGCGATGGCGATCTGCGTGCCGATCAAGGCGTTGATCAGCGTCGATTTGCCGACGTTCGGGCGGCCGACCACGGCGACGAATCCGGAACGATACGGAACGTGGGTTACGGCGCCGGAACGCTGGAATGCCGGCTCGGTCACATCTGCGTCAGTCATGCTTGTCCTTGGAATCCTTGTCTCCTTGGGATGCCTTCTCGGCATCGTCGGATTGATGCTCGTGCTGTTCAGTTTCGTCCACGCCCTCGACGTGGGCCGGCTCCACCACGATGGTGGACACCTTCTTGCGCCGCCCCGCGGAATCGACCGCGGTCAGCCGAAGCCCCCTCGTCACTGCCGACGAACCGACGATCGGCACACGTCCGAGCAACTTGGTGAGCAGCCCGTATACCGTGTCTACATCATCCTCATCGATGTCGATTTCGAAGATCTCCTCCAAATCGGCGATGGGAGTGCGCGCCGGCATGCTCCATTTATGCTCGCCAATCCGCTCCGGATCGGCATGCTGGGTGCGGTCGTGCTCATCCTCCAGCTCACCGACGATTTGTTCGATCGTATCCTCGATGGTGACCATGCCGGCGATGCCGCCATATTCGTCCACGACGATGGCCACATGCTGGCGAGTGCGCTGCATCTGGTGGAACAGGTCATCAACCGGTTTGGACTCGGGCACCAGCATCGGATCCCGGACGATGGATTCAACATCACGCGACGTGGCCGCGGGATTGAACGCCGTGGCGCGTACCGCATCCTTCAGATATGCGACGCCCACCAAGTCGTCCACATCCTCTCCAATGACCGGAATGCGGGAGAAACCGGAGCGGGAGCATAGCTTGAGCATGTTCTCCAACGTCTCTCCGCGTTCGATGCAGATCATGTCGGTGCGCGGCACCATGATCTCACGGGTCAACGTCTCGGACAATGTCAGAACGTTGCGAAGCATTTCGGAGACTTCCGGATCGAAATCGTTCGCCTCGACCAGACGGTCGATGGTGGCACGCCCCTGTTCGAGCTGAATCTTCTCAAGTTCCTCGTCATCCGATAGATTGTCCGAATGCCGTTTCGAATCCTTCTGCCCGCCGATCTTCGCGAAAGGCGTCAGCACTGTCGCAATGGACACCGCATCGACATGCTTTAGCATGATGTCGACGGGCTTGGTCGCGCCAGCGCTGCGCGGACGCACCAGGAGGGAAATCACCGCCACCACCAAAGCGAAGATGAATCCCACGAGCAGTTCGGCCCATAGTGGCGCGCCGCACAACGATACGATGGCGGAGACCAGCACACCGTCAAGCACATTGCAGGTGATTCTGAAGAACGCGCATGAACCTGCGGTCGCGTACCTGTCCGCGATCAGCCGCTGCACCTTGTGGATGCGTTTGATCTTCTTGTCCCGAATGAATTGCGATACGTCCGCATCCGTCTGAATCTCAAGGATGAGATTGTTCAGACTGGCCTGCGTGACGCGGCCAACAGCGCCTTCGGCCGCGGCCATCGACAGAGAAAGCCAGACTAGCAGCAGCGCGACGACGGCAAGCGCCGCAATCAACGCGATGGTTGTTGTCTCCATATTCATCAATCCCCCACCATTGAAGCCGTCGGACGGCATGTCATCTCATCATCGGGCCATCTTGCCGCCCGAACCATGCTCGCGGTCCCACTCGGCGAGCGCGTCCGGCGTCCCGGGGGGCAGCATCGCCTGAGCGCCCGCCCCTTGACGCAAAGCGAAGAACGTCAGGAGCAGCTGTCGTTGCAGACCGAACATCTGCCGTTCCTGCTCCGGAGTGACATGATCGTATCCGAGCAGGTGGAGGATGCCGTGGATCGTCAGAAGCATCATTTCCTCCATCGTGCTGTGTCCCGCGGCGACCGCCTGCTGGGCCGCCACCCATGGGCACAGGACGATGTCCCCCAGCACGCCTTCCATCTCGGTTTTACCATCTCCGGGGCGCAGCTCGTCCATGGGGAAGCTCATGACGTCAGTAGGCCCTTCGAGGTTCATCCAACGCATGTGCAGCTGCGCGATCGGATCGGGATCCACGAACATGATGGCCAGGTCCGACTGCGTGCTGACCCGCATCTGGCTCATGATCCATATGCCAAGATCGGAGAAGACCTTGCCGTCGATCTGCCAGACGGTCTCGTTCGTCACTTCAACGCTCATTTACGCGCTTTCCTTTTCCATGTCGGGTGTCCTTGATGATGTGGAACGCCCATGTCTGCTGTGGTCACCGGCTATGGCCGCATGCCTCTCGTAGGCTTCGACGATTTTGCCGACGAGCGCATGACGGACCACGTCCTCGGGCTTCAGATGGGCGAAGGCGATGTCATCGATGCCGTCAAGAATGCGTTCGATGGTGGCCAGACCTGATTTCGGCACGGTCAGATCCACCTGCGTCACATCGCCGGTGATGACCATTTTCGTATTGAACCCGAGCCTCGTCAGGAACATCTTCATCTGCTGTTCGGTGGTGTTCTGCGCCTCGTCGAGGATTACGAACGCGTCGTTGAGCGTACGGCCGCGCATATAGGCAAGCGGCGCGACCTCGATGGTGCCGTCATCCATGTAGCGCTTGAGCTGGTCGGCTCCGAGCATGTCCGACAGCGCGTCGTACAGGGGACGTAGATACGGATCGACTTTTTCGTTCAACGTGCCCGGCAGAAAACCAAGGTTCTCTCCAGCCTCGACCGCCGGACGCGTCAGGATGATGCGCCGCACCTGCCGATCCTGGAACGCACGCACCGCCTTGGCCACGGCAAGATAGGTCTTGCCTGTGCCGGCCGGTCCGATGGCGAAGGTGATGGTGTGCGATTCGATGGCGTTCACATAGGCGATCTGTCCGGCTGTTTTGGCACGCACCGGCTTGCCGAGGGCGAAGGTGATGACGCCCGGAACATGAGGACGGCGACGGTCGGCGGCGACGTCATGGGCGGCCGCGTGCGATTGCTGCCTGTCGGCCATGCGCAGCTCCTCCACCACGTGTCCATGGCCGGGACGCGTCGCACGTACCGAATTCCTAAGCACGTTCTGGTCGAGCATGCGGCGCACGGTGTCCGCATCCATAGGCGCGGTGTATGCGGCCTGGATGATGTCCGCCAGCACATGCTCGGCCTGGGCGGCCTGCGATTCGGATTTGCTGGAATGGGACATGATGGCGATGCGGTTGCCTCGAACAATGATGGTGAGTTCGGGGAACGCCCGTTCGACCTCCCGCAGCACTTCGTCCACAGGACCGAGAACGGTCACCGGATCAAGCTGCTGGGGTATCGCGATGGTACGTGTAGTGGTGGCCACGGAACCTCTTCCGATATCGGTTGGAAATATTTGGGACTACTCGTCAAGCTTCTCGCCGGTGAGCACATGGGCATGCACATGGAACACGGTCTGTCCGGCATCGATTCCGGTGTTGAAGATCAGTCGAAACGCTCCATGGAACTCCTGATCGGCGATCTTCTGCGCCACTTCTGCCGTATGGGCGAGCTGCGCGGGATCCGCCTGGGCGAGTTCGGCCACATTGGCGTAATGTTTGCGCGGAACGACGAGCACATGCACCTTGGCCTTCGGATTGATGTCCTTGAAGGCGTAGGTGGTTTCATCCTCATACACCTTCTCGCTGGGAATCTCGCCGGCGATGATCTTGCAGAACAGACAATCCTGGTCGCTCATAATGCTCCTTTTATCGGTATTGAAAACCTTCGCTACCATGCTACACCAGCGGTGAACGGGGCGGTTCGGACGGCTCACCCGACGAAAAACGAGATCAGACGAAGCGCCCCAAAGCACGCGCGAGCAACGACAACGCAACAGGACCCGCCGCGGACGCCCGCAGGATATTGCTTCCAAGCACGCACACCTCGGCCCCGGACTTCGTGAACGCCTCGATCTCAGTATCGCTGATGCCGCCTTCCGGGCCGACCAGCACATAGATGGTGCGTGGACGCCCGTCCCGCAGACAGGCGTCTGACAGTTTGGCGATATTCGCCTCCAGCTGATTCCAGGTTTTCGTGGCATCCTGATGCAGCACGACCACCATGTCGCCATGCACGCAGGCTCGCCTGCACATGGCGACCACCTGCTTGCTGGTCACGCAATCATCCAATCGAGGCGTCCACGACCGACGGGACTGCTCAGTGGCGGATTCCAACGTCTGCTTCCATTTCCTATCGGTGCGGCCGACCTTCCATTTGGCAATGGAACGATCGGCCTGCCACGGAACCACCAAATCCACGCCGATCTGCGTCGCCATGTCGATCGCCTGCTCGTCATGACCGGTTTTGGCGAGGGCCTGCACCAATGCGAGCCGGGTGACCGGCTGCGATTCCCTGCCGAATCGCAGCACCTCCGCGACGCCCTGCTGCGCGTCACGCAACACGGCATGGATGCGCAGTCCCCTGCCATCGGAAAGCTGCAGCTCGTCGCCATCCTTCAACCGCATGACCTGAATCGCATGCCGGCGGACGGACGCGGGAAGCGTCAATTTCCACCCGGCGTTAATCTCGTCGCTATTCACCGGCACGTCATCATGATCCGCATCAAGCAGGAAAAGGGCATCAGTCATAGCTTCCGAGCCTATCAGAAACCCCGACACAAGCTGCGACACGCCGACATTTGCATCGTGGCGCCAAGCTGCTATAGTTTTCATTCGTTGCCGGTGAGCAACGCACCTGTCCGGGTGGCGGAATGGTAGACGCGCTAGCTTGAGGTGCTAGTGCCTATTTTATACAGGCGTGCGGGTTCAAGTCCCGCTCCGGACACCAGAAAAACCCCTTGGAAACAAGGGGTTTTCTTGTATCTAGCGAAAGACAGGCAATGCGGTTCATCCATCTTGACTCCATCGATGACGAACGTGTGGCGGCATACACGAATCTCACGGAAATCCAGCTACGCAACAAGCTGGAGCCCAGCAAGGGGCTGTTCATCGCCGAATCCCCCAAAGTGATCGATCGGGCGCTCGCCGCGGGCCGTGAACCGATTTCCCTGTTGGTCGAGGAACCGTGGATCGAAGGCATGTCCGAGACATTCAACGTCATCGACGAGCGCTGGGGAGCCGACATCCCTGTCTATGTAGCCTCTCCCGACCAGCTCAAAAAGCTCACCGGATATCGGCTACACCGTGGCGCCCTGGCCGCGATGAAACGCTGGCCGCTGCCCAGCGTCGAAGAGGTCTGCCGTGGCGCCCACCGCATCGCGGTCATGGAGGACATCGTCGACCATACGAATGTCGGAGCCCTCATGCGTTCCGCCGCGGCTCTCGATGTGGACGCGGTGCTCGTCACCCCTTCCTGCGGCGACCCTTTGTACCGCCGTGCGGCGCGAGTGTCCATGGGCACGGTGTTCCAGGTACCGTGGACGCGTATCGGCGGAGATGACAGGCACTACTGGCCATTCATCGGCATGCAGGAATTGCGGGATCTGGGATTCACCACCGTCGCGATGGCTCTTGAGGATGATTCCATTTCTCTCGACGAATTGGTACGTCGTCTCAACAACGACGAGAGCGCCGACGATCATATCGACAAGCTCGCGCTGATTTTCGGGACTGAAGGCGACGGCTTGTCGCACCATACTATTTCCCGTGCCGATCTGACGGTGAAGATTCCCATGAGCCATGGCGTGGACAGTCTGAACGTCGCGGCTTCAAGCGCCGTCGCTTTCTATGCGACCCGCCGCATCGACGCATGATGTAGCAGTCTCTGGAACGTCCCGAGGAATGAAACAGCATTGAAACAGATTGCAAATTTTCATGACTCGCGCCGAAAACTCCTTGCTATTTGCTGAAAATATGCAATCATGGTGTGCGTAAGCGGTTTCGTGAGGAAGCGGACCGATCGTGCATACGGTGTCGTAAGACGCTCTCGGAGAGGAGTTCCCATGGTAAAGAACCCAAAGATTCTTTCCATCGTGCTGGCAGGCGGTGAAGGCACCCGTCTGATGCCATTGACCAGGGACAGAGCCAAGCCGGCCGTCCCGTTCGGCGGCGTGTTCCGTCTGATTGATTTTCCGTTGAGCAATCTAGTCAACTCCGGCTACATGCAGACGGTGGTTCTCACCCAATACAAGTCCCATTCGCTGGATCGCCATATCTCCACCGTATGGCGCTTCTCCCCACTGCTGGGCAACTACGTATCCCCTGTTCCTGCGCAGCAGCGTCTTGGAAAGCACTGGTACCTGGGCTCCGCGGACGCCATCTATCAGACGGTCAACATCATCGAGGACGTGCAGCCCGACATTGTGGTAATTGTCGGCGCCGACCACGTCTACCGCATGGATTTCCAACAGATGGTGCAGCAGCATATCGATTCCGGCGCCGAATTCACCGTGGCCGGCATCCGCCAGCCCATCAGCCAGTCCAACCAGTTCGGCGTCATCGAGGTTGACCCCGAGCATCCGAACATGATCAAGAGCTTCCAGGAGAAACCGGAGACCACCACTGGTCTGCCGGATGATCCGAATTCCATTCTGGCCTCCATGGGCAATTACGTGGCCAACACCGACGCCCTGTTCGAGGCTCTCGCCTTGGATGAGAAAGCCGAAGACACGAAGCATGACATGGGCGGCGACATCGCACCGTATTTCGCGGCGCGGGGCGAGGCCGGTGTCTACGACTTCAATTCCAACGAGATTCCGGGCGCCACTCCGACCGATCACGCCTATTGGCGCGATGTGGGCACACTGAAGCAGTTCTACGACGCGCACATGGATCTGATCTCCTATGTGCCGGAGTTCAACCTGTACAACACCGAATGGCCCATCTACACGCTGTCCGGCAATCTGCCGCCTGCGAAGTTCGTGCACGCGGGTCACGACCGTCTGGGGCATGCCACCGATTCGATCGTCTCCCCCGGTGTCATCGTTTCCGGTGGAGAAGTGCATCATTCCGTGCTGTCGCCGAATGTACGCATCCATTCGTGGTCGCAGGTTGTCGATTCGATTCTGTTCGACGGCGTGGTCATCAACCGTCGGGCGCGCGTCTACAAGGCGATTCTCGACAAGAATGTCGTCCTGACCGAGAATTCCACGGTCGGCATCGACACCGAGCATGATTTGGCTCGTGGCTTCACCGTCACGCCCGAGGGCATCACTGTGGTACCGAAGGGCACCGTGGTCGACGACTGACACGAAAGGCATATGGAAGGGCGCACCTCCCAACAAGGGAGGTGCGCCCTTCCATATGTGAAACGTCAAAACCGCATCGTGCCGGCCGAACCGTGATACGGATAACAACCGTCAGTATTTCGGCAGATTATCGAAATTGAATCCAAGCGCGGCAAGCTGGTCACGCCCTTCCGGAGTGATCTTGTCCATGGTCCAACGCGGTTGCCATGTCCAATCAATACGGAATTCCTCGACGAGACCGGCGAGGGTGCTGGCACATTCGTCCTCGATCAGATCGGTCAGCGGACATGCGGGAGTGGTGAGCGTCATCGTGATGATGGCGCGTCCCAACTCGTCAATCTCAATGCCGTAGACCAAACCAAGGTCGATAACGTCGATGCCAAGCTCCGGATCGATGACCTGATGGAGAGCCTCCTTCACGTCGGCTGCCGTGGCTCGCCCGATGTCATCGACGGCCTTCAGGGGAATGTCATCTTCCTGCGACTCGGAGCACGCGCATGCGCCGGCATGGTCACCGCAGCCGCATGCATCATCCTGTTTGCCGTTTTCAGTACCGGTTTCCACCGGCTTCCCGTTCTTGAATCCTTTGGCCAGATTCGGATTGAGCATGACTCGACGAGCCGCGTCCTCATCGTCGCCCAAGGCCTTGGCAACGGAATCGAAGACCGACGCCTGCGGTTCGGGTACCAGGGTATCGCTCATTATCACTCCAGACTCTTGATGGATGCTGCTGTTGAGCAAGGGTAGTATGTCGCATCGGGTTTGTCACCGGTGTTTCCCGGCCGACGAACCGGATTCACTTCTCTTTGGCCGTCAACGCCTTGGCGACGGCGTCCTTCATGCCTTCCCAGCCGAGCAACGCGCATTTGATGCGCATCGGATATTGGGAGACTCCCTGGAAGACGATGCCGTCATCCAAGGCATCCTCGGCCTGCTCATCATTCAATCCCTTGCCTCTGGACTCCATGAGCTTATGGAAGGTGTCGGCGAGCTTCATGGCCTCGTCCACCGTCTTTCCTTCGACGAGATCCACCATCACGGACAGGCTGGCCTGGGAGATGGAGCATCCGTGGCCGTCCCACACAAGCCGTTCGATGGTGCTCGGTTCGGCATCGGAGACCTCCGCGTGCACGGTGGCCTCATCTCCGCAGGTCGGGTTGAATTGGTGCGATTCGCCCGGCGTGCAGTATTCATGATTGGCACGCACCGTGGTCTCGGCGCCTTGCGAGGACTCTTCGGAAGCCAGATCGGGAGCGAAATGCTCCTTGCCATGCGGGTTTCTCGCGGCCTCAAGAATGACTTCCTGGTACATCTGCTCAAGATCGCCGCCGGACATCTCGAAATCACTCATATTCGTCACCTGACCTCAAAGAACGGACGGACCTTGCCAAGCGCCTCGATGAGGGCCTGCGCGTCTTCGACCGAATTGTAGATGCCGCTGGACGCGCGGTTGGAGGCATACACGCCGAAATGACGATGCACGGGCTGTGCACAATGGTGGCCGACGCGGATGGCGATTCCCTGCGCGTCGATGAACTGGCCGACGTCGTGCGGATGCACGCCTTCGACTTCGAACGCGACGGTACCGATGCGGTTCTCGTTGGAGCGGGGTCCGAGGATACGGATTCCCTCGATGTCTCCCATCTTGAGCAGCTCGTCGGTGATGGTTCGCTCATGCGCTTCAAGATTCTCCATGCCGATGTTCATCAGCCATTCGGCGGCGACGCCGGCCGCCACGACCTGCGCCACCGGTTGTGTGCCTGCTTCGAAGCGCGCCGGAGGCTCCATGTACTGTGCCTCCTTGTCCATCCACGCCAGCTCCACCATGGATCCGCCGAAATTCGCCGGAGGCAGCGCCTCAAGCATGTCGCGCTTGCCGTACAGGAAGCCCACGCCGGTCGGACCGTACATCTTATGGGCACTCCACGCGGCGAAATCGACGTCCATGGCATGGAAATCGACTTTGAGATGCGGCACGGACTGGCATGCGTCAAGCACGAACACCGCGCCGACCTCGTGGGCACGCCGCACGATCGGAGCGATGTCAGTAATCGCACCTGTGGTGTTGCCCACATGCGTCACAGCGACGATCTTCGTACGGTCGGTGATCACCTCATCGGCGGTGTCGGAACGGACGCGGCCCTCATCATCCAGATCGATCCATTTGAGCGTGGCGCCGGTGCGCATGGCGAGTTCCTGGAACGGCAGCAGCACGGAATGGTGTTCCGCCTTGGTGACGACGATCTCATCGCCCGGTTTCAACGCGAAACGCTTGGCGGTCTCTCCCCCACGTCCAAGCGACGCGTTGCCGAATGCGGTGGCCAACAGGTTCAGTCCTGCGGTGGCGCCGGAGGTGACGACGATCTCCTCTTCACCCTCCGCCGAATTTGCGCCGACCAGCTTGGCGACTTTGGCGCGGGCCTGCTCGAACGCCATGGTGCTGCGCGCAGCAAGCTCATGGGCGCCACGATGCACACCGGCGTTGATGGTGCGGTAGAACTCCGCCTCGGCGTCAATCACGCATTGCGGCTTCTGCGAGGTCGCCGCAGAATCCAGATACACCAGCGGATGACCGTGGATCTCCTGATCGAGAATCGGAAATTGGCTGCGGATCGCTGCGAAATCGGTCATGCCAATGCGCTTTCCGAATCGGAGCCTTCCGGCAGGTACGCGTCATAACCGGTTTCCTCAAGCTCGTCGGCGAGTTCGGGACCGCCAGTCTTGATGAAATGCCCATCGGCGAACACATGCACGATGTCCGGCTTGATGTAGCGCAGGATACGGGTGTAGTGCGTGACCATGAGGATGCCGAACTGATTGGCCTCCTTGGCACGGTTCACACCTTCGGAGACGATGCGCAGCGCGTCGACGTCAAGGCCGGAGTCGGTCTCGTCGAGAATGGCGAACTTCGGCTTGAGCAGCTCCAGCTGCAGAACCTCGGCACGCTTCTTCTCGCCGCCGGAGAACCCTTCGTTCACGGAGCGGGTGGCGAACTTCGGATCCATCTTGAGCCGCTTCATGGCTTCGGACAGTTCCTTCGTCCACGTACGGATGGCCGGCGCCTTGCCGTCCACTTCGGTTTTGGCGGTGCGCAGGAAGTTGGTCATGGACACGCCCGGCACTTCGACCGGGTACTGCATGGCCAGGAATATGCCCGCCTTGGCGCGCTCGTCCGGAGTCATCTTGAGGATGTCCTCACCGTCGAGCAGTACCTGTCCGGAATCAACGATGTACTTGGGATGTCCGGCCAGCGTATATGCCAATGTAGATTTGCCGGAGCCATTGGGTCCCATGATGGCATGGGTCTCGCCGGAATTCACGGTCAGGTTCACGCCTTTGAGGATCGGCTTGATGCCGTCCTTGGTTTCGACGTGTGCGTATAGGTCTTTGATTTCAAGGGTTGACATGGTATTTGCTCCTGACGTTTATTTCTCTTCCAAAACCTGTGCGATCGCGTCGTTCTCGCCACGTGCCAGGCGTTTGTCGATGACGGCCATGAGGTGTTCGGCAATCGCCGGAATGCCGATTTCCTCGACGAGTTCGCCAAAGAAGCCACGCACCACGAGCTTGCGGGCCTCAGTCTCCGGAATGCCGCGCGATTCGAGATAGAACAGTTCCTCATCATCGAACCGTCCAACGGAGGACGCATGTCCGGCACCGACGATATTGCCGTTCTCGATTTCCAGATTCGGTTCGGAATCGGCGATGGCACCCGGGGTGAGCACCAGATTGCGGTTGAGCTCATACGAGTCGGTGCCTGGAGCTGTCGGCTCGATCAACGCGTTGCCGACCCACGTGGAATGCGCGCCTTTGCCGTCAAGCGCGCCCTTGTAGACCACACGGCTCTTGCATTCGGGATGGTTGTGCACCACCATAGTGCGATGCTCGATGTGCTCGCCCGGATCGACGAAGTAGATGCCGAGCATGTTGAGCTCTCCCTGTTCGCCGCCGAAGTCCTGATCCATGCGGATACGCACCACATCGCCGCCAAGCGTCACCACCGAGTGACGCAGGGAGGCTCCCTTTCCGACATGGATGCGCTGATTGCCGACATGCTTGGATGCCTTGCCCCATTCCTGGATGAAGGTTGTGGAGACATGCGAATCCTTGCCGGTTTCGATTTCCACACCCTCCGCGAGACGTGCGTCTCCATCGTGCTCCACGACCACGTCGGCATGGGCGCGGTCCGAAGCGATGATCGACAGGTGGAATGCGTCAAGATCCATGCCCGCGCCATGCACCTTGACGAGCACCGGCTGGCCGATCTCGCCATCGATGTGCAGAATGCCGGCCCGTCGACCCGCATTCCACTCGATGACGGACACGCGGTCGTTCGGTTTGGAGACGATGCCCGTTCCGGCATCCCCCACTTTGCCTTCGACATAGCTGACGCCATCGGCAAAGGGCGAACCATCGATCATGGAAACGGTTACCTGCGTCTCATCGGATGGTTCGAACGTATCGAAGAACTCCTCGATGCGTTCCACCGGAGTGTACCGCCAATCCTCCTGCCTGCGATCCGGCTTGGCGAACGCGCCCACATCGAAGGAGCGCGGCGCGCGATCCGCGGACGACGGCATGGCCGCCGGGTTCGCGTACGGATCGGACGGATCCGCGACGGGGATATTGATTTCCTGAGTTTGTGCCATGGTGATCAGCCCACCGATCCTTCCATCTGCAATTCCACCAAACGGTTCAATTCGAGCGCGTATTCCATCGGCAGCTCACGGCTGATCGGTTCGACGAAGCCTCGCACGATCATGCCCATGGCCTCCTCCTCGGACAGACCACGGCTCATCAGATAGAACAGCTGATCCTCGGAGACCTTGGAGACGGTGGCCTCATGCGCCATGGAGACGTCATCCTCGCGCACATCCACATGCGGATACGTGTCGGAACGGCTGAACTCGTCAACAAGCAATGCGTCGCAAACCGTTGAATTGGATGAACCTTCAGCCCCTTTGACGATTTTGACGAGCCCTCGGTACGCAGAACGTCCGCCGCCACGGGAAATCGACTTGGCCACGATGGTGGAGCTGGTGTGCGGAGCGAGATGGATCATCTTCGCGCCCGTATCCTGGTACTGCCCCTTGCCTGCAAAGCCCAAGGACATGGTGCTGGCCTTCGCATATGGTTCCGCGAGTATGCACGCCGGATACTTCATGGTGGCTTTCGAGCCGATGTTGCCGTCGACCCATTCCATGGTGCCGCCCTCGCGCACATAGGCGCGCTGCGTCACCAGATTGTAGACGTTGTTCGACCAGTTCTGCACAGTGGTGTAGCGCACACGGGCATGCGGTTCGACAAAGATCTCCACAACACCGGAATGCAGGGAATCGGTGGAGTAGATTGGTGCCGTGCAGCCTTCCACGTAATGCACGTAGGATCCCTCATCCGCGATGATCAGCGTGCGCTCGAACTGGCCCATATTCGGCGTGTTGATGCGGAAGTAGGCCTGCAGCGGGATATCCACGTGCACACCCTTCGGCACGTACACGAAGGAGCCGCCCGACCATGCGGCGGTGTTCAATGCCGAGAACTTGTTGTCGTTGCTCGGAATGCACTTGCCGAAATACTTCCTCACAAGATCCGGATACTTCTGTACGGCGGTGTCGGTGTCGACGAAGATGACGCCCTGCTCCTCAAGATCCTTCTGGATCGAATTGTAGATGACCTCGGACTCGTACTGCGCGGCGACACCGGAAACCAATCTGCTTTTCTCAGCTTCAGGAATGCCGAGCTTGTCATAGGTGGAACGGATTTCGTCAGGCAGCTCCTCCCATGTGGTGGCCTGCTTGTCAATCGGTTTGACATAGTACTTGAAATCGTCGGCGTCGAAATCCTTCAGATCGACGCCCCACTGCGGCATCGGACGATTGATGAAATCGCGATACCCTTCCAATCGTTTTTCCAGCATCCATTCCGGTTCATGCTTGTCGGCCGAAATGGCACGCACGACGTTCTCGTCGATGCCCTTTTTCGCCGCCTCACCGGCGAAATCCGTATCATGCCAGCCGTAGGAGTAGTCACCGAATTGCTCGATAATCTCGTCATCCTGCTTGATTTTGTCTTCGTTCACGCGCGTGCGATCAGCCACATACTGGCTCATCTCCACGTCGGCCGCGGCGTTGGACGCTTGGTTCTCTGCCACCGTACGCTGCCTCCATTCAATCATTGGTACCTATGACAAACTAACAGAACACATGGTGAAACACTAGGCCTTATTCGAAATTCGGCAGTGATTCATCTAACACATCGGAAAAAGGCGGGGAACCTGTGTCGGCTCCCCGCCCCATGCGGAACCAGTCATTCCGTCAGGCCTGGACATGCACCGTGGTGCCCATCAGACACCAGTTGTAGAACCATTCCGCCTGGTCCCAACCGATACCCACGCACCCGTGGGAGGTGTTCCGCCCCATGGCCTGGATGTCCGAATCGTTGTATGCGCTTTGCGTGGCGATCCGATGGATCGCGCATCCCGTCTTGGAGAAGTAGTTCACAAAGCCGACGCCCTTGACGTTCCAGTTCTCCTGCTGACCGTTGGAAAGAGCGAGATTACCGCTCATGTCCTGCGATTGGTATTTGAGCCAGATCTTGAAATCTCCATCAGGGGTGCAATTGTCATATGCGTTCGCATCGCAGTGCGTCGGCGTGCACAGATCTCCGCTGGGCTGGCATTGACCGGTCTGATAGTTGTTGCCTTGGCCTGCGGACATGTGCATGACGCGCAGGGTCTGACCGTTTTCGATGGCCGTCACGGTGTGCTGCGAAAGGCTGACGACAACGGTGCGCGTGGTCTTCTTCGGATTCTGAGGATCGCAGGTGCCTTGGATGGAGACGGAATTGCCACCGTCGGCCAACGCCTTGGCGGCATCCACGCCGACGTTGGCATCGCCTCCATCGGCGACGGTCACGCCATCATGGCCTTCCTTGTTGGTCTGCAGCACATCGCCAACACTGTTGACGATCACATCGCCATCGACACGGTCGGCATGGAAGTTCGGCTTGATGGATCCGTCATAGTACTGCTGGAGCTTGGATCCGTCGAACACCAACACTCCCTTGCGGAATTGTCCGTCCGGCAGCCTGGCTCCATCATCCGCGGAGACACTCATGGAGGATGCGATGGACGCGGCGTCGAACGAGGCCACCGCATGATCGCCGATCTTGACGGCGACTGGATTCGCGATTAGCGCATCCGCTACGGTCTTGGCAGTTTGGGCTTCGTCATCGGTGACGGCAGGCTCCGTCTGCCGATATTCGACCTTCACCGTGGAAGGCGATTCCTTGCCAAGAGACTCGACGGCCTTTTCGGCTTCCTCGACCACTCCGGAGACATCGATGCCAACGCCTTCCTGGCTCGGGACAACGTCGAACGCGTCACCGGCATCGTTGAGTTTCAATCCGGCATCGACCGCCGAAGTCGACTCGACACCGAACAGATTGCCCACGACATGGGCGTCGGCCTTCTGGGAGGCGAACGCCTTGGAGGTCACATCCTTATGATTCCAGAACATGTACCTGCCAATGGGCGAATCATCCCTTTTGGCGTTGAACACTTCCTGGGCCACGGCCTTCGAATCAACGGTCAGTCCAAGATCCTTCAAGCCGACCTTCTTCGTGGTCCCGTTATATGAAATCGGAATGGTGATGGAGTCGGCCTCATCGGCGATCTTGTCGGCGATCTGCTGCTGCGTCTTGCCAGTCATGGAATGTCCCCACAACTTCACCCCCGGCAGCGCGTGGGACTGGTAAAACCAATAACCGCCACCCGCGACGGCGCCAAGCAGCACAAGCACCGCCAGAACAATCCACAGCCACAGCAGGCCATGTCCCTTCTTGGCGAGCGCCGGTTCCCGTCCATCATCGACAGGATCGGCGACCTGCGCGATATGGAGTCCCATATCGGAATTCTGGACAGGTCCCGAAGACGTATCCGTCTCAGGAAAGACGATTTTCTGCCAATCATCATCTGGAACGTTCATATCAGCCAATCTCAAACAAACCTCTCCGTGGGTTTCCCGTCGTTATTCCTTGGAGGGACTCATGACCCCCAAACAAATACCCATTATGCAACATGGCCATGAATTCATCGGAATACATGGCCATGCAATGTCGAATCGGACCATCATCCGATTCACTCACCCATCGATTCAGCGCGCCTGCTGGTGATCCAGAGCGGCCTTGACCAGACCTGCGAACAGCGGATGCGGCTTGGTCGGACGGGATTTGAACTCCGGATGCGCCTGGGTGGCCACATAGAACGGGTGAACCTCGCGAGGCAGCTCGACGAATTCGGTGAGCTCGCCGTCAGGGCTTTGACCGGAGATGACCAGACCGCCTTCACGCAGACGGTCCTTGTAGGCCACGTTCACCTCATAGCGGTGGCGATGGCGTTCGGTGACATGCGTGGTGCCGTACAGCTCCGCGACGATGGAGCCTTCCTCCAGTTCCGCCGGATAGGAGCCGAGGCGCATGGTGTGCCCCATATCGCCCTTGCCTGCGACGATATCCTTCTGCTCCTCCATGGTGGCGATGACCGGGTTGGCACAGTCCGGATCGAATTCGGAGGAATTCGCGTCCGTGATGCCGAGCACGTCACGAGCGTATTCGATGACCATGGATTGCAGTCCAAGGCACAGGCCGAGCGCCGGCAGCTTGTTCTCGCGGGCATAACGCAACGCACCGATCTTGCCGTCGATGCCACGGATGCCGAAGCCGCCCGGAATCACGATGCCGTCGACCTGGTCGAGTGCGGCGGCCGCGCCTTCCTCGGTCGCACACTTGTCGGCGGCCACCCACTTGACGTTGACCTTGGCCCAGTTGGCGAAGCCGCCGGCCTTGATGGCTTCGGTGACGGACAGGTAGGCGTCCGGCAGGTCGATGTACTTGCCGACGATCGCCACGTTGACCTCGTGCTTCGGATGGTGCACGCGCTCCAGCAGATCCTCCCATTCGTCCCAATCGACGTCATGGAACGGCAGGCCGAGCTCGCGGACCACGTAGGCGTCAAGGCCTTCGTTGAACAGGATCTTCGGCACGTCGTAGATGCTCGGGGCGTCCACGCAGTTGACCACGCCTTCGGAATCCACATCGCACATCAGGGAGATCTTGTCCTTGATGGACTGGTTCAGCGGGCGGTCGGAGCGCAGGACCAAGGCGTCCGGGGAGATGCCGAGCTGGCGCAGCATCATGACGGAGTGCTGAGTCGGCTTGGTCTTGAGCTCGTGGGCGGCGGCAATGTACGGCACCAGGGAGACGTGCACGAACATGCAGTTCTCGGCGCCCAGATCGCGGCGGACCTCGCGTGCGGCCTCCAAGAACGGTTGGGATTCGATGTCGCCGACCGTGCCGCCGATTTCGGTGATGATCACGTCGACGTCGTCCGACGCCTGGGCGCGCATACGGGACTTGATCTCGTTGGTGATGTGCGGGATGACCTGCACGCACTGGCCGAGGTATTCGCCGGCGCGTTCCTTGCGCAGCACTTCCTGATAGATCTGGCCGGTGGTGACGTTGGCCTTCTGGCTCAGGTAGACGTCGAGGAAACGCTCATAGTGGCCGATATCGAGATCGGTTTCGGCGCCGTCCTCGGTGACATAGACCTCACCATGTTGGAAGGGGTTCATCGTACCCGGATCCACATTGATGTACGGGTCGAGCTTCTGCTGCAAAACCCTGATGCCGCGGCTACGAAGCAGTCGGCCGAGGGAGGAGGCGGTCAGGCCTTTGCCGAGAGAGGAGACAACGCCGCCAGTGACGAAAATATGCTTGGTGACGTGTTCTTGAGAATTGCCATGTTGTCTTCTAACCATGGAACTTCAGTCTATCAGCGGCGCAAGACGCGGCGTGTTCCATCGTGATACGAAAAGGCGGGACCGCATTGCTCCGCGGTCCCGCCTTTCGGAAATTCAGGAAATACAGTCAGACGATTGCGATTTTATCGGTCGCCGGCCTCCTTCCTGCGGAGGACGATCAACACGCCCGCCGCAACGGCGAGCACCATGACGGCCAAGGCGATTCCGGCGACGTTGGAGCCTGTTGCCGGGCTCTGCGCCGCGCTTTTCTCCGCGTCTTCCTTTGTATTGTCGGCCTTGCCGTTGATCTTGCCATTGTTCTTATCGGCGGCCGGGGTGACGGCCTGCTTCTGGACGTGCACCGTGCGGGTGAAGGTCGTGGTCTTGCCACGGGAGTTGGTCACGGAGTAGACCAGCTTGTAGTCACCGACCTTATTGGCGTCCACGGTGCCCTCGACCTTGATCTTGTCGGTCAGATCGCCGTCGATGTCGTCGGTGGCGGAGACGCCCGCCATCGGATCGAACTTGGAACCGACGGTGATGGTCGTCGACTCGTTCACACCGCTAATCACGGGAACGACGTCGTCGGCGGAGGCGACCTTGAGCACGGTGGCGGACAGTGCGCCAGCGGTGTATGCGGAGCCCTTGCGGACGGTGACGCTCTTGACGTCGTCGTCGCCGTACACGGTGCCGTTTGCGGCGAGCACCTCGTACTTGCCGGCCTCGACGCCATCGATGGCGGCGACATCGTTGTTGGCGTTGAAGATCACCACGTAGGTGCCGCTGGAGTCCTTCGCCTGATAGGCCACAACACCGTTGGCGGACTTGAGCATGGTCACGCTGGCGTTGATGTCGCTGTAGCTGGTCTGGCGGAGGGCAGCGATCCTGTTGCGCAGCTTGATCAGGCCCCTGACGTAGTCGACGGAGCCCGCATACTGCGTGGTGCGATCCCAGTCGATGGCGTTCACCTCGTCACCGGCGTTATAGCTGTCGCCGTTGCCGCCCTTGGTGCGCAGGAACTCCTGGCCCAGCTGGATGGCCGGGATGCCTTCGGACAGGTAGACCACGGAATCGGCGAGCTTGGCGCGCGCCTCGGTGGTGGCCTCGTCATCCGTGGGCACGGACTTCCTGAGCTTGTCGTACAGGGTCATGTTGTCGTGGATCTCGGCGTAGTTCACCACCTGACCGGCATCCGCGTAGTGGTCCTGCGCATTGCCGTTCCAGCAGGTGGTGGAGGCGTCGGCGTCGTACTGGCAGCCGAGCACGTTGTGGGCGATGAGGCTTTCCTGATCGGCCTTGCCGGAGACGAAACCGGTGTCGGTGTCGGAGAACACGGAACCCTTGAGGCCGTCGCGGATCGAGTCGTTGAAGAACGCGATGCCGTTGTTGGTGCCGTCCGAAGCGACCTGGTAGGCGTTTGGCTGGATGGTCATCTCGCTCTTGTCCATCGTGGAGTTCATGTCCCAGCCTTCGCCGAGCACGATGATGGACGGATCGATCTTGTCGAGGGCAGCACGAACCTCCTGCATCGTCTTGGTGTCGATCAGACCCATGAGGTCGAATCGGAAGCCGTCGATGTTGTAGTTCTTCGCCCAGTAGGTCACCGAGTCGACGATGTACTTGCGCATCATCGCACGTTCGGAGGCGGTGTCGTTGCCGCAACCGGAGTCGTTGACGAGCGAACCGTTGTCGTCATAGCGGAAGTAGTAGCCCGGGACCGTCTTGTTGAACGAATGGTTCGCGGCATTGTAGACGTGGTTGTACACCACATCCATGATGACGCGGATGTTGTTCTTATGCAGGCCCTTGACCATCTGCTTCATCTCGGTGACGCGGGAGCTCGGGTTGCTCGGATCGGAGGAATACGAGCCTTCCGGCACATTGTAGTTCTCCGGGTCGTAGCCCCAGTTCTGCGCACCCTGGGCGTTGTAGCTCAGGTCGCCGGTCTCGTTGACGGAACCGTAGTCGTACATCGGCATGATCTGCACGTGGGTGACGCCCAGCGACTTGAGATAGTCGAGGCCGGAGGTCGCACCCTTGGCGGTCTTCGTGCCGGATTCGACCACGCCCAGGTACTTGCCCTGCTTGTCGGCGGAGATGCCGGAGGCCGGGTTGATGGAGAAGTCGCGGATGTTCATCTCGGCGATGGAGGCGTCGGTGGTCTTGCCGAAGGCCGGCATGCGCTTGCCCGCCTTGCCCATGGCCTTCTTGGAGAGCACCACGGAGCGCTCGCCATTGGCGACGGCCGCGGTGGCGTACGGATCGGCCGAGGTGTTCACCGTGCCGTCGGCGAAGGTGAGCCTGTAGGAGTACGCGGTGCCGGAGGCGAGCTTCTTCACCGTGGCGCTCCACACGCCCTTGCTTTCACTGGTCATGTCGATGGTCTGATCGATCTCGGCATTCGGGTCGGCGGACTTGTAGGTGACGAGTTCGACCTTGGTGGCGGTCGGGGCCCACACCTTGAAGCCGGTCTGCTTCTTGGCGAATGTGGCGCCCAGATCCTCGCCGCTGTAGGCATACTTCTTGTCGAAGGCATCCGTGCGGACCACCGAACCGGCGATGGCGTTCTGGGAGCCGAAGCCCTTGATCTCGACGGTGTACTTGCCGCGAACGTCCAGATCCTTGTCGGCGGTGATGATCACCTTGGTGCCGTCGGCCTTGAGACTCTTGACATCGACGGCTTTGCCGTCGGCGTCCGTGACGGTGACCTTGCCTTTCAGGTCATCCGTGGAGACCTTCTTGGAGAGCTTGGCGGACAGCTGGTTGGTGCCGGAGATCTCGGCGGACTTCATGGTCGCGCCGAGGGACGGACGGGAGGTATACACCGTGGCGTCGCCGCCGAGCAGCCACACTTCGGCGGAGGCGTTGCCGTCGGCGTCGAACACGAGCGCGTTGGACGGGATCCTGTGATCGGCGTCGTCCGGGTCCTTGGCCTTCCACGCGTCCTTACCGTAACGGCGCAGCATGCCGATATCGGAAGCGCCGTCGTTGTTGTAGTAGGTGTAGTTGGTGAAGGAGTACTCCGCGATCTCGCCCCAATCGTCATGGGTGGTGAAGGTGGCGGCACCGCCGTTCCAATTGGATGCCCAGGTCCAGATATCCCACTGCGGCACAGTGGTGCTGGTGTCCTCGGCGTTGTAGTACAGGCCGTCGTCTCGGTTGTAGTGCACCTTCACCTTGACGGTGTTGGCCTTGCAGGCGTAATCGGCCGGTGCCGAATCAAGCGTCTCGACAGTGGTCGCCTCGCCCTGGTCCGGGTACTTGGTGCCGTCGATCCACACCTCGGCGGTGCCGTCGGCGCTCACGGTGACGCTACGGTCGGCGCCGTACTTGTTCCAATCGCTGGTGGTGACGAGGAAGCCGAACTTGTCGTACTTGCCGTCGAAATTGAGCACGGCGACCTTGCCCCAGCAGTCAGTGCCGGTGAAAGCGTGGTGCTTGGCGTCCATGTTGCCGCCGTTCACATCGGTGCCCCACACGTACACGCCGCGGTTGTCCGAGGCGCTGGAGGGCTTGTAGTGCACGACGAGACGGGTCTTGGCGCCGATGGATTCGGGATTGCCGACGGTTGCGGCCTGATCGCTCACGCCCACATGGGTGATGCCGACGTTGGCATGGTAGTTGCCGCCGCCCTTCGGGTTCTCCCAACCATCGGTGTCCTTGTCGTGGAACACGAAGTCGATCGCCTTGCCCTTGGTGTTGATGGTGGCGGTGTAGTAACCCTGCGCGTCGAGGGTCATGTCGGCTTCCGGCTGCTCCCAATCGTTGCCGAGGCCGTAATGGACCTTCGGGGTCTTCCATTCGGCGTTCGCGGGCTTGTAGTAGATGGTGACGCTTCTGTCGTCGGGCAGGGCGTCATCCTCTTCCTGGTTCACGTCGGGATCGGACGGATCGGTAGCGGCGGAGGCTGCGGGGTGCGAGGCCTTGGTAGCACCGGCATACAGGGCGATGGCGGAGTGCGCCGGCACCGTGGTCTCGACCTTGCCACCCTTGACGGTCACGGTCTTGGAGCAGTCCATGGTGGCGTACACGTTGCAGTATTCGCCGTCGGCGAGAGATGTCGTGTAGGAGGCGTCCTTGTCCTTCTTGCCGTTGTTGATGGCGATGAAGCCCTTGGCTCCGCGGGAGAAGGCGATGTTGTCGCCGCCGTCATCCTGCCAATCGGCGACCTTGGTGCCGTTGACATAGTTGCGGAAGGCGATCATGCCGCGGGTGGAGGTCCAGCGCTGCTCGCAGTTCCAATCGGAATCGTTGGTGGAGCATGCCTTGTCCATATCCACGTCGGGCACGGAGGTCACGGTCGCTCCGGGTGCACCGTTGTCGTTGACGTCCCACTTGTAGTCGGAGAGCAGGCGCGGGGTGCCGTAGTCGTAGGCCAGCATGAACGCGTTGGCCAGCTGGTACTTGGCGCCGTCCTTGTAGGTCAGCGCACCCTCGTTGCGGGCGGTGTCCCAGTTGGTGACGAACACGTTGGCGTCATCGGAGGAGAGATCCTTGCTCAGGCGATCGCTCAGCCCCTTGAGGTTGGCGATCTTGTCCTTGAAGGTCTGGTTCATCTCGGATTTGAAGCCGAATTCGGTCACGGTGCCGTTCTGCACGTAGTTGCTCGGCTGGATGCCCGCGGCCTCGGAGGCGTTGCCGATGACCTCCTGAATCCAGTAGATGTCGTTGGCGTTCTTGCCGATTTTCTTGGCGAACTTCTCCTTGATGGCCTTCATGCTGTCAGTGTGGATGTGCTTGACGGCATCCATGCGGAAGCCGCGCACGCCGGCGTTCCACAGCGAGGCTAGGTAGTCGGACTGGATGTCCTGCACCTTCTCGCTTTCGGAGTTGAAGTCCCACATGGAGCTCAGGCGGCATTCCTGAACTTCCTTCTGATTGGTGTAGTCGGAGATGTTCTTGGTGCAGCTGTGGAAGTCGGCGGCGGTGATGCCGTCCGGGTACTGCTTGGAGGCGAAGCCCGGGTAGCTGCCGGTGGAGCCGTTGTATTCGCTGCCGGCCACGCCCTTCTGGTCTCCGGCGGCCACGTCGGCGCCGGTGGTCTGGTTGAGCACCACGTCGGCGATGATGCCCACGCCTGCCGCGGAGCACTGCTGAACCATGTTCTTGAATTCGGCTTCCGTGCCCAGCTTGGAGTCGAGCTTGTAGCTCACAGGCTGGTAGCTGGTCCACCACTGCGTGCCTTGGATGGATTCCTGCGGAGGCGAGACCTCCACATAGGCCACACCTTCCGGACCATAGGTGTTGGTGCATTCCTTGGCGATGGTGTTCCACGTCTGCTGGAACGCAATCACCTGGACATCTTTCTGTTGATTGGCCTGCGTTTTGGATTGCGCCTGGGCCACGATCGGTGCCGCGACCAACGAAGCGCACGCCATGGCCGCGGTGACGCCCATCGCCACCACACGGCCTAATGGACGGTTTGTTTGAACGACCATCGTTCTCCGTTCTCATCTATGAGGCCGGTTCAAACGCCCATGGCAGGCGCCGCGACCGGCAACGTATGCGCCATGGTCATCTGCATCCACGCGGATAATTCAGAATATACTCGACGATGAATATGCATACGTTCACACTCCGAATCGTCATATGCTATATGACGATTTCTGCACATGTCAATGAAACAGCGTGACCCATTGGAATAAGTCGATCTTTCATCTTCCACACTGCAAACCGTTTCTGCAAACGTCACCCCCTAGTTTGCAATTCAAGCAGAAATCGCTTGCAAAAACAGCATCAAAAAGCAAACGATTGCACCCATCATCGCATACTGCGAGGCGTGGCGGCGACATGGAAGGCCACCGCGCCGCCGGCGGGCACCGTCAACGTGACGTCGCCGTTCCAACGCACGCGCACGGCGCCGGAACAATCGGCGGAACCATAGACATCGCAATACTCTCCTGCCGGCATCGATGTGTGGTAGGTGATCGTGTGGGCGTGCATGTCATTGTTGATGGAGATGAACGCGCGGGAGCCACGTCCGAAGGCGATCACATTGTCGCCGTCATCCTGCCAATCGGCAAGAGGCGCGTCACCCGCGACATTATGCCAGCCGATCATGCCGCGCACGTCCGTCCAACGGTCGGTGCAGCTCCAACCAGAGTCTTCCGAGCAGTCGGCGTCCGGCACCTTGGTCTTCGTGGCGTCCGGCGCACCGGAGTCAGCGTCATGGAATTCGTAGCCGGAAAACACGTTGGGGGTGCCATACGGGTAGGCCAGCATGAACGCGTTCGCCAAATGGTAGGCATCGCCATCCTTGTAGGTGAGCGTCATGCCATTGCGCTCGGTGTCCCAGTTCGTCACGAACACGCTGGCTTTGCCGCTGGAGGTGATGTTCTGCGGAATGTCTTCGATCGGCAGGTTTCCACCGGCCAATGAATTGGAGAACATGGATTTCAGGCGATAGGCGTATTGGAATTCGTTTACCTGTCCGGTTTTGAGATAATTCTTCGGTTGGATTTCGGTGGCTTCGGAATTATCTCCGATCACCTCCTGCATCCACCAGATGTCATCCATGGAGCGTCCGGATTTCTTCGCCACGAGTCTCTTGATGGCCAACACGTCCTTCGGTGGAATGTGTTTGACGGCATCCACACGGAATCCGGCGACGCCATAGTCGAGAAGCTTCACGAAATAGTCTGACAACACATCGCGTACGTGTCCGTTCGACGTGTCAAGATCCTGCAGGCCGGACACCTGGCAGTTCCACACGCTGTCGGCGTCACGATACGTCCATATGGAGCAGGGCGTATGGAAATCGGATGGGGCGTATCCGGCTTCAGGGAAATCGCCTTTGTTGCCGTAGGCGCTTCCGGCAGTGCCCGTACCCTTCGTCTTGTCGACGCCGGTGGTGTGGTTGATGACCGCGTCCGCGATCACGCCGACGCCCGCCGCCTTGCACTGACGGACCATATCCTTGAATTCGGCTTCGGTGCCCTCCTTCGAATCGAGCCTGTAGCTCACAGGCTGGTAGCTAGTCCACCACTGCGAGCCTTGGATGGATTCCTGCGGAGGGGATACCTGCACATATCCCACACCCTCGGGACCGAGCACCTCATTGCATTCGCGAGCCACGGACCGCCAATTGGTCTGGAACATGGTGACGATCACGTCGCTACGGTATCGCGCGGGATCGAAGCGGCCTCCGTCGTCCTCACGTGTCGGCACATGCAATGTGACGGCGGAAATGCCGACCGATACCGCGATGCATGCCATCGCTGCGACTACACGCGTGATCTTCCTTGCGACTGCGCCCATATTCCCCTGACCTCTTCGTCATATGCCGCTTTCGCGGTCTGCATACGTTTGCAATCCCACTGTATCCTATCAAGGGACAATCGTCATACAAAAAGCCGGACGCCGTGTATCGGCATCCGGCTTCACATCATAGAGACAAGAGGCTTCAGTGCTCCTTCAGCAAATGGGCGACGGCCTCAAGAGCCAGTTTGTACCCGAAAAAGCCCATACCGGTGATGGTACCGGTGGCGACCGGCGAAATCACGGAACGCTTGCGGAACTCGTCGCGCGCGGACGGATTGGAGATGTGCACCTCCATAAGCGGCAGTCCCTCGTCGATCACCATGTGCGCGGCGTCCGCCAAACCATAGGAGTAATGCGTGAAAGCCGCCGGATTCATCACGATCGGCGTTTTCTCGTCCGCGGCCTGATGCATCCAATGGATCATCTCGGCCTCGTCATCGCTTTGGCGCACCTCCACGTCAAGCCCCAGTTCCTTGCCCCATTCGGTGCACATCCTGCGCAGGGTCTCAAGATCCTGCTTGCCGTACACGTCGGGCTGGCGTACACCAAGACGGCCGAGATTCGGCCCGTTGACAACCACTACTTTGGTCATTTCGCTTCCTTTATGTTCGTTTACGCGCCTACGTTCTATCGCTGGATGCGCCGGAACGCCTCTTCGACGGCATCCGCCGGCGGGTTCTCAAGATGGATGGGATGGCCCAGCGATTCGAGGATGACGAAACGCAGCTTGTTGCCGCGCGCCTTCTTGTCGCGGTGCATGAGCGCCAGCACATCGTCCCAGCTGCCGTTGTTCCACGATGTCGGCAAACCGAGCGAGCCGAGCAGCGAACGATGGTAGTCGACCAGATCCTGGTCGATGTAGCCGAGCAGATGCGACAGTTCGGCCGCATACACGCAGCCAACCGCAACGGCGTTGCCGTGCCTCCAGCGGAAATGCTCCAGCTTCTCGATGGCATGGCCGAGCGTGTGACCGTAGTTGAGGAACTCGCGCAGCCCGGCCTCCTTGAGGTCGGCGGATACGTGATAGGCCTTCACGCCCACGGTATGTTCGATGAGTTCGGCCAGCACGTCCTTGAGCCCGGAATCGAGGAACGTCGCACCGTCGAAGGAACGCAATTCGCCGGCATGGGTCTCGAGGATGCGCAGGATCTCAGGATCCATGATGAATCCGGATTTGGCGACCTCGCCCAGGCCCTCGATGAAGATGTCGTTCGGCAGCGAGGCAAGCGTTCCCATGTCTGCGAGCACTCCCGCGGGCGTATAGAACGAGCCGACGAGGTTTTTGCCCTGCGGCGTGTTGACACCGGTTTTGCCTCCGGTGGAGGCGTCGACCATAGCCAACAGGGAAGTCGGGCAATTGACGTAACGGATGCCTCTCATCCATGTCGCTGCAACGAAACCAGCCAGATCCGTGGCGGCTCCCCCGCCAAGCCCGACGATCGCATCGGATCGGGTGAAACCTTCCTCCCCCAATCGCTGCCAGATACCATTAGCCACTTCGACCGTCTTGCCGGCTTCCGCATCGGGAATGACGATGTCATGCACGTCGTAGCCCGCCTGTCGGAGCAGCGTGCGCGCACGGTCGGAATGCCGCTGCACGGGCTGCGTGTGGATCAACGCCACTTTGGAGGGCTTGTCCCCCAGCACCTGCGCGAGCTGGCTCATCACGCCCTCGCCGATGCGCACATCGTATGGTTCGATGGTGGCGCCCGTGATATGAACTATGCGCTGGTCAATCATTTCCATCAGCTTTCTCGCGGCCACTTGCGGGGTCTGACCATAGGTGCGCACATGCACGTTGGCCACCTGCCTGAACACAGGGTCGCGCTCCTTGTACAGTTTCTTCCACCGTTCGTTGGCGTCTCCGTCGAGCATCGGACGTCCGCCGCCGCGGTTGGCGCGTTCCATGGCCTCCTTCGGATCGGCCATCAGATACACGACCTTGCCTCCGTCCGCGATGTATTCGGCGAGGCCCTGCCGGATGGACGGCGTCATCGGCGCCCCTCCTCCCAAGGAGAAGATGCCGTCGAAGTCCTCCAGCATGTCAAGCACGACATCGCTTTCCAACTTGCGGAACTCCGGTTCGCCGTATTTCGCGAAGTATTCGGGGATCTTCATCCCCGCGTCCCGTTCGATCTCATTATCGGCGTCGGCGAACGGCAGATGCATCATCTGCGCCACCTCCTTGCCGACACGGGTCTTGCCCGCGCCCATCATGCCGATGATGACGGCGACAGGTCTGCGCATTCCGGACATAGGGGCGGTCACCTCATATGCTCCGGCCAGGACGCCACATAGGATTCGGCGTTGCGTCTGGTTTCGGCGATGTTGTCTCCACCGAACTTCTCCAACACGTATTGCGCGATGGTGAGACGCACCATGGCCTCGGCCACGACGGCGGCCGCCGGAACGGCGGTGCTGTCGGAACGCTGGTTAATGGCTTGCGCAGACTCGCCGGTGGTGACATCGACGGTCCGCAAAGCCTTCGGAATGGATGGAATCGGCTTCATCGCGGCACGCACCACAATCGGTTGGCCATTGGACATGCCACCTTCGATGCCTCCCGCGCGATTGCTCAGACGCGTGATGCGCCCATCCTCACCGACCACCATTTCGTCATGCGCCTGCGATCCGGGGCGCATCGCCTCCAGGAAGCCGTCGCCGATCTCCACTCCCTTGATGGCTTGGACACCCATGACGGCACTGGCCAGCGCGGCATCCAAACGACGATCCGATTCGACATACGTACCGATTCCGGCCGGAACGCCGTACACCACGACCTCAATCACACCGCCCAATGTGTCGGCATTCTCCTTGGCCTCATCGATGCGGGCGATCATCTGCTGTTCGGCCGTCTTGTCCAGAGTGCGCACCGGGGATGCATCCAAGGCGTCAAGATCTTCCGGCTTCGGCAGCACGGCGTTCTGCGGATCGGTGATGCCCGCGCCGCCGATCGACAGCACATGGGAGACGGTGCGGATGCCGAGCGACTGTTCGAGGAACTGCTTGGCGACTTCTCCCAGCGCCACACGCGACGCGGTCTCACGTGCGCTGGAACGTTCCAGCACCGGGCGCGCGTCATCGAAGCCATACTTGCGCATGCCGGTCAGATCAGCATGTCCCGGCCGAGGGCGGGACAATGGGGCGTTGCGCCCCTCACGCGGAATGTCATGATCGAGCGGATCGGCGCTCATCACCTCGGTCCATTTCGGCCATTCGGTATTGGCGATCTCGATGGCGACCGGCGAACCAATAGTCTGGCCGAACCGCACACCGGTGAGCATGCGGACTTTATCCTGCTCAAATTTCATACGTGCGCCACGGCCATATCCAAGACGACGACGCGCCAATGCGCCAACGATGTCCTCAGTGGTGACGTGGATGCCCGCAGGCAGTCCCTCGATCATGGCGACTAGTGCTTCGCCGTGCGATTCACCTGCTGTCTGCCAGCGCAACATGCCAACTCCTTTTTCTGCCAAATACAATTCGTGGACTATCTTAACGGTATGTGGTACATGATTTGCCTGCCGAGTCTGCTCTGTGGAACGGCCGTCAGCATCGAGGACATCCGGTCACGCCGTGTCCCGCGCGCCTGGATCGCCTTCGGATGCCTGGCGCAGATCATCACGGATACTGCGTACGCGATTGCCTTCAATTCGCTGTTTCTGGTGCTGCAGGCGCTGCTGTTCGCAGTACTGTCCGCAGCGTTGCAGGGCTCGCTCGCGCTCATCAAACCGAGGGCTTTGGGGTTCGGCGATGTCACCTCGACATTGATGATCGGACTTTCCGTAGGCATGTTCGGGTTGTTCGCCATGGTGTATTGGTGGCTTGCGATCGCCGTGATCGGCATGCTCTGGATGGCTTTTTGGACACGGTTCGATCCGCAGAAGCACACTCAGTTCGCCGGCAAAACGCCGTTCGTCCCGGTCATTGTCATCGCCGGGACTATCGCCGTCATAATCAGCATGTTCCACTGATGAATATATGAAACGTCAGTTGGCGTTTTCGTTATTGTTCTTGTATTCGTCGCGGATCTTCCAGAATTCGTCCTCGGTCTCCACGAATTTGGTTTCTCCCGTCTTGAGATTGGTGGTGACGAAATACAGCCATTTGCCTTCCGGAGGATTCATGGCGGCCTGGATCGCGGAATCACCCGGATTGCTGATCGGCGTCGGAGTCAATCCCTTGTTGACACGCGTGTTGTAGGGATTGCTGCCATCTTGAAGCTGCTCGTCCGTCAGCTGGCTGCCGTTGATACCGAAGCCATATGCGACGGTGCTGTCCATGCCCAACGGCATATCCTGGTCGATACGGTTGAGGATGACACGTGCCACCTTGCCGCAATCGTCCGGGTTGTTGGCTTCGGATTCGGCGATGGATGCGATGATCAGGATGCGCTCCCGCTCGCTTCCGGCAGGGACATTCAAAGCATCAAGTTTGGCGACGCGCGCGTCCACCATGTCCTTGATGATCGTCTCCGCCGATTTCCCCTGCACCTCGTATGTGCCCGGTTCAAGCCATCCTTCGAATTTTCCGTTCGCCTCATCGGGAAGGATACCCTTGCCTCCGCCATCGATGATCACCTTGAATTCGGAGACATCCTGTCCGGACGCTTTCGCGGCGTTGGCGATGACGTCGGATACCCTCTCGCCGGCCTTCACTTCGGCGAAGCCGCCTGCTTTGCTCTGATCGGAGAGGATCTTAACGACATCGGCCGCCCTCATATGCGTCTTCAACGCATACACACCCGGATACAATGTCGCGCTGGCCGCGGCAATCGCGGAAGTGAAAGCGGATTCGGATTTGACGATGTCCTTCTTGACCAGATTCCGTGCGATCTGATCGGTGGCCTGCCCGGTTTTGACGGTGAAGGTCACGGCCTTGTCTCCCGGCCCCTTGTAATCCTCGATCTGGAGCGATGTATCGGAAGCCGTGGCCGCCTTGAGATGTCTGATCATGCCCACGCCGAAAAACCCGATGCCAGCTATCAACGCGATGACGGAGATGACCGCGACAACCGTCACCATGCGGCGACGGCGACGCATTTCCCGTCGTTTGCGTATGTCACGTCGTGATTTCGGGGGTTGAGACGGTTCGGGATCGGCGGACGCGCCTCCTGATGTCTCGACCCATTCCGCGTTGTCGGAGAAGTATTCATCCAAATCTTCGGTCATTAGTTTTTCGTCCTCATCTGCGGTTTCGATCAAGCGCCGTCTGCAAAATCACCACCGCAGACTGCTGGTCGATCATCGGCCGATGCCTACGACCGCCGACATGCGCATCGAACAGCTGATGATGCGCGGTAACTGTGGTCAGACGTTCATCCACCAAATCGATGGAAGGAACATCCGTTATCGAATACGATTCGTCCTCCACGGCGGCATGCAGCCGTTTTTCGAGATTGACGGCCCAGCGCCTCGCCTTTTTGGCACTCTTCCCCTCTTCGCCGTTCAACAGCAACGGCAGACCAATCACCACATGATCCACCAACTCGTCCCCAATGACGTCGATGACCTCATCCAACGCGTGGAAGTAATCCCCATAGACCTGAATGTTACCTATGGGGTGTGCGAGGGTGAGCTCGGGGTCGGACAGCGCAAGCCCGACCCGAGCATCACCCAAATCGATTCCAAGCCAAACCATGCTTGGAAGATCAGCCCTTCATGGCTTGGTTCGCCAGTGCCTCAAGAGCCTCGTCGATCTTGGTGGCGTCCGCACCGCCGCCCTGTGCGAAGTCCGGCTTGCCGCCGCCACCGCCACCAAGAACCTTGGAGGCGCCACGGACCAGATCACCGGCCTTGATGCCCTGCTTGCGAGCAGCCTCATTGGTTGCCACGGCGACCATGGGCTTGCCGTCCTCGTTCACACCGGCAAGAGCCACCACGACCGGCGCGTCATCGCCGAGCTGTCCACGCACATCGAGCACGGTCTTGCGCAACGCGTCGAAGGAACCAAAATGACCGACGTTCTTCTTGGCGACCTTGACCGGAGCCTGGGATGCCTTCGCGTCAGCCACCAAGGTCGGGACGGAGGCCGCAAGCTGGGACTCGTACATGGCCGCAAGACGACGATCGGATTCCTTGAGCTTGGCAAGCAGCGTGTTCACACGGTCGGCGAGCTCGTCCGGACGGGCGTTGACCATATCGGAAAGCTGGGAAACCAGCGCATGCTCACGCGCATTGAACTCATACGCGCCTTGGCCGACGACGGCGTCCACACGGCGGACACCGGAGCCGATCGAAGCTTCGGACATGATGTTGATGGCGCCGATCTTTCCGACGTGATCGATATGGGTACCGCCACAGAGCTCACGGCTCCAACCGTCCTCGCCGATGGAGACCACACGCACGATATCGCCGTACTTCTCGCCGAAGAGGTGCATGGCACCGAGCGCGATGGCGTCGTCGAACTTCATCTCCTTGGTGGTGACGGCGAGGTTCTCGCGAAGCTTCTCATTGACGCGGGCTTCGACGGCATTCATCGCGTCCTTGCTTGGCGCGCTGGACCACTGGAAATCAAAGCGGAGTCTGTTAGGGGCATCCTCGGAACCACGCTGGGTGGCCTGAGGGCCGAGTTCCTCACGCAGCGCCTTATGCACCATGTGGGTGGCCGTATGCGCGCGGGCGATGGCGCCACGACGGTCAAGATCGATGTTGGCGTTGACCTCGGCGCCGACCACCAGCGTGCCTTCGGTCAGACGGCACTGGTGCACGATGAGATCCTTGATCGGCTTCTGCACGTCATCGACCTCGAGCACCGCTCCGTCATCGGACAGAATCTCGCCTTGATCGGCGAGCTGGCCGCCTGCCTGCGCATAGAACGGCGTGCGATCGAGGATGACCTCAATGTTGGCCGGGCCTGTGACTGCGGGAACGGAACCCTTTCCTTCCTGCATGATGCCCAGAACCTTGGCGCGCGCGGACATGTCGGTGTATCCGAGGAAGTCGATCGGCTTGACCAAGGTCTTCTTGAAATCGTCATAGACGGACAGATCCACGTTGTGACGCTTCTTCAGCGCATCGGCGCGGGCACGGCTCTTCTGCTCGGCCATCAGTTCGCGGAACTTCGCCTCGTCGACCTTCACACCCTGGTCGGCGGCCATCTCGAGCGTCATCTCGATCGGGAAACCGTAGGTGTCGTGCAGCTTGAAGGCGTCCTCGCCGGACACCAGGTCGGATCCCGCCTGCTTGGCCTTGGACACGGCCATGTCGAAGATCTCCGTGCCGGATTCGAGCGTGCGGCGGAATGCATCCTCTTCGCCATAGGCGGCTTCGGAAACATCGTGGAAGGTGTCGTTGAGCTCCGGGTAGCTCGGCTCCATCGCAGCCTTGGAGGTCGGCAGCAGGGTCGGCATGACCGGATCGGTCACGCCAAGCTCACGCATGGCCTTGACGGTGCGGCGGAGCAGACGGCGAAGCACGTAACCGCGGCCGTTGTTGGACGGGCGAACACCATCGGACATGATCATCAACGCGGAGCGCACATGATCGGCGACGATACGGAAGCGAACGTCCATGGCCTCATCATCGCCGTAAGTGCGACCGGAGAGCTTCTGGGCCGCTTCAATGACCGGGAAGACCTCGTCAGTCTCGTAGATGTTCTGCTTGCCCTGCATCAGGTATGCGAGACGCTCCAGGCCGGCGCCGGTATCGATGTTCTTGTTCTCGAGCTCGCCGACGATGTGCAGGTCGGTCTTGGACTTGACGTTGTCGACCTCGTAGTTCTCGAACACGAGATCCCAGATCTCGATGTAACGGTTCTCATCGGCGATCGGGCCGCCTTCCACGCCGTACGCAGGTCCGCGATCGACGTAGATTTCGGAGCACGGGCCGCCGGGACCAGGACCGCCAGTGGTCCAGAAATTGTCTTCCATGCCCATGATCTGGATATGTTCGGGGTCGACACCCTCGTTCTTCCACATGGACCGGGCTTCCTCATCATCGGTGAAGGTGGTCATCCACAGCTTCTCCGGGTCGAAGCCGTAGCCGCCCTTGTCCTGAGGTGTGGTCAGCAGCTCGTATGCGTAGTGGATGGCCTCCTCTTTGAAGTAGTCGCCGAAGGAGAAGTTGCCGAGCATCTGGAAGAAGGTGCCGTGACGCGTGGTCTTGCCGACCTCATCGATGTCCAGGGTACGCACGCACTTCTGGTTGGAGGCCATGCGATGCCTCGGCGGGGTCTGTTCGCCCATGAGGTACGGAATAAAGGGAACCATGCCCGCGATGGTGAACAAGGTGGTCGGATTCGGGGAAATCAACGATGCCGAAGGAACGACAAGATGATCATGCTGTTCGAAATAGTCGAGATAGCGCTTCGCGATTTCAGAAGTGCGCATGTGGATTTGAACTCCTTTATTGTCGGAAGACCCGGTGTCTTCCAAACGTATGATCGATTGCTTGGACATGCCGTGAGGCGGAACGGCGATCAGTTCGTTCCGTCCGAGTATTTTGCGTTGAGCTCGGCCTCGCGGGCTCGACGCGCTGCGTTGAACTCGTTGACCAGACCCTCAAGCGTCCGCATGGTCACATGGTCCTGGTCAGGCCCAAGCAACAGTTGACGGGCTGTATCAGGCGTATTGGCCTTGACATAGGCCTGTGCCTTGGTGACGGCGACGACACCGACGCACACGCCGATGGAGACCCAGAAGAGACGCTTGAACATCACTCCCCCTTATTATCTGCCGCGCGGTTGATGTTCCGCTTGTTCAGGAACGACTGCGCGGTGGATTTCAATGCGTACACGGTGGATGCCACTTTGATGACGGGCTTGCCCAGGAACGATCCGTACAGGTCGGTCAGAGCACCGACGTTGTTGGCAGTGGTCGAAGCGGCGGCGGAGATCTTGTTGACATCCTCCAGCGATTTGTTGACCTGCTGCACCGTGGTCACGCTTTCGTCAAGCGCCGGAATCGCATGGTCTCCGGTGTCCTTGACGGTTTCGGCGATCTGATCGAACAGCTTGCCGAGACGGATTAACGGGTAAATCATGAAGCCGGCAAGAACCGCGAACGCAATCGCCGCGATCAGGCCAGCAATCTCTCCAACACCCATCCTGCACCTCTTTTCAGTTCCACGGTCGTCCGTGAACACAATACCCGCATAAGACTAGTAAAAAGTCCCGACTGCGGCAAATGGTCTCACTGATTGTATGAAACCACCGTCACCGCGCGATCGATGGGTCTGTCCGTATCGAAATCAAGACAAGTCACCGATCCATTGGCGGGCCGTTCGCTCAGATCATATCCTTCAGACGCGAATCGGTGCATGAGACTCAACAGCGTATTGCCATGGGATATCTGCAGCACATGGTCGCCATCCTTAAGTAGCGGATTTCCTGCGATCAGCGCGAAGCCGTCTTCCACACGTCGCCAGTATTCGGCATCCGATTCGGCATCATGGAATGGATCCGCCTCTTTGAGGAAATCGCGGGTGGCCGCGAGCCCATATCGGGAAACGATGTCGTTATAGTTCTTCGCGCCATGGGGGCCGCCGGCCGCGGTCCAGGCCACACCCATGTCCTGGCCTTCGAAATAGCCGTAGAACTGTTCACGAAAGTGCATGTCGCTGATCAGTCGCGGACGGACATGTCCCGCGGACTCGTTCATGTCGAGGATTCGCCGCGCCGTCACTTGGGCGCGAGTCGTGTCGGAGCAGTAGGCCGCTGCGAAATCGATATCCTTGAGCTTGCCGGCAGCCTTGTCAGCATCGGCGAGGCCTGCATCGGTCAGCGGGGAATTCGACCATCCCTGAAGCCTGTTGTAGCGGTTGAAGAACGTCTGTCCATGACGGACCAGGTGAAGATGAAGCAACATGACTTCCATGGTACCTATGTAATCGGCCAAACGACATGCCGGCCGGAAAAGGACCCGTACAAAGCGAGAAGCCTCGCAACCATGACGGCTGCGAGGCTCACGCTGTATGTCCTTAAACTGTATGTTTTTACAGTATGTTGTTCCAGATCAGCGGGCGTAGAATTCGACCACGTACTGGATGTTGACCTGCACCGGGATTTCTTCGGCCTCGGGCTTGCGGGTCAGAGTGGCCTTCAGGGAAGGCAGGTTGACGTCCAGATAACCCGGAACCGCCGGCAGCACGTCACGGTGCACGCCTTCGGCAGCGGCCTGGAACGGAACCATGGTCTGGCTCTTGGCCTTGACCTGGATGGTCTGGCCCGGCTTGACGCGGTAGGACGGACGATCGACGATGTTGCCATCGACGAGGATATGGCGATGCACCACGAACTGACGGGCCTGGGCAGTGGTGCGGGCGAAGCCTGCGCGCAGAACCAGAGCATCGAGACGGGTCTCGAGATCAGTCAGCATGGCGTTGCCGGTCTGACCGGCGGTATGGGTGCCCTTCTCGTAAGCGGCGCGAAGCTGCTTCTCGGAGATGCCGTACTGGGCGCGAAGACGCTGCTTCTCACGCAGACGCACCGCGTAATCGGATTCGGTGCGACGACGGGTGCGGCCGTGCTCACCAGGAGCATACGGACGCTTTTCAAAAATACGCTGAGCCTTGGGGGTCAGAGCGATGCCGAGGGCGCGGGAAAGGCGCACCTGACGGCGAGAACGCTGAACGTTCGTCATTGGTTTAATCCTTTGTTTGTTCTGTCGTTGTCTGAACGGAACGCATGCCGGCTGTCCGGCACACGCTGAGCCAGCCTCTCCAGTGCTTCTTCGTGACATGCACGAACGGCTTGACCCATGATGACAGGCATCATGATTGGCCGCCGACCCACTGACGGGCTAAGACTCCAGACGGTGCGCATCCTTTTCAGGCGCACACCAATCGCTAATCATACACATGGGGGACGGACGAGACGCGTCGACCCGGTCCTCATCAGCATGTCACGACCATCAGATCAGCGTCAGTCTCCCTCTATCCATGCGGTAGGTGCGATCCGCGTATTCGAGCGCATCCGGATCGTGGGTGACCATCAGTACCGCGGTTCCATCATCCGCAACACGACGTAGCAATCGCATGACCACAGCAGTGTTTTCCGCGTCCAAGTCTCCCGTAGGCTCATCGGCAATCAGTAGTTTCGGCTCGTTCATCAATGCCCGGGCGATGGAGACTCTCCGCATCTCGCCGCCGGAAAGCTCCTTCGGGTAGCAAAAGGCGAGATCGCCTACCAGCACCTGATCCAATAACATCTGCGCGCGCCGCACCATATGGTCGGACTGCGGCGCGGACAACATCCGTGCGGAAGCCGGCTGGATGACATCGGGAAGTCCACTGTCCACAACAAGTTCCGTCGCCCGACTCTCATCCACGATGGCTTTCTCCCTCCACGGACCGCTGCGCAGCACCGCGGGAAGAATCACATTGTCGATGGCTGTGAGATTCGGTAGCAACGTATGGATCTGCGTGACGAATCCGATGGTGCGGTTGCGCAAATCCGACATCCGTCTGTCGTCCGAAGCGGACACGTCGCTGCCATCCAGAATGATCGAACCAGCCGAAGGTTTCAGCAATCCGGTGATGAGGTTGAGCAGCGTGCTTTTGCCGTTGCCAGATCTGCCGACGATCGCCGAGAATTCGCCCGGACCGAGCGTGAGGCTCACATCGTCCACCGCAGGGAAGGACGCACCCCGACGCACGAATTCGCGAGTAAGCCCACGAATCTCCAAAATGCTCTCTTCCGCCATCATTCCCCCTCCCTCAACGTCAGATAGGTCTGTGGAGCGGATAGGCGCACAGCGGTGGCGATAACGGCGATCAGGCCGGTGGCCACCGCGAACAGCAGACTGACGGCCGTCAGCACCAGCACCTTGCCGACTCCTATCTGCAGATAGGGCAATTGCAGCTCTTCGGCAATCAGGCCGTTGAATGGGAGCACCGCCAGTGACGCGCAGGATATGCCAATCAATCCTCCGAGGACGCCGATGATCGCCGATTCCTTGACGATGATGCCCACCAGTGTCGCGCGGGTTGCTCCAAGGATGCGGTACGCGGCGAACTCGCGCTTGCGCTCGTTCATGGATGACGAGAACACGGCCAGCATCACAATCAGACCCATGGCCCAGAACACCACCACAAATACGGCGGCATAGCGGATGATCGCTTTGAGATCCGCCTTAGTGGTCGCAGTGATGCCTCCCGGATACACGTAACCCAGGCTTGTGATTCCCGTGGCCTTGGCGATGTTGGCGGCCACCTGCCGGGCGGGATATCCATCCCTGACCTTGACAAGCACGGCGGACACGGCCTTACCTGCGTATTTCTCAGGAATCGCCGCATGTCCGGTCCGGGCGGAGTAGGAGATGATGTCCGGTACCGTGTCCATATTCACGAATACGGAGTTGTCCAACGACGTTCCGGTGTCGGCCAGTTGCGCGGCCACGGGAAACTCATGCCCGTACAGTTTGACGGTGCCTTCAGTCGACACGTTGATGCCGGATCCCGCGACGACCTGGCCCCGACGGAGCGTGCCATCGATCTGCGAAGCCATCCAGGGAGTGATGACGAAATCGGTGTCGGGGTTGAAACCGATGATCTGCACTTTCTCGTCGCAGCAGGCAGCCGCCAGCGAGGAAATGTACGTCTGCACCGTGCTCTTGGAGACGCCATCCGCCTTGGCGACTTCAGCACCGATGTCATTGGTGAAATAGAACGTGCTCGAAGCGTTCCCCGTAAGCAGGGCCTCCGCCTTGGTCTCGGTGTTCTGCGGCGTGACCATCAGATCGGCGCCCATACGTTCCCGCATGCTGTTCAACCCGTTGTTCAGGTTCATGGAAAGCAGCGCGCCTCCATAGAACGCCACAGTGAGCATGACGACCACAATGACAAGCGCCGAAGTGCGGAATGGTTTGCGACGCAGATTGGCCAGCGGTAGTTTCGCAAGGGTGATATGCGGCACGTCAGCCACGCTTTGCCGGCTTGAGATCGAGATATGCGGCGACTGCTGCGAGCACCGCCAGCAGCACGCCCAATACGATAAGCGTCGGCATCGTCACCATATGGCAATGCATCATGGAGCCTCTGCATACGCCTACCAGCATGGTCGGCACCAGAACGACAAGCACGCCCAGCACGGCATTGGCGATATCCAATCCGGCCCTGACCCGGCTTGGCGCGAAAAATCCGATTATTGCCAGCAATGCGATGACGACGCCCAGTCCCAGAGCGACCCGAGCGGTGTAGTGGCATGCCATGGGCATGTCTTTGACGGCACACACATGCGCGAAGGTCTGCGGGGCGATGACAATCAGCGCGCCCAGAACAATCTGAGATATCGCGGCGAACAGTTTTCTTGGCATGGTTCTTCCTCTCGAAAAGCAAACATCGCCGATTATCGCAACAAATGCTCCGAAAGAAAAGACTTGTTTTTTCACTCAATCCGTGTTATGAGCCCACAACGGCGCCGCCACGAAGGACGCCTATTGGAAAAGCCGTCAGAGCTTTTCAATAGGCGCCACACGAAGCAGCAATCGTTTGACGCCATCCGTGCCGAAATCGACGGTGATCACCGAATTCGCGCCCTTGTCCTGCGTTTCGATGACCTTTCCCAAACCGTAATGGTCATGGGTGATTCTGTCGCCTATCTGGAAATCCGAGATGCTCAATCCGTTGTTGCCGTCCAACGAACTTGCCGGAGCCGATTTCGTCAGATCCTTTGGCTTGGCGCGGCGCGTGGTGACCTTACCGGATTTGCCGGAGGGCTTGCCGGAGCCGTATGACGACCGGGATGAGCCATACGAACCGTATGAGGACGAGCCAGAGTGCGATCCGCCAGAGAAACGGCGGCTTCCCGAGCCGTAGGAGGACCGTCCGGAACCATACGAGCTGTGCGATCCATGAGACGACCCATAAGTGGGATGCGATCCGCGAGAACCAGAACCATACGATGAGGAACCGTATGTCGACGATCCGTACATCGATCCGCCGAAGGAAGTGGATCCGAAATCGTCATCATCGTCCCACCCGCCGAACTCGTCGTCATCTCCCCAGCTGGCGCGCATGCGCTCCACACCGGCCTCACGACGTTTCCAATCGATGAGTTCATCCGGAATCTCATCCAGGAACTGGCTGGGCATCATGTCATTGGCCTGCCCCCATTGGGCACGCACCGCCGCACGGGTCACATACAGCCGACGCTTCGCACGGGTGATGCCCACGTATGCCAGACGACGCTCCTCGGACAGCTCGCTGGTGTCCTCCATGGCACGCTGGTGCGGGAACGTACCCTGTTCCATACCCGTAAGAAACACATACGGATATTCCAAACCTTTGGCCGTATGCAAGGTCATCATCGTGACCTTGCCGGAATCCTCGCCCTCTCCCGGCAACTGATCCGAGTCGGCGACCAATGCCGTGGTCTCCAGGAAACCGGCCAACGTGGCATCCGGCGTGTTCTGCTCGAATTCGGCGGCCACGGACTGCAACTGGGAAAGATTGTCCACACGCGAAGCATCCTGCGGATCCTCGGAACGTTGCAATTCCTCCAGAAGACCGCTTTTGTCCAGTACTTCGGCCACCACTTCGGATGGTTTCGAATCATGTTCCTTGGCGAAATCGGCCAGCTCGTGCATCAGATCACGGAATGCGCCCAACGGTTTGGTGGTACGGCCTGTCATGCCTTCAATCTGGTCCATCTGTTCAATGGATTCGAAGAACGTGAGGCCATGCGCGTCCGCGTAGCCGGCCACCAATCCCTCCGCGCGTGCGCCGAGTCCTCGTTTAGGCACATTGAGGATACGCCGCACGTTCACATTATCCGCGGGATTCACGATGGCCTGCAAATACGCGATGGCGTCCTTGACTTCCCTACGTTCATAGAATTTGGTGCCGCCGACCAGCTGATACGGCAGATTGGCGTTAATCATGGCCTCTTCCAGCGAACGTGACTGCGCGTTGGCTCGGTACATGATGGCGATGTCACGGTAAGCGACGTCTTCCTCGGTGTGGATTCGTGCGATTTCGTTCGCTATCCATCCGGCTTCCTGCTGTGCGTTGTCGGCGGCATAGCCGACGATTTTGTCGCCTTGACCAAGCGCCGTCCACAGTTTCTTCGGCTTGCGGTTTTCGTTTTTCGCGATCACCGCGTTCGCCGCGTCGAGGATGGTCTGCGTCGAACGGTAGTTCTGTTCGAGCATGATGGTTTTGGCGTTCGGGAAATCCTGTTCGAAGTCTTGGATGTTACGGATGTCCGCACCTCGGAACGCGTAGATGGATTGGTCGGAATCACCCACCACGGTAATCCAGCTCGGTCCCACACGGCCCGCTCCCCTCGCCTGCGGGTCGGGCTGTTCGTCCGAATCGATGCCGGACAATTCACGTACGAGCACATATTGGGCATGGTTGGTGTCTTGATACTCGTCCACGAAGATGTAACGGAACCTGTGCCGATAGTATTCGCTCACCTGTGGGCAGGTTTGGAGCAATTCCACGGTGCGCATGATCAAATCGTCGAAGTCGACTGCGTTGGCGAGCGCCAGACGATGCTGGTATTCGGCGTAGACGACGGCGACCAGTTCGTCGACGTCGCCGGCGCTCACCTGGTATCCGCGCTGTCCCGGGATGTAATCGCAGTTCGCTTTTTTCAGCTGGTCTTTCCAGGAAACCAACGCGTTCTTGCAGTCGGATATCTTGCCCAGCAGCATGCGTGGCGTATACCGCTTCGTATCGATGTTCAGGTCGGCTGCGATCAGTTTGACCAGTCGCTCGCTGTCCGCGGTGTCGTAAATCGAGAAGCCCGATTTAAGGCCGATTTCCTTGCCGTCGCGGCGTAGGATGCGTACGCAGGCGGAGTGGAAGGTGGAGATCCACATATGTTCGGCTTCCGGCCCGACCAAAGTCACGAGACGTTCACGCATTTCCGCGGCCGCCTTGTTGGTGAAGGTGATGGCGAGGATGCTGCTTGCCCAGAAGCCATGCGCCAGCAGCCATGCGATGCGACGTGTCAGCACACGGGTCTTGCCTGAGCCTGCGCCGGCACCGATGAGCAATGCCTGGCCGTAGTATTTCACCGCTTCTTCCTGTTGGGGGTTGAGTCCCTCTATCAGGCTCCGCGGATCGCACATCGCGGGACCCATGCTCTGTTCCACTGATTCCTCTTTTCTTCCACGCGCTCACATTCAAACATTTGTTCGTAGGATTCATATCTATCATATGAGCAGGTCAGCGGACACGACTCGCACGGTCAATTGAGGCGCGTATGCTGAACTCCTATATACGGTTCGCCGTATGCCATTCCACGCCGTCTTCTCACGGCGGACACTACCTATTACTAAGGGGTTTCATGAAGGAACTTGAAGAGCGCATTGCGCAACAAGGTACCGTCAAGCCCGGCAATGTGCTGAAAGTGGACGCGTTCCTCAACCATCAGTGCGATGTCGAGCTGTTCGACCATATGGGAGCCGCCTGGGCCGAGCATTTCAAAGGAAAGAACATCGACAAAATCCTGACCATCGAAGCTTCCGGTATCGGCATCGCCTGCGTTGCGGCCCGTTATTTCGGAAATGTCCCGGTGGTGTTCGCAAAGAAGGCGCAGTCGATCAACCTTGATGGCGACCAGTACACGACCACCGTCTATTCCTTCACCAAGCAGAAGGAATTCCCCGTCATCGTATCCAAGCGTTATCTCAACGAGGGCGACCATGTGCTGCTGATCGACGACTTCCTCGCCAACGGTAAGGCATTGCAAGGTTTGATTGAACTGTGCCATAAGGCCGGCGCCACGGTGGAGGGCATCGGCATCGCGGTGGAGAAAGGCTTCCAGGGGGGTGGCGACCATCTGCGCGAAGCGGGATACGACGTCGATTCCCTGGCGATTGTGGAATCGATGGATCCGGAGAACGGTTCCATCGTGTTCCGCTCCTGACCTCCATCGGACGCTCAAACGACCATAAGAGAGAGGATGTAACAGTTGAGCGAAGAGAAGAAAACAGCAAAGGACAAGGATAAGAAGACAGAAACCAAGAAGGCGGGGAAAGGTGTGTCGTTCGAGGCGCTCAGCAGCCTTGACGCCCCGGTCTCGTTCTGGAAGGGCGTTCCGTTCGGCCTGCAGCATGTCATGGCCATGTTCGTGGCGAATCTCGCGCCGATCTTCTTGGTGGCCTCGGCCGCCAAGATGGATGCCGCGCAATCCGCCGCCATCATCCAGGCAGGTCTGCTGGTCGCGGGCTTGGGCACATGCCTGCAGCTGTATGGCGTGTGGCTGATCGGCTCCCGTCTGCCCATGGTCACGGGCATCTCCTTCACGTATGTCGCCGCCGCCATGTCGATCGCGCAGCATCAGGGTTATGGCGCCGTCGCCGGAGCCGTGGTGCTCGGCGGTCTGCTGGAGGTCGTGCTTGGCCTGACGGCAAAGTATTGGCGTCGATTCGTGCCGCCTATCGTTTCGGCGATCGTGGTCACCTCGATTGGTTTCTCGCTGCTGTCGGTCGGCGCCACCAGCTTCGGCGGAGGTTCCGGTGCCAAGGACTTCGGCAGCTGGCAGAATCTGACGCTCGGTCTGATCTCGCTTGTGGCGTGCTTGGCGTTCCAGCTGCTGATGAAGGGCACCGCCAAGCAGCTTTCCGTGCTGTTCGGACTTGTTGTGGGCTATGTGGTCGCGATCGTCATGGGCAAGGTCGATTTCTCCGGTTTCACCAATCTGCAGGTAGTGTCCGTGCCGCATTTCATGCCGTTCAAGCTTGAGTTCGATCCGGGAGCGATCATCTCCTTCGCGCTGCTGTATGTGGTTTCCTCCGTTGAGGTGCTTGGCGACACCGCGGCCCTCACCAAGGTCGGTCTTGACCGTCAGCCCACGGACAAGGAGACCGCTGGAGCGATCGCCGGCGATGGTCTGATCTCCTCCGTGTCCGGTCTGTTCGGATGCCTTCCGCTCACCTCGTTCGCCCAGAACATCGGTCTGGTCGCCATGACCAAGGTCGTCAACCGCAAAGTGATTCTTTCCGGTGGCCTGATTCTGGTGATCGCCAGCTTCGTCCCTGCCGTCGCCGAGGTTTTCAATTCCCTACCGCAGGCTGTGCTGGGCGGTTGCACCATCATGATGTTCGGCAACATCATCCTGTCCGGTTTCCAGATGTTTTCCGAGGCCGGATACACGCAGCGCAACATCACCATCGCGGCACTGAGCCTGACCATCGGCATCGGCTTCACCCAGGTCGGCGACATCTTCGCCAATTTCCCTGCGCTGTTCCAGTCGATTTTCGCATCCAACTGCATCGCGGTGTCATTCGTGGTGGCTGTGATCCTCAATGCCGTGCTGCCTAGCGAGGAGCACTTCCTGTCCGCCCCACAGCATCAGGAGAACTGATCCTCACGGTGCCATTCCCTATCTAAGGAACGACATACGGAAAATCCCCATCCCATAAATCGGGATGGGGATTTTTCATATGCCCTGCTTCATGCGGGGATCTCTCAGTGCCCCTGTTTGATCCAGTCGGAAATCGAATCCTTGACCGCCTGCGCGTAAATCGTGTTCGCCATGCCAGGATGGATGCCGTCGCCGGCAAGCTCGTCGGCGTGCGCTGAAATGGCTTTGTCCCAATCAACCAATACGACATTGTTGGAATGAGCCTTCGCGTAGTTCCTCAATACGTCATTCGTGCCGGGAACCCATGACACGGGGGCATGAGCGTTGATAAGCACCAGAACCCGGTCCGGGCCTATATCGTCATGCAGCGCGTCAAGCTGGTCTTCCGTCACCACGGTGTTGGTGGCAAGCCCCACCAACACCCACGGACGCAGATTCCCCTGTGACTTCTGCTGGTCGATGAGCCCTTGAGCCGTCGTCATCGCACGTGAGACCTCCGCATCCACGATGATATTGGGGAACATGTCCTGCAGGCCTTTGCTGGAAGCAAGCATCACCGAATCACCGATGGCGGTCATCTGCGAACCGTCCGGCATCTTGTGCATCGGCTTTCTCGGAGCCGGAGGCCTGGCCCGGTTCCAATCGGCATGACGCCCCTGTTCGAGCAGCATCCTGGCATTGGAGGCCAGCGTCTGTTCCACACTGGTGCTCACCGGCGCATGGATGACGGCATAGCCGCCCGTTCCGCATAGCGCGATCAGCATCACGATCGTTATGAAGCTTCTGACGATTCCACGGGTTCCGTCTTTGCCGGATATGTCGACCAAGGCTCCGAACCCGCCCCGCATCACCGGACGCTCGAACAGCTTCCAAGAGAGCATGGCGAACAGAATTGTCAGCACCACGGTGATCAGCAGCATGCAATCCACCCGCATTCCCCATTGCGGGAACATGGCCTTGACCAACAGCCATAGTGGCCAGTGCCACAGATAGATGCCATACGAATGGTGACCAATGAACGCGAGCGGTTTGAAGACCAGCAGATCCTGCATCCATGATCCGAATGGTATGGAACCGGCAATCAGCACCAAGGCCAGCAGGGAGGCAACGAAGATACCACCTCGGAACGCCACCGGACCTTGGGAGACATGTCTCATCATCCAAAGCAGGGCCAGCAGCGAGACAAACGCGGCCACAGGACCGATCCTGTTCCATGCCGTATGGAACCGTTCCATCCATGAACCGATGTTTTTCCCACGTTCACGGCGCATAATCGGCAGCATCCAGGCCAACATGGCTCCCAACCACAATCCCATGGCATGGGTGTCGGTACCGAAGTAGACCCGAGTGGGATCGGCGCCAGGCTGGTATTGCAGTCCCATGGACACCGCGCTTCCCACAGCCAAGACAGCCAGAATGGCCACAGGCACCCATCTGCTGATGATCCTGCGCAGCAACAGAACGACAAAGGGGGCAATGAGATAGAACTGCATCAGCAACGACATGAACCACAGATGCCGGAGCATGTCCGGATTCATCTGGGAGAAATAGCTGGCTCCACTACTGATGGCATACCAGTTATAGCATCCCAGCAACGCGGTCATGATTTGGTCTCGGATGCCGACGAGCATGTCCTTGTTCACAAACCAAGCCAAGGTCGTCGTCATCGGAATCAGCATAAAGAACGCGGGATAGATTCGACGGAAGCGCTTGAGATAATACTCCCCCAATCCGAGGCCTCTACCCGAATCGATATGGTTGAGCAACGATGAGAAAATCAGGAATCCGGAAATGGTGAAGAAAACATCTACCCCGAAAAATCCTCCGTGGAGCGCGCCTTCGTCGCAGTGATACAGCACTATCGCAATCAAGGCGATGCCCTTGAGCCCATCTAAACCGACAAAATGCCGTCTGGTAGCCACAATCACCAACCATTCTCTCTTTTTGTCGCGCATGCCACGAACAACCTGTCGTATCGTATCACCAAGCAACCCCTTTGTGAGCAGGTGGAAACCGACTTTCTTTTCAAAAGAAAAATCGCGCTGCCGCGGCTGTTGCCGACGATGTCGAGCTTCAGTCGCGGCGGCGCGATTAGCCACATGAGCCCGCCGCATTCCTCGGATAGCGGAATGCGGCTTTCACTCACTTGGTGAAGACGTTGCCGTAGGTGTCCTTGCCTTCTTCCGCGATGGCGGCGGACTTGCGGGCGATGGCCAGTTCCTCGTTGGTTGGGATGACGCAGATGGTGACAGCGGAATCCGGAGTGGAGATGATGCGCGGCTCCTTGGAACGAGTGGCGTTCTTCTTCTCGTCCAGCTTGACGCCGAACGGAGCGAGCTTGTCGCAGACCATCTTGCGGACGACGTCATCGTTCTCGCCGACACCAGCGGTGAAGGTGATCACGTCGACGCCACCCATCTGGGCGGTGTAGTTGCCGATGTAGCCGACGATGCGGTGCACGTAGATGTCCAGAGCCAGCTTGGCGTCCTCGTTGCCTTCCTCGACCAGGCGGTGCACTTCACGCAGATCGCCGTAACCGGTCAGGCCCATCATGCCGGAACGCTTGTTGAACAGGGTGTCCAGTTCGTCGACGCTCATGTGGGCGTTGCGGATCAGGTGGAAGACGACAGCCGGATCGATGTCGCCGGTGCGACCACCCATCACGAGGCCCTCGAGCGGGGTCAGACCCATGGAGGTCTCGACCGGCTTGCCGGAGATCTCGGCGGAGGCGGAGGCGCCGTTGCCGATGTGCAGCACGATCTGCTTGAGGCCCTCGGCCGGCTTGCCGATGACGGACGGCACCACGGAGGAGATGAACTCGTGGGAGGTGCCGTGGGCGCCGTAACGACGGATGTGGTACTGCTGGGCGACTTCCTTGTTCAGCGCGTAGGTGCTGGAAGCCTTCGGCAGCTGGAAGAAGAAGGAGGAATCGAACACGAAGACCTGTGGAACGTCCGGCAGCAGGGCACGCATGACTTCGGCGCCCTTGGCCTCCGGTCCGTTGTGCAGCGGGGCGAGCACGGCGAGATCCTTGACTTGGCCGATGGTCTTGTCGTTGACCAAAGCCGGCTTCGGGAAGATCGAGCCGCCCTGCACCACACGATGGCCGACAGCCACGATGCCCGCATCGGCGAGCTTCGGACCGAACTCGTCGAAGAAGCCGAGCACACGCTTCAGACCCTGCTCATGGTCATGAATCGGCTCCTCAAGCTCATGCTTTTCGCCGTTGTACTCGTGCTTGTAGTGGCCGTCAACCGGTTCGCCGATTTTTTCGACCAGACCGGAAGCGATACCTTCGCCGGTCTCAAGATCAACCAGCTGATACTTGATAGAGCTGGAACCGGAATTGATGACAAGGACGGTTTTCGCCATTGTGGGCATCCTCCATGTGTTAATCGATGTGCCGCCTAGGCGGCTTTCCAAATCCTTAGAATACTCGCTGCTTGCTACAAAAACACCCGTATCACTGGGCTTCGATGGCGGTCAGCGCGACGGTGTTGATGATGTCCGGAACGGTGGCGCCACGGCTCAGGTCGTTCACCGGACGGTTAAGTCCCTGCAGCACCGGCCCGACGGCCACCGCCCCCGAGGAACGCTGGACGGCCTTGTACGCGATATTGCCCGCGCACAGATCCGGGAACACGAACACGTTGACATGTCCTGCGACCGGATCGCCCTTGGCCTTGGTGGCTGCGACAGTCGGAGACCATGCCGCGTCGAATTGGATGGAGCCGACCACCGCGAGATCCGGCGCCTTCTCCCTGACGATGGAGGTAGCCTTCTCCACGAGTTCCACATCAGGTCCTTTACCAGAACCCAGTGTGGAGTAGGACAACATCCCGACCCTGGGATCGATGCCGAACGCCTTGGCGGTTTCAGCGGACTGGATGGCGATTTCCGCGAGCTGTTCGGCGTTGGGATTGAGGTTGATGGCGCAATCGGCGAATACGGCGACATGGTCCCTGAAACACATCAGGAACGCACCGGAGACCAACGACGTTCCCGGCTTGGTCTTGATGACCTGCAGCGCGGGACGAACCGTGTTAGCCGTCGAATTGATGGAACCTGACACAAGACCATCCGCCTTACCCATCACCACCAGCATCGTGCCGAAATAGCTCTCGTCGGCCAACTGCTTGCGGGCCTGTTCCTCGGTCATGCCTTTCTTGGCTCGCAACTCGCACAGTTTGGCCACCATGGGCGTCAGCACAGCCTCATCATCCTTGGCTTGGATTTGGGCCTTGCACAGCGATTCCAAGCCAAGTTCCTCGCCACGGGCGAGAATGGACTGCTTGTCGCCGACGATGATCAGATTGACGATGTCGCGTTCCAGCAGATAGTCGGCCGCCCGAATGATACGGTCTTCGGTGCCTTCCGGCAGAACGATGGTCTTCTTATCCGATTTCGCCTTGCCAAGCAATCCGTACTGGAAAGCGTACGGCGTCGTCGGCGCATCGAACGGCGTTTTGATGGCCTTGATCAATTCGTCGGCATCCACATTCGCGGCGAAGGCCTTATCGGCTTTGGCGATCGCGTCGTCTTCATCGAAATCGACGGCGGGCAGCGTCCAGACAGGCACGGGATAATCCGCAAAGCAGCCCCGGAGCGGTTGCGGCTGCGTGTCATCGCAACCGGTGATGAACACTCCGACGACTTTGCTGCCGGATTCCTCGATGACCCTGGCGGATGCCTCGACCGTGTCTCTGACCTGCGACGGCGTGCGATTGATGGTGCACACGGCCAGCAGCACCGGCGATTGCAAATCAGCGGCCACGTCGGCGTTGAAGGCGAACATCGCCGGATCGTTCACGGAAGATCTGTCAGTGCCGACGATCACCATGAACTCCGGATCCGCAGCCTCGACGGCGTGCGTGTAAGCGGCGACGATGTCGGCTCTGGAACCATTCTTATCCTCACGAGCACGCTTGGGGCACACGCCGACACACTGGTCACGGTTCAGGCCGGCATTGGCCGCTCCGATAAGCACATCCGTAAAAGCGTCTTTTCTACAGACCGACGGACGGAACACTCCGGTCCCGCCAATCGTGGCGAGTGTTTTGACGACTCCAAGAGCCACGACATTACGGCCGTTCGCCGCTTCCGGGCTGATGATGGTGATGCTGGTAAGACTCACGGTGTCTCCTGTTCAGTATGTACGTATTACGTATGTACGGGTGCGATACTGCGTTGTTCGCACAATAAGCAATTCTAATGCGGAACAATCATCGGATCGTCCTCGTGATTCGGGGGCTTCCAGAAAACATCTTACGCGAATAAAACAATGTCCCAAGGAAGACATGCTTCCTTGGGACATTTCAAGCAATCAGGCCAAAAGACCTAGGCTCACTCGTTATCGCCAGCGGTTGCGGCGGTAGCGGAGACAGCACCCTGCTTGTTGGTGTTCACGCCGGAGTAGACCCAGTCGGTGTAATCCGGGTGATCGTAGCCCTTGTCGACGGCGAACTGGAAGGCTTCCTGACGGAAGGCCTCGAGCTCGTTGATCTTGTCGGCGTACTTGTCAGCGTCGATCATGCGCAGAGCTTCAGCCTGGAGCTCGTAACGATCGATGTTGTTCACGCGAACCATGTCGTACGGGGTGGTGGTGGAGCCCTGCTCCTCGTAGCCGTGGACGTTGAAGTTGTCGTGGTTCGGACGATCGTAGATCAGACCACGCACGTCGCGGGCGTAGGAGTGGTAAGCGAACAGAACCGGCTTGTCCTCGGTGAACAGCTCAGCGAACTCCTCATCGGAGAGGGCCTCGTTGTTCTCCTTGGCGGACTGCAGCTTGACCAGGTCAACCACGTTGACGACCTTGAACTTGATGCCCATGGCGTCCAGCTTGTCGGCAGCGGCCATGATTTCCTGAGTCGGAACATCACCGGTGGCGGCGAGCACGATCTGAGCCTCATCGTTGGACTTCACGTTGGAAGCCCACTTCCACTCGGCAGCACCCTTCTCGAGCTCGGCGCGAGCTTCGTCCAGAGTCAGCCAGGTGGCGGCCGGCTGCTTGCCGGCGATGATGGCGTTAATCTTGTTGGTGGACTTGTAGCACTTCTCAGCCACAGCGAGCAGCATGTTGGAATCCACCGGGAAGTAGATGCCGATCACGTGATCGTTGTTGAAGCACTTGTTCAGCAGGACGGAGGTGACACCCGGATCCTGGTGGGAGAAGCCGTTGTGATCCTGACGCCACACGTGGGAGGAGACGAGCAGGTTCATGGAGGAGATCGGCTTACGCCACGGGATCTCGCGGACGGTAGCCTCGAGCCACTTGGCATGCTGGTTCAGCATGGAGTCGATCACGTGCACGAAGGACTCATAGGAGCTCCAGATGCCGTGACGGCCGGTCAGCAGGTAGCCCTCGAGGAAGCCTTCCATCTGGTGCTCGGAAAGCTGCTCGGTGACCTGGCCGGTGACAGCCATGTGCTCATCAACCTGAGCGGACAGGTAGCCGGCGTCCCACTGCTTGTTGGTGACGTCGTAAGCGGCCTGCAGACGGTTGGAAGCGGTCTCATCCGGTCCGAAGATACGGAAGGAGTCCGGGTTGTTCTTGATGATGTCGCGGGTGTAGACGCCCAGACGACGGGTGGCCTCGAGCTGGCCCCAGCCGTGGCCGTACTCGGCGACTTCCTTGACCTCGTAGTCTTCCAGCTTCGGCAGCTTCAGCTCTTCGCGGATGCGGCCACCGTTGGCGTTCGGGTTCTCACCGATGCGCAGTTCGCCGGTCGGCATGAAGGCGGTGACTTCCGGCTTCACGGCACCGTTCTCGTCGAACAGCTCTTCCGGCTTGTAGGACTCGAGCCAGTTCTTGAGGACCTCGAAGTGGGCCTCGGTATCGCGGGCGGAAGCCAGCGGCACCTGGTGGGAACGCCAGGAGCCCTCGGTCTTCTTGCCGTCGATGAACTTCGGGCAGGTCCAGCCCTTCGGGGTGCGGAAGATGATCATCGGGTAGAACGGACGGGTCATGTCGTCGGTCTGAGCGGCGGCCTTGATGTCGCAGATCTCGTCGAAGACGGTCTCGAACAGCTCGGCGAAACGACGATGGATCGACAGGTGATCCTCGTTGTCGAAGCCAGCGACGAACTCGTACGGTTCATAGCCCATACCGTGGAAGAACTCGTGGAGCTCTTCGTCGGAGATGCGGGACAGGATGGTCGGGTTGGCGATCTTGTAGCCGTTGAGGTGCAGGATCGGCAGCACGATGCCGTCGGTGCGCGGGTTGATGAGCTTGTTGGACTGCCAGCCGGTGGCCAGCGGGCCGGTCTCAGCTTCGCCGTCGCCGACGATGGCCGGAACGAACAGGCTCGGGTTGTTCATCACTGCGCCGTAGGCGTGGGACAGGGCGTAACCCAGCTCGCCGCCTTCGTGGATGGAGCCCGGGGTTTCCGGAGCGTAGTGGGACGGGATGCCACCCGGGTAGGAGAACTGGCGGAAGAACTTCTGCAGGCCAGCCTCATCCTTGGTGATGTTCGGGAAGTACTCGGTGTAAGTGCCGTCCAGGTAGGACTGAGCGGTACCTGCCGGGCCGCCGTGGCCCGGGCCCATGATGATCACAGTGTTCTGCTGGTGATCAGCGATGAGACGATTGATGTGGCCGATGAGGAAGTTCAGGCCCGGGGTGGTGCCCCAGTGGCCGACCAGACGATGCTTGACGTCTTCGCGGGTGAAAGGCTCCTTCATCAGCGGGTTGCTACGCAGATAAATCTGGCCGATGGAGAGGTAGTTGGCTGCACGCCAGTACTTATCCACGCCTTCGATAGCTTCCTCGGAAACCGGAGCGTTCAGCTTTTTCCAAGGGGTGCCAATAACAGGACTCGTCATGTGTACTCCTGTACTCCTGCACTGTGATGTGCGATTGTTTATTTCCTTAGGTCATGGGTCATGCCTAAAACCTTGCGGTTACGCGGCATGGCTCATTTCCAGTCACTTGCACATATTACGAGCGCGGTGCGACTTTTTTCTCTTTTTTGCGACTGTGTGTGTAAATGTTGCTTTTTTGTTTATGATTGTGAGATTTCATCGGGGCATTTGTGCGCACTTCACTGGATATCAAAAAGATTGATAAACGGCTCAATATCAACGCTTTTAGTCGGTTAACACATTTTTCCAACGTTCGTTTCATAGGATACACGCGCGGCGTGTTGAGCAAGTGAGCGTAAGCAATTGTGAGATTCGCCCGTATGATGCTCACGTGTCTCCAATGTCTTCTTGCAACGCCACAATGGAGCAGTTAACGTTGTCCGCTTTTGATCCTCATATGTAGGGAGAGTGTTATGGCTGCAGGTCCTGTGCTCGTTGTCGATTTCGGAGCCCAGTACGCCCAGCTGATCGCACGTCGTGTGCGTGAGGCCAATGTTTATTCCGAGCTTGTGCCGCATTCCATGCCGGTCGACGAGATGCTGGCCAAGGATCCGCAGGCCATCATCCTGTCCGGCGGCCCGGCTTCCGTGTTCGAACCCGGCGCTCCGCGCGTCGACAAGAAACTGTTCGAGGCCGGCGTTCCCGTGCTCGGCATCTGCTACGGCTTCCAGGCCATGGCGTACGCGTTGGGCGCGGACGTCGACAAAGCCGCCCTTGGCGAATACGGCAAGACGGAGACCACCATAGACAAAGCCGAGGGGCTGCTCGACGGATCCCCTGTGGAACAGAGCACCTGGATGAGCCACGGGGTCGCGGTCAAAACCGCTCCGGAAGGCTTCGAGGTTCTGGCGCACACCGAAGGCGCGCCCGTCGCGGCCATGCAGGATGAATCCCGCAAATTGTACGGCGTGCAGTGGCACCCGGAAGTCAAACACACTCCGATGGGCCAGAAGCTTATCGAGAACTTCCTGCACAAATGCGCCGGCCTTGGTGACAACTGGAACGCATCCAACATCATCGACGACCAGGTGACGAAGATCCGCGAGAAGGTCGGCGACGCACAGGTGATCTGTGGCCTGTCCGGCGGCGTCGACTCCGCCGTCGCCGCCGCGCTGGTGCACAAGGCCATCGGCGATCAGCTGACCTGCGTGTTCGTGGACCACGGCCTGCTGCGCAAGGGCGAGGCCGAGCAGGTCAAGCATGATTTCGTCAAGGCCACCGGCATCAAGCTCATCGCCGTGGACGCATCCGAGGACTTCCTCACCGCGCTGAAGGGCGTGAGCGAGCCGGAGAAGAAGCGCAAGATCATCGGTGAGAAGTTCATCCGCACCTTCGAGAAGGCACAGCGCCAGGTCATCGAAGAGGCCGGCGCCTCCGGCAAGGAAGTCAAGTTCCTCGTACAGGGCACCCTGTACCCGGACGTGGTGGAATCCGGCGGTGGCGACGGCGCGGCCAACATCAAGTCCCACCACAATGTGGGCGGCCTGCCGAAGGACATCAAGTTCCAGCTCATCGAACCGCTGCGCACGCTGTTCAAGGACGAGGTCCGCGCAATCGGCACCGAACTCGGCCTGCCGGACGAGATCGTGTGGCGTCAGCCGTTCCCGGGCCCGGGTCTGGGCATCCGCATCATCGGCGAGATCACCAAGGAACGCCTGGACGTGTTGCGCGAGGCCGACGCCATCGCGCGCGAGGAACTGTCCAAGGCCGGCCTTGACCGCGACATCTGGCAGTGCCCGGTCGTGCTGCTGGCCGACGTGCACTCCGTGGGCGTGCAGGGCGACGAGCGTACCTACGGCTCCCCGATCGTGCTGCGCCCGGTGTCTTCCGAAGACGCCATGACCGCCGATTGGTCCCGCATCCCGTACGACGTGCTGGCCACCATCTCGACGCGCATCACCAACGAATGCCGCCAGATCAACCGCGTGGTGCTCGACTGCACCTCCAAGCCGCCGGCAACCATCGAGTGGGAGTGAGCCACAGGCTTGACGCATAACGGAAGGGGCTTTCCACAAACCATTCTTGTGGAAAGCCCCTTCCGTTATGTTACGGAAACAAGTCCGCTCTCGTCAGACGGACCGAACGTCCTCCGATGTCACTTTTGCGTATCAGTCAAACAAGCATGCCATTCCACATATCCACGAAATTCGGTAGGGTTTTCGCCGTCGTGGCGACGTTCTTCACTTGGATGCCTTTGATGCGTAGGCCAAGCATCGCCGCGAATGTGGCCATACGATGATCGGCATAAGTCTCCATCACGGCCGGTCGAAGGCAGCCCACGGATACGGGCGTTATCTTCAATCCATCCGGCAATTCACGAGCTTCTCCCCCAATACGCGTGATTTCATTGACCAACGCCTCAAGACGGTTCGTCTCGTGTCCGCGTAAATGGCCGATGCCGATCATATTGGTCGGTTTGTCGGCGAAAGCCAGAATCGCAGCAAGCGATGGCGCGATTTCACCGGCAGCGGTCAGATCGAAATCACCCAAACCGTTGATGGCATGTCCACCTGTGACTTCGCAATAACGGATGCCGTTCTTTTCCGGGAAAGACACTTGCGCTCCCATGCGTTCAAGATACCCCGGCAGCAAACCACCAGGTTGCGTGGTGGTTTCCGGCCAATGCGGCACACGCACGGTTCCGCCGGCGATCAACGCGGCGCCCAGGAACGGAGCGGCATTCGACAAATCCGGTTCGACCGTCACCTGTCCGGGTAGTTGAACCGTTCCCGGAGCGACTCCCCAGACATGAACGTCTTCATCTGCAATCGCATCCACACCAGCACTTTTAAGATCGGCCACCGTCATTCGGATATGCGGCAGGCTTGGAGTCTTTTTCCCCGTATGGTGCAGCTCAAGGCCGCCTGGCACACGCGAGCCGATCAGCAACAGGCCGGAAATGAACTGCGAAGAGCCGGACGAATCGATGGAAACCACATTCGGCGTTTCGCGCACGGCCGAATCAAATGTGGGCGGAGTGATTGTGAACGGCAGACGGCCTTCTTCACCGCGGTATTCAATGGTCGCGCCCAACTGCCGCAAGCCATCCAACACCGGTTTCATCGGGCGGGCATATGCCTGCTCATCGCCATCGAAATCGACGGGACCATCGGCGAACATCGCAAGTCCCGGCACGAAACGCATCACCGTGCCGGCAAGTCCGCAGTAAATTTTCGCATTGCCATGGAAGTGGCCATCCGCTGGCGGCGTCACCGTTACCGTCGTATCAGTTTCGACATCAACCTCACAGCGGACGCCAAGCGCACGTAACGCCTCCATCATCAGCTCGGTGTCACGCGAGCGCAGCAGCCCTACCAAACGCACCGGCTCCGATCCGAGAGCCGCGAGAATGAGATACCGGTTCGACAGGGATTTGCTACCCGGCACCACCACAGTGGCGTTGAGCGGCTTGCCGGCATACGGTGCCGGCCATAGGTTCTCTTGAAGTGCTTCCATGCGACCCATGGTAACCAAAACCCGCGGAAAAAGACGTGTCCATCTCGTCAGCGACATGCTGGTATCCATATGGGATGCAAACTATACAACTCCTTCCCCATCTGCCTATCATTGCGTGTAGGCGTCCTTTGACGACGTCCGTTCTTTTTCACCTCAATGTGGAGAAGAGCGAGCGCATAGAAGAAAGAAGAGAATATGACATCGCCACAGCAACCACAGCCATATGTGCCTGTGCCGCAACCCCAACAACCGAATGCGGCCGTGCCGCAGCCGCAGCCCTACGCGTCCGCATCGCAGCAATATTATCCGCCTGCCGCTCAACAGCCTCAGCCAATGGCTCCGGTTCCCGTTCCGGCGGGAGCGGCGTTGCGTACCAAACGCGGTCTGCTCAAATTCGTGCTGCTTGGTCTCATCACTTTCGGCATCTACGACATTTGGCAGATGAGTGAGGTTGGGGAAACCTTGAACCTAATCGCCACGCGTCGCGACGGCAAGCGCACCATGCACTATTGCCTCATGTTCTTCATTGTCGGCTGGCTGACTTTCGGCATCGGCTGGCTTGTCTGGAACCATCGTCTCAGCGCTCGAATCGGCACCGAACAGGCCGCCCGGCATTTGCCGGTGACCGTGACGGCCGCGACATACTGGCTATGGAGCGTTCTCGGCACGTTGATCATCGTCGGGCCGTTGGTCTACACATACAAGATCCTGCATGCCATGAATGATCTGAGCGCCGACTACAACATGCGTGGCATCTGAGTTCCTTTTGTGCGCACAATCATTGAAACCCGGAATTCCAAGTGGCAAAACCATTGGAACTCCGGGCTTTTTGTCGGGCTGACAGGATTTGAACCTGCGACATTCTGCTCCCAAAGCAGACGCGCTACCAAACTGCGCTACAGCCCGTTCATGCATTCTTCCCACACGGATATGATTCCCGTCCGCATGCGAAGGATGAACACGAGTTTCCATTGTAGCGTATGGTAGGACAACGTCAGACTAGAATGTCGGTTGTCGGAAGGAACGTTCATGGGACGTCATCAGCAGGCCGAATCGTCGGGCATCATCTCCTTCATGGCATGCGCCGCTCTCGCATGGATAGCCATGAATCTGTACCTGCAGTTCGCTCCCGCCATCTGGCGTGTCACCCAACGTCTGTTCACCGTATGCGCGGGAATCACCGCGGGATGCGGAGTCATCTCATTCTGCTTGGGATACATCCGCAATTCACGTTCGATGACGTTGAAACGCGGCTGGACCATTCCGATTCGTCGAATCTTCGAAATATTTGCCCTGTCGGTGGTCTATGCGTCGACCATCTTCGTCACAGCGTTCATGATGCTTTCCATCGCCAGCGACATGATGGGACTGCGTACGCTGAAAGGATATCTGGCTGTACTCTGCTCCGCGATCTCAGGAGTCGTCGGATATGTCACATTCGTCCAGGCGGAGTTGATGAACGCCAAAACCATCGCATCCCTACTGCCATTCTTCGTGGTTTCCGGCGTCAGCATCGCAGGGCTGACGTCCGACGACCCCTACTGGTACAACAATAATTTCTCCCAGCTGGGCGACCGCACCACATTCGCAGCACGCATGTTCAATTCGACATTGATGTTGGCCGGCGTCTGCATCGTCATCATCAGCTACTTCGCGATCTCCGAACTCATCACCACACATCGGCTGCAAATGCAGTACCTCTCACCGGACGACAGGGAGGACACGCCGAAACATTTCAGAATCAGAATCCTCCTGCTGTCAATCATGCTGACGCTTGCGGGAATCGCCTTTGTTGGCATCGGCGCATTCCGATATACCCCACATCCGATCCTGCACAATGTGTTCGCCCGAGGGCTGCCCTGTCTGATGAGCGTGCTAATGATCGCACTGCCTTGGCTCGCGCCGCAACTTTCTAAAGTCGTGTACGTGATCTCCGATCTTGCCATTGTGATAGGCGCATTCGCGGGCTTCCAATGGCTGTCCGGGCGCAACACCCTGACGAACGTCGAAGCGCTCGCCGGCATGATGTTCCTAGGCTGGTTCATCATCTTCTCACGACAAATCGCGGCAATCGAGGCCGACCGCGTGCAGACGCAGCTCATTCTGACACAGACCAAGCATCCACACTCCGTCGAAGATCTCGCCGAAGTCAGTGAAACCGTTCCTGAAACCTCCTCGCGACTCGCCTCGGAAGTCTGACCTTCTGCAAGAAAACGCGAAAACAAAAAGGAAGGGACATCCGAACGGATGACCCTTCCCCATCGAATCGCACACTCGACCGTCAGAAATCGTAGTTCTTGGCATTCGACTTCTTATCGCTCATCAGCAACAGGAAGCTTCTCGACTGCGCGGTGATCGCGAAGCCCGCCTCATAATTGAGTTCCGGCCCCTTCGGATTATGGGTGTCGACCACAAGCCGCCATTTCTTGCCGTACCGCTCGTCCGGCAAGGTGAACATAATCGGCTCGTAGTGCGCGTTGAAAATCAGGATGAAATCGTTATCCACCATCTGATTGCCATACCAATCGGACTCAGGAATGTCGGAACCGTTCAGATAGATCATCACCGAGAAGGCATGGGTGTTGGACCAATCCTCCATATCCATGATGGAACCGTTGTGATCCATCCATTCGACCTGTGGAATCTTGTCGGCGGGATCGCCTGGCTCGCGTCCAGTGAAGAAACGACGGCGATGCAGCACGGGATGTTCGAGACGCAGGTGGATCATTTTTGAAACGAATGCGAGAAGATCCTTCTGGTCATCGTCAAGATCCCAATTCGTCCATGAAATGGCGTTGTCCTGGCAGTAGGCGTTGTTGTTGCCCTGCTGGGTACGCCCCACCTCGTCACCGCCGCAGATCATCGGAATGCCCTGGCTGCACAGCAGCGTGGCGAACATGTTGCGCATCTGCTGCTGGCGCAGGTCGTTGACGTCCTTGATGGTCGTCGGACCCTCCACTCCGCAGTTCCAAGAACGGTTGTTGCTTTCGCCGTCCCTGCTGTCCTCGCCATTGGCCTCATTGTGCTTCTCGTTGTAACTCACGAGATCGTTCATGGTGAAACCATCATGCGCGGTGATGAAGTTCACGGAGGCCACAGGACGGCGACCATTCATCTGATACAGGTCGGAGCTGCCCATGAGGCGGCTGGCGAATTCCGGCAACGTGGACGGTTGCGAACGCCAGAAATCACGCACGCAATCGCGATACCGGCCGTTCCATTCAGACCAGCTGGACGGGAAACCACCCACCTGATAGCCTCCGGAGCCCAGATCCCACGGTTCGGCGATAAGCTTGACGCGAGAGATGACCGGATCCTGCTCGACGATGTCGAAGAACGCCGACAGCTTGTCGACCTCCTGGAACTGTCGGGCCAATGTGGCCGCCAAATCGAACCGGAAGCCGTCGACGTGCATTTCCGTGACCCAATAGCGCAGGCTGTCGGTGATGAGCTGCAACGCATGCGGCGAGCGCATCAGCAGGGAGTTGCCGGTGCCGGTCGTGTCAAAGTAATGGCGGCGGTCGTTGTCGACCAGACGATAGTAGGCGCCGTTGTCGATACCTTTGAAGCTCAGCGTCGGACCGAGGTTGTTGCCTTCGGCGGTATGGTTGTACACCACATCAAGAATGACTTCCATGCCGGCCCGATGGTAGGCCTTCACCATGGATTTGAATTCGTTGACCTGCTCGCCGCGTTCTCCGGAGCTGGAGTATGCGTTATGCGGCGCGAAGAAGCCGATGGTGTTGTACCCCCAGTAGTTGCTCAGTCCCTTTTCCTGCAGAAAGCTGTCGTTGACGAACTGGTGTATCGGCATAAGCTCTATGGCGGTGACGCCAAGCTTCTTCAGATACTCGATGACCGAAGGATACGCGAGCCCCGCATAGGTTCCACGGATATCCGGAGGCACGTCCAGATTAAGGTTGGTCATGCCTCGCACATGCGCCTCGTAAATCACCGAATCGTGGTATGAGATGTTAGGATGCTGGTCGTTGCCCCAATCGAAATACGGATTGATCACGGCGGATTTCATGGTATGGGCCGCGGAATCCAGCGTGTTCATGTTGTTCACGTCGTCGGGGCTTTTGAACCAATACGAATACAGGCTCTCATCGCCGTCAATGTTGCCTTCGATGGCCTTGGCGTACGGATCGAGCAGCAGCTTGTTCGGATTGCACCGCAGCCCCTTCATCGGGTCGTACGGACCGTACACGCGGTACCCATATCGTTGACCGGGTTGTATTCCCGGCAGATAGTTGTGCCATACGTAGGAGTTCTGCTCCGTCATTTCCACTCGGGTCTCGTGGTCTTCCTCATCGAAGAGGCAGAGCTCGACCTTCTGCGCCACTTGGGAGAAAAGAGCGAAATTCACGCCGGCACCGTCATAGCTTGCGCCGAGTGGATACATCGATCCAGGTCTGATTTGCATGATTCAAGTATCGCACGTTTTGCCGGACGAATCCGTCATTTCCATCATTCCGACGATTGTTTTTACAATTCGGGATCCGCCCGACGCTATCGTCGCTGTATCCTGCGGATCTCCTCATGCAGGATGGCGATTATCGAATTGGACGCCGTGATACGCGTGCCTTTCACCTGTTCCCATGAGACCCAGGCCGATTCGACGTGCTCGTCGCTGTCGAAATGTTTCTCCCCTTTGTGCCACCGATGAAGATGCATCACCATGATGTTCGCCAATTCGTCGGTCATGCCTTCGGATGAGTAGAAACTCCCCACATGGTCAATGACGCAGCCGTCTGCGCCTTCCGGCTCCACGCCGGTCTCCTCCCGGAGCTCCCTGAGGGCCGCGGCATCGACGTCCTCGCCGTCATCGATGAGTCCCGCCGGCAGGCCGTAGGCGAACGCATCACAACCGACGCGATACTCCCGTTCAAGCAGATACCGGTCTGTGGAGCAATCATGCACCAGCATGACCACGCAGGGCGCATGGCGCATCACCTGTCGACGGATCACGGTCCGTCCGCCGCCGCGCATCGGCAACGCGATCCTCATGTCCTCGACGCCGAAGATCGCGCCTTGGTACACATTCTCGCTGCTAAGCACCGTGGCTGGCTTGGTCATGTCCACGCCATCACCGGATTCGTCCAATGACATATCCACGCCGGTCATATCGGACATCGTCCTCAACGCTCCTGTCCGCAGGATGGCAGCACCAGATTCCACGGATCGGTGTTCATGGAAATCCAGCGAACGGTCGGAATGTCGCCGGTAGCCTCGGACACCGCCCGGGGAACGTCGCCCATGGCGTATTGGAACCATATGGATTCGATGGCGCTATGGGGCGTGTTGACGAACATCGGACGAATCTGCGGATCCCCCTGTCCGATTTCGACTCCGTCGGCACGCATGGACGCCTCATAACGCGCCTGCTCTATGGCGTCGGTCACCGGATGGTGACGGAGGTCGCTGGTCACGTACACGTCAGCACCCGCCGCGCGAACCTCGTCGAACAGGGAGTCGCCAGAACCCGGCAGAACCGCCACCGTGCCGATCGGCGCGTCCAGGTCGCCGCACACCTGCACGCCCAGCTCGGTATATGGCAGCGCATCGGCTATGCGCTGCGCGAAATCACGCAACGCCATGGGCTTCGGCAGCCGCCCGACACGTCCCAGTCCGACCGGATGTTCGGCCTTCGGATCGTCGATGGGCACCAGTGGATGCTGGTCGATCAATCCGAACGCGTCGGCCGCGGCCATGGCGACCCCTCGATAGGCGGCATCCGCATTGGTATGCCCGACCCACAACGCGCAACCGGCGAGATTGAGCTTGCGCACGATCTCGCCCCGGAATCCCAGTCCGGACACCGCATGCACGGAACGGAAGAACAGCGGATGATGGCAGATCAGCAAATCGACGCCATCAGCAATCGCCTGATCGACCACCGCCATGGACGGGTCGGCCGCGAAAGCGATGTTGCGCACATCATGGCGGAGATCGCCCACGATAAGCCCAGGCTCGTCCCACTGTTCCGCATATTTCAGCGGATACAGCTTCTCCAGTACATCCACCACCTGCTTCAACGTTGCCATTTATCTGCCTTCCTTCATTCCGCGTATCAAGCCGACATCCGTTACATACGAACGGATCAATGGGCGGCCAGCTGCCAATCGGATCCTATGCCCGTGGACACGTCCAACGGAACCGCCATGGTGACGGCATGTTCCATGGCGTCCTTCACCAAAGCGGTGACCTTCTCGGCCTCGCCCGGAGCGACCTCCACCACAAGTTCGTCATGGATCTGCAGAATGATGCGGCTATTGAGTTTCTCCTCCTGCAGCGAGCCGTATGCGCGGATCATGGCGATCTTCATGATGTCGGCCGCCGACCCCTGGATCGGCGCGTTCAACGCGGCTCGCTCGGCCGCGTCGCGTATGGCGCGGTTCGGCGATTTGAGACCCGGGAAATACCTGCGTCTGCCGAAAATGGTTTCGGTATATCCGTTCTCACGTGCTGACGAGACCAACGATTCAAGATATTCATGGACCTTGCCGAAGGTCGCGAAATATTGGTTCTTCAACGATTCGGCTTCCTTGGGCTTGATTTTGAGCTGTTGTGCGAGCCCATACGTGCTCAAACCATAGGCGAGTCCGTAGCTCATCGCCTTGACGTGGCTTCGCTGGTCGGAGGTGATGTCCTCGACGGGGATGCCGTAGACCAGGCTTGCCACGTATTTGTGGAAGTCCTTGCCGGAGCGGAAGGCCTCTATCAAAGCCTCGTCCCCGGAAAGGTCGGCCATGATGCGCAACTCGACCTGCGAGTAATCGGAGCTGAGCAGAGATTCGAATCCCTCCCCCGGTACGAACGCGGAACGTATCTCGCGTCCTGCGGGATCCCTGTTCGGAATGTTCTGCAGATTCGGATCGACGGAGCTCAACCGCCCAGTGGCGGCCACAGTCTGCTCGAATGTGGTGTGGATGCGCCCATCATGCCTGTTCGTGGCGTCTATCAGCGTCTGCACGATCTGCTTGAGCTTGTTCTTTTCCCGGTGCAAAAGCAGCGCATCGAGGAACTGGCATGCGCGGTCGTTGTCATACGAACGGTCCCGCAGCGTCTGCAACGCCGCGGCATTGGTGGTGTACGAGCCAGACTTAGTCTTCTTCGTCGGCTTCAGCCCCATGTCCTCGAACAGGATCTTCCGGAGCTGCTTGGGACTCTGCAGGTTCACACGCTCGCCCGCGAACCGCCAAGCGGTTTCCTGCGCCTGATTGGCATCCGTGGCAAGTTGTTCGCGCATCTGCTCCAGACGCGTCATGTCCACCTGCGCGCCCACCTGCTCCATGCCGTGCAGGACATGGGAAACCGGAATCTCGATGAATTCCAACAGACCGAACTGCTTCCGCTCATCCAGGACTCCGGAAAGATAATCGGCCAGAAGCCCCACGATTGCGACATGGGCCGGCAGCTTCTCATCGTCCTTGGAATCGGAGCCTTCCGGCTCGTCAAAATCCAATGTCCCCTGCGTCGCGCCATCGTCCTGCGCCTCGACATGCAGATCCAGGAAGTGTGCAGCCGCCTGTTCCAAGGTATCAGCATGGAAATCGGGATGAGCTAGATAACCTGCGAGCTTGGTGTCGAACAGTGGTTCGGGAAGCTCCACGCCGACGCTGCCAAGCAGATGCGACTGCTCTTTATAGCCGTGCGTCACCATGGACCGATGGTAGCGGTCAAGAATTCGCTGCAGGCACCGCAGCATGTCCTCGTCGAACGTGTTGATTCGGGCGGCCTCGCCATGCGAGGCGATCATCACCGTCGAGAGTGACGCATTCCCGGGTTTTGACACGCCTTCCGCATGAAGGATCCACGACCGCGCCATCATATCCGAGCAACGGTCCTCCGCATCGATCTCGAAACCGAGCGACGACATCATGCCGATCCGCTCATGCCGATCATGCGCGTGTTCCTGTGGTTCGGGAAGATGCGCCTGAACCCAGGATTCAAGCTCATTCGGACCGTCGATGATTTCCACATGCGGCAGTTCGAGCCTGCTGGCCTCCCTCACGACCTCGGACGCCTTGCCGGCATTGAACGTCCTCAACACACGGTTCTTGGTTCTGACACCGAATTCAAGCTTGGTGAACAAGATGTCAAGCTGGTTGGCGTCGACCTGTCCGAAGGTCAGATCCGACACCGTCACGCCAAGATCGAGGTCACGAACCAGCGCGTTCACGGAACGGTTCAGCTTGACCTGCTCGATGTTCTCCCTCAGGGCTTCGCCCTTTTTCCCGCCGATTTCGTCGGCATGCTCGATGATCTGATCAAGACCACCGTATTGGTTGATCCATTTGGCCGCGAACCCGTCACCCACTCCCGGCACGCCGGGGATGTTGTCGGCCGTCTCGCCTCGCAACGCAGCCAGATCGGGATATTGGGCCGGCGTCACATGGTACTTCTCCTCCACCGCCTCGGGGGTCATATGCTTCAGATCCTTGAAGTGGTGTCCCGGATACAGCACGGTGATGTTGTCGTTGATGAGCTGGAACGCATCACGGTCTCCCGACAGAACCAATGTCCGGTAACCGTCCTGATCGCCCATGCTGGCGAGTGTGCCGATCACGTCATCGCCTTCAAATCCGGGTTTCTCGATGAACGTGACTCCAAGGGCCTTCAGCATCTGCTGAATCAACGGAAGCTGAGAAAGCAGATCCTCGGGGGCCGCATCGCGCGTTCCCTTGTATTGCGGCAGCATCTGGTTGCGGAACGTGCCGCCCTTCACATCGAATGCGACGGCAAGATGGTCTGGATGTTCGGCATCGATCACCTGCGAAAGCATGGTGGCGAATCCCCAGACCGCGTTGGTGGCCTGACCTGATGATGTACTGAAATTCTCTACGGGTAAGGCAAAAAAAGCGCGGAACGCCAAGGAATGGCCGTCGACGACCAATAGCGTTCCGCGTGAAGTGCCTGCCACAGCTGGTGTGTTAGCGCTCATCCTCTGCTTCCGACTTCTGCTCGCCGTACTTGGCGATGATGGCCATGGCCAGACGCTTCTTCGGGATACGCTGGTCCATGGAGGTCTTCTGAATCCAACGGAAGGCTCCCTGCTCGGAGAAGTCCGCCTTGTCCATCAACAGACCCTTGGCGCGGTCGACAAGCTTGCGCTCCTCAAGCGTCTCCTCGGCCTTCTTGAGCTGCTCTTCCGTCTTCTTGAGCTGTTCCTCGGTCTCCTGCAACTTGGATTCGCTGCGTTCGACATTGTCCAACAGGTCGTTGATCTCAGCGAATCGACCCATGGCCACTTCCAGAGCCGGCAGCAGCTTGGATTCCTCATACGGCTTGGTGACATAGGCCATGGCACCGGCACCGGTGGCCTTCTTGACCAGATCGGACTGAGAGAACGCGGTCAGCATGACTACAGGGGCGATATTCTCGTCGCAGATGATGCCCGCGGCTTCGATGCCATCCATACGAGGCATCTTGACATCCATGCACACCACGCTCGGACGGAACTTGCGGGTCAGTTCGACGGCTTCCTCACCGTTGGCGGCCTCGCCCACAACCTCATAGCCATTGTCTTCCAGCATGGCCACCAGATCCATACGGTTCACGGATTCATCTTCGGCAACGACGACTGTGCGCTGGCCGGACGCCTTGCCTTCAGTGGATTCCTGTCCTGGTTCCGCGGCAGCCTGGAGTTCCTCATCGGTGAGCACTTCATCCGGTTCCGCGGTCTTCTCTGCAGCCATGTCGGTCTCTTTCCACTGTCACGCCCAAAGCCGGCCTAACGTGCCCCAACCTGGGCCTGGATTGATATTGATTTCTTACGTGCCCTCGGTGGGACTCGAACCCACACTGCGCAGATTTTGAGGCTGCTTCCTCTACCAATTGGGATACGAGGGCTTGCACGCAACTATGGCAGGATAGCACAGCATCGTGGTCCACGGCAAATCCACGGCGTTGTCACGGCATGTCGTATAAACAAACGGGTCTCCCGTCGGAAATTCGACGGGAGACCCGTTGGACAGTCGTCTAAAGCGGCATCTCAATCTCAGTCGCAGGCACCAACGGTGTGGACGTAGATGGAATCGGTGCGGCCCGGCTGGTGCTCGCCCTGGGCGGAGCTCAGCACGACGATCTTGTCGCCATCGGTGACCTTGCCGGCATCCTTCAGGATCTTATCGGTGAAGATCATCAGGTCCTTGCGGGACTTGTCGTGGTAATCCTCATCGAGCAGGAAGGACTCGGTGCCCCAAGACAGGGCCAGCCAGTGGAAGGTGTGCTCGTTGTTGGTGATGCCGTAGATCGGGGTGGCCGGACGTTCACGGGACACGCGGTGCACGGTGGAACCGGTCTGGGTGTAGGCGACGATGGCCTTGGCGTTGAGCTTGTCGGCCAGGTCGACGGCGGCGGAAGAGACGGCACCGGTGGAGGACATATCCAGGTTCTTCAGCTCCGGGATGCGGTCGAAACCATGCTCGGTGGCGAAGGTGGAGATGCGGCTCATGGTGTTCACGGTGACTGCCGGGTACTTGCCGACGGCGGTCTCGTTGGAGGTCATGGTGGCGTCGGCACCGTCGAGGACGGCGTTGGCGCAGTCGGATGCCTCTGCACGGGTCGGGACCGGGGAATTGACCATGGAGCCGAGGACTTCGGTGGCCACGATGACCGGCTTGGCATACTGACGAGCCAGCTCGATGCAACGCTTGGTGGCCAGCGGAACCTCTTCCAGCGGGCACTCGACGGCCATATCGCCACGGGCGACCATGATGCCGTCGAAGGCCTTGACGATCTCTTCAAGGTTCTCAAGAGCCTGCGGCTTCTCGATCTTGGCGACGACCGGGATGCGACGGCCTTCCTCGTCCATGATCTCGTGGGCGCGGTCGATGTCGGTGGCGAAACGCACGAAGGACATGGCGATGATGTCGGCGCCGGTGCGGATGGCCCAGCGCAGATCCTCTTCGTCCTTCTCGGTCAGAGCCGGCAGAGACACGGCGACGCCCGGAAGGTTGATGCCCTTGTGGCTGGAGACCGGTCCGGCAACGACAACCTTGGTGTACACGTTGTTGCCTTCGACCTTGGTGACCTCGAGGCGGACCTTGCCGTCGTCGATGAGGATCGGATCGCCTGCATGGCAGTCGCCCGGGAGACCCTTGAAGGTGGTGGAGGTGATGTGCTCGTCGCCTTCGATGTCATCAGTGGTGATGACGAACTCCTGGCCTTCGGTCAGCTGGACCTTGTCCTCGCCGTCGGCGTTCTTCTTGAACCAACCGCAGCGGATCTTCGGACCCTGCAGGTCAACCAGGGCTGCGACGTTGCGGCCAGTGGCCTTGGCGGCGGCACGGAGGTTGTTGTAGACCTTGAGGTGGTCTTCCGGAGTGCCGTGGGAGCGGTTCAGACGAGCGACGTCCATACCTGCTTCGACAAGGCTGGTGATGCCTTCCAGGGACTCGGTAGCGGGACCGATGGTATCTACGATCTTGGCTTTACGCATGAATGCCTGCCTATTCTTGTTGATATTGATTTTGGATCTGACGACCCTGTTTCCAATGGCACAGCTTACTAGCAAAAAGCGCCCACTTCCACCTCAGAACTAGGTGTGTTGTGAGCGCTCACAATTTCGTAGGAGAATAGAAAAGCTCTATTCTCCCAACGTTTGCCGGACTGTCACTTTTCGTTCGCTTTCATGGTGCGCATCTTAATAACACTTGCCAAAGCCGCACCACCAATCGCAAGAACGATAACGACAAGCGATAGCCATGTGGGCACTTCCGGAACCCAGGAAATCGGCTGGCCGCCATTGAGGAACGGCAGCGAGTTGCCATGCAATGCCTCCATGATGAGCTTGACGCCGATGAAGCCCAAAACCACGGAAAGTCCAAGCGGCAGATACACCAGCTTGTCGAGCAGCTCTCCGAGCAGGAAGTACAGCTGCTGCAAACCGAGCAACGCGAACACATTGGACGTGAACACAATGAACGGATCCTTCGTCAAACCGAAAATCGCAGGAATGGAATCAAAGGCAAACATCACATCGGTGGTGCCGATGGTCAGAAAGACGATCAGCATCGGAGTCCAATACTTGGCACCGTTTTTGACGGTACGCAACTTTTCTCCGTCATACTCATCGGTGATCTTGATGACCTTGCGCAATGCGCGAATCAAGCCATTCTCATGATATTCCTCATCTTCGTCTCCCCCGGTGACCAACTTGATGGCGGTGACGATAAGGAATGCACCGAACAGGAAGAACACCCAGGTGAAGCGGGAGATAATGGCCGCGCCGATGAGGATGAACACGCCGCGCAACACCAATGCGATGGTGATGCCGATGGACAGCACGAATTTCTGCAGCTGTTTTGGCACCGCAAAATTCGACATAATGATGACGAAGACGAATAGATTGTCGATACTCAGCGAATATTCCGTAAGCCAGCCCGAATAAAATTCGATGGCCGGCTTCGATCCCGCGAAGAACCACATGAGTCCGCCGAAGATCAACGCCATGACCACGAAGAACGCGATATGCTGCACGCATTCCTTGGTGGACGGCACATGCGGCTTGCGTCCGATTACGAACAAGTCCACCACGAAGAAGACGGCAAGCACCGCGAACGTGGCGATTTCAAAAGCAAGTGGTGTTTCAGCCATGATTCACCATGGTACGAATGCCGTATGACCGGGCGACGGTTACTTGCTCGCCTCAGTCATCTGCCGGAGTTCCTTCTTCAGGTCGCGGATCTCATCGCGCAGACGCGCGGCAAGCTCGAACTGCAGTTGTTCGGCGGCCGTGTGCATCTGCTCGGACAGCTGCCTGATCAAATCGGCTAGATCCTGCGCCGGAAGACCGGCCTTGAGGATCTCCTCGTGCCGCCTGCCGGATTCCTCCTTGCTGGTATGCGGCACGCCGAGATGCGAATTGCCGGCTTTGTCCGCGTTTCGGTATCCGGTACCGAGCAATGTCTGGGTGTCGACATCCTCCTTGGCAAGCATGTCGTTGACATCGGAGATCTTCTTGATGAGCGGCTTCGGATCGATGCCATGTTCCTTATTGTAGGCAATCTGGATGTCACGGCGGCGGTTGGTCTCGTCGATGGCCTTGCGCATGGCTTCGGTGATGTCGTCCGCATACATGACGACGGTGCCGGACACGTTTCGCGCCGCACGGCCGATGGTCTGGATGAGCGAACGGTAGGAACGCAGGAAACCTTCCTTATCCGCGTCGAGGATTGCGACCAATGACACTTCCGGCAGATCGAGGCCCTCTCGTAGCAGGTTGATGCCGACGATGACGTCGATCTTGCCTTCACGGAGTTCGCGCAGCAGTTCGACTCGCCGCAACGTGTCCACGTCGGAATGCAGATACTCGACCTTGATGCCGCGTTCCAACAGATAGTCGGTCAGATCCTCCGCCATCTTCTTGGTGAGCGTGGTGACCAGCGCGCGTTCGTTCCCCGCCACCCTGTCCTTGATTTCGGCAAGCAGATCATCGACCTGGCCTTCCACAGGACGCACATCGATCTGCGGATCGACAAGACCGGTCGGACGGATGATCTGTTCGACCACACCGTTGCTCCGACCGAGTTCGTAATCCCCCGGCGTCGCCGACAGATAGACCGTCTGACCGACACGTTTCTGGAATTCCGGCCACTTGAGCGGACGGTTGTCCATGGCCGACGGCAGACGGAACCCATGTTCGACCAATGTGCGTTTGCGGCTCGCGTCGCCCTCGTACATTGCTCCGATCTGCGGCACGGTGACATGCGATTCATCGATGACAAGCAAGAAATCGTCGGGGAAGAAGTCGAGCAGTGTATGTGGAGGCGTGCCCGGGGCACGGCCGTCGAAATGCCTCGAATAGTTCTCCACACCGGAGCACACGCCCACCTGGGAAAGCATTTCCAAGTCATACGTGGTGCGCATGGTGAGACGCTGCGCCTCAAGCTCCTTGCCTTGCTTGCGCAATTCGGCGGTGCGCTCGTCCAATTCCTGCTGGATGGTCTTCAGAGCACGCTCCATGCGCTCCGGCCCGGCCACATAATGCGACGCCGGGAAGATATGCACCTGCTCCTCATGGCCGATCACATCGCCGGTCAACGGATGCAGCGTGGAGATGCGGTCGATCTCGTCGCCGAAGAATTCGATGCGGATGGCCAGCTCCTCGTAAACGGGAATGATTTCGACCGTGTCTCCCCGAACCCGGAACGTGCCTCGCGTGAAAGCGATGTCGTTGCGCTTGTATTGCATGGCCACGAACTTGCGCAGCAAGTCATCGCGGTCGATCTGCTGACCTTCCTTGAGCAGCAGCATGCGACCCGCATATTCCTCCGGCGTGCCAAGGCCATAGATGCAGGAGACCGTCGCCACCACCACACAGTCGCGGCGGGTCAGAAGATTCGCCGTGGCCGCATGACGCAGACGTTCCACATCGTCGTTGATGTTGGAGTCCTTCTCGATGTAGGTGTCGGTCTGCGGTATGTAAGCTTCCGGCTGGTAGTAGTCGTAGTAGGAGACGAAATAGCTCACCGCGTTGTCAGGCATGAGCTCACGGAACTCTGCGCACAGCTGGGCGGCGAGCGTCTTGTTTGGTTCGATGATGAGCGTCGGACGTTGCAGTCGTTCGATCAGCCATGCGGTGGTGGCCGTTTTGCCGGTGCCTGTGGCGCCCATGAGCACCACGTCGTTCTCGCCGTTCTCGATGCGCGTGGCCAGCTCTTCAATGGCCCTCGGCTGGTCACCAGACGGTTTGTATGGCGATTTGACCACAAACGGTTTGTTCACACGTTCAATGTTGAATCCCATAATCTACCTCGTATTCAAAAGCCACTGCCGCATCAGCGTATCAACATACTCGAACATACGTTCCATGGATTGCGATGAATCGACCACCGTATCCGAGATCTCCTCACGTTTTTTTCGGGACGGCTGGTGAGCGATCCGATCCAACGCCTGGCGCTCGCTCATGCCGCGGGTGCGCATCATGCGTTCCACCCGCACGTCTTCCGGAGCTTCGACGGTGATTATATGGTCGAAACGGAATGGCAGATCGTCCATCACTTCCGCCAGCAGTGGGATGTCATGCACCACGACCGCATCGGGATTGATTGCAAGGGCATGCCGCTCGGCTGCAGAAGCGAGTTCATAAATCAGGGGATGCTCGATGTCGTCAAGAGCCTTTCTCTCGGATTCGGCATTCGGCCCGGAAAACACGTGCCTGGCGATCCACTGGCGGTTGAGGCCGCCTTGCTTGTCCAACGCGTCAGGCCCAAAGCGATCCACGATCCGTCGTAGGCCAACGCTTCCGGGTTCCACAGCCTTGCGCGCCAACGCATCATAATCGATGAGCACTGCGCCCAGTTCACGCAAATGCGTGGCGACGGTGCTTTTGCCGGCAGCGATGCCTCCGGTCAGACCAATTCGAATCATAGTCGACATTGTATGTCCGATACGCCGGCGCATACGCAAAGACCCCATGCCATTAGACATGGGGTCTTTGATCAGGAATTCACCTGAAACGGCTTATAGCCGATTCAGTGGAAATCACTTGCCGAGCAGCTGGTCGCGCAGAGCGGCGAGCTGATCGGAATCGGCGAGGGTGCCGTTGGAAGTGCTCTCGGAGGAGTAGTTGGACACCTCTTCGACCTTCGCTTCCTTCGGAGCTTGGCCGTCCTCGGCTGCGGAAGCCTCGGCGTTCTCCAGTTCCTTGGCGACGAACTCCTTGTGCTGCTCCCACAGATCGTGAGCGGCGGCGTACTGGGCTTCCCACTCCTCACGCTGCTTCTCGTAACCAGCGATCCACTCGTTGGTTGCCGGATCGAAGCCTTCCGGATACTTGTAGTTGCCCTGCTCGTCGTACTCTGCCGGCATACCGTACAGAGCCGGATCGAAGTCCTCGGAAGCCGGATCGACGGAGTCGTTGGCCTGCTTGAGGGACAGGGAGATGCGGCGACGGTCGAGATCGACGTCGATCACCTTGACGAACACTTCCTCGCCCGGCTTGACGACGGTCTCCGGGTTCTCCACGTGGCGGTTGGCCAGCTCGGAGATGTGCACGAGGCCTTCGATGCCGTCTTCGACGGAGATGAAGACACCGAACTGAACGATCTTAGTGACCTTGCCCTTGACGATCTGGCCGGGAACGTGGGTGCGTGCGAAACGCTGCCACGGATCTTCCTGGGTGGCCTTCAGGGACAGGGAAATGCGCTCGCGGTCGAGATCCACGTCGAGCACCTCGACGGTGACCTTGTCGCCGACCTTGACGACCTCGGACGGATGGTCGATGTGCTTCCAGGACAGCTCGGAAACGTGGATCAGGCCGTCAACACCACCGAGATCGACGAATGCGCCGAAGTTGACGATGGAGGACACGACACCTTCGCGGATCTGGCCCTTCTTGAGCTGGGACAGGAAGGTCTCGCGCACTTCGGACTGGGTCTCCTCGAGGTACTGGCGACGGGAGAGGACCACGTTGTTGCGGTTCTTGTCGAGCTCGAGGATCTTGGCCTTGATCTTCTGACCGATGTACGGGGACAGATCGCGGACGCGGCGCATCTCGACCAGGGATGCCGGCAGGAAGCCACGCAGACCGATGTCGACGATGAGACCACCCTTGACGGCTTCGATGACGGTGCCTTCGACAACGCCATCGGCTTCCTTGATCTTCTCGATGTCGCCCCAGGCGCGCTCGTACTGTGCACGCTTCTTGGACAGAATCAGACGGCCTTCCTTGTCTTCCTTGGTGACGACAAGGGCCTCGATGGTGTCGCCGACCTCGACGACTTCGTCAGGATCGACGTCCTTCTTGATGGAAAGCTCGCGGGAGGGGATGACGCCCTCGGTCTTGTAGCCGATGTCGAGCAGGACCTCGTCATGATCGACCTTGACGACGGTACCTTCGACCAGATCACCATCATCGAAGTTCTTGATGGTGGAATCGACTGCCTTGATGAAGTCCTCTTCGGTGCCGATGTCGTTGATGGCGACCTTGGCGACTTCGTTATTGTTCTCTGCCATTAATGTGGTTTCTTACAAAATAGTGGATGGATAAAATCGTTCTTCAGTTATACGTGCACGCGAATACGCGCACATTGCGCAAGCTTACAGCGGACCCTGCACAAAAAACGGGCGGGCCGCCCTATGCGACACGCCCGAAAACCATATCCCGGAAATTCAAGCCCGACGTTCGGCCATCTCCACGACGTTCTGCAGCAGCATCGCGCGGGTCATCGGTCCCACTCCCCCGGGATTCGGCGTGTATGCCGAAACCTTCTCGTAGCATGCTTTGTCAACGTCCCCTTTGACCCGATACCGTCCGGCTTCCTCGTCGAACACCCGGGACACGCCGACATCGACGAGGACCGCGCCCTCCTTGATGTCGTCCGGCTTGACGAAGCCGGCGGATCCCATGGCCGCGACGATCACGTCGGCGCGTCGCATATGGTCGCGCACGTCTTTCGTCCCCGTATGGCACAACGTGACGGTGGCGTTGACGGATTTGCGCGTGAGCAACAGCCCGATGGTGCGTCCGATGGTGATGCCTCGTCCCAGCACACACACCTCCTTGCCATTCAGATCGACGTCATAGGCCCGAAGCAGCTCGATCACGCCCCGGGGCGTGCAGGGCAAAGGCGTGGTTACATCACCCTTCGCATGCAGGACCAGCTCTCCGAGATTGTACGGATGCATGCCGTCCGCATCCTTCCTCGGATCGATCAGATCGATGATCGCGTTCTCGTCGACGCCTTTCGGAAGTGGAAGCTGCACGATATAACCGGTGCAGGCTGGATCAGCATTGAGTTCGCGGACGGTTTCGGCGATCTGCTCGAAGGTCGCGTCCTCGGGCAGCTCACGTTTGATCGAATTCACGCCGATTTCGGCGCAATCGGCGTGTTTGCCTGCGACGTACTTCACCGACCCCGGATCGGAGCCGACCAGAATGGTGCCCAAGCCCGGCTCGATTCCCCGCGCCTTCAGCGTCTCGACCCTCGTGGCGAGATCCTTCTTGATTTCCGCGGACACCGCCCTGCCATCGATCCTCACTGCCATGATGGGTCACACCTCTCGTTCCCGTGTTCGTCGTATTGGCGTTTACAAGTAACGTAGACTATCTTGGTTTCAAGTCATAAGTCGCGCACGTGTTTACGAGATGGACACGACCGAGACGTCACAGGAAGAAGGCACAACCACATGCATTCGCACCAGCGTCCATTCCTTCACGCCTTTGCCGCGGGAATCGCCCTATGCATGGCGTTCGGCACCGCATCATGCTCCAATGACGAGACGGAACCGAACCAGCAGCCAGCTGAGACCAAGACCGAGCAGACCACTCCGATCGAGGTGGTAGCCTCGATCAACCAGTGGGGTTCCGTGGCGGAGCAGATCGGGGGATCACACGTCAAAGTCACATCCATCCTCTCCTCCACCACCACAGACGCCCACGACTTCGAACCCAAAACCAAGGATGTGGACGTATTGGACAAAGCTCAGGTCATCGTGGCCAACGGAGCCGGATATGATTCATGGGCTACGAAGACCCCACGGAAGGATGCTGTTTCTGTATCCGCGGCGCAGATGGTCGGCGCGGTCGAGGGAGACAACCCCCATCTATGGTTCTCGAGCGATGCGCGCAACGCCATGGCGAAGGAACTCGCCGACACCTACAGTCGCATCATGCCAAAACAGCGGAAATACTTCTCGGCTCGCCTCAAAGCTTGGAACAAACGGGAGTTGAAACTCGAAAAAGATATGGAGAAATCCTCCAAATCGCTCAAAGGCATCTCCTATGCTTCCACTGAACCTGTCGCATACTATCTTTTCAGCGACATAGGTCTCACCGATAAAACACCTGAGGGATACTCCCAATCCACTGCGGACGGCTCGCAGCCCTCTTCCGAGAATCTGCAGGAATTCCAAAAACTGCTGGAAGACCATGGCACCGACTTCCTGGTCAACAACACACAGGAGACCAGTGACGCCACGAATATCATCACCGGAACCGCACACAAATCCGATCTGCCGGTTATCGATATCTCGGAACAGATGCCGAGTGACTGCAAAGATCTGATCGAATGGACCACCCATCTCATCACGACGCTGGACGAGGAGATTGCCAAGGAGAAAGACAAGGCCACGGATGGGACCGATGAAACCGGTTCCGACACACAGCCATCCGACGCCAAATCCGATTCCGGTTCGAAATCGAGCTCCGAATCCACGACCGACGGAACCTCTCCGGACAACACGGGTCAGACGGATCCGGGAAAGTGAATCGTTCACAGTATCCATCACTGGGAATTCCATGAAACCGCCGACGAAACATACTTCGTCGGCGGTTTCTTTTTCCGCGATCTGACTTCGCAATTCCCGGAAGCATGCGGAACATATGCTTATTGAGAATGATTGTCAACACCATTTGGAACAATTGCTTCAGCAAACGACCAAGGAGCGGACCATGCATGACGAAGCAGCCACCTGCATCGAATTCAAAGACGCGGGCGTGACACGTGGCGGGAACACCATCTGGCAACATGGAACCTTCCGGATCCCACAGGGCTCGGTGACCGCCATCGTCGGCACCAACGGAGCCGGCAAGACAACCATGATGAAGGCCGAACTCGGCCTGGTTCCCATCGCGCAGGGCAGCATCACCGTGCTCGGCCAACCAGCCGGTACCATGAATCATCGCATCGGATACGTGCCGCAAAGCTACGCCTCCGACATCGAATCGAACATCACCGCCGAGCAGTCGGTGATGCTGGGCTTGACGGGAGCCAGATTCGGCATCCACCCCACCACCCGCAGGCAAAAAGACAAGGTCCGCGACGCGTTGACCTTCGTCGGTATGCGGGACAAGGCTTCATACCGCCTGTCCGAGCTCTCGGGAGGTCTGCGTCAACGCGTCGCCATCGCGCAGGCGCTGGTGTCCGACCCGCAACTGCTTATGCTGGACGAGCCACTCGCCAACCTTGATCTGGCCAGTCAACGCGCGACCGTGCACGTGCTCGCCAAACTCAACCATGAACTCGGCATGACGATCCAGGTCGTGGCCCACGATTTGAACATGCTACTGCCAATTCTCACCGGAGCCGTGTATCTGCTTGACGGACACCCCCACTATGCGAGCATGAACGAAGTGCTGGATTCGAAACTGCTCACCCATCTGTACGGCACTACGGTACAAGTGGTCACCACTCCTCAAGGCGACATGTTCGTGACCCCAAGCGAGGACGAGCCGGACGATATGACCGTCGACGCCCACGCGCCTGAGGAGATCGCCCAATTCCACCACCACAACCACGAAACACAAGAGGCATAATCATGAACGGAACCGCTTTCTCCTTCGACCCCGACTGGGCGAGCACACTGACCGCGCCATTCATGACGAACGCATTCCTCGCCGGATTATGCATCGCGCTTGCGGCCGGAATTATGGGATACTTCACCATCGCCCGTCATTCCACATTCGCCGCACACGCATTGGCGCACATCGGGTTGCCCGGCGCCACGGGCGCGGTATTGCTGGGACTGCCGGTCAGCGCCGGTCTCGGCGCGTTCGCCCTAGGCGGAGCCCTGGTGATCGGCGCGTTGGGAAAGAAGGCCTCGCAACGTGAGATTGCCACGGGCACCGTCTTGGCCTTTGCCACTGGCATGGGTCTGTTCTTCGCGCGGTTGTCCAGTTCCGCATCCCAACAAATGCAGTCGATATTGTTCGGATCCATTCTGACAATCACGACTGGGCAAATCGTCGGATTCGCCATATTCGACGTTCTGCTGCTGGCCGTATTGGCCGTCATCTACCGCCCGTTGCTGTTCAGCTCGCTGGACGAGCAGGTGGCGCAGGCGAAAGGCGTGCCCGTAGGACTTATGAACATATGCTTCATGGCAATCATGGCGGGAGTGATCACCATCGCCGTCCCCGCCGTCGGCACACTGCTGGTCTTCGCACTGGTGGTCACACCAGCGGCGACGGCCAATATCATCGCGCGTTCGCCATTCTCCGCGATGGTAGCCGCCACGATAATCTGTCTGGTCTCAATCTGGGGCGGACTGGTGGTTTCCGCCATGTTCCCCGCTCCCCCGAGCTTCGTCATCGTGACGATTTCCACAATATTCTGGATTATCGCCAAAGTAGCGGAAACAGTACGACGCCGCTAAGACGGGATGAGGAATTAGATAATCGGTTCCACAAGCGCGTTGGCGATGGCCGCTATGCCCTGACCGTCGCCGGTGAATCCCATGCCGTCCGTGGTGGTGGCGGTCAGGGAGACGTCGCAACCGACCGCCCGGCTCAATGCCTGCCGGGCCTCCTCACGGCGTCTGCCGATTTTCGGGCGGTTCGCTATGACGACCACGCTGGCGCTTACCGGCCGCATACCATGATCATGCAGATGATCGACCGTCTTTCGAAGCATCTCGTCCCCATGGGCACCCGCGCCGGCCGAATCGGCCCCAACACCGAACAGCATGCCGATATCACCCAACGAAGCCGCGGAAAGCAACGCGTCGATCAGCGCGTGAGCCGCCACATCGCCGTCCGAATCGCCTTCGATGCCATCGCCGTCCCAAAGCAAACAGGCAAGCCAAAGAGGCTTGCCTGCGTCATGGGATGCGAACCGATGGGCGTCAAATCCCTGACCGATGCGCATGAGTGTCCCTACTTCTTTTTGGACTTCTTGTTTTCCGCCTCAACACGCGCCAAGGTGTCCATGGCCGCCTCCTTCGGAGCCTCGGTGTGATGCTGCTCATCACCCGGCCGCGGCGGCTCGTACCCAAGATTCACATCAAGCAGACGCTGAGCCTCGGATTCATCAAGATGTTCGGACAGCGCGATCTCCGAGGTCAGAATACTGCGGGCCTTGGTCAACATGCGCTTCTCGCCCGCGGACAATCCGTGCTCGTCGACATCACGCTGGGAAAGATCACGCACCACCTCGGCGATCTTATTGACGTCGCCCGTGGCGATCTTCTCCACGTTCAGCTTGTACCGGCGCGACCAGTTCATCTCCTTCTCGATGATCGGAGTGCGCAGGATCTCGAAGACCTTCGCCACCTCCTTGGCGCCGACGATATCCCGGACACCGACCTTCTTGGCGTTGTCCACCGGCACATTGATGACCAGCCCATCGGATGAAAGCACCGACAGTTGCAGATACTCACGGGTCACGCCCTTGACTGTCCGCTCGGTAATGGCCTCCACCTTCGCAGCGCCATGACGTGGATAGACGACCATGTCGCCGACCTTATAACCCATGAATCCTCCGTGAAATGCTTACACAAAACCCGAATTATTGTGCCATCAGGTCTGGACTTGCCCAAAAATCGCCGGAATTTCAAAAAAAACCGCGACACGAGCCATTTTTCAAGCGTTTCATGCTTACACTTTTTCCATGGCTACAGAATCCAAGATCAAAGAAGATAGCGTTGCCGTTCCTGTTGCACAGGGCGACCTGGATGCGGTGAGCAACGGTACGTTCTACAATCCGCACGAGGTGCTTGGCGGGCATCTCGGCGCGGACGGGCACGAAGATGTCGTCACGATCCGAGTGCTACGTCCATTGGCAAAAACCGTGACGATCATCACCGAGAAAGGACAGACTCAGGCGGTACATGAATTCAACGGCGTTTTCATGGCACTTGTCCCGGCCATCGCCACCGACGATGGTTTCGGCGTCCCTGATTATCGTGTGAAGGCAGAATACGAGGATGGCCCCGTCGTGGTGTCCGACGATCCATATCGATACCTGCCCACCATCGGGGATCTGGACATGTATCTCTTCGGAGAGGGACGACACGAGCGTCTCTGGGAGGCGCTGGGCGCGCGCGTGATGCGTTATGACGATCCCCTTGGCTCCAACGACGCGACCAAGGGAGAGCAACTGGTCGGCACCGCATTCACAGTATGGGCTCCGAACGCCCATGCAGTTCGCGTGGTCGGCGACTTCAACGGATGGAACGGACGCACCCATGCCATGAGGGAGCTCGGCTCCTCCGGAGTCTGGGAGCTGTTCGTGCCAGGCGTCGAGGCCGGGACCATCTACAAATACGAAATCCTCAACGCCAACAACGAATGGGTCATGAAGGCCGATCCGATGGAACGCTCGCACGAGATTCCGCCGCATACCGGCTCCATCGTCGTGGAATCCACCCACACATGGCGCGACAAGGCGTGGATGGACAAGCGCGCCGCCACCAATCCGCACAACGGACCGGTCAGCATCTACGAGGTGCATGCCTCCAGCTGGCGCAAAGACGTGAGCAACTACCGCGAGCTCGCCGACAAGTTGGTTCCCTACATCCAGAAGCAAGGCTTCACCCATGTGGAATTCATGCCGCTGGCCGAGCACCCCTTCTCTGGCTCGTGGGGATATCAGGTGACCGGCTATTACGCGATTGATTCCAGACTCGGCGGCCCCGACGATTTCAAGTATCTGGTAGAGAAGATGCATGACGCCGGCATCGGCGTGATCATGGACTGGGTTCCCGCGCACTTCCCGAAGGATGCGTTCGCCCTCGGCAGATTCGATGGCACCCCGTTGTACGAGGATCCCGACCCGACCCGCGGCGAGCATCCTGATTGGGGCACCTACGTGTTCAACTTCGGACGCCGCGAAGTACGCAACTTCCTGGTCGCCAATGCCTGCTTCTGGCTGGATGAATATCATATCGATGCTTTGCGTGTGGATGCGGTGTCTTCCATGCTCTACCTCGATTACAGCCGCAAGCCGGGCCAGTGGCATCCGAACATCTATGGCGGACGTGAGAACCTCGAAGCCATCGACTTCCTCAAAGAGGCCACGGCTACCGCATACAAGAACAATCCGGGCATCATGATGATCGCCGAAGAATCCACCGCGTACCCCGGTGTCACCGCGCCGACCGACGCGGGTGGCCTTGGCTTCGGACTCAAGTGGAACATGGGTTGGATGCACGACACCTTGGAATACCTGCATGAGGAGCCGATCAACCGCAAGTGGCATCACAACGAGATCACCTTCTCCATGGTGTACGCCTATTCCGAGCATTACGTGCTGCCGATCAGCCACGACGAGGTCGTGTACGGCAAGGGATCGTTGTTCGGCAAGATGCCAGGCGATGATTGGCAGCGTTACGCCGGAGTACGCGCACTGTTCGCCTACCAATGGGCTCACCCTGGCAAAAAGCTCTCCTTCATGGGCAATGAGGTGGCGCAGTACGGCGAATGGGACCACGACGGTTCGATCGATTGGGACGCGCTCAACTGGCCAGACCATCGTGGCGTGCAGAGGCTCGTTGCCGATTTGAACGCATTGTACAAGGCGTCCCCCGCATTGTGGAGTCAGGATTTCGACCCCGCGGGCTTCCAGTGGCTCACCAGCGATGACGCCGATCACAACACGCTCAGCTTCGTGCGTATCGGCAAGGATGGGGAGCAGATGGTCGTCGTCGTAAACTTCTCCGGCGAGGCATGGGAGGACTATCAGGTTCCGCTCACCAAGGGCGGTCGATGGACCGAAGTGCTGACCACCGACGACAAGAAGTACGGTGGATCCGACATCCACAATGGCACTTTCGAGGCGGTCGAAGGGGAATACCATTCCCGTGACTGGTCTGCGAAAATCACCATCCCGGCATTGGGCGCAGTATTCTTGAAGCCAGAACACTGAGAAAGGCGGAATACTTCATGCTCAACTCATCAGCACAGTCCACAGCGACGGAACCGCATACCGTTCTGGTGGTCGAAGACGAACCGACGCTGGCCACGGCCATCGCGCAGCGCATCACGGCGGAAGGCTGGACCGCGCGCGTGGCCTCCGACGGCGCGAGCGCGGTGCAGGCCGCGTCCACTCTTCGTCCGGACCTGGTCATCATGGACATCATGCTGCCCGTGATGGACGGTCTTGAGGCCACTAAGCGCATCGTGGCGGAACGTCCTGTGCCTGTGCTGATTCTCACGGCACGAGATGACGAGGCCGACAAGGTCATCGGTCTTGGAGCCGGAGCCGATGACTATATGACCAAACCGTTCTCCATGCGCGAACTCATCGCCCGCTGCAAGGCTTTGCTCCGTCGTGTGGATCGCGCCAAGATCATCGCCAAGAACTCCGAAAACGAGAAGCTGCTCAATTTCGGCTCGTTAGTGATCGATCCGGCCCAACGCATCGTCACCGTAGACGGCAAGCAGGTTCATCTGACCCCGACGGAATTCGACCTGCTCGCCACACTGGCCCGCAAGCCGAAGTCCGTGCTCACCCGCGAGAAGCTGCTCGAAGAGGTATGGGACTGGGTGGACGCCTCCGGCACCCGCACCGTGGACTCGCATGTCAAGGCGCTACGACATAAGCTGGGTTCGAAGACCATCCGGACCGTGCATGGCGTCGGATACGCGTTCGAACCGCCGGAGCCGCAGAAGTGATGCGCTAGTATTTGGTGGTATGCATACTACCGATTCGAAACCAGGGCGTTCGGTCAATGCTTTGGATACCGAACGCCCTATTGGTTCGTTTTCATCGCTCAAGGTCGAATTGTGCGTGCTGATCACCATCTCCACCCTCATCGCCTTCATCATGGCTTGGTTTCTGCTCAAAGTGGAGCTGAGCATCTGGATTGCCATGCCGATCACCCTTGCAGTGGCATTGAGCATCACCTATTTCTTCTCCAGAGGACTGACCTCTCCCCTGCGTGAAATGAGGGATGCGGCCGAGGCCATGGCGGACGGCGACTACACCGTACGCGTGCATGTCGATGAGAACAACCGCGACGAAGTCGGTCAGTTGGCCATGTCCTTCAACGAGATGGCCGAAGAACTCCAGCATGCCGACCAGATGCGCCGGGATATGGTGGCCAATGTAAGCCACGAGCTGCGCACACCGGTCTCTGCATTGCAGGCCATGGTGGAGAACATGGCCGACGGCGTGGTGGAACCGACCCCGTCGAATTTGGAAAGCATTCTCAACCAGACACACCGTCTCTCGGATCTCATCGCCTTCCTGCTTGACCTGTCCCGTATGGAAGCCGGCGCGGCAAGTCTGAGAATCGATAAATTCAATTTCGCGGATTTCATCGACGAAACCGTGGAACCGTTGGAAATCGCCGATGCCGGCCACGCCCACAATATCGAAGTCCGTGTACCCGACGACATCGAAATGGAGGGCGATCAGGACAGATTACGCCAGCTGTTCACCAATATCATCGCCAACGCGCTCAAACATTCCGCGGACAACACCTCGGTGCTCATCGAGGCACATGAGGACAGGGGCTACTGCACGATCGTGACGAACGTCGTCAACTTCGGTTCCCAGATTCCCCAAGAGGCGCGTTCCGATATCTTCCGTCGATTCGTCAAAGGCAAAACCGGCCCGGGTACCGAGTCGGGAGGCACCGGACTGGGACTGTCAATCGCCCGTTGGGCCGCGCAATTGCATGGTGGAACGGTACGCGTCGTAGATGATCCGCGTGGTGCGGATTTTGAGATAACACTGCCGAAATATCATATTTCCGACGAAAAGTGACGCCCTGCTTTCGTTGGCTTGCCCGCAGGCGTGTGAGCCAACGAAAGCACCGTGACGACTTCAGCGCCTTGTGAGGACAGGACATCGACGCAGCGGCGCATGGTGGTGCCGGAGGTGACGATGTCATCCACCAGAATCACCGCCTTATTCTTCAGGAGGATCTTTCCGCGGGTTGTGATGCGACCTTTCAGACGTTGTGAGCGCTGCACCGTTCCTCCGGTCTCAACGGATCTTCCCGCTGTGCCCCTATTCTCCAAAGCCTCACACGCCCGCACATGCATTCCGGTACGGGCGCATAGGTACGATGCGAGTCCCGTCGCCAAAGGCATCATATGGCGTCGTCCACGCTGTCGCATGGACGCAAGCGATGAGGGAGCGGGCACGATCAGTACCTGCTCGCGAGACACATTACCCAGATGATCCGGCAATCCAGCCTGCTCAGCAAGCGAACAAAGCACTTCGGAAAACGGTCGATCGCATTCCTCATCCCCATGGTCCTTCCATGAAAGAATCGCCTGCCTGACCGCACCGCGATACCATCCGCACGCGAACCAACGCCCCATCTCGGCAGTACCGAGCGTCTGTGCGAGACAACCATTGAACAACGCATGGCATTCAGGGCACAGTACCGCATCCGGTCTATCGCATCCCACGCAGCCACGGGGGAACAACATATTCGCCACATGCGCGAACGCACGCGCCACCGGCTCCATAGCTGTCCTCCTCACCGGGATAGACAGGCGACGATTTCATCGCATAGTCTCACGGTATCCGCGGGGCCAGTCACCTTGACCGCTCTGGTGCCCGCCATGGCAGCCGGATAATCATTGCCTCCTGGTTCCATTCGATCGCCGATGAAGACGATTCGGCCGACTTCCATCCCGAGGATGTCGGCGAGTTCGCGGACGGCGAAGGATTTATCAACGCCACGCTGGGAGATGTCGACACTGCTGGCTCCACCAGGTCTGACCTCCAATTCCGGCAGTTCGGCCGCAACCGCACGAGCCAGTCTGCGTTTTTTCTCATCCGTGGGGTCCCATGCCTCCTTGGCCTCAATCGGCGCGGACTGTCCCAGAGCGGAGAAGGTGATCTGACTGCCCCTGTCCTCGATGCGTTCGCCCCACGCATAATCGCTCCAGATGCCCTGTTCGCGGGCGTTGCGCTCCAACGATTCCTTGGCTTTGGCACGCTCCTCATCGCTCAGATCATGCGCGAATACCAACGTCCACCGCCGACCATCCCAACGATAGTAGCGGGTTCCGCTGGTAGGCATGAGATGAAGTTTCGAACGATTGGCCTGACCGGTCAGCCTGTCCACGACCTGGCTTTGCAGCAACGCGTATTTTCCACCGGTTATCACCGCGACATCGATCAGCGAGGTCAAAATGGAAAAGATGTTGGCCATATCGTCCTTCATTGGCTTTTTGGAACGCGCCAACGTGCTGTCCAAATCGAAGGCGATCAGCTCCGCTTCCTCGCAAAGCTCTTCGACGTCCACGGCATCCCAGCAAGGTACGGAAACATCCGCCATGATTGTCCTTCCTTTCGTTGAGCCAATGCCTACCATGGTATCGCATGTTCTCCGTGCAAACCCCTGATATGGTAGGAAACATGCATCAAATGCCTTGGGAAGCTCCGATATACCGCAATCGTCATGGCCGCGGCATGCGCACACCCATGTTCGGCACCAGATTGCCGCAATACCGCACCCGAAGCGGCATGTTCGACGATATGCTGGTGGCGCAGATACGCAGACTCAACGAAGCCTGGCCGGAACTCGTCGGCCCCGTCCAATTCGCGGTGGAAGACGTTCCTCCATCGGATCCCGCTCCCTGGGAAGCCGTTCCGCATCTCGGATCGCAGTCCTTTCCGGCCGGGCATGGGATTCCTCCGCGCATCGTGCTGTATCGTATGCCCTTGCAATCGCATGCGCGCAGCCGTATGGATCTGCAATTCTCGATTCGCGATGAGGTGGTTTCGCGTCTAGCGGAACTCTATGGGCGTCGCCCGGAGGAGATCGATCCCGACTGGGGTCTGTGACCGTCAGCGAACGACGGTCATGTCCTGATTGGCCCAGACCTGTTCCCTGGCCTCCTTCAAATCGGCGGCACCGATGACGGAAAGCCCAGCGAGTTTCGCGTCGGAAACATCCTGCTGCCCGATGCGAAGGTTCCAGACCATGCTGGCCGAGGAATCCTTAAGCCTGATGGCCGCGACGTCACCATCGTTGATGTCGTCCACATCCACCGACATCGAAGCGGATGGCCCCAAGGTTATCTGGCGCTTGTCCACCAGACTGCCATCCGCGTCATATGAGGTCATCGTCGCGGTACACTCCTCTTTCGAGATGTTGAGCAGGCCAATCTGCGCGGTGGACCTGTCCGGAACCGCGATGGCGGAGATCTTCGCCGGCACCGACGCATTGGCCAAAGCGAAGTCGGACTGTCCGTCAGTACCGTCCTGCACAACCTTCGCAGCGGCCGAAATCGGCTTGGAAGCACTGATAATGACACCCGTCGCATTCTTGGGAACATCGCCCAATTCGATGCTGGAAGCCCGATCCGCCTCCAAGGTCTGCTGATTGACCGGATCCACCCCCTTGGCATCCACCCAAGATACGGTGACATCGGTTCTATGAGCGGCATACAGATACAGGGTCATATTGTCGCCATAGGAAAGCCCGTCCAAAGCCAGGACCTTGGAGGAGACATTGTTGGGAACGATGTAATCCGATCCTTTCGAAACCAAACCATCCATGGCAACGGAGCGCACTATCGCGGCGACCGGAGTATCGACACCGGAAACGGTGACATACAGCGCCTCCTGTCCGGAAGCGGCCGCGGCAAGATTCAGTACCGATTCCTCGCCGGCACCAACCGTCATCGTCGATCCTGTGGAAAGCGCCAGCGAACCGCTCTTGTCTGCACCCCAGACCTTAACGTTGACCGATGCGGCTTTGGCCGATGGATTGGCCACGACCAGCTGCTGGGTCATACCGGTCTTCGTCCCCGGCACCAGGAAGGTCTGCTTAAGCGTCGGAGCTACACAGGATGCTGCCGATACGCCTTTAAGATCCCCATCGGTGGCCCATGACATCACGGACGAAGCGGCGCCGGTGCCATCGGAAGCCGTCAGCAGGCGCGTATCCTGCAGCTGCGCGCCATCATCGACGTTGCCGGAGGCCACGAACACGTCTTCGGAGGAATCCACGCTTTTCTTGTCGAGCGTCAACGAGGAGGACATCGAATCAGAGCCCAACGATGCGACCGACGAATGGAACACGGAACCGAACGCGGAATACCGCGCGGAAGATGCGATATCGCCGTTGGAGGCCTGATACTCGCTGTCGCCGTAGGAGCCGGTGTCGGCGATGGTCATGCGCGACGGACAATACGTCTGCAGTTGTCTTGGACTGACGGAGCGTCCGATGGAGGAACGATCCACCGAAGGGGAATCGGCACGCAGCCATGACGGTCGATAGACAAGGGACGCTGCGATCAGAACGATGATGGCCAGCACCGAAACAACGGCAAGAACAACGCGCAGGGGCTTATTGGGACGGGAATGTCTGCTCATGCTTCCTCCTGACCATGACGACGAATCCGTGGAAGCGCCACCAGGCAATACGCCACAAGGACAAAGCCCATGCACCACAGCCATGCGCGACGCCATGGGCTCGCGTCGGCCTTATCGAATCCACTGCGGTCGATATGCTGCTTGGACAAATCCTGAATCACCAGACGATAATAGGTTCCGTTATCGGAACTGACGACGTTCTGCGTCCCGTCCGAGGCTCCGATGTTCGAACTCAACTGGCTCGATGCCTCCCGTTGCGCCTTGCTGCCGTTCTGCTTGACGACATAGATGCCGCCAAATCCAAGCTTGCCCAATTCCGCGATGGCATCGGAATCCGCATTCGCCAGAAGCTGGGCGCAATCCTGCGCTATGGTTCTGCTATCACCATCTAAACGGCCGGCAACCACTTCGACACGCTGTGCGGGAGAACTGTCTATCAGGTCGCCTCGGCCGGTGCGCATGACATTGTAACTGACCGATCCGGCGCTGTCGGCACGCAAGGCGAGCACACGACGCGCGTCGTCCTGATCAAGGAAATCGGTCGATACCATCGGCAGACCGGAATCACTGGCCCGCACCTGTCCATGATCATGCTCGGTATAGTCGAATACTGCGCATGCCACAACGGAGACAGCCAGCAGACAGACCAGCACAATACGCCCCGCACGTGCGGCGGCTGGCATCAGCTTTGTGGCGCGTCCTTCGATTTCAACGGCATTGGAGTTTTCTTTCTGACGCAGCATGACGAATCGCTGTACCGCGCCGCCCGCCACCATGCAGATGCAGGCAAGCAGTCCCAGCATCGCATACGCGGTTCCGGGCAGCATGGAACCTGCAACCGGTCCATTCACATCCACGGCTACCGCGACAGCCGCGGAAAGCATGGCCGTCGCGAATCCCGTGACGATGGCAATCCACATCATACGAGAGGCGCGCAATACGAAAGGCAGCACCAGCGACACCGCAGCAAGCACCACGATCATTCCCAGAATGGCCACGATCGCATATTCCCACCACTCATGTCCGGCGCCGATGCCAAGCACCCGGGACAACAGGTCGGACAGATTCGCAATGACCGGGTTGCCATCACGGCGGACGGAAGGCAGCATGACACTGCCGAAAAGCTGACGCCACGTGCCGTCTTTGGCGAAACGGGCCACATTGACCAGCGTCGGCGCGCAGACGAACGCGGAGGGAAGGGGAATCAGCAACAGCGTGGGCTTATGGGCCCGGACAAGAAACAGGAACGTCAGGAAGGTCAACAACAAAGGCAGCAGCAGCTGCGGTTCGGCCGCGACCACCGGAATGAAGCACAATGCGGCAAGAGCCGCGGATTGCACCGATGCGCGCGGCTTTACCAGATCCTCCGTTCGGTACATGCCGACCGCGCGGAACGAGAACGCGAAGGCAGCAGGAAGGAACATCATGACCGTCAGCATAGCCACATCGGCCACGGCATAAACATCCATGGACAACGCCATCGCAAACCACAGCAGCGCCATCACGCAACGCACCGCGTCCGAACGGGTGAAGACGCCGGCCAAAGCCCAGAACGAAAGCACCATGATCGGCGCGGAGAGGAAAAATATCAGACCGACCGCCGTGGCGACATGTCCGCAGGAAAGCACTGAGAACGCCATCAGCACCAATAGCCATGGCGCGCTTGGGGCGCTGATGCCGGTACCGGAAGCATAAGCCCACGATGTGGTCGCGGCATGGGCCAGCTGGGTGAAATCCGCGTCCGTAGGCAACAACGACGGAGAATACATCGAGGCGCCGGAACATATGGCGCGGAAGACATCCCAGAACATCGCAACGATCCAGATGGCGGCGATCAAGGCCGAGCCGATCGCAAAACCCCCTCGACGTAGAAGACGCTTGCGTAGATGCGCCTTGCCAAGAGGACTGAGCAGAACAGTTCCCTGCTGATCGTGGAAAGCGCCGCGACGATCCCGCCATTCCCTGATCTGCTGACGGTTCGCGGCGAGCGTGGACAAAGCCTTGATCGTGACCTTGCTCTGTTCACGCAGCCGGGCACGCGCCCGCCATGCGCCGGGAAAACGCAGTATCGCGCGCCAGGGAATCGCCAGCTCGCAGCAAGCGTGATATGGCTGCTTGCGGGTCAGGCACAGCACCGCCAATCCCAACGATTGGATGATGGACCATAGCCAGAGCAATGGCCACCACGAACGGTGCATGTCGGTATACGCGTATTTGGCGTTAGCCTCACGTATGGCAAGATATGGATCGATACGTCCGTCCTCATCCTCCACAGGACGCCCGTTTCTGGAACGGATGCCTTCGAAGCGCGCCCTCCTATGGGCGATACGCGCCTGGGGAACTACTACGACACGCCCGCCACCAAGGCAGATGCGCCGGCACAGATCCTTGGACTCGGCGAATGTGCCGAACCACGGATCGGCCCCTCCGAACATGCGCAGGGTGGACAATGGCACCAACGCTCCGGACAGGGAAATCGCCAGCACATCCTGACGTCCATCGTACTGTTCCTGATCGGGCTCGCCGTCAACCACCAAGGAGACCACATCGTGGTGTCCCGCATACAGACCGACATTGTGAAGGTTCTCCGCCTGCCAATCCAACTGCTTGGAACCAAGCAGCGACGCGGTCGGGTTGTTTCTCCAAGCATCGAGGAGCGTTTCGAGACACCGGCCATCGGCCGGCCTGGAATCGTCATGAAGCGTCCATAGCGCACGGATGCCGGCATCCACATCGATCTGGTTCACCGCCTGCGTCACCGCATCCATGAAGGAGTCAGCATCCTGCACGCCGACCAGGATGACACGCACCGTCTTGGCCTCAGGAACCTCGGTAAGCACATCCTCCGATGAGTGGATGACGTCGAATGTCATCTGCATGGGCTGCTCGACCCGCCCTGCGCAATCGGCTATGACGATCATCGCGGGAAGCACGCGCTGGGCAAGCACCGCGCCGATAGTGACCCCAAGAAACCGTAGGTCATATTGTGCGGTGATCACCGCGGCCACGGACATATCGACGTCCTGTCGGTGCGTATACGGCCTGCTCTTGAGCAGATCCGCCACGATTGCCTGGATATCGCTGCTGGCGTTAGAATTCATGATTTCAAGTGTACGCATGGGACGTGCCGTGCGTTATGCCCGCTCCTTATGCTCTTTTTTGTACCGACGACGCTCACGCTCGCTCATGCCGCCCCAAATACCGAAGCGCTCATCATGATCAATCGCCCATTTCAGGCATTGCTCCCGCACCTCGCATTGGGCGCACACCCTCTTCGCATCTCTGGTGGAACCGCCTTTTTCAGGGAAAAACGCCTCGGGATCGGTCTGCGAGCATAACGCCTTATGCTGCCATGACACGTCATCGTCCCGCTTGAACAGACCCCACAGCTCCGCAAGCGGATTGTCGGAAGACTCATCGACCACGCCCCACATGAGCCCTCCCCATAACATTCACATTTTGTCCGCGCGTACTGCGCACTGGTTCAGGATACACACACCACACGTAAGTTTGTCAAATTCCAACGTGTCAATGGTCATATATCAGAAAAAATGTGATATATGAGGTGTCATTGACATGATCTGGAGCCATAGCAACGACAAAAATCAGTCATCACCTTTATAATAGGGTTTTTGGGTGGCGGCAGGTTCTCAATCGCTCCGCGTCATACATCTCGTCAATCAGGAAGGCAACACCGTGACAACATCCACAGCCGGCAACAAGCTTCCTAACATCAACGGCTTCCAGGACATGAAGCCACGGCATAGCCTCGGCTACACGGTACGGCACCGGGTCCGGACAGCAATCGCCCTGACGCTTGCGGCCATGCTGATGTTCGCCGGCACCGCCGCGGTCGCGACTTGGCTGGACGTCGATGGCATCATCAGAAACAATTCCGTCAACGTGATCGGACAGGGATCGTTGGATGCCGACACCTCCATCATTGACCCCAATTCCGGACAGCCGATCGAATTCGTGCTGATCGGACAGGATTCGCGCGACGGTGCGGAGAATCAAGCCATCGGAGGCAGTTTCGACGACGTCGTCGGCAACCATCAGGCCGACACCACCATGATCGCGCAGATCTCCTCCGATCGTAAGGAAATCAATCTGGTCTCTATTCCGCGCGATTCCCTCGTGGATGTGCCCCAATGCGAGACCTCGAAGGGCAAAATCCCCGCCCAATACAACGTCATGTTCAACTCCATATTCGCGGACGCATACCAAACCGGAGGCGACCTCGCCTCGGCGGCGAGCTGCACCCTGAATGCGGTGAACAGCCTTACCGGATTGAACATCCAGAACTTCATCGTCGTGGATTTCGCCGGATTGGTCAAAATGATCGATGCGGTCGGCGGTGTGGATCTGTGCATTCCGCAAAACGTCGATGACCCGTATACCGGACTCAAGCTCGACAAGGGAATGCACCATCTCGATGGCGTGGCCGCGACCCAGTACGCCCGCACGCGCCACGGCCTGGGAGACGGTTCCGACACGTCTCGAACCACCCGTCAGCAATACCTCATCAAGCAGCTGCTGAGCGAGGCGCTCAGCAAGAACCTGTTCACCGACACCGCGCAGCTGTACCAACTGGCGAAATCAGCGCTCAAATCGCTCAATATCTCCCAAGGCATGGCAGACACGGCCGCGCTGGCCGGACTCGCCATGAGCCTGAAGGATTTTTCGATGACCAATCTGCAGACTCAGACCGTTCCCGTGGTCCAAGCCCCCTCCGACCCGAACCGTTCCGTGTGGACAGATGAAGCCGATACGCTGTGGGAAAAGATGCGCGACGGCAAGCCGATCTTCGCGTCGGATGACTCCTCCTCCGACGCCGCCACTGATTCCACTGACTCCAACGACGATTCGAACGACGCAAATGGCGACCAGTCGGATGGAACTACGGATGACTCCTCCAACGAAGCCCCCGATCCAACCACCGGACTGATCACCAAGGCCGATGGCACGCTGGTCGATCCAAGCACCGGAGGAACCGTCGACCCGGAGGATGGCTCCATCCATGACGCGGTCACGGGGCAGTACATCGGCCTTGCCGACCGGTACCTCAATGCGACGGTATGTGCCGTTCCGGCAAAGAACTGACGCATAGTCACGCAATCACGTCCCTGCACGGCGCATATGTGTAGGGACGATTCTATTCTGGGAGGAACCATGAACGAAGACAACGGAACGAAGGAGCCTGCAGGCACGCCACCGAGCTTCATTCCGGCATCGGGACGCAGAAGGCAGACGGATTCCTCACTCATGAACTCGTCCCATAGGCAGGATGCCGTGGCAGGCCAGCCGGCGAGCTTTGCTCCAGCGGCACATCATAATCGCACCGCAACCGCGAAAACCACGAAGCGCACGGCTCGGACATCCCAAGCATCGGCACCACAGAGCTTCACGCCTGCCGCAGCGTCATCAGAAAGGACACGGCGCCGGGAACAATCACCCGCCTCATTCGCTCCGACGGCATCCTCCCGCAACACCTCGCAGGCGCAGCAGGTTCGAGGATCCTCCTCCACGTTCACCGCGGCGCAAGGAACGGCACCACGTTCGGGGGAACCATCCATTCCCGCGACGACATCGGCCGTCTCCACAAGAAAAGTCCACATCGGTCGCATCGTTCTCATCGTGTTCCTTGTGATCGCCCTCACGCTTGGGGTCGGAATCCTCGTCGCATGGAATTGGGTCGACGGGCAGCTCAACAAACAGGAATGGCTGACCTCCAAAACGGACACCGCCGGCGAAAGCTGGCTGATTCTCGGTTCCGATGAAAGAGAAGGCACCATAGGAGACGCCGGCGACGTAGAAGGCTTCCGAACCGACACGATCCTCGTGCTCACCAAACCGAAGAACGGACCGTCCTCGTTTATCTCCATCCCACGAGACTCGCTTGTGGAAATCGATGGAAGCTATATGAAGATCAATGCCGTGGCGCAGCTGTACAGCCGCAAACAGCTCGTCAACGAAGTGGAGGACATCACCGGCCAGAAAATCAACCATGTGGCGATGGTCCGATTCGGCGGTCTGGTCAAAGTCGTCGATGCTCTAGGAGGAATCGACCTATGCTATGACCAGACGGTCAACGACCCCTACTCGGGATTGAATTGGACTTCGGGATGCCATACCGTGGACGGCACCACAGCACTCGCGTTCTCCCGTATGCGCTACGCGGACGCACAAGGCGACTTCGGGCGCGCCGCCCGGCAACGGCAGGTCATCAACGCCATCGTCAAAAAAGGAGCGTCACGACAGACGCTGACAGACTTCGGCAAAACCAAGAAGGTCGCCACCGCCGCGCTGGATTCGGTGACGGTGGACGAAAAGGCATCGACCTCATCACTGTTGAGCATGGCCCTTGCCTTCAAAAGCGCCTCCGGCAAGAACGGCATCTCGGGAAGCGTGTATTGGACCGACCCCGATTATTACGTCGATGGCGTGGGATCGAGCGTTCTGCTGGACAACGAGCGGAACATCCAGCTTTTCTCCGAACTGGCGAACGGGACACACTCGCCTGGGACGGTGGGAACACTGTCTGAAAGCCAAGAGAACTGACGACACACCGGAGAATGTGGATAACCCACGTTCTCCGACCACAACCCACGTTTCGACTTGCGTCAGACAGTCGGAGGCGTCCAGTCTGGCACCATGAGCAACAAAAAACGTTCCCCATGCCTGAACGAACAGCGTCTCACGCTACTCAGTTGGAGCGCGCCGTTGCTGGCACAACTCATCATGCTGTCCATCATGTGCGCGCAACGCCAATGGATGTATGTGGCTATGTTGGCTCCGGGCATGCTCGGCAGCGCGCTCATGCTGGTTACGATGGCCATGCGCGCCAAGCATGCGGAGTCCTCCGACGGCAACGCGGAATTAAATGTCGGCAATGCGGCATGCCGTCAGGATCAGACACGTCCCGTTTTCGCATTCGATGACTTGACGCGCACAAGCTTCGAAGAGCTGTATGGGCTGCACACGGACATCCTCCCCTGGCGCTCCATCGTGCGCAATTGGCTGATTTCCTCGCCGGAAAGCGCCATCGGCGTATCTGAGCTTGGCGCGTTCCATGTCAATCTGGCCGCCTCGGGACCGCATGCCATAGTCGCGGGCACCACGGGATCAGGCAAATCGGAGCTGCTCATCAGCTGGTGCATGGCATTGGCAGTCCAGCACAGCCCCAAAACCCTCCATTTTGTTTTTCTCGATTTCAAAGGCGGCTCCACATTCAACGCTTTGGAACATCTGCCGCATACCGTGGGCAATGTCTGCGATCTCGACCTCGCGCACGCGGTACGCGCGTTGAACGCCATAGAGCAGGAATTGATACGGCGTGAAGCGTTGGTAGGAGCCGAACGCGTCGCACGCTTCGACCAGCTCGCTCATCCCCCCGCGCGGCTCGTGGTCGTCATCGACGAATTCCATGCATTGCGCGACCGTCTGCCCGATTACATGCAACGTCTGAATCGTCTTGCATCCCTTGGCCGATCACTCGGCATGCATCTCATCGTCTGCACGCAAAACCCCATGGGACAGGTCCATGCCGATATGAAAGCCAATATATCCTTGAGTATCTGTCTGCGCGTCACCGACCAGATACAATCGAACGAGCTTATCGGCACCAAAGACGCGGCGCTGATTCCAGCCACCTTTCCCGGTGCCGCATACTGCCATGACGGACAACGCACGACGCCATTCCTTTGCAGCGCGGTGCACGGCATCGATGAACTGGTCAAAGCCGTCAATACCGCCTCTGAGTTCAACGGAATAGACAATCCAAAGCCGCTTTTTTCCAATCCGCTTACCAAACGATCCTCCCTACGCGACCTCACAATCCCTGCGGACAACACATGGCAGCATGTCCCCTTCGCCCTAGGCGATGACGGAGTGCTCGTCTCCACCGCCTTCCTCGACGTGAGCCAGGGCAACATCGCCATAATCGGGGCATACGGCAGCGGCAAAACCAATCTGATGCTGCATTGCGCCAGCTGGCTGTACGACACAGGCCGATGCGGCATACGGTTCACGCGAAGGACCGATGCCGGACCGGTCACGGACGACGGCAGAACCTCACCCAGACACGAACGCATCATCTGGTTCGTGGATGATGCCGATGAACTGCTCGACCCCTTCAGCCAATCGGAACAGGCCGAAGAGCTCAAGCAAGCGCTAGCCGATCCCTCCATCACCGTGATCGCGGCAGCAGAACAACCACGAAACAACCTGCTCGAACGATGCCTCACACGTATAGTTTTCCCTAGTGGCGAACGATCCAATGATCTGATGCTGGGAATTCCCGGCTCCATTCTGGATGGTTTCGGAGTCGACGACTACGCCATTCCCGGGCGGGGAGCCTTCATCCAGCAGGCAAAGGCATATCCCGTGCAATGTGTGGAATTCACGGGCTTTTAGGAATTCCCTGAATTCTTTGGCCCAGACTCTTGAAAAATACTCCGATTCGTGGTTATCTAAGTAACGGATAACATGCCGATTAAGGCAAGAGGAAGGCGATTACATGAGCAGTGCTTTTGATTGGCGAGCCAAGGCCGCATGCCGGGACAAGGATCCGGAGCTGTTTTTCCCCGTCGGCAACACCGGCGCCGCCTATCAGCAAATCGAGGAGGCCAAAGCGGTTTGCCGCACCTGCAAGGTGATTGACGCATGCCTGAAATGCGCGCTGGACACCAATCAGGATTACGGCGTCTGGGGAGGCCTGAGCGAAGACGAGCGTCGCGCGCTCAAGCGTCGCGCAATGCGCGCCCGCCGTTCCCAGGCCATGCAGATGCAGGTCTGAGATTCGATTTTCAGAGCGTGCAAAGGCGGCTGGGTCTGTTCCCTCTAGGGAACAGACCCAGCCGCCTTTTCTCATATCCGTTCGAACCGTCAGCTATCCTGTGCAGCACGCAGCTTCATGTCGAGCACCACTCGAGTTCCTCCGCCGCGACGCAGCTCCCAATGCACCGTTCCACCGAAATCGTTGGTGACGAATGTGTTGATGATCTGGGTGCCAAGTCCCGAACCGGAGGAACGCGCCATACCGTCGTGTTCCTCGTCCGCCAGACCGGTTCCATCATCTTCTACCACGACATTGAGGTTGTTGCCGCCACGCCCGACGGAAATCGTGATATGGCCGTCCTTGCGTCCTTCAAAACCGTGTTCCACGGAATTGGTGATCAGCTCGGTAAGCACCAACGACAATGGCGTGGCATCCTGTGCCGGCATCATGCCGAACTTACCGATGAAGTCGATGCCGATATGCTGGTCCCGCATGGTGGCCAGATCGACGGCCATCTTCAGCAGGTTGGAAATGACCTTGTCATAGTCGACGATCTCATCGGCGGTCTGGCTCAACCCCTCATGCACCATCGCGATGGTCTGCACACGGCGCTGGGCCTCCTTGAGTTCCTTCTTGACCTCTTCGGATTTGGTCTTGCGTGCCTGCAGGCGCAGCAACGCTGACACCGCCTGCAGATTGTTCTTCACTCGATGGTGAATCTCGGAAATGGTGGCGTCCTTGGTCTGCAGTTCCTTTTCCCGGCGACGCAGCTCGGTGACGTCACGGCACAGCACGATGCCTCCCACACGTCCATTGGCATCCATCAACGGCAACGAACGCATGGAGACGGCGGACTTGTTGGCATCCAGCTCGGAATCCGCGGCGGCCTTTCCGCTGAGCACCAGCGGAAGGGTCTCCAGCACGGGATCATTCTCACGCAACAGACTGGTGCCGATCTCGCTCAGATACTCCCCCTGCATGGTGCTGACCGATCCCAGACGGCGGAAACAGCTGATGGCATTAGGGGAAGCGTACCGGACGATGCCGTCGACGGTGAGCACGATGAATCCATCCGACACACGCGCGTTGTGACGCTGGTTCATGATCGGATTGCGGTATGGGAACTGGCCTCTTGGAATCATCTCATACAGTTGCTTGCCCGCGCCAATGCTTTCGGATTCATATCGACCGTTCGATTCGCGGGTGGCCATGTTGGTCTCACGGACCACCAATCCCAGAGTCTTGCCATTATGCCGCACCGGAGCGTACACATTACACACTTTGGCCTTGCCTACGCTACGCAGCTGCGTCGAACGGAACACTGATTCGGAATCCATGGCCGCATCGAGTTCGGCGCGTATGGAATCTGGAGCGACGCTGCCGACCACGTCGTCGGACCTCAGGCTCATCACCGTGGACGGCCGGCACTGCTCGGCGATGATATATTCGCCATCGCCGTTCTGCAGAATCAGCAGCAGGTCAGCGAAGCTCAAATCGGCTATGACCTGCCAATCGGCCACTAGCTGGTGTAACCATTCGCGGTCGTCATCGCCTAAATCCGGTCGAGTCATCAGGATATGTGAGAAATCAGCCATGCACTCCATCATACGCACCAAACAGGAGGTTCGCACACCATATATCCACGTACAATATGGAATCGCCGATTGACATATCCGGCTATTACGATAACGTAGGTTACGGTTCCGTAACTTATCGTGGAGGCATGCGATGGCAAAACCCACAGACAAAGAGATAGAGGCCAAGCGCGCGGTCATCGCCGAGGCGCGCGAACAGGCCTTGCAGGCGAAGGCAGAGACCATCCGGGTGAAGGCCCATAACAAGGCAGACAACATCCGACGCAAGGCGGATGCGAAAGCCAAGCGCGCCATAGCCAAAGGCGAGGCACATGCGGCGAAGATCGAAGGCATCGTTCCCGCCGAGATCGAACGCAAGATCCGACTCGACGTACATGGCAGGCCGAAACCACTTCTGCGCGGCTGGATACACGCCGTAGCCACTCCCCTGGCCCTCGCCGCGGGAATCGTGCTGATCTGTCTGGCACATGGCACGGGACTCAAATGGGCATGCGCCGTGTTCATGACCTGCTCGCTGGTGCTGTTCGGCAACTCCGCCTGCTATCACTTGGGAGACTGGTCTCCCCGCGTCACCGACGTGCTGAGGCGCATCGACCATATGAACATCTTTCTGTTGATCGCGGGCACCTACACGCCCGTGTCCTTCGCGCTCACGCCGTTCTGGCGCAACTCCATCATCGCCGGCATGTGGACGTGCACCACCATAGCGCTCATCATCCATGTCATCTGGATCAGCGCGCCCCGTTGGCTTTACGTCCTCGTCTACATCATCTTCGGAGTGTCCGGAGTGGCATTCATGGGATTGTTCTGGATGTCCCCTTACGCGGGACCGGCCGTGGTGGTGCTGCTTTGCGCGGGTGGCGCATGCTATATCGCCGGCGCCATCGTATACGCCCTGCGCAAGCCGGATCCATGGCCGAAGGTGTTCGGATTCCATGAGATTTTCCACACCGGAACCGTGGCGGGATACGCCTGCCATATGGTAGCCATCTACATGGTGATCGTGCAACTGTGGGCATGATATCGACGGCATGGTCCGCCGAAATCACGAAGAGCCCGTTCCCATCGATATGAATGCGATGGGAACGGGCTCTTCCATCAACGACCGGAAGGTCAGGCGAGCGGCTTGGCTTCCTTGATGGTCACGGAAATCTCGCGTCCGTTCGGAGCGGTGTAGGTCACCGTATCGCCCGCATGGGCGCCGTTGATGGCAGCGCCAATCGGGGATTCCGGGCTGATGATGCTGTAATCTGTGGCGATGGCCAGATCGCGGGTGCCAAGCACGTACACCATTTCGCGGCCATTGACCTCGAGCGTCACCAGGGAACCGTCACCGACCTCGCCCGCCTTAGGCGCGGTCAGAATCTTCGCGTTACGCAGCTTGACGGTCAATTCGTCGATGCGCCCCTGGTTCACACGCTGTGCCTCACGGGCGGCCTGGTAGCCGCCATTTTCGCTCAAATCGCCTTCGGCACGCGCCGCGGAGACCTTGGACAGAATCTCGTCGCGGTACTCGCCCTCACGCCAGGCGAGCTCCTGCTTCATCTTGTCGTACGCTTCCTGCGTCAGCAGAATCGTCTTTTCTTCGGCCATGTTATCCTCCTTGACCTTGGAAGAATATTACCCGTCGTTCAGCGGGTGGAGATGATGTCGATCACGAACACCAGAGTGTCATCGCCGCCGATGCCGGCCTGCGGGACTCCGCGGGAGCCATAGCCGTATTCCGGCGGGATGGACACCACCAGACGCGAACCGACATTGTGTCCCGGAACGGTCTGATCCCAACCCTTGATGACTTGGCCGACGCCGATGCCGAACGTGGCAGGCTGGTGGCGATCAAAACTGGAGTCGAACGGGGTGTCCTTGCCCCAGACCACACCATGGTAGTTGACGGTGACGGTGTTCCCACGGCGGACCATCGGACCGTTGCCCTCAAGCAGCTCCACGACTTTCAGCCCCGCGGGGGCATTTTCGGTCGGGAATTCGAGGGTCGGGCGATCGCCGAATTCGGCATTGACAGTGGGCATTTCGGATGCCATGGTGAACCTCCTTGGAAAAACACAATGCCACCAAGATTAGCACCACCCACCGCTAGCATTCAACAACGTTGACAGCAAGGCCTCCCTTTGACGTCTCCTTGTACTTGGCCATCATGTCCCCGCCGGTGTCCTTCATGGTTTTGATGGCCTGATCCAGGCTCACGATATGCGTGCCGTCGCCCAGCATGGCCATGCGCACCGCATTGATGGCGGTGTTGGCGGCCATGGCGTTGCGTTCGATGCATGGGATCTGCACCAGGCCACCGACCGGATCGCAGGTCAGGCCAAGATTGTGTTCGATGCCAATCTCCGCGGCATTCTCCACCTGATGCGGAGTGCCGCCCATCACCGCGCACAGTCCCGCAGCCGCCATGGAACAGGCTGTGCCGACCTCGCCTTGGCATCCGACCTCCGCGCCGGAGATCGACGCGTTGCGTTTGAACAGATATCCGACCGCCCCCGCCGTCAGCAGGAATTTCACCACGCCATCCTCACTCGCATGATCCACGAAATGCCAGTAGTAGTGGAGGACCGCGGGAATGACTCCCGCGGCGCCATTGGTCGGTGCTGTGACGATGCGTCCGCCGGCCGCGTTTTCCTCGGATACCGCCAGAGCGAACAGGTCGACCCATGCGGCATCCGACGATTCAAGCACAGCGTCCGCGCGTTTCCTGTCGCTTTTGAGCACATCGCTATTGGATGCGAGCCGGGCGTACATCCTGGGCGCTCTACGTGGCACGTCCAAACCGCCGGGAAGGACCTTCCTGCTCGAGCAGCAACCGTGCCGCACGCAACGGCGCATCACACGCCAGACGTTGTCCAGTTCGCTGCGCACCTGCACGGCCGAGCGCATGGACGTCTCATTCGCCCACACCACATCGGCGATGCTCATATGATGTTCATCGCACAGCGAAATCAGCTCATCGCATGTGGAGAACGGATAGGGAGCATCCGTTTCGGTCAGGGAATCGTCATCCCGGTCGACGAACGCGGTCCCCTCGAGCGTTTTCTCATGAATGCCGATCATCGGATCATCGGCGGATCCCCGCCTTACGAAACCGCCTCCGACCGAATACCAGACCTGCTCGTCGACGAGATTGTTCTGCCGATCGAATGCCTGGAACCGCATTCCATTGGGATGAGCCGCCATACGGTGCCACACGTCCATCACCACATCGCGGTCATAATCGAAACCGATGCGATGGGTTCCGGCGAGCATCAATTCGCCATTCTTCTCGCATTCGTCGCGGATGACGCTCATATGCTCGGTATCGACGGTTTTCGGGACATTACCTTCCATCCCCGCCAGCACGGCACGGTCGGTGCCATGTCCCAGACCCGTCAGGGCGAGCGAACCGTACAACACCGTCCTCACACGACCGACCCGGTCCAGCACGCCATTGCGTTTGAGGGAATCCGCGAAACCGCTTGCCGCGACCATCGGTCCGACGGTATGCGACGAACTCGGGCCGACGCCGATGGTGAACATCTCCAAAATGCTGAACATATTCCCCTTCCCCGAAAGGCCACACCCGGCTATGCGGCGTAGAGCACACTGAACATGCGGATCATGATGAGCAGTCCCAGGACGGCGACGATGACTTCCGCTACAAGCATGGCGATTGCCATCCCCTTGCGATTGCCAAGTTTGACATCAAACAGTTTCGAGAAGAAGAAGGCGATGAAGCCCAACGCGGCTCCGTTGAGCGTGATCGCACCGATCTGCCCATTGGAAAGCACGTTCTCCCCCACTTTGGTGAGCACCGAGTTGATGGTGGCAGTGAACACCAGAAGACTCCATACGCCGTAGCCGATCAGTCCGGTCACCGCATAGCCGAACGGGCGGAACTTCTCCTTGAGTTTGAAGGTGAAGGATTCGGCGCACCACAGAATGGCGAATCCCACGACGAAGCTGAACGCCACAGCCAAGAACACCGCTTCTAACGCCCATGGAACGAGCGCCAGCGAATGATCCATCAATGTGAAGTACAGCGGCGAGCACGCTATCTCGCCGACGGCGAGCACTCCTGCGACGATGATCGCCTGCGCGAGCATCAGAGGAATTTCAGTATCTGGCTGTTCAATCACGGGTCTGGTGTCGTTCGAAGTCATGCGCTATCCGTTCCAGTTCGTATAAATTGTCGATGCCCGACAGTGTACCCACGGATTGTTTCGGGAACGCTATGCCGGACGTATAATCCGTGCACGAGAACGTCAATCGCGAAAGTGCCTCCAGCGGGACTCGAACCCGCAATCCGAAGAGGTCGATTTTAAGTCGACTGCGTATACCAATTTCGCCATGGAGGCTTCGCGCCAGCCGAAAGGCCGACGCCAAGCTATTATGCCACGTCAGCGCGCGGCAAGCAATCTTCTGCCATAATCCAGCACGATGCCATCCAGCAAGCCGTGTTCGCTGGCCATGAAGGAATCGATGCGTTGCCCGTGATCCGCGTATGCGGCTTCGGACACCTTGGCGAGCACGCGGTTCCACACCAGCGCGCCGCCACCCACCACGTCAACGCGTCCGGGGTGGATGGTCTTATAGGTCAAACGCTCCTCGCGGGGCATGCGCAGGAAACGGTCGTCAACGGCGTAGGCGTCCTTCAAAGTGCAACGCGCGCCGTCCACGGCGGTATGGTCGTATTCCGTCAGACCCATGGCCAATGCGGTCATGGTCGTGACTGTTCCGGACACGCCGATGATGGTTCTGGCCTTGCCTGCGGGCACCGTTCCGAATGCCTCGTCGATATGTGCGTCGATGTCGTCTACGGCTTCGGCGATCTGCGCTTCCGTCGGCGGATCGTTTTTCAGATGACGTTCGGTCATACGCACCGATCCGATGTTCATGGAGAACGCCGCCTCGACCTGTGTGCTCGGGTAGGTGACGCCGTCGCCGCCAAGAACCAGTTCCGTGGAGCCTCCGCCCAGATCGACCACCAGATACGGCGCTTCGACTTCACGATGGACGATGCTGGTGGCGCCCAGAAAACTCAGGTCGGCTTCCTCGGTGCCCGGGATGACTTCGGGACGCACACCCAGGATCTTCTCGATGCCGTTCTCGAACTCCTCACGGTTCTCCGCGTCTCGGGTGGCTGATGTGGCCACGAAACGGATGCCGTCCACCGGATGCTCGGCGAGTACGTCGGCGAACTCACGGGCCGCCCCATAGGCACGCTCCAACGCCTCGTCGGCGAAACGGCGCGTTTTGTCCACATCCTGGCCGAGCCGAACCACACGAAGGATGCGAGGAACTATGTCCTCCACACCGTTCTCATCCACCCGGGACACCTTCAGACGAATCGAATTCGTGCCGCAATCGATACCGGCGACGGTTACAGACTTCACCATTGTTTCCAACCTCTCACTCTTCATTGTCCACGGCGCAACGGCATACCGCCGGGTCGAATTCATGCTTGATGGCGGTCAAAGCCATGTCTCCGATCGGATTGGCGCCCTCGCCCATCACCAGCGTCTGCGCCAGCAGCGCATGAAGGCACTTGACACGCACCGGCATGCCGCCCGCGCTGGTGCCTTCGATGTGGGCCTCGCTGTCCTTCATGGCCGATGCTATCTCATGGCGGAACGCCAGATAGAGCTCGTGCGCACGTTCGTATCCGGAACGCAGGTCCGCATCCTCAGCAAGCCTGTCGTTGTATTCCTTCATTCTGCCTTCGGCCTCGATATGGGAGATCGCCTTCACCGCCTCGGGACTGGTCAGATAGCATGTCGTTGGGAACGGAACACCTCCCGGAAGCAATGGTCGGGTGACCACGGCCAGAGGACGGCCGCATACGCAACGCGCTCCTATGGCGACCATGCCTCGTGGATAACGACCGAGTTGACGTTCCACCACTGCGATGTCCTGCTCGGTGGCTGGCTGGGCGAGCACCTTGGCCGCCAGCGCCTTGGCCTGTTCGATAATCGTCATATCCTGTGTCACTGTTGTTGGTCTCCTGACTGCCGCCCGGTGTCGGCCTGTTGCTGGTCGTTTTGACCGTTTTGCTGGTCCTTCTTTCCGGTATCTTGCGTGGTTTTCGCCGTCTTACCGGTTTTCACCGGATCCGACTGGTCCGCCTGTTTGAAGGAATACTCAAGTTCCTTGTACCATGGCAGAACCGTCTTCGTCGATTCCTCGTACGACGTTCCCTTGTCCGATTCCTCTTTGCCGGTCACCGCCTCGGGATGTTCGACGCGAATCGCCTGTTCGCCAGGAAAGACAAAGCCCAGACGATCCCTTGCCTGCGCGGTGACATACGCCTTGTCATTCCATCTGGCGATGTCGTTCTCCAATTCACGCTTCTGGGCGACCAATGCAGCCTCCTGCTTTTTCAGGCCGTTCAATTCAGCCAGATTCAACGCATAGGTATGGAACGTCGATGCCAGTTGTATGGTGCCCAACGCCACAATGAACAGCGACACGAAGAACGCTACCGGACCGGCGCCGCCCTTTTTCGATGATTGCTTTCGTGCCTTTGAACTCATAGCAACGAAAATACCCGCCGCATTCGACTTGGAACACGACGGGCATTCTTACGTCAGCGCATGCGCGATGCGCTGCCTACGCTCACTTGGCGATGTACTTCTTGCAGGCCTTGAAAGCGCTGTAGCCGGCGTACTGAGCGGTGGAGCCGAGCTCCTCCTCGATCTCGAGCAGGCGGTTGTACTTGGCAATGCGCTCGCCACGAGCCGGAGCACCGGTCTTGATCTGGCGAGTGTTCTTAGCAACGGCCAGGTCGGAGATGGTGGTGTCCGGGGTCTCGCCGGAACGGTGGGAGACCATGGAGGTGTAGCCATTGGCGGTGGCCAGTTCGATGGCGTCCAGGGTCTCGGTGACGGTGCCGATCTGGTTCAGCTTGACCAGCAGGGAGTTGGCGGCGCCCATGTCGATGGCCTTCTGCAGGCGCTTCGGGTTGGTGACCAGGAGGTCGTCGCCGACGAACTGCAGACGATCACCGAGCTTGGCGGTGATGTCGGCCCAGTCCTGCCAGCCTTCTTCCTGGAACGGATCCTCGATGGAGACGATCGGGTACTCGTTGATCAAGTTCTCGTAGAAGTCGAGCATGTAGCCAGCCTCACGGTCGTCACCCTCGAAGTGATACTTGCCGGTCTCCTTGTTGTAGAACTCGGAGGAGGCGACATCCAGGGAGATGCCGATCTGCTTGCCCGGCTCGTAGCCGGCAGCGGAGATGGCGTCCATGATGTAGTTCAGGGAGTCCTTGTTGGACTTCATCTTCGGAGCGAAGCCGCCCTCGTCGCCCAGACCGGTGGCCAGGCCTTCCTTCTTCAGGACGTTCTTCAGGGTGTGGTAGACCTCGACGCCGGCCTGCAGAGCCTCGCTGTAGGTGTTGAAGCCATACGGGGAGATCATGTACTCCTGGATATCGGTGGCGAAGTCAGCGTGAGCGCCACCATTCATGATGTTCATGTTCGGAACCGGCAGGATGTGGCCGTTGGTGCCGCCGATGTAACGGTACAGCGGCTGGTCCGCGGATTCGGCGGAAGCGTACAGAGCGGCCAGGGACACGCCGAGGATGGCGTTGGCGCCCAGACGACCCTTGTTCGGAGTGCCGTCGAGCTCGATCATGGTCTCATCGAGAGCGCGCTGGTCGGAAGCGTCCATGCCGATGACCTTCGGAGCAATCTCCTCGTTCACGGCCTTGACGGCGTTGAGAACGCCCTTGCCCTGATAGACGGACTTGTCGCCATCGCGACGCTCCCAAGCTTCGGCCTCGCCGGTGGAAGCACCGGACGGAACGAGGCCCAGGCCCTGAGCACCGTCATCGGTGTCCAGAACGACCTCAACGGTCGGGTTGCCGCGGGAATCGAGAATCTGACGCGCGTAAACGCTTTCAATTACTGCCACAACTACTCCTTATAAACGTTAGGTTGTGATGACATTGCCAAGAATAGTGCGATTTATGGACGTATGCCAAACTCCACCGACATGTTTTATGGGAACGCTCACATCCTTATCGGGACGGCAGCATCATCGGCGCGGCGTCGGTTTCCAATCCAAATCGTCGAGCAACTGGCTGGTCCAGCCAACCACTTCGTCCGAACTCATCGGCTTGGATCCGAGCGAGCCCGCGAACGGAGTTGGCACGATGTACGTCTTGGTCAAAGGCCGATACTGGATGCCCTTGTAGATCCTCGCCATACGCATCTGCACGGATTCGCGCGGCTCGAATTTCGACACGCGCACGTTGCGTCCCTGCGCGATGATTTCGGAGATACCGAGTTTCCTCGTTTTGAAACGCAGCCTCGCCACGTCGAACAACGCCTCGAAATCGACCGGCGGCTTGCCGTAACGGTCGGTGAGCTCGTCGCGCAATTCGTCGAGATCCTCTTCGGTGCGGGCTGAAGCGAGTTTCTGATAGGCTTCCAATCGCAATTTGTCCGAATCGATGTAATCGACGGGGATGGATGCCTCCACCGGCAGGTCGATGGTGACCGCGACCGGTTCCTTGCGCTCCGGCTCCTTATACTGTTCGACGGCCTCGGAGACCATGCGCACATACAGGTCGAAACCGACGCCCTCGATGTGGCCGCTCTGCTCATCGCCCAGCAGATTGCCAGTGCCGCGCAGCTCGAGATCTTTCATTGCCACGTCGAAGCCCGATCCAAGCGCGGTGTTCTGCGCGATGGTGGCAAGCCTGTCATGCGACTGCTGGGTCATGGGCCTGGTCGGATCGTACAGGAAATACGCGTACGCGCGCTCCCGTCCTCGTCCGACACGTCCGCGCAACTGGTGCAGCTGGCTCAGGCCGAACCGGTCGGCGTGATCGACGATCAACGTGTTCGCATTGGATATATCAAGACCGGTCTCGATGATGGTGGTGCAGACCAGCACGTCGATGTCACGATGCCAGAAGTCGCGGATCACGCCATCGAGCTGCTTCTCCCCCATCTTGCCGTGAGCGATGCCGACATGCGATTCGGGCACCAGCTCATGGATCTTCGCGGCGACGGAGGAGATGTCATGAACCCGGTTGTGCACGTAGAACACCTGACCGCCGCGCAGCAGCTCGCGTCGGATGGCCGCGGTGACCTGCGCGTCCTCATAGGCTCCCACATAGGTGAGCACCGGCAAACGGTCCTCCGGCGGAGTGGCCAACGTGGACATCTCGCGGATGCCGGTGACGGCCATCTCCAACGTGCGCGGAATAGGCGTAGCCGACAGGCTCAGCACGTCCACATTGGTCCGTAGCGCCTTGAGCGTCTCTTTATGCTCGACGCCGAAACGCTGCTCCTCGTCGATGATGACGAGCCCCAGATCCTTGAACTTGATTTTCGGATTGAGCAGCTTATGCGTGCCGATGACCACATCCACGGAACCGTCCTCGAGACCTTTGATGGTGTCGTTGATCTCCTTGGTGGTCTGGAAACGGCTCATGGCCGCCACATTCACCGGGAAGCCCTCATAGCGTTCGGTGAAGGTCTCGAAATGCTGCTGCACCAGCAAAGTGGTCGGCACCAGCACGGCCACCTGCTTGGAATCCTGCACCGCCTTGAACGCGGCGCGCACCGCGATCTCGGTTTTGCCGAAGCCCACATCGCCGCAGATCAGCCGATCCATCGGAACGGGCTTCTCCATATCCGACTTAACCTCATCGATGGTGGTGAGCTGATCGGCAGTCTCCTGATACGGGAAGGCGTCCTCCAGCTCCTTCTGCCACGGCGTGTCCTTGCTGAAGGCGTAACCCTTCGTACGTTGACGCGCAGAATAAAGCTTGACCAGGTCCTCGGCAATCTCATGCACATGCTTGCGCGCCTTGGCCTTGGTGGCGGCCCAGTCGGAACCGCCCAATTTGTTGAGTTTCGGCGTCTCTGCACCGATGTATTTGCTGACCTGGTCGAGCTGGTCGGTGGGAATGAACAGTTTGTCGGCCGGCGCGCCACGTTTGCTGGGCGCGTATTCGATGACCAGATATTCGCGGGTGGTCCTGTTCTCGCCCTTGCCGATGGTGCGTTGGCGCATCTCCACGAAACGGCCAATGCCATGCTGCTCATGCACGACGTAATCGCCGGGTTTGAGCTCCATCAGATCGATGGCCTTGCGGCGGCGCTTGGGAGTCTTCGCCTGCCCCGCGGCGGACGTGCGACCCGTGATGTCACGTTCGGTGAGCAACGCGATTTTCGCGGCGTTGTCCACGAAACCGTCGACGGCACGCGATCGGACGCAATCGAAATTCGCTATGCCTGTTTCGTTGATGGCTCGCTTCAAACGTGTCAACGTGCCTTGCGCAGCAGCCGTGACGGTCACCGCGTAACCGGCGTCGAGCAGACCTTCAATGCCTGTCGCCGCCTTGGTCTCGTCGCCACGGTATTCATCCGGCTTGGTCGCGTCAAGCTGAATATGCCCCTCCCGCGTGGAATCCACACCGAAGCTGGTGAGCTTCCACACATCGTGTCTGGAGAAGACAAGCGAGGAAATCGTCTCCTCGAAATCGTAGAAGTTCGCTTGATCGAAGGTGATCGGAGCGCCGGCACCATGTCCGGAAGCTGCGACATGCCAGCTGGCGGCAAGGAATTCATTGGCCGTTTTGGCCAGATCGTCGGCTGCACGACGAAGCTTTTCCGGATCGGACAGCATGATCAGCGCACTCTTGGGGAGCATGCCCTGCACTGGTTCCATGTCGTCCACCAAGGCAGGCAGCAACGATTCCATGCCTTCGACGGGGATGGCGTTGGCTATGGATTCAAGCATGTCCTCGGCATTGGGGATGGAACCGATAAGCGATTTCGCACGTTGACGGATCTGTTCCGTCAACTGCAATTCCCGGCAGGGAGTGGCCCATACGGTGGGGATGGCTTCGCCGTAGGTGCGCTGATCGGACGCATGGAATTCCCTGATGGTGTCGATTTCGTCACCGAAGTACTCGATACGCACCGGATGAGGCAGCGTGGGTGGAAACATGTCGATGATGCCGCCACGGACGGCGAATTCGCCACGATCCATCACGAGGTCGACGCGGGTGTATGCGTTCTCGACCAATTTGTGGGAAGCCTCATCGAGCGGCAGCTCCTCGCCTTGGGAGAACACCAGTGGTTCGACGTCGCCAAGTCCCGCAACCACCGGCTGGATCAGGGAACGTACCGGCATGACCAGGATGCGGATGGGACCGAATAACGTGCTGCCCTCTTCGGGATGCTTCAGCCTACGGAAAACCGCCATGCGGCTCGCCACGGTATCCGCACGTGGGGAGAGACGCTCGTGGGGAAGGGTCTCCCACGCTTCGAGTTGAGCCACATCGTTGGGATTGCCGCCATACCAAGAGCGGATGGATTCCACGGTTTCCTCGGCTTCGCGACTGGAAGCCACGACAAGCACGACAGGCCGGTTTCCGGCCGCCCCCGCGGCGAGCGCCGGGCGCAGTCCTTCCGGCACGCCGACGGTGATGCTCGGATCGATATCGGATTCCGGCTCGTCGATCTCGCCTGAAATCAGCGCGCGGAAATCGTCATCGGTTTCCAGCACATCGAGGATGCCGGCAAGTGATCCCACGGTCGGCGGCTGGGTTGGCCGTCCCGTCTGCTCAGCGGCCATTGAAACGTTCCTGTGCCTTGGCGAGGCCGTCGAAGATGATGGTCTCGGCCGCGTCGGCGCCGTCAGCCAAGAATTCGGGAAGCTGCTTGCGCTGGTCCGGCCCGAAACCACCCAACACCCAGTTCACGGTGTTGTCGTGCGCGTGCGCGCCACGCTGCGCGTGTCCCACGCCCATTCTCACGCGCGCGTATTTCGGCGTGCCCAACGAACGGTCGATGGATTTGATGCCATTGTGCCCGCCTGCCGAACCGCCGGCCTTGACTTTGATACGGCCGAAATCGAGATCCATGTCGTCGTGGATCACGACGATATGGTCCGGTTCGATATGGTAGTACGCGCTGATGGAGGCGACGGCGCTGCCGGATTCGTTCATGTAGGTGAGCGGTTTGACCAGGAAGAACTTGATATTGCGTCCGGACAGGCTCATCACGCCCTTGCCGAGCATGGCAAGACCCTTATGGTCGGAAAAGTTGACCGACCAACGTTCCGCCAGCACGTCGGCGGCCATGAAACCCATGTTGTGACGGGTGCCTTCATACTTGGAGCCCGGATTGCCCAATCCTGCTATCAGCCAGAAATCAGATGCCATCGAAATCGTCCATTCCTCTGTTCGTGTTCTATGCGTTTTTATTCCGCATTCTCGCACGGCGCTCAATGCCTTCGTCTTGATAACCGCGAAAATTTTACTGACAGGTGCTTACAGGTCGAGATACCAGTAGCTCATATCCCGCATGGTGCCGGTGGAATCCGTAGCCGCCTGGGGCATGAGTCCGAATTGCGTGAAGCCGAAGCGCCTCATCAACGCGATGGATCCCTTGTTGTCGGCAAAGATGATGCCACAGGCCTTGCGCATGTGCCGGTTTCGGCATTCGTCGAGCAGTCCGGACAGCGTGAAGACGCCAGCTCCCCTGCCTTGCCATTCAGGCGCGATGTAGTAGGCGAGGTCGGTGACACCATCGTATCCGGCGCGGTCGTAGAACACGGAGAGAGCGGAGAACCCGATGACCTCTTCGCCACCATCCGGCTTCGGCGTGGTGGTGACGAACACCGCGTACGGATCATGGTGCGATTCGACCCATGCCTTGCGCTGTTCGAAGGTGCGTGGCGTGATGTCCGCGGACGAGCCTCCGCGGATGACGGCGGCGTTGTAGATGTCGGTGATCGCTTGGATGTCGGTCTGTGTCGCAATGCGGAAAGAGTATTCGGCCATGTGCTCCAGCATACGCGTCCGCGAACGACAAGGGCCGGCTTCCCTGTTGCCCGGGGAAGCCGGCCCTGTCTAGCCGTTATATGTCGAACGGAGGATCACTGTTCGAGTTCGATGGCCTTGTCCAATGCCTCCTGAAGCTTCTTCTGTGCTTCGCCATAGGCGGACCAGTCGCCCTTTCTCATGGCCGCGTCGGAATCCTTCATGGCTTGTGAGGCGTCGTTGAGCGCGTTCTTCAGGTCAGTGCTCATAGTGGAGGACGAATTGCCGTCATCACCGGCCGTATCGTCACCCGTAGAGGAAGAGTCGTTCGATTTGCCGTCGGCCGTCTTGCCGCCGGAGGAATCGTTCTTCCCGTCGCCCGACTTACTGTCGGAATCCCCAGCGTTCTCGGCATCGCCGGCCGATGCTCCGGAATCACCTCCGAACACTTGGTCCAGTGCCTCATCCAAGGTGTCGGCGAAACCGACCTGGTCGCCGAAGGCCACCAGCACCTTCTTAAGTAGCGGGAAGCTGGTGGAACCGGACGATTTGACGTAGACCGGCTGCACGTAAACCAGACCACCACCGAGAGGCAGGGTGAGCAGATTACCGCGTTGCACGTTGGTGGAACCGGATTCGAGCAGGTTGAGCTCCTTGGACACGTCGGCGGACGCGTTGAAGTTATTCTGCGCCTGGCCCGGCCCCGGCACGTTGGAATCCTTCGGCAGCTCCTGCAATCGTATGGTGCCGTAGTTCGAGCCGATCTTTCCCTTGTCGTGCCCGGCGTCGGAATCGACCGACAGGAATCCGGTCAGGATCTCCCTGGTGGACGTGCCGGCGGGGATGTACGACGACGTCAGCGAGAACACGGGTTCGCTTGAGCCTCCGGTCTGCAATGTCAGGTAGTACGGCGGCTGCAGGATGTCACGCTGCTGGGCCTGCTGCGATTCGGTCGGGTCGACCGGCGTCTGCCAGAAATCCTCGCCGGAGAAGAACTGGTTAGCGCTGGAAACGTGATATTTGGCCAGCAGCTCACGCTGCACCTTGAACAGGCTTTCCGGATATCGCATGTGGCTCATCAGGTCACCGGAGATCTCCGACAGCTGGTGGTACTGGTCGGGGAAGATCTTCTCCCAGGCTTTGATGACCGGATCGGACTGGTCCCATACGTACAGGTCGACGGAGCCGTCGTATGCGTCCACGGTGGCCTTCACGGAATTTCGGATGTAGTTGGCGTTCTTCGAGCTCAGGCTGCTTACCGTAGCGGAGGATTCCGTCGTGGAGTCCTTGGTGGCCTCGCCCAGATCGGTCATCTGCGAATACGGATAAGCGTCCGACGTGGTGTAGCCGTCGACGATCCACTTGACGCGACCGTCCACCACCGCTGGATACACGCGTCCGTCAAGCGTCAGATACGGCGCCACCTTGGCCACGCGCTCCTTCGGGGAACGATCGTACAGGATCTGCGAATCGGCGTTCACTCGATTGGAGAACAAGATCTGATCGGAACCGAAGCGGATGGCATACAACAGGCGCGAGAAGATGTTGCCAATCTTCGGACCGCCGTCGCCATCGAAGGTGTTGGTGGCTCCCTCCGAACCGGTCGGGTAATCAAACTCCCATGATTTGGTGCCTTCCGGAGCGCCGACGATTGAATACTCCGTGGCGTTCGGGGAGAAGTAGATGCGCGGCTCGTACTTCTCGCTGTCCGTAAGCTTGCCTTGGGTGGGGATGCCGGCTTCGAAGAACTTCGGCTGGCCGTCGGCTGTCACTTTGTTGCCGTAAGCCGCGACCACTCCGTAGCCATGCGTGTACACGGTATGGTCATTGACCCAGTTGCGGTTGTCGAGACCGTCCAGATCAAGTTCGCGGGCGGCAATCACCGTATCCTGGCTGACGCCGTCGATGTCGTACTTGTCGACCGCGACTGTGTCGGCGAACGTGTAGTACTGCTTCGACTGCTGCAACTGCTTGAACGTCGGGGAAACGATCTGCGGGTCGAGCAGACGGATCTGCGCGGTCGATTCGGCGGAATCGGCCAACGCGCCTTCCTCGCCTTCGGTGGTGGCCTTGTACTGTTCGGTCTTAATCTTGTCCAGACCATACGCCGCGCGGGTGGCATCGATATTGCGCTGGATGTAGGGGGATTCCATCTCCTGCGCGTTCGGATTGACACGGAAACGTTGGAGTAGAACAGGCCAGGCCACGGTAAGTACCAAGCTCACCACGATGGCGGAGGCAATGGCCACGGTCGGTACCTTCCACGCCTTGAACGCCTCGGAGGCGCGGGCCGCGATAGGTGCGGAGCCCTCCAACGCATGCGACTTCATGATCCACACGCCCAGCACGACGCCAAGCAGCGCGGTGATGGCGGCCATGATGAACGTGACAGGGATGGTGGCGTTCACTGTGGTGTAGGTGGCACCGGTGATGCGGCTGCCCTGTTCGGTCAGATGGGAGAACACTCCCAGTACTTGGTTGGCCGCCCACGCGAACATGTTGAGCATCAGCCAGATGCCGATCTGGCGACGGGCGCGCTTCGTGATATGGAACAGGCCGCGGCCGTGTACCGGCATGGTGAAACGAATGCCGCCCATAAGCACGTGGGTGACGACGGAGAAGATAATGCCCGCAAGCAGCAGCAGCGAAACCGCCGACATGATGAGCCTCAGACCAGGAAGCACGAACACATAGAAACCGTTGTCGATGCCGAACTGCGGATCCTTGGTGCCAAAACTCTGCGCGTTGAACATGAGCAGGATCTCGGACCAGTTGGCATTGAACTGGGAGCCGAACACCAGTCCGACGATCAGGGAAATGACCACGGCGATGCGACGGGCGCGCTTGGAGCTCACACTTTTGCCGATTTCGATGGTGTCGCCGTTCACACGAATGGTGGAGCCGTCGGCGGCATCAGGACGGGCGCGGATCGCCAGCGTGGCGGAAACATATCCGACCGCCGCAAGCAGCACCGCGTAGGCCAGCCACAGACCGACCCTGGTGCCGAGCTGCGTCCAGATGACACTCTGGAAGCCGAGCTGGCCGTACCACATGACATCGGTGATGAATTGCGCAAGCGCGAAGAACAGTCCAATGACGATGGCGAGCGTCAGCACCACGCCGATGAGGATTCTGCTGCCGTTCGACGGCTTCCGCGGCCGATCCGGTCTGCTGGTGATGCGGGGACCCGAAGGTTTTTTCGGGGGAACATTCGCCGATCGGCGAGGATCGTCCCCGCCGTCCGTCTCGACGTTCAGAATGATCGGATCGTCGTTGTCGCGCCTACGGGAGCGCTGTCCGCCGGCACGATCCGAGCCGTCCTCGGGATCGAACATGGAGCCAAACATATCAAAGAAAGACATGCTAACAGCCTAGCGACAGGCGGGGAACGCCGTTATGCCGGCAGCCGAACGAATCCATCCGTAGGCTGAATCCTTCATTCTCCGGATTTTCCAAGCAGAGACGCGGACAGGATGGCCGGCACCGTACCGGCACCCTCGACGACCGCATATGGACGACCTCATATGTGATAATGGCCGCGTGAAGAAGAGGTTCCGCATTCCTTTCAGACGCTTCGTGGCAATCGGGTGCGTCATGGCGCTCCCACTGACGTTGTCGGCATGTTCCGGCGATGTCGGTTCCGACTTCCCCACTTCCATGCCCGATACGGAAATCACGCATAGCCCCCTTGGAAAATCCGCGGTTCCATCCGTTACGGACGATTCTCCGCACGGTAAGGCGGTACGCGCCGTCGATGCCATGACTCTCGACGAGCGGATAGGCCAGCTGGTGATGGCACCGTTGCCAGCCGGATCCGACCCATCCACATTGCGCGACCTCATCGTCGACCAGCATGTCGGCTCGGTGTTGATCATCGGCAATTGGAATTCCGGCACAACCGGGGTTTCAGCCGCGACGTCCGAATTGCAATCATATGCCCCTTCCAATAATCGGCTGCTGATGACTACCGACCAGGAGGGCGGTTCAGTGCAGCATTTGAGCGGAAACGGTTTCGACACCATGCCGTCAGCCACCGATCAGGGAACGATGGACACCGCCCAACTGCGCCAATCGGCCGCGACCTGGGGCGCACAGCTCAAATCCGCAGGCATCAATGTGGATCTGGCGCCGGTCGTCGGCACGGTGACCGTGGACCGTTCATCGAATGCCCCGATCGGTGCGCTGTACCGTGATTTCGGTCTTGATCCGGCCGGCAATGCGGACCATGCGAAAGCGTTCATACAGGGCATGTCCGATTCGGGGGTAGGCAGCGCCATCAAACATTATCCGGGTTTGGGATCGGTGACCGGCAATACCGATTTCACCGCGAACGGCATCCTCGACACCACCACCACGTTGGATGGTCCGGAAATCAGCGCGTTCAACAGCACGTTGGAGGCAAGCCCTTCGATGGTGATGATGTCTTTGGCCACATATCAGGCGATCGATCCGAATAATCCGGCCGTGTTCTCATCAACGCTGGTCACCGGCTATCTGCGCGGGAAAATCGGCTTCCAAGGCGTCGTCACTTCCGATTCCCTGTCCGCAACGGCTTTGAGTGGCGTGCAGCCGAGTGATTTGGGTGTGCGGCTGGTCGAAGCCGGCGGCGATTTGGCATGTATCGGCGCCTCTTCCTACGTGCAGCCGGTGTTGGACGGATTGAACGCCAAAGCGGCCGGCGATGCGACGTTCGCGCGGAAGGTGCAGCAATCCGCCATTCGTGTGATGACGCTCAAATACGAGATGGGGCTCGCCAGGTAATCGCAATGCCAAGCACAGGCGGAAGCCGTCTTAAGAGAAAACCAGCTGTACCAGCAGCATATAGACGGCGGTGCCGCCGGCGATCGACAGCAGCATGTTCCTTTTCCATATGTGCAGCAGGGCGATTGCGATAATCGCCAACAATTCGGGAATGCCGTGGCTGCCTGACGTCAGGTGCACTCCTTTGAGCGAGTACACGACAAGCAGGCCTGTCATGGCATACGGCAGGACGGTGCCCAGGTAGGTGATGAAACGCGGCGGTTCCTTCGATTCGGGGAACAGCAGGAACGGCAGGAAACGTGTCAGCATGGTGCCGAGCATCGCCATGATGATGGTGATGACGCCTTGCCACGTGGTCATGATCATCATGCGTTCGTCTCCTTGTCCGCGTTGTTCGTTTCGTTCTCCCCGTCCGTCTTGTCGATCTTCAGGTCGTCCAGGTATGGCCGCAGCAGAATGAACATGACGAGCATGGCGATCAGGGATGGGATCATGAAATTGTCGGCGCCGAACACCCCCAGACAGATCGCGGGCACCGCTATGCCGGTAAGCGCGGCCATGTGGCTTTTGCGTTTCGTGGTCAGCCATTGATCCACGAAAATGACGGCGAACATGGCGGTCATGATGAAGTCGAGACCGGAGGTGTTGAAGGTGATGCGTTCTCCGAGAAGGCCGCCAAGCGTGGCGCCGGCCACCCATGATGACTGGTTGAGCAGGCCGACGAAGAAGTAGAACCATCCGCGATCGACGTCGGCCGCAATGATGGTGCCGTTGTCGATGGCGAAGGTCTCGTCGCACAACGAGAAAATGAGATACGGCTTCTTGGCGCCCATGTTCTTGAACCGGCCGAGCATGGAGATGCCGTAGAACAGATGACGAGTGCCGAGCATGACGGCCAGCATGAACGTGACGAACGGGTTGAACGCGGACACCAGCAGATTCACGGTGACGAATTCCATGGAACCGGTGAAGATGAACGCGCTCATGCACATGGGCCACAGGAACGAAAAGCCGCGCGTGCCCATCAGCACGCCGTACGACAACGCCAGAAGGAAAAAGCTGATGCAGACCGGCGACGTCCGCGGCAACGCCGTTCTGAACGCCTTGCCCATGACGGCGTTCCTGTTCTGCGTCCGCACCATTAAATATCAGCCCTTCTTCCGTCCGTTCCCATGCTTCTCTTCTCATGCCTTCTCTTGCCGCGCCCTGATATACCCCGACGCGCCACAACGACGGCCAACATACTATCGCCGACCCCGACAAACCATGCGCAACCGTATCGGCGCGTGGACATCGACGAATTACGTACAAAGCATGCGCGACGAGATTATCATGCTGCATACTGGAACGTAACGAAAAACCTTTGGACAAGGAGCATGAATGAAGACACTGGTACTGGTATTCCACCCGCATCTGGAAAAATCGCAGGTCAACCGCAAGCTCATGGACGCGGCCAACGAGACCGGCGACGTGACCGTGATGGACGAGTACGCCGCATATACCGACTTCAAAATCAACGTCGAACATGAGCAGGAGCTCATCGAAACGCATGACCGCATCGTGCTGCAGTTCCCGTTCTACTGGTACAGCTCCCCCGCGCTGCTCAAGCAGTGGGAGGATGACGTGATCAAGGCCGGCTGGGCCTACGGCGGCGGGCGGGCGCTCGAAGGCAAGGAGTTCATGTTGGCCGTGTCCACCGGCTCTCCGGCGGACTCCTACACGAGTGAAGGCAGCCATGTGCGCACCATGGAGGAGCTGCTTTCCCCGTTCGAGACCACGTTCCGTCATACGCATGCCACATATCTGAAGCCGTTCCTCATCCAAGGCGTCGCCACGTCCACCGATGAGCAGATCGACGCCGCCGTGGCGAAGTATCCGGCAGCGCTGATCGGCTGATTCCTCTGCCTGTTTCGGCGCGCATTTCCCGATTTTCCGCAGGGAGCCGTGTTCGTTCCAGACGAACGTGGCTCCCTGTTTGACTTCAAGTACTTGAAGTTCCTAGTCTCTTCCAACAGAGCATGAAGGAGCATACGGTGAATAACACTCCAGATACATTTACATCCGCTGCGGAGCAGGACATGTCCGAAACCCGCCAGGCGTTCCTCACCGGCGAGCGCGCGGAGTTCTTCGCGCATGACCGCCGGTACATCGATACGATTTTCGACGATGGCGAATCGCCGTTGAAGCATGCCCATGACATCGAACTGAGGTCGAGCTCGTTCAAATGGAAGTATCCGCTGTGGTATTGCTCGGATATCGATGCGAAGGACTGCACGTGGTTTGAGATGGCACGTGCGGGCGTATGGTACACGGACCATATCACGGTGGAGGATTCAACGATCGAGGCGCCGAAGAATTTCCGCCGCTGCCATGACGTGACGTTACGCAACGTGGATTTCGTCAACGCCGAGGAGACATTGTGGGCCTGTTCCGGCGTGACGTTGGACAATGTGAGCGCGCATGGCGACTATCTGGCGATGAATTGCGCGGATGTGAAAGCCGACAACCTACGTTTGGTGGGCAATTATCCGTTCGATGGCGCAAGGAACGTGGAGATTTCCAATTCCCGTCTGATTTCGAAGGATTGTTTCTGGAACTGTGAGAACGTGACGGTGCGCGATTCGTTCATTTCCGGCGAGTATCTAGCGTGGAACTCGCGTAACGTGACGTTCGAGAACTGTACGATCGAAAGCCTGCAGGGCCTGTGCTACGTGGACCATCTGGTGTTGCGTGACTGCCGGCTCGTCAATACGACGCTCGCGTTCGAATATTCCTCCGTCGATGCCGACGTGCGCGGCACGATCGACAGCGTGTTCAATCCTTCGTCCGGCACGATTCGCGCCGACCATATCAACGAGCTGACGCTCGATCCGGCGAAAATCGATCCGACGGCCACGACGATCGTGACAGCCGACGCCGCATAACAGTAGGTAGGATTGGCGGTATGACTTACGATTTCGATACTCCGATCGACCGTTCCGGCACGTACTCGCTCAAATGGGAGGAGGCTGGCGACGCGCTGCCCATGTGGGTGGCGGATATGGATTTCCAGACCGCGCCCGTAATCCGCGAGGCGTTGCGTCAGCGCGTCGAGCATGGCGTTTTCGGCTATTCGATCGTGCCGCCAGAATGGAATCAGGCGTACGTGGATTGGTGGGGACGCCGTCATGGGCTTGCCATCGACCCGGACTCGCTGGTGTTCTGCACCGGTGTGGTGCCGGCGATCTCCAGCATGGTCAGGAAACTCACCACGCCGAACGAGAACGTCGTGATCATGACGCCGGTCTACAACATCTTCTTCAATTCGATTCTCAACAATGGCTGCCGTGTGCTTGAATCGCCGCTCGCCTATGACGGCGAAGGACATTACGAGATCGATTGGGCTGATTTCGAAACGAAACTCGCCGACCCGCAGACCACGCTGATGATTCTGTGCAACCCGCATAATCCGATCGACCGTATTTGGGATTGTGAGACTTTGGAACGTATCGGCGAACTGTGCTGGAAGCATCATGTGACGGTGGTCAGCGATGAGATTCACTGCGATCTGACCGATCCGGGTTTCGATTACGTGCCGTTCGCCTCGGTGGGTGAGCATTGCGCGATGAATTCGGTGACCTGCATGGCTCCGACCAAAACGTTCAACATCGCAGGACTGAATTCCGCGGCCGTGATGATTCCGAATCCGGTGCTGCGTCATAAGGTGTGGCGAGCTTTGAACACCGATGAGGTGGCGGAGCCGAACGCCTTCGCCATGGACGCCACCCTGGCCGCGTTCAATGAGGGCGAACCGTGGCTGAACGAATTACGAGCCTATCTGGCCGGCAACAAGGCGACCGCGCGTGCGATGTTCGACAAATACAACGCTTCGGTGCCGGCCGACCGGCGCATCATCATGGTCGAAGGACATGCCACCTACCTGTTGTGGGTCGACTGTTCGGCCATCACGCATGACACGGATGCGTTGTGCGATCATCTCAAGCGCGAGCATAAGGTGATGTTCTCCGAGGGTTCCGAATATGGTGGCAACGGTCATGATTTCGTGCGTATCAACGTGGCCTGTCCGCGTGCACGCATGATCGAGGGTCTTGCACGGTTCATCGACGGTCTGCTCGCGTATCGAGCACAATCGTTTCCAAAGATGGACTGATAAACCCTTGGACTGACGCATGACGGATGCGGCAACGGCCTCTTCAAGGACTATGAAAGGACGCAACATGGTGGTGGTGTTTTTCTCCCGCGCCGGCGAAAACTACGAAGTGGGCGAGGTGACGGTCGGCAATACCGCGAAGCTTGCCCAAGAGGTGGCCCGGTGGACCGATTCGCCGATGATTGAAATCGCACGTACCGAGCCTTATCCGGAACGGTACGCCACGACCTCAGAAATGGTGCAGGAGGAGCAGCGTGTCAACGTGCGTCTGCCGTTCACGCTCAGCGGCGATACCGATGCGCTCGACTCGTCCGATACCGTGTTCCTTGGCTATCCGATTTGGTGCGGCGATATGCCGATGCCCGTGTACGCTTTTCTGGAAAGCCGCGACTGGTCCGGAAAGACCATTTATCCGTTCTGCACGCACGGCGGCAGCGGGCTTGGACGGACTCCGGAACGTATCGCCGCAATCACCAAGACGACGGTGAAGCCGGGGCTTGCGGTCATGGGAACCGACGCACAGAACAACGCAAGTAAAGCCGCCGAAGCCGTCAGCGGGTGGATCGCCAAATCCGGTCTATAGATTCGCAATCCACATCCATCCGTTCCGTCTGCTTCAGCACGCCTTCGAGTTGGAGCAGACGGATTTTGGTTTCAATGCCTCCCGCATAACCGGTGAGACTGCCGTCAGCGCCGACGACCCGATGGCAGGGCACGATAAGCGCGATCGGATTGCGGTGCACCGCTCCCCCGATGGCGCGTGCGGATATCCTACGCCCGTCCGCACGTTTCAACTCCAATCGACGTGCGAGTCCGCCGTATGAAACCGTTTCGCCGTATGGCACTTTCCGCAGCAATGCCCATGCTTCCTTGCGGAATGGCGTGCCTTCCAGCCGCAACGGCACTTCGGTCCGAGGTATGCAACCTGCAAAGTATTCGTCCAGCCATCGTTTCGCGGCGCCAATCGTCGGCGAATCACCCAAAACCGCGGAATCATCGTCCGCATAGCCTGGCTGCCAATCGAACCACAGGCCGAGCAATGCCGTTTCGTCGGTGATCAGCGTGATGCCGCCAAGCGGCGAATCGTAATGCGACTTTGTTTTCACCACTGTCCTCCATCCCTCCACAAAACACCTATCTCGCCTATGGATGGCGGATTTCGTCTTTCGACACATGTTATCTCGCTTATAGATGGCGGACAGCAAAGTGAAAAGCCGCGCTTTTTACCCCCATACACTATCTCGGGGGTATAAGTCGAAAAACATCCGCCATCTATAGTGGAGATAGCATCAGGCAGACCCGCAAATCCGCCATTCATAGGCGAGATAGGACCAAAACGAAGGAGTTGGCATGGGATACGCACTCATCACGGGAGCGTCCGGCGGCATCGGACGCGAACTGGCGGCGCTGTTCGCAGCGGACGGACATGACCTGGTGATCACCGCCCGCAGCCAGGAACGGCTTGACATGGTAAAAACCAAGCTCGAGCAGCGTTTTGGCGTGCATGTGGTGACGTTCGCCATAGATCTGAGCGAAGCCAACGCACCGAAGAAACTCCATGATTTCACCACATCACAAGGTATTGCGGTCGACCATCTCGTTAATAACGCAGGCTTCGCTGACTGGACGGATTTTCTCGACGCCGACTGGAACCGGCAAAACGAGATGATGCAGCTCAACATGCATGCGCTCGCTGAGTTGACGTATCGGTATGGCCGAGACATGCGCGCCAACGGGCATGGCAGGATTTTGAATATTTCGTCCGTCGCCTCGATGATGGCAGGCCCATACATGGCGATGTATTTCGCGTCGAAGGCATTCGTGCGCTCGCTATCCGAGGCCGTGGCCCACGAATTGCGCGGCACGGGCGTGACGGTGACCTGCGTATGTCCCGGTCCGACCACGACCGGCTTTCAGAAGGCTGCGAATATGAGTGGCCGCAACTTCTTCACCATGACCAAACCGGCCACCGCACGTCAGCTTGCCACGTACGCCTACCGCAGGATGATGCGCGGCTCAACCCTCGCCTACCATGGTCCGCTCACCAAGGCGGGCGCGCTCGCGGAACGGGTTCTTCCCCGCGCTCTGACCCGGCGAATCGCCGCGTTCATGAACGGCGGCAAGCCGCACACGCTTAAGGTTTAACGGCGAATCGCTTGGACGGACGGTAGCAGAGCAGAGCGATGCCGATGAGTACGGCGGTTGCGGCGAGGCTGATCGGGTAGACGATCATGATGGCCTCGAACGTGCGATGCGCGGGGAACACGAACGCGATCCAGGTGATGCGCACGCCGACCACGCCGATTACGGTGAGCAGCGCCGGCGCCAGCGAGATGCCGAAGCCGCGCAGATATCCGGACATGACCTCGTACAGCATGCTGAACGTGTAGGCGGAGAACACCATGACGAGTCTGGTGTAGCCGACGGCGATGACTTCGGGGGTGACGTCGAACAGGGCGAGCAGACGGTGGCCGAAGAGCAGCACGACGGCGATGGTGGCCGCGGTGGCGATGAAATCCTCCAGGATGCAGATGCCAAGCACGCGCTTGCAGCGTCCGATCTGCCTAGCGCCGTAGTTCTGCCCGGTGAAGGTGGCGCAGGCCTGGCTGAACGAGTTGAGCACGAAGTAGGCGATGATTTCGATGTTGAACGCGGCGCTGGACGCGGCCATGACAACGGTGCCGAGACTGTTGATGGCGGCCTGGATGATGATGTTGGCCACGGGCGAACACGGCGCTTTGCACGCCGGCGGGCAGGCCGATGCGCATGATCTGGCGCAGGGTGAGCGGGTCGATGCCGAGCTCGCGCAGGTTCACGTGGATGACAGTGGCGGTGTAGACGAGCCGGTACAGCAGAATCATGGAGCTGACGATGTTGGCGATGACGGTGGCGGTGCCGCCGCCTTGAGAGAAGTTGCCGACGATCATGATGCCGGACGCATTGAAAAGCTGTTCCAGAATGCCGGTCGCGGCCACGGGCAGCGCGTACCGCAGGACCTTGGTCCAAATGCGGCCATGCAGCATGTCTATTGCTTGTCTGTTGCCTGCCATATTCCGCTTGTTTCCCTATCTTCTCTGCTTTTTGCCGTCCTTGATGTATGCCGTTCATCGGGCTCTAGGCACGGCTTTCCAAGGTGTGGATTTGTAGGACTGGTCGTTTGGCGATAGCAAATAGCCATGCTCTATTGTTTGTCATTACCATTTTGCATGGCTTGCCTGCGCTTGTTCTGCAGTGTCTCTCTGACGTGGTCGAGGAATACGGCGGCGGCTTTCGTCAAAATGGTTGCGAGCAACCACTGTCTGAGACTGAACGGCGGAAACTATATGCTCTGCCGCAAAGACCCATGGTGTAAAGGCATCGCATGCAGCAAACGGTGCGCAAAGCGCTCACACCTGTGCGACGAAGAAGAAGCGCGGCATCGGTATCAGCACGGTGCCGTCGGACTGCAGCGGATAGATGCCCTGCAGACGCTCCACGAACGTCTGCTCGTACTGCTTGCGCCAATCCGCGTTCGGCAACTGCGCCAGATAGGGGCGCATGCCGGTGCCGCGATACCATTCGATGACGCCTTCGTAGCCGGACAGCGCATGCCAGTATGTGGTCTCCCACACCTGTGCGTACTGCGACAACGACGCGACGAGATCGTAGTAGGCGCCGATGTCGAAGCGCTCGCCGCCCAGATGATGGTATGGACGGACGCCGGTCTCGCCGATGTAGCGGTTGAAGCGTGGATCGGTGGCCAGTTCGCGCATCACGGTATGGGCCGGCTGGTTGATGGTCTCCGTGAACTGGCAGGCGACCATGCCGCCCTGTCTTGCTCGTCGCAGCATTGCGGGGATTGTTTCGTGGTGGTTTGGGACCCACTGCAGGCAGGCGTTGGTGAATACCACGTCGAAATCGTCGGGCAGCTCGTCGAGGGCGGTCGCGTCGTGTACGGCGAAGTCGATGTCTGGGTGTTCGGCGCGCGCAGATTCGATCATCGATTCGGACGAATCGATGCCGAGGATTGTGGCGTGCGGATAGCGTTCGCGCAGCAATGCGGTGCTGTTGCCCGGTCCGCAACCGATGTCGAGGACCTTGTGCACCGCGGTGTCTTCTAGCGTGATGCGGGCGCATAGGTCGCGGCTGGGTTGTGTGCGTTGATCGGCGAATTTCAGATATTGGCTCGCATCCCATGTAAAGGCCATGCCCTCCATGCTATCCGCGCCGGCATGATGCTGACGCCCCGTGTCCGTATTGTTGAAAGTCCGTGCGACGGCTGTGAGGTTGCTCACATCCGCCTCGAACCGTACCGTTTTCGCGGGCAAGCGCCGAAAGCGCGCTTGCGATATGCGGAATTTGCAAGCGCCGGGTGCGGTCGTAGAGCTAGTATGAGTCGCATGAGTGAAACCGTTTCAACCGCATCCAATGCGGCCGGCGCGTGGACCAATCCGCTGCGCGACCCCCGCGACCTGCGTCTGCCGCGTATCGCCGGCCCGTGCAGCATCGTGATCTTCGGCGTGACCGGAGATTTGTCCCGCAAGAAGCTGCTTCCCGCCATCTACGATCTGGCCAACCGCGGTCTGCTGCCGCCGAGCTTCGGCCTGACGGGATTCGCCCGCCGCGACTGGACCGAGGACCACTTCAAGGACTTCGTCAAGGAGAACGTGCAGGAGCACTGCCGCACGCCATTCAAGGAATCGACCTGGAAACAGCTCGCCGCGGGCATCCGCTTCGTCCAAGGCACCTTCGACGATCCGAAGGCATTTGAGCGTCTGTCCGAAACCGTCGCGGAGCTTGACCGCGACCGTGGCACGCGCGGCAACCACGCGTTCTATATGTCCGTGCCGCCGCGCGCCTTCCCGCAGGTCTCCCGTCAGTTGGCCGACTGCGGTTTGGCGAAATCCGATAAAGGCGCATGGCGCCGCGTGATCATCGAGAAGCCGTTCGGCCATGATCTGGCCAGCGCCAAGGAGCTCGACCGCGTGGTCTCCGAGGTGTTCGACCCGTCGAGTGTGTTCCGCATCGACCATTACCTCGGCAAGGAGACCGTGCAGAACATTCTGGCGTTGCGTTTCGCCAACGCCATGTACGAGCCGATCTGGAACAACAATTACGTGGACCATGTGCAGATCACCATGGCCGAGGACATCGGCGTGGCCGGACGCGCCGGATATTATGACGGCATCGGCGCCGCGAGGGACATCATTCAAAACCATCTGCTGCAGCTCATGGCGTTGACCACCATGGAGGAGCCCGTCTCCTTCTCCGCGGCCGATCTGACCGCAGAGAAGACGAAGGTGCTCTCCGCGGTGCGTCTGCCGAAGGATCTGGCGGCGCATACCGCGCGAGGCCAGTACGCCGCCGGATGGCAGGGTTCGCATGAGGTCGTCGGATATCTGGACGAGAAGGGCATCGACCCCAATTCCACCACCGAGACCTATGCGGCAATTCGCCTGGATATCGACACCCGCCGTTGGGCCGGCGTGCCATTCTATCTGCGCACAGGCAAGCGTCTGGGTAAGCGCGTCACGGAAATTGCCGTGGTATTCAAGCGCGCACCCCACCTGCCATTCGAATCGACAGCCACCAAGGAGCTCGGTAAGAACGCCATCGTGATCCGCGTGCAGCCCGACGAGGGCGTGACCATGCGCTTCGGCGCGAAAGTGCCGGGCGGCACCTCGATGGAGGTACGCGATGTGTCAATGGACTTCGGTTATGGCCGTTCGTTCACCGAATCCTCCCCCGAAGCCTATGAACGTCTGATACTCGACGTGCTGCTGGGCGATCCGCCGCTGTTCCCGACCACTGAGGAGGTCAACCTCTCGTGGAAGATCCTCGATCCGATTGAGGAGTTCTGGTCGACACTTGGCCAGCCACAGCCGTACCGTTCCGGCACGTGGGGACCGGAAGAGGCCGTTGAAATGCTTGCCCGCGATGGACACCGTTGGAGGATGCCGTGATCATTACCATGAAAGACACCGAGACCCGCGAAATCTCGGCGAAAATCGACGAACTGCACGAGGAGCGCGGCGAGGCGGCATTGGGACGCGTGCTCACCCTGCTCATCTCCACCAACGAGACCGAACTCGAGCATGATCTCGAAATCGCCAACAACGCAAGCCGCGAGCATCCCTGCCGCGTGATCGCGATCGCGCCAAGCAGCCGCAAGGCCAATCCGGAAGATGAGGAGCATCCCACTTTCCTCGACGCCGAAATCCGCTTCGGATCGGACGCCGGGGCCGGCGAAATCATCGTGTTGCGCCCGCGTGGCGGTCTGATTCGTCATGCCGACACCTTGGTGATTCCGCTGCTCGTCCCCGACACCCCTGTCGTGGCATGGTGGCCGAACGAGGCGCCCGCGAACCTGTCGAAGGATCTGCTTGGCTCCATGGCCAGCAGCCGCATCACCGACGCGATGCATTCCTCGAACCCGCAGCGCACGATGGACGACCTTCGTCGCAACCGTTCCTCCAAGGACGTGGACATGTCGTGGACGCGTCTGACCGTGTGGCGTGCGATGATCGCCTCCATGCTCGACCAGCCGCCGCACCTGCCAGTGAGCAATGTGCGCGTGACCGGGCAGAAGGATTACCTGCCGTTGGATCTGCTGGCCGCATGGCTGCGCCTGCGTCTGAACGTGCCGGTGATGATCGAGGAGGATCCGGACGCCACGGCCGTCACCGGCGTGTACCTGACACGTGGCGACGGTGTGCTGAGTCTGGAACGCCCCTCCACCGACGATGGATTCGCCGTGATCAGCGTGCCCGGGCAATCGCCGCAGACCATCAGCGTGCCAGCGCGAACGCTTGAGGAATGTCTGAGCGAGGAACTTGGCCGCCTGTATCCGGACGAAATCTACAACGAGGTCGTGTCCCGCGGTCTGGAACTGGTCAAACCGAGGCAATAGCCATCGGCGCGGCGGAAATCGCTACCACCGTTCGGAAAAGAACGCTTATCAAAGGAATGAACGTGACAGAACGCAAGACCATTGTCTATCCGAACCCGCAGGTGCTGGCCGAGGCCGTGGCTGCCCGCACCCTACTGACCATCATCGACCTGCTGGCCGAACCGGGACGCACCCGCGTGGATATCGCCGTGACCGGAGGCACCGACGGCAACCGCGTGTTCGCTGCAATGAACGCGAGTCCACTGAACGATGCCGTGGACTGGAGCCGCGTGCACGTATGGTGGGGCGACGAACGCTTCGTGGCGGCCGACGATGACGACCGCAATGCAAAGCAGGCATGTGAAGCCTGGTATGGCGCGCTCGTGGAGAGCGGCCGTATGCCAGCTGGGAACATCCATGCGATGCCGGCGGACACGCGTAGCGCCGATCTGGTAGCCGCCGCTTCCCCCGAACAGACCGATGCGGTGCTGGCCCAGGCCGCCGCGGAATACCAGCGCGAGCTCATCGAACAACTGGGCGACGAACCGGCATTGGACATCGCCATGTTCGGCATGGGCCCGGACGCGCATTTCGCCTCCCTGTTCCCCGACCATGGCGAGGCCGAGATCAGCGACCCACACGTACTGGTCGCGGGAGTGCGCGATTCGCCGAAGCCGCCACCGCTGCGCCTGACGCTGACCGTGCCGATGATCGCCCGTTCGAAGCACACGTGGGTGTTCACCTCCGAAGAACGCAAGGCCGGCGCGGTCAAGGCCGCGTTCGCCCAGCGGAACAACCCGCATGCGCCGAGCTCCTACGCTGATGGCGAGGAACTGCTCTGGCTCATTGACGAGGGTGCCGCTTCCAAGCTGTGAAGCTCATCCGAGGTTCATCCGAAACGACAAATGGGGTGTCCCCACGGCATACGCCGTGGGGACACCCCATTTTCGATTGTTGTCGGCTGTTCCGACACATGATGTTCCGCTGGATGCTGCTTCCGTAGGTGGTTTGGTGTTTCCGTAGGTGGTTACGCCAAGTATCAAGCCCGTGAAAAGGCCGGATTCCGGCTTTTTCCTCGGAGTGTATCCAGGCCCAACCACCTACGGAAGCCAATAACCGCCTACGGAATATGCGCACACGCACAGAAATGCAAAAAGACCCCGTGATGCAAGTACTGGCCGTGCCGGCCATCGAACCGGAATCGCTTCGGTTCAGTGGTCGGGGTACGGCCGCAAGGCATCACGAGGCCTTTTGGCTAAAGCTTCCTAGCTTTTACTCTTTTGCTGCGGAGAGATCAGGCTTCGATCTCTTCACGACCCGGCTCGGCCCACAGCGTGTGGAACGCGCCCGGCTGGTCCACACGCTGGTAGGTGTGGGCACCGAAGTAGTCGCGCTGGCCTTGGATCAGGGCGGCGGGAAGACGCTTGGAGCGCAGGCCGTCGAAGTACGACAGGGACGAAGCGAATGCCGGGGTCGGCAGGCCGTTGATGGCGGCCTGGGCCACCACGTTGCGCCAGGACTTCTCGGCGGTTTCGATGGCGTTCTTGAAGTACGGGGCGAACAGCAGGGACACGTTGGCCTCACCGGATTCGAACGCTTCGGAGATGCGGTTGAGGAACTTCGCGCGGATGATGCAGCCGCCGCGCCAGATGCGTGCCACTGCGGCCAGGTCGATGTCCCAGCCGTATTCCTTGGCGGCGATGATGATCTCGTTGAAGCCTTGAGCGTAGGCGACGATCTTGGAGGCGTAGAGGGCCTGGCGGATGTCTTCGATGAAGGCCTTCTTCTCCTCGTCGTTCAGGTTCAGTTCGCCGCTCGGGCCGGCGAAGCCCTGCTTCTGGGCTTCCTCGCGCAGGTCTGCCTCGGAAGACAGGCCACGTGCGAACACGGCTTCGGCGATGCCGGTGACCGGCACGGCCAGGGACAGCGCGGTCTGCACGGTCCAGGTGCCGGTGCCCTTCATGCCGGCGTGATCCACGATGACATCAACCAGCGGCTTGCCGGTCTTCTTGTCAACCTGGTGCAGCACCTCGGCGGTGATCTCGATGAGGTAGGAGTCGAGTTCGGTCTTGTTCCATTCCTCGAACACGTCGCCGATTTCGGCCGGGGTCATGCCCAGGCCACGGCGCATGAGGTCGTAGCTTTCGGCGATGAGCTGCATGTCGGAGTATTCGATGCCGTTGTGCACCATCTTGACGAAGTGGCCGGCGCCGTTGAGACCGATGTGGGTCACACACGGTTCGCCTTCGGCCTTGGCCGCGATGGATTCGAAGATAGGCTTCAGGGTCTTCCAGGATTCTTCGGAACCGCCAGGCATCATGGACGGGCCGAGGAGGGCACCCTCTTCGCCGCCGGAGACGCCGCAGCCCACGAAGTGCAGGCCGCGGGCGCTGATTTCCTTCTCACGGCGGATGGTGTCCGGGAAGTAGGAGTTACCGGCGTCTACGATGATGTCGCCCGGTTCCATGAGGTCGGCGAGCGCGTTGATCATGGCGTCGGTGGGTTCGCCGGCCTTGACCATGATGATGGCGGTGCGCGGCTTGACGAGGCTGTCGACGAACTCTTCGAGCGTCTTGGCCGGGAAGAACTCGCCTTCGGTGCCGTGCTCGTTCATGAGCTTTTCGGTACGGGCGTAGGTGCGGTTGAACACGGCGACCTTGTTGCCGTGGTGTGCGAGATTGCGTGCGAGGCTGCCGCCCATTGCGGCCAGGCCGACGACGCCGACGTTTGCTTCAGCTGACATGCGTTACCTTTCATGCAGAAACGTAGTGTTTTCTTTATGAACCTTCCCAAGTGTAGCGCCGAGCGCGTCCAAAACGGATGCACATCTCAAGTCCGGGTCCGGCAGCGGACCATCGACGTGCGAGGACCATCACGGGAGCCGTTTTCGGTTGTCTTGCACAAAGAGATGGCCGTATTGCGATGAGGTCATCCCGGTCCCATCGGCTCCGCGGATCATTCGTTTTTGGCTGGCATGATGGTTCGGACGAACCGCATGGCTTCGGCCGGGGTGAGCGACGGCACATAGGCCTGCGCCACTGCAAGCGAAATCTGCGGCAGTTTGGCTGCATCCGGATAGCAGATGTACACCTTGGATTCGTCGGGGTGGAACTTGAGTTTGAAACGGAACAGGGAATGGAATCCGTAGGCCGGTTCCATGATGTGGGCCACCATCTGCAGCACATGGTCGAGCACGGCGCTTTGCTCCATGCCGTCACCGTCCATTCCAGCGAGCGGCGCGGCGGATAGACTCATGAAGCGGACCTTTCCTTCGTCGCGCAGCCGTTCGGCCATGCGGGCGATGAGGAATTCCATGATGCCGTTGACGCTGTCGGTGCGGTGACGCATGAAGTCGAGCGTCCATCCGACCACTTTGCCGTTCTCATAGGTCGGCAGCCAGCTGGTGACGCCTAGCACCTTACCGTCCGCGTCCACCGCGTACAGCAGTTTGACGCGTGGATCGACCAGCTCGTCCACGCCACCCAGGGTGAAGCCCATTTCAGGCAGGGCCTTCTCGCCGGCCCATTGCGCGGAAATCTCACGGATCTGCGTCTGCACGGAGAACGGCGATTCCTTGAATGTGGTGAGCACGTCGGTGATGCCGTCGCGCTTGGCTTTGTTGATGGCGGTGCGTACGTCCTGCCATTTCTTGCCGCGCGTCTGCCATGCGGCCGGGTCGATCACCATTTCGGTGCCGACGTCGAGCGCGTTCCAGCCGGCGGAGACCAACTCGTCACGTTGTTCGGCGTGCACGCTGTAGAACACCGGTGTCAGGGAACGTTGGGTGCAGAAGTCGGCGAACGCACGCAAATCGTCCTCATATTCGTCTGGGTCGCCGAAAGGTCCGGTGACGGTCAACGCGATGCCGTACGACACGCGGTAGGCGATGGCGGAACGGCCGGTGGCGGAGAACCAGTAGTCGTTGCCTTTCCAAGTGGCCATGAACGACATGGATTCGCCGCCGAGTCCGATGATCTCGTCCACGCGGTGACGGTACGCGTCGTTGATCATGGAACGGTCACGCAGGCCACCCCATGCGCAGCACAGCGCGACCAGCCAAAACATCGGTCCGACGCACTGGTAGACGATTTCGGAAAGCAATCCGACCGGCACGAACGCCGGTTCCACGCCACTTAGCAGGCCAATCGGCAGCAAACGCTGCACGTAGTCTGCGATCAGATCGACCAGCAGCGGCGTTTCGTTGAAGCCGGACGGCATGGACAGGCCGTAGCCGACGTACAGCAATCCCAGTAATACGAATGCGGCGAACGTGATGGCGATACCGCGCAGCACGGTCTCGCTTTTCGTGCGAATGGTGAAACATGCGCGGAACAGGATGATGATGACGATGCACAGCAGCGGCAACGCCATCGTGGCCAGCATCGCGTGGAATGCGCCGTGCCGTTGCAATGCGGATATTGCATCCATGTATGCACCGGCGTCGAGGCCGTCCACGTAGGACAGCGGAATAGCCACATAGAACACCGTCGATAGCGCAATGGTGCATGCGTTGAACACGATGCTGAGCGTGGCGGCGAGATGACGGCCTCGGTACAGACCCCAAGCAATGAGCAGCAACATCAGCGTCGGCATGATGGATACCAGCCAGTTGCCGGGCATGGTGAGGCGCATCATGCGGTACTGCGTGAAGCAGTCCGTATGCGACGCTCCGTTGAGACAGTCGATCACGCGTCCGGTATCGAAGTCTGTGGAACCGGTTAGCAGGCCGAACGTGGACAACAGGCCGAACGATTGACGCGATGAGACGGCCACGAGCGATCCGATGGCCTGCACTCCCGCGGCCACGCCGACCAGTCGACGCATCTCATAAACGGCACCGTGCCGGTATTCGTCGCCATGCGTGGCCGAGGACATCAGATAGCCGAGCACATGGCCGATCATGGCTGCGGCGAGCAGGCAGTAGTCGCTCGCCTCGCCACGGTAGAGAAACATGATGAGCACGACCGCGTAGCCGATCACACGGATACGTCGGCGCCACAGCATGGCCGTGAACGCGCTGGCGCACATGAGCGTTCCGGCGACGAGAATCAGCGGCCCGAGGACGGCACCGTCATGTGAGATCGCATGCCACTGCGGGCTGTGCCCGTCGGACAGGGAGCACAATCCCATGCCCAGCGCCATGCCGCCCAAGGTGGTGATAAGGGAGACCCATACGGTTTTGGCTTTGCCTATCACCGATTCCGTCAAGCCGAACGCGACCAAGATGAGTGGAATATCGATGAACAGACGACCCAAATCTGGCACGTACAGCATGGATATCGGCGCGGTATACCAGCGTCCGCGTGTGAGTGCTTCGAAGCTGACTCTGGCGAGGCGAGGCGGGAACGGTTGCCGGATGAACGCGCATAAGATCCGCGTGGTCACGTTGACGAACGTGACTGCGAGAACGAAGCAGACGGTGAGCATGTGCCGTCTAAGCCATGCGGCCAAGTCGGCCAGCAGCGCATGGAAACCGAACAACGGTTTCACGGATTGTTTTACGGAGGATTCCATGGATGGTTTGACCGGCTTTGCCGGCTTGCTTTGCGATTGCGTCATGATGTTCCTTATGTTTGCGTTCAGCGGTTCCGCGGTTTGTCTTGTACGGCCGTCAGTCAGACCGCGACGCGTTTGAGGTTCGGGTAATCGGACAGGTTTGGTCTCACATCGGAAAGTCCGGTATCGTAACCGAATACGGCGAGCCCGTAACGCAGCACGTCCTGCACGGCATGCCAGTCGTGCGCGTTGCCGATCGATTCGACGGCGGTGACATGCATGCCGGCCTTGACCGCCACCGGAGCGATTGTTCTGATGTTGCGCGCGGAGGCGGCGTCCTCCTCGCCCGCACCCATGATGAGCGTCTGATGGGTGGGTGCGCGATTGCGGATGGCGTTGATCGGCACTTGGCTCTCGTAGGCTTCGACGTCGCCGTCGAAGAAACGGTCGATCATCTCCTGTCTGGTGCCGTTGGTCGGGCCGATCTCACTGTCGGTGGGGATCATGGTGCCAAACAACTCCGGATGGTTCACGCCGATCTGCAGGGAGCATGTGGCGCCTTGTGAGAATCCCGCGATAGCCCAATCCTTGGCGTCCTGAGCGGCCGGAAGGTTGTTTTTCGCCCAATCAATCACATCCCGGGTCAGATAGGTGAACGCGTTGCCGTACACCTTTGAATCCACGCACAGCGTGTTGTGTGAGTCGTCTCCGAGCTGGTCCGCCGCGATGACGATGGGGGCAAGCCCGTCATGGCTCTTCGCGTATCCGTCCATCATGGTTTGGATGCCGCCTGCCTGGAAGGCGCGGCCCGGACTGCCTGGCTGGCCGCTCATCATCAGAATGACCGGCAGAGCCGGCTTGCGTTTCCCTTCGGCGAGCGCCGCCGGCGGCAGGTAGACGAGCGCCTTGCGCGCCTTGAAATGCGATTCCGTGGCTGGAATGTCGATTTTGCTCACCGTTCCGTTCGATGGAATGTTCCGGATGGTGCCGTCGGCCACCTGTCCGCGCCATTGGGATACGGAGATGAGGTCCTTGCGTTTGACCAGTCCGGTCAGATTGGCCTGGCTGTAGGAATCGTCGCCGAACAACGATCCGATGGTGGCGTATTCGCCGTACGATTGGTCGATGCCAATCGCCGTCGCCAATATGGCAGACACGACAAGCAGGGCCGCGATCGCGCGCATCATCCCGTTGCGCAGAGCGATATGCGCGACCGCGTATCCGACCGCGGCAAAGCCGACCGCCACCCATGCCATGACACGCGGTCCCAATCCGACGCCAAAAACCACGAACACGTCGGACAGCAGCCATGTGAGCGTGTAACCGGCCGCTCCGGAAATCGCAGCCACGACCAGCGGCAGTACAATCAGCCGAACGTGTCCGTCCTGTTTGCCTTGTCCGTTTCGCCCGCCGCCGATCGCGCCGATCAGCAACGCCACGGCTGACGCCACGGCGATGACGAACACTGTCACCGGCAGCCATCCATCGATCAGGCTCACATCCATAAGCCACTGACGCATATGTTTCATCCCCAACACATTGGTTTTCTTGCAATTTTTCCTACAAGCCGACAGTTGTAGTACGTGAATCATCGGATGTGGGTCGTTCCTGGGGATGATTTCGCGCAGGGGTTCAGGGAAAACCCTGAAACCGCCGGGAACCGTTCGCCATCAGCGTATGGTTTTAACCATGACACATTTATTCGAAGCCTCGAACGTGCGTTGTTCGATCATGGTAGACGGCGAGCGCCGTACTATTTTCTCCGGACTGTCGTTCGACATCGATGCAGGTGAGATCGTGGATCTGGTGGGACCGTCGGGCGTCGGGAAAAGCTCATTGCTCACCGCCTTCGCACGGCTCAATCCTCGCGCGGATGGCGAGTACCGTCTTTCAGGCCGTTCCGTCGACGATTTCACACCGCAGCAGTGGCGCGCACAGGTCGCGTATCTGCCGCAGAATCCGGTGCTGCTCGGCGAAACCGTGGCACAGGCGATTCGGCTTCCATTCACGCTTGCCGTACGGCAGCCGTCGAAATCAGGTCCACGCAAGACATCCTCCAACGATGTTCTGCCAGACTCCAGAATTCGAAAGACGCTGGATGACATGGGATGCGGGGACGTCGATCTGGATCGTCCGCCGCATGATCTGTCGGGCGGCCAAGCGGCAAGGGTGAGTCTTGCACGGACGCTGCTGACGAATCCCAAGGTGCTGCTCGCCGATGAGGTGGATGCCGGGTTGGATGACGAGAACGCCGAGAAGGTGGCGTCGATTCTTGCCAAAGCGGCCGCGGACGGCATGGCGATCGTCCGCATCCGGCACCGGCAGCCGGATGGACGCGCGTCACGTATCATGCGTCTTTCCGACGGCACGCTCACGCAAGTCAAAACCAATGCCGGCAACGACGATTCGGAAGGGAGTGTGGCATGAACGGCAATTACTATGCGATCGACATCTGGGGTCTCATCGCGGCACTCGTCATGGTGGCCATCGCCGCCGGCATATCCGAAGTCATGCGTATGGGCATCGGCCGCACACTGCTGTGGTCGGCCTGCCGCGCGCTGCTGCAGTTGTGTGCGATGGGCTTCATCATGGAATACGTCATACGTTCGGGTAACCCTTGGCTGGTGCTGCTGCTCGTGGCGTTCATGCTCATCGCGGCCGTGCAAATCACCCTCTCCCGTGCGAAGGGCGTGCCGAAAGGCCTTGCCGGTCCAGTGTTTCTGAGCCTGGTCGTGACCATGCTCATCATGATCTCATTGGTCACGGAACTCATCATCCGGCCGCAACCATGGTATGCGCCACAGCTGGTGGTGCCACTGACCGGCATGCTGCTGGGCAACACCGTCTCGGCTCTTGCCGTGGGACTGAGTCGGTTCTTCGAAAGCATGCGGGAGCGCCGTGACGAAGTGGACACACTGCTTGCCTTGGGAGCCACCACATGGGAGGCCTCTCGTCCAAGCGTCGTCTCATCCATTCGTCTGGGTCTTATGCCCACTACCGCGTCGCTCGCCTCAGCCGGAATCGTGACGGTGCCGGGCATGATGGCTGGTCAGATCATCGCCGGAGGAAATCCCGTCGACGCGGCGAAATACCAGTTCATGGTCCTCGCAAGCATCGCGGCGCTCACCTTGATCGCCGACAGCATCATCATGCTGATCGTCTACAAACGCTGTTTCACCGCGATTGACCAGTATCGTCCGATGGAACAGTAGCGCCGGACACGCGTCCTTCGAACCTTCCGCCATTCCCTGATTTGGTGACGAGTGGCGAGCGTACAGTGGCGGGTATGGTAGAACAAGCAGAAACCATCATCTCCAAGCAATATACGACGCCGTTGAAGCAGCCGATCGATCAGGACATCAACCTGTTCGACTTCCTCGACCGGCGCGCTACTTCGAATCCGAACGGTTCGATGGTCGAGTACAAGGAGGACGACGGCACATGGCATTCCTTCAGCGCGGAGGAGTTCCGCCGGAAGGTCATCGACATCGCCAAGGGACTGATCGGCTGGGGTGTGCGCAAAGGCGAGGGCGTGGCCATCATCGCGCACACCAGCTGGCAGTGGACGGCTTTGGATATGGCCATCATGGCTGTCGGAGCCCTCACCGTCCCTGTGTATGAGACGAATTCCGCCACGCAGATTCGCACCATCTTCAACAATTCCAATGTGGTGCTCGCCGTCGCCGAAGACGACGCGCAACGCGACAAGGTCGAATCGATCCGTCATGAGGCGCCTACGCTCCGTGATGTGCTCATGTTCGACGCCGACGCACTGGACACCATCATCGAATTCGGCAAAGGTGTCTCCGACGAGGAGTTCTGGAACCGTAAGAACGCCACCCACGGCGACGACCTTGCGACCATCGTCTACACCTCCGGCTCCACGGGAGCCCCGAAGGGCATCGAAATCTCGCATGGCAACATGGCGTATCTGTGCGAATCGGCGAAACAGTATATGCCACGGGCCTGCAATATCCCCAATCGCCGTCTGTTGCTGTTCCTGCCGTTGTCCCATGTGTTCGCGCGCTTCATGGCGCTGCTGAGCTTCGCCGGCACGCTCCAGCTGGGTCTCAGCGGCAATATGAAGACCATCGTGAAGGATTTCGAATCCTTCGGCCCGACTCTGCTGCTGGCGGTCCCCCGCGTGTTCGAAAAGGTGTACAACGCCGCTTCGCAGCGCGCAGGCGGCGGTTTGGCGGGCAAACTGTTCGTCCGCGCCACGAAGACGGCGAAGGACTGGTCCCGGGCCCAGCAGGAGGGACGCAAACCGTCGGTGTCGACCCGCGTGGCCCACGCGTTCTACGAGCGCATCGTCTATCGGAAGATCCGCACCATCTTCGGCCCCAATGCCGACTTCGCCATCACCGGTGGCGCTCCGATGGACCCTGAGCTTTCGCATTTCTTCAATGGCATCGGCATGCCACTGCTTGAGGGCTACGGCATGACCGAAACCTGCGGTCCGGTCTGCGTGAGCCTGCCGGAGAACAACCGCATCGGCACCATAGGACAGCCTTTGTGCGGCGTGACCGCCGGAATCGCCGATGATGGGGAACTGTGCGTCAAGGGCGGCAGCGTATGCATGGGATACCACAACAATCCCGATATCACCGCCCAGCAGATCACCGACGGGTGGCTGCACACCGGCGATCTGGGCGATATCGACGAGGATGGATTCGTGTATATCACCGGCCGAAAGAAGGATCTGATCATCACCGCCGGCGGCAAGAATGTCTCCCCCGGCCAGCTCGAGGCATCCGTCATGACCTCCCCGGTCGTCGATCAGTGTCTGGTGATCGGCGACCGCAAACCATTCGTGGCGGCATTAGTGACACTTGACCTCGCCGACGCGAACACCTGGCTGAAGGCGCGCGGAGCGGAACCAGCCGAATCGCTGTCGGATCTGGCCGCGAATCCGATCGTCCACGCCGAAGTGGAACGTGCGGTCAATCAGGCGAACGAAAACGTCTCCCGAGCCGAATCGATCCGTAAATTCGAAATCCTGCCGGACCGCTTCACCCAAGAGAACGGCATGCTCACCGCGAGTCTCAAGACACGCAGGGCGCAAATCGTAGCCCACTACCGCACGCTGATCGACACCGTGATCTATACGCCGAAGAAGAAGTAGTCCCAGTTTCGGTAGTCCCGGTTTCGCGGATAACAGACGAAAGGGGTGGCTCGTCACATCGGATCTACGATGTGACAAGCCACCCCTTTCGTTATACGGAGGTCAACGCTCAGCGTGTGCGGAAGGGCGCCTTGCGGATGTTCGCGTGGCGACGGTACGACCTGCCCTGACGCTCGCCGGAATGCTTGTCGTGGCGCTCGCCATGGCCACCGCGACGGCCGGAATCGTCGTGATTGCCGTATTTGGCTTCCATACGGCGATCATGACGCTTCGCGTCCTCACCACGTTCGTCCTGAATCACGCGGATCGGCTTGCGATGAATGCGCTTACCCCCTGCCTGGCGGTCATCACGTCCCGCACGTCCACTACGGGAGGATCGGCGATCGTCTTCGAAACGACGTTCGCTGCGCGCTTCGGCCTTGCGCTGCTTCTTAGTGGGCGCCCCCTGCTTTTTGGAGAACTGTTTTTCGTTATCCTTGCCGCGCTGGCCGGAACGATCTTCGGAACGATGCCGCCGATCGTCGGATTCGCGTTGCATGGCCGCTTCGGTACGCTGCTGCTCATGCAATCGCGCATACTTTTCGCGACGCTTGTCGTTGCGCTTCTCCTCGTGCCTCTCGCGCTTCTCCTCCTGAATTTCAGGATGCTCCCAACGATGCTCGCGAGCCTCGTATTCGCGGTTGTCACGACCTTCGAACTTAGCTGCGCGGCGTTCGGCACGGTTCTGCTTCGGTTCGAAACGCTGTTCACGTTCCTCGCGATCGCGTCCCTTACGATCGTCGCGGTTCTTACGTTCGGACTTGAACGGCTTGCCGCCCTTGTCCTTGCCCCGGTCCTTGTTGCGCCCGCCGGAACGGTTGGCGTGTCCGGAACGTTCGCCGCCTTCCGCGGAACCGTTGCCTCCCTTGCCATTCTTTCTACGACGGGGATTTCCGGCCGGCTGGGACTGCTCGAGTGTCCATCCGAATCGCGGTTCGGCCGGTTCACCCACCAATTCCAACACTTCCGGGGAGTCGTGGGTCACTTCGATCGGTTTAATCTTCAATCCCGCCTCATGCAACATGCGACGGGTGCGGCGGCGCTGGTTGGGCAGCACGATGGTCACCACATCTCCGGAATGACCGGCACGGGCGGTTCGTCCGGAACGGTGCAGGAAGGATATCGGATCCTCAGGAGGCTCCACCTGGACCACCAGTTCCACTCCCGAAACATCAATGCCACGGGCTGCCACATCAGTAGCGACCATGACGTTCACATCTCCGGACTCAAAAGCCGCAAGATTGCGGTCACGCTGGTTCTGGCTCAGATTGCCGTGCAACTCGGCGGCTGGAATGCCGTTCTTCGTCAGATCCTTGGCGAGCTTCTGCGTCTGGAATTTGGTGCGGGTGAACAGAATGCGACGCCCCTTGCCGGATGCGAGGGTACGCACCAACTCATGCCGATCGCCCTGCGTGGTCTCGAACACATGATGGGTCATCTCGTCGACCGCGGCCGTGGCGGAGTCGACGCTGTGCACCTTCGGATCGGTGAGGAACGTGTTCACGACCTCGTCCACACCGTGATCGAGCGTGGCGGAGAACAGCATGATCTGAGCATCGAACGACACCTGCCCCAGCAGCCGCTTGACCGGCGGCAGGAAGCCCATGTCGGCCATCTCGTCAGCCTCGTCGATGACGGCGACCTCGACCTTCTCCAACGTCAGCGCATGCTGCTCGAGCAAATCCTCGAGACGTCCAGGACATGCGACCACGATGTCGGCGCCGGCCCGCAGATCGCGGATCTGACGGGCATAGCGCACGCCACCGTACACCGTGGTGGTGGTCATACCGTAGATCTGGGCGAGCGGCATCAGCACATCGTTGATCTGGTTGGCCAGCTCACGAGTCGGCGCCAGAACCAGGCCGCGGGGATGCGGCAGGAAATCATCGGCGCGACGCTCCTCGGCATGGCCTTTGCGCACCTGCTCCACCTCATGGCGGAACTGGCTCATGTTCTCATAGTCGTCGGCGTCCACCTCGCCCAGACGGGCGACCAGCGGAATCGAGAACGCCAAGGTCTTGCCGGAGCCTGTACGGCCACGGCCAAGGACGTCGCGTCCAGCCAGGGAATCGGGAAGCGTGTCGGCCTGGATCGGGAAAGCGGTTTTCTTGCCGTCGGCCGCGAGCACGCGGACCAGCGGACCGGGAACACCAAGTTCGGCGAACGTCAGTGGACGTTCCTCCTCGCCGGTCTCATCGAAATCGGAGGCGAGGGCATCTTCATTTTCAATAACAGCGGTATCGGGCACAATGGCCTTTCATGTCAAACATTGCGCACGTTGCGCAAACCTATTAACAATAGCCCACACCCGATACTTTCTTGGTATGGGAGGGTGGAGGAATTCGCCGATCCGAATCGCCGCATGCCATCATTCATGCGATATGTGGATGCAGCAGATACGGCGAAGCGCCCGTCGGCTGCTTGTCGACGGGCGCTTCGTGGTCCATTTGGACTGTCTGGACGCGTCTTGCGTCACAGTATGTCCGGATCATCCTTGGCGATGGTGCCGGTCGCCTTGCCGATGGCCTTGAGGCCGTGGTAGGCGACAAGAATCACGACGGTGCCGATGGCGATGCCGTTGAACGAGATGCCGTTGATGGCGAACTCGAACTGGCCGATGGCGATGATCATGGTGATGGCGGCCACCATGACGTTGACCGGCTTGTCGAAGTTGACCTTGTTCTCGACCCAGATGCGGATGCCGACCATGCCGATCATGCCGTACAGCAGGGTGGTCACGCCACCGAGCACGCCGGCAGGAATGGTGTTGATAATGGCGCCGAACTTCGGGCACAGCGACAGGATCAGTGCAAACGCGGCGGCGCACCAGTATGCCGCGGTGGAATACACCTTGGTGGCAGCCATCACGCCGATGTTCTCGCCATAAGTGGTGGTGCCGGAACCTCCGCCGAAGCCGGCGATGGTGGTGCCGAGACCGTCGGCGAACAGCGCGGTGCCGATCTGGTCGTCATAGTCGCGACCGGTCATCTGGGAGACGGACTTGACGTGGCCGACATTCTCGGCGACGAGCACGAGCACCACCGGGATGAACATCGGCAGGATGGTGAAGTCCACCTGCGGCAGGCGGAATTCCGGCAGACCGATCCACGCGGCCTTGCCGATGGCGGAGAAGTCGACCTGTCCGCGGAAGCATGCGTACGCGTAACCGATGATCACGCCGATGAGGATGTTGAGGCGGCCGAGCAGGCCCTTGAACAGCACCGCGACAAGCAGCACCGCGACGAGGGTGATGATGGCAGTGTCGGGCGCCACCTTGAAGTTGTTCCAGACGCTCGGAGCCAGATTGAAGCCGATGATGGCCACGATGGCGCCGTTGACGACCGGCGGCATGATGATGTCGATCCATTTGGCGCCCGCATAGTGCACCAGCACGCCGATCAGGGCCAGCAGGATGCCGGTGACCATGATGCCGAAGGACGCGACCTCAAGACCCTTGTGGGCGCTGGCCACGGCGGCGATCGGCGCAATGAAGCCGAAGGACGAACCTAAGTAGCTCGGCAGCACGTTCTTGTTGATCAGCAGGAACAGCGCGGTCGACATGGCCGTGAAGAACAGGGTGGTGGACGGATCGAAACCGGTCAGAATCGGCACCAGGAAGGTGGCACCGAACATGGCGATGACGTGCTGCGCGCCGATTTCCGCGGTGCGCGGCCAGGTCAGACGTTCATCCGGCTCGACGACCTCGCCGGGCTTCAGCGTTTTGCCGTCACCGTGGAGCTTCCACGTGAACAGGCCCGCGATTGGATTGGACATGTGATTGTCTCCTAACTCTCTCACGGCACGAAATACAACGGTCGTGCCGTACAATCACACGCCATTGTAATGGCACCGCAGATACGAGAGGCCTCAACGCAAGTAGGGGGCACCAATCGCAAGCAGACAAGACAGATGAATCGTATATCCGTGGTATGTCACAGGTGACGGTCAACGGCGTGCACCACGTCCACCAGATCGCCGTTCGACAGAACGGGACGTTTGAATTCACGCCATTCGTCCACTTTCACCACCCAACGGCCATCCGTCTCGTCAAGCACCGGACGCGCCGTCTGCTCCCAACGGAACCGCTTATGTGTACGCCCGGTTGCCGGATCGCGACGCGAATAATGGAAGCATGTGCAGTTGGTGATCTTCCATTCGTCAGCGGCGGCGCGATGCATGAATTCCTCGTCAGACAGGTCCTCCAACGTGAGCATGAGCGCCAGCATGAGGTCGCCGTGGCTGACCATCACCACGGATTCGGCGTCCGATTTGCGGTTCAGCGACGTGAGCAGGTTATGCACGCGGTTCTCGGCCACGTCGGCGATGGACTCGCCCGCCGGCGGACGCCAGTACAGCGGATCGGTGTTTTTGAACATCCAATTGCGCGCGTAGTTGGTTTTGAAATCGTCCTTCGTGATGGTGTTGATCTCACCCCAAGAACGTTCGCGCAGCACGCGCGTCTCCTCCCATTTCGCCTTCGGCAGGGCCATCGTGGCCGCCGTCTCACGCGTGCGCACGTACGGCGAGACGAGGTAGCGGTCGAACAACGGCTGCTGTGAGACCAGCCAGCGGCCGATGCAGTCCGCCTGCTTGCGGCCGGTGGCCGTAAGCCTCCACGAACGGTCGGGCACGGTGACGTTGTCCTGCGTGAACAATGAATTATCGCCTTGTTCGCCGGCGCTGATGATGACGTTCGCCTCCGACTCGCCATGTCGGATCACATACAGATCAAGGGGCATTCCCATATTCGTTTATTCCTTCGCTTTCATCCACATCCTGCGCGCACGTTCCTTGTTCCGCCGTTCATTCGGCCGGTGGCGCGCATCATCATTGAATGCTTCCACCGTAGCTGATTCGCGCGTGTTTCACACGCGCAGACACGTCGATTTCACGATTGGCACACCCGAATTTCGCGGTGCCGTCACCGGCGGTTCACCGCAACCGGCGTGGTAGACGCCGTGATCGCAATCACTCCGGCCAGATGCCGTTCTGTGAATACTTGGCACGGTACGCCCCGGGTGTCATGCCGGAATGTTTTTTGAACACTTTCGAAAAGTGGCTTTGCGACCGGTATGCGAGGATTTGGGCGATTTCGTCGAAGCTGTATTCCGAGTATTTGAGCATGTTCTCGGCGGCTTCCATGCGCTTGTCGGTGATGTATTGCGATATTGCCATGCCCGTTTCGCGTTTGAACAGTTCCGACAGGTATGTGGGATTCAGGTGCACATGCTCGGCAAGGATCGGCACGGTGATCTTCTCATGCAGATGGTAGTGGATGTAGTCCATGCATTCGTTGACGGCTTTGGAATGTGTTTCCGCCTTCTGCATGTCGGCCATGGCCCATGTGAAGAAAGTCATCATGTCGGTGTGCAGTCGGCGCACGTCTTCCGGGGTCTTGCAATTGTCAAGATCTTGAATGTACAGATCGGAGGCGTTGTATGCGTCTTCCTCGTCCATGCCACCTTCAATGGCGAAACGCGTGGCCAAGGTAATGGTGGTGACGAAACGGTATTTCGCGTTTTTCAGAGGATCGTCCGACAGATGGCCGTATAGTCCGGAATCCCACAGTTTCGCGCTTTCCGAAATGGCATTGATGTCACCGGAGCGCATCATGTCATACTGCTTCATTTCCTCAACGTAGCGATGGTGGCGTACCCGATCCTCACGTGAAAGAAAGTCCAGATACCCCAGTTTTGCTTCGTCAACAACCGACATGATTCTCCCCCTGTTTTACTGCCGTCCGCTATTTACGATCGTCCAGATCGAATCCTCCTTCAAGGATAAAGCTTTTCAGCAACTTGGTGGCGAGAAGATTCGCAGTGAATTGGGTGACAGAGCTATCCGGCTTGCTGAAAAACGCCTTTGCCAAAGGCTTGTTGATGGACGCTTTCAACTGGTCGAACCGACCAAATTCATTCAGTGTCGCTTCGGTAAGATCAAGCCGCATCATCTCGTTGAGCAAAGCTCCATCCACGCCAAACGCCTTGGTGATCTTCTCCACTTGGCTGTTCTTGGCGTTGTTAGCATAATACGTAATGTAGTCGCGCAGCGTCTTGCCTTCCTCCAACTCGATTTCACCACGTTCCACATCATGCATGAACAGTTCGGCGTACCGTTGTTCCTCTTGGCTGAGCGAAGCGAACGACTTATGCAATTCCTCCTCAGCTGATGCCAACAGGTCTGGATCTCCTCCACCAAGCGCCTTGAGCCATTTGGTGAAGTTGGCGTTCATGTAATCCGTATCAATCAATCCCGTGTCGATTTCGGTGATATGCCCATCAAGATCGTATGGAGCCTCAGGACCCTCACTATGGCCTTCGCCATCTCCAGCAAACAACTCCTTGTATCGCTGTACAAGAATCATATATGTGCGTTCATCGAGTTCCGGCCGCACAACCTCCACCGAACCATCGTCATGGGTGACGGAGTATTCCCGCTGCTGCCATGTAAATCCTTGTACTTTGGCGGCTTCAAGAAAATCATTGAGTTCCGAGAACAGCTTCGCGAACTTCCGGCATGCTTCCACGGACTCCGGCAGCTTCATGAAATCCTCCACGCCTTCGGCGCGAAACACGGAAGCGATCTCTTCGAAACGCGCATCCATCAGCCGCACGTTTTCCGGCAGTTTCTGCACGAACAGATCAAGTGGCTTGTCTCCGGAATACAGTTTCACCGCCGCTTCGATATACCCTTTCATGGTATGCGGCTTGCGGTAGTAGCGTATCGTTCCGAAGGGCTTATCAGGGCCGAACAGTCGGTTCGTGCGGCTAAACGCCTGGATAATGTTCTCGTAGTCGATGATTTTGTCGAGATACAGCGTGTTGACCCACTTGGAATCGAAGCCCGTCAGCATCTGGTCGACCACGATCAGCAGATCAATCCGCTCCTCACGATGCTGGTCGACGGTCAGGTACGGTCGTTTGTGGGAAAGTCTCGCCGTGATGTCCTTCTTCATCTTCGGCCATGTGGGGATGATGAAATCCTTGCCGAACAGTTCGTTGTAATCGCCGATGATCTCCTGAAGCGCGTCCCCTTTGAGAATCGCGCCGTTGGAGTTATCGACATTGGGGTCGAACAGCGCGGTCACATGCATCTGCGGCGCACGCTCCTTGAACAAGCGGTAATAGCTGATCGCCTCGGGAATGGAACTCGTGGCCAGCATCGCATGGAATTTGTTGCCTCTGCTCAGCAATGGGAATTGGTCGAGAATGTCCTCCACGACCTTGTCCTCATGCGGTGTGCCTTGCGCATACTGCGCTGAGGCCAGATAGTCCTCAATACCCTTGATATGTTCTCCTGCCTGCGTTTCCATGGGTCCCATCGGCATTTGCTTCGGGTCCATGTAATGGTAGAACACTTCGGATTTCGCCGGGTCTGACTGGGCTTCCTCAACCGTTGCCGCTTTCGCCTTCTGCAACGCGACAGCCTGACGAACATCCTTGTCTCGGTAGGTCAACACCATGTATGGATCGAATCCGAGCACATTGCCATCGCGGATGCCGTCGGCGATGCTGTATCGGTGAAGGCAATCGCCGAACACCATTGATGTGGTCGCGCCCTTCTTACGGTTCTCCTCATGAATCGGAGTGCCCGTGAAACCGAAATACAATGCGTTCGGGAAGGAATGGCGAATATCCTGCAGCATTTCGCCGAACGTGGAACGATGGCATTCGTCAATGATGAATACGATGCGTTTGCCGGCGAGCTTCCTCACTTCCCCTTCGGTGATATGCCCCTCGCCCGCTTTGATGTTGCTCATTTTCTGGATGGAGGTGACGATGAGTGTGTCTTTGGGGTCGATGCTTGCCAGTTTCGATTTGAGCACATCCGTGTTTTCCGTGCCCTGCACATCATCGGCATCATCCGCGAACGACCGGTATTCCAGCAGCGACTGCGTGCCCAATTCGACACGGTCCATGAGAAAGACCACCTTGTCGGCATCTTTCGAGCCAGCGATGAGCTGCGCAGCCTTGAAGCTGGTCATGGTTTTGCCCGAGCCAGTGGTGTGCCACACATAACCGCCCGGACGGCCCGGCGTGCCGCTTGGCACCGGCTCATCCCATTTGCAGGTGCGTACACGGTCGGAAATGGCGTTCACCGCCTGGTATTGGTAGCTGCGTAGCACTTTGAGGCATCCGTCTGCGGAATCGGCGACCGTATAGAACCCGATGAGCTGGTGTGCCATGGGAATGGATAGCAGATCAGATGTGAAACGCTTCCATTCATCCTGCCCGACATGGTTGTTCGCCGCTATGGGCTCATTGTTGAAGTCAGCCCAGTGGAAGAAGTAGTTGCTGTTGAAGTCGCCTTCGCCGGGATTGGCGAAGTACACGGCATCATCCGGATTCATGGCCACGAAGACCTGCACGAGTCGGAACAGCCCGGTGAACACGCCTTCATGCGCGTATTTGGCGATTTGATTGGTGGCCTGGCTTACGGGAATGCCGCTTTTCTTCAGTTCAATATGGATGACCGGCATTCCGTTGATAAGCAGGCAAACGTCTCCCCTGCGATCGTTCAGCATCTTATTTTTAGCTGGATAAATAGGCTGTCTTGCAATCTGGTACCGGCTTTGCCCAGCGGCGATTTCCTGGCGATCATAGATTTTCAGGCTGATTTCCTTGCCGAAATGTGCCGGATCTGCTGGATTATCACGTTTGATGGATACGGTTTTACCATTAATGAAGGAGTTCAGCGCCAATGGTGTGCGCAATGTTTCGATTTGTTCGAGGATCTGCGCCATCTCGCCTTTGGTAAGACGCTGCCCATTCAATCGATCGATGCCTTTGTTGTTGTCGAACAGGATGTTGGCCCAATTGCTGATAAGGTCCTGTTCGGTTGGATATTCCAACACGCCATCGGTCCATCCATGGCGCTTCAGCACCGCAACCAAGTCATCCTCGAAATCCGATTCCATGTTGTAGAACACGTTCTGCCTCCCCGAATGCACCGTCACTTTCTGAGCCCAATCTTACGAGCGCAACCCCTAACATCCAAGAAGCAACACCACAATACTTACGCTGATGAAGGGTGATGAGCGAG
>NZ_JDTK01000039.1 GCF_000770925.1 Bifidobacterium ruminantium DSM 6489 | reverse complement strand
TATCTATCAAGGTATAAGTTGGTAACTCACTATATATCTATCAAACTCGAGTTTTCGGCGGAATTTCAACGATTTCAGGGGATTATATACATGCATACAACGACGCACTTTTACACATGAATAAACCCCCGGAACCAGTCAGATTCCGAGGGCTTAATACAGTCAGATTACCTGTCAGTAATCCTGCTTGTTAGTGTCATATGAATGACCAGTTGAGTTACGGTCATCGCAAATACTCGAACGAGTGTTCCGCGCCTTAGTGAATGAGGTTGACGTGCTAATGCAGTTAGCAACGTCCGCGCCCTTGCGTTCAGTTGACGCCATAAGCTTACCGAAAATGACCACAATGGCAACAAGCACCAAAGCAAGAATCATAACCGGACCGATAACAGATGCTTCCGCCTCATCCGAATTCAATTGACTTTTAATATAAACCATCATGATAGATATACACTCCTTTAATAGTTCTTATATTGAGGAATATCCCCATTAACATATATCTATCAATCAGGCACTTACACTACATACAATAATGTGCCCATGTTCCCATGAGCGCACTATCCGCATGTTTTATTTAATAATAATCATAATGGTTAACATGTAATCACTGAGGGCGATTACAAATAACGGAATATCACTTACCGAGCCTCATAATTCAGTTCAGTATATACAACACGAACCGGTTTCTGCTGATAATAATCCGAATGATTCGTATAATCATCATTCAGTGTCCAAATCACCTTTCCAGCTGGATTATCAGAATCAAGCCCCAGAGGGAATGAATACATGACTGCATCACATGATTCACCCGGTTTCAAATCCGAATCAGACCTATCACCAATGGAAGTAACTAACTCAGCAGTAGTAGAAGTATCTTTCGTACCATCATGCGATACAACGGCACTGAATGCATCTGAATACAGATCTGACTTAATAGCAATAGCATCCTTTGACTTGTTAGTGAATTTCACCTTCACAGCCCAGCCAACCTGCTCATCATAAGAGAATTTGCCTTCATCCGCAGGCAATTCAGACAATGCTGCAATCACTTCATCAAACGAACCTTTACCAAAGAATGGCTTTGAATCCTTTATATACAATGGTTTCGAATCGAACTTTACTTCCAGTCCATCATTCTGCAATTTCCCAGAATTCTTTGCAACGCAATCAACAGCATCACCGCCATCCACCAATTTCAACCTCATCATTTTCTCAATTTCAGGGTTATCACCGCATAGATTCGCAATTGAAGCAATCGGATTACCACCGCCACCACATGACGCCAGCCCTACAACCAATGCACACGATGCAAACACTGCGAACATTCGCTTCAATAACTTCATAAGATTTCTCCCTTCAAATATAGTCCTATTATTTACGCATTTCATGCGAAAGGATGCGAGTAGACATCACCACCAGAATAATTGAACTGCGCTTCCACCGTATTTTCATTGCCGACAGCCCAGAATTGCATCGGTTCATCATTATGTAAATTCAGGTCAGATATCTTATCAGAGAATTTCGCAGTCTCATTCTCCGTAAGATTCGGCTCAGTCAAAGCGACGTTGGTACCATAGAATTGCCATATTTTATTACCGAGGTCATCACGATTTGCCTGCAATTCAGAATCAGTGAATCCATGCAGCGTAACCGTGAACGGAACCGACCACCGAGTCACCTTAGATGATGATTCAGAGCACCCCATCGCATCACAACTGCCTGACGGCATGTACTCATTCTTCTTGAATGCAGCGGTATCGAATTTAACTTTTACATATTTACCAGAATCTGTATCACCCTGCGAATAAGTTGAATAAGTCTGATGCATCGTGCCCTCATTCTGCATCCAGCAGCGCGTTTCAAATGCGTTATAAGGCGTGCGTTCATTATTCTTAAAGAAGTATGCAGTCGGCAGACAATTCTTGCCATTCGGCTCACCAGATTTCTTTTTTGACTCACTCACTTTCGGGGATTGCGATGTTGACTCCGAATCCTTAGAATCGCTATCAGTATCACTATTCCCACACGCCGCCATTGATGTCATCATTGCAAGCACTGCAAACAATGCGAACAACCTCTTAACACGAACCATAATTACACTCCATTCCTTGAATTGAATACATGACTGCAATATCCACATGCATACAAGATAACCCCCGGTATATTTCAACCGAGGGTCACTCAACAAGGAGATAATTACGATGATGAATCCGTAATTACACCAGCCATCACACTGGCGATAAGACAATATCAAGCGAACAGAGAATTCGGGTCATCCATTATTCAAACAATTCATCATATTTCTCATAACCAGAATCCGAATCACCATCCAATGACGAGTCATCACTGTCAACATTGTCATCATCCGCACCTGAATCATCACTGTTATTCACCGACATAGAATCAGCATCCGATGAATCAGTCACATAAGTAATGATTTGCTCATCAGTATCTGACTCATACGGCAACAAATCATCAACCGATGCCGCATCAGCATCCACCGCCGCGTAATAACCATCATCCAGCTCATCCGGTTCACTTGCCCGCAATGCAGACATGTCAACATCATCATCCGCATGCTCATCCACAGGAACCGCAGCAGCCGTAGCATCAAACACTTTCACGGACACTTCCTTCTCATTATCATCCGCTTCCTCATAATGCTTATCCGCTTCATTGAACACAAGTACTGCATTCTCAGTCAGCTGCATATCCGGACGCATCGCCGCCAACACACCATCCGCAACATCCATGGCTTCCTTGATAGAACCATAAGCACGCTTCATCCGCACGCCCTGCATCGCCTCCGCAAGAATGCGAACCACTCGATCAACATTGCCCTTACTCACATAGTGTTCAGGATCATTCGGATCGCATGAATACAGTTCAGCAGGTTTAGTCGCATATTTTGTTAACTCCACGAAGATAGTTCCCAGTGCAGCTTCCCCCGGTTTGCAATCACGCGCAGGTTTATCAACGACACGCTCCACACGAACAATCGGCAGATAAGACAGTTTCATAGACTTCTGCAAATACTGCGCCCACTCATCATAAACAACCTGATTACCATTGAAATCCAGTAACGGCATGCGATTACCAGCGGAATCCAATACATACTTGCCATTAGTGCCACGCTGCCATGCGAGACCCTGACGCTTGAATTCAAAACCACGATAGTTCTTATTCATGTCCAGCAAACAATGAGCATGAACATGCAACCAAACCTGCCCAGCAGCATCTTCCTTCACGGTGATTTCAATAGTCATCCACACACCATTGATGTTCCGGCGTGCCCAGTCGCGGCGGCGCGATGGATTCAATGCATTCATGACACGATAACCAAAATCCTGAATCCGATTCCTGCCATGCTCATCCTCATTCAGAACATCCTCCAATTTAATATTCTGTTCAGTGATAGTCAGAAACAGCCAGTGAGAATGAGATGACCAACCTTTATCCAGCGTGAACCGTTCCACATCCTTCCTGCCAGAACGATCCTTCTCTCGTGAATGATTCCACTTAACATCAACATCATGATGCAACTGTTCCGGTGTATAAGTTATCGTGATAGGAAGATGACGAGAATTAGCAGGAATAGACGCGCTGAAGGTGCCAGATGGTTTCTGCCGCTTATAACCACGCGAATCCAACAACACATTCCCATTCCCATCCGTCAAATACACCGGAATCCGGCGACCGAGCGCATCCAACAGCGGAATCCTGTTCCCATCTGAATCCAATTTGAAACCATTAGAATCAGCATCCTCGCCAGCAGCAGCACGCTCCCACTCAATCTCATACACAGGTTTCGCCTGCAACGAATACTGAATAATTTCCATAGCAGTCAGCAGTCTCCCGGATAATTCAGCCGCATCCATCGCCTGATCAATAGCACACATGCGATCACGGCAACGGTGATAGTTAGTGATACCAGCGGATAAGCCATCAATCTCCGCATCAGTTTTAAACAAGCCGATATCCAGCGTGTTCGCGCAGGCACCAATGCGTTCAGCACGAGCCTCAAATTTCGGATCAGGATCCAATCCCAGAGACGCAGCCGACCTATTCTGCAAAGCGTTATTGATATCCGCGAAAGTTTCAAAAGATTTCTGAATCTTATAATTGGAAACCTTGCCATGTGCGAAATCTTCCAAATCAGCATCCAGCATCTTCAATGCTTCCTTACGTTCACTTAACTTACTGATTTCCTCCCAGTCAGTCAGATTCGCAGGAATGTACACAACTGGATTCTTTGAACGCAGAGGCGCTTTCAGGAACCGAGAAGCACCAGTCATTTGCTTGCCATACTTGTTCTCAACCTTGATGCCATCCTTGCTAACACGCAATTCCGATGACAGCTGGCGATACGCCGCATACGACAGAACCAGTTCATTACGAGCACGAGTCACTGCCACGAACAGCAGACGAAGTTCCGACTGCAAATCAGTTCGCCGGTCAGCACGAGTCCGAGTTTTACCAGTAATCTCATACGGCCAAACATGATTATCGACACCGGCAACCCAGACACAGGAATATTCCCTGCCTTTCGACTGATGTGCATTAATCACATACACATGCTGCGGCACACGCTTCCCATCACTATCAATGACAGTCGGTCTATTCGCGACACGCACACCAGCAGTTGACAGATGCGCACGAAGTTCACGGAGAATCAAATCGCCAACGAAATGGTTGCGAACAATGACGGCAATGTTGTCATACATCTTCCGAGCTTCATCCGGATTCTCATCAACGTATGCACGCAATGCATCCAGTTTCGCTTCAACCCACGCAGTGATAGCAATGGCTTCATCTTTCGGAGACGCGAACCCCCTCACCACCGGTTTCACACCAATTTCAGGACGATTAGCAACAATCGTTTTACCAGCGGAATCCACAATATTGGAACGCAGCGCATTCGCGACATCAATAATGGCATGAGTTGACCGGAAATTATAAGTCAGATTCAACCGAGTCGCAGTTTCATAGGAACCACCAAGCAAAGCAAGATTACCAGCCGCGTTTCTGAACTCATACAGAGACTGATCGCCATCATAGAATACAACAACACGGACATCAGTATCCGCCGCGAACCGGTCGATTATATTTGCCTGCACTGTACTCATGTCCTGACCTTCATCCACCAGAATCCTGTCAAAATTCATAGAATCCGCAACCGATTGAAGCATTGAAGGTTTAGTGCCATTCGCATCGGCATCCCGCTTATCCTTCAAAGCCAGCCGATAGAACTCACAGGATAGCTCACTAACACTGTAAGTATCCGGGATATGCAAGCCAGAATCCCATGCCGCGACAATCGCAGGTTTCAACTTCCCAGCAAGGCGATGGTGTACATCCTTTAATGCTTCATCCAACTTCTGACCGCGATAATGAAGATTATGGTAATCACGAGGAAGTGAGATACCACTGGAAATCAGAATCATGGCATCAGAGAACTCATGAGCGTTCAAACCACATTTGTCCTTCTTATCCAACATCATCCAGTTTCCAGCTTCCATGAAATCACGAGACCATTCAATCCAGCCTGTATTTGCAAGCAATGAATCCAACACAGCCCACAGCTTCCTATTAGTGAACAACCGAACCGGCGCATCCATCAAATGCCGTTTGCACTCCAATGAAACCAATGCGCGCAAATCAGAATCCGAAATGTCCGCCGAAACACCGAGCGCAGCACGCATGGAATCAATGGATTCAAATGACAGACGAACAAGCAGATTCCAGTTATCATCCGAGACAAAGAACTCACGAACATAATTCACCGCAGCAATTTTCCGGAGGAACTTAACCCAATTCTGAACGAAATCATTCAGAGGTTTACGAGCTGAGTTCGATGAAGGCAAGACGCCAGTAGACATATAATCACTGACAAACTTACCGAGTTCCTTCACTTTTATAAGAACAGCGCGACCATTGCGCTTCTTATTCATAGCACGCATGACATTATTCACAGCATCAAATGGATTATCGCCAGAACCATCATAGAACACACGCGCAAACTCATTTAATACGTCCGAGTGGTTTCCATCAAAGTAATCCGTATCAGTCAGTTTGCATTCAATACCTGCATCATGTAAGCACTGCAAGGCAAGTGAATCCATAGTTCGCACGGTTTTTGAAGCATCTGAATCACCAGCGCCTTCCAACTGCTTACGAGCCGCATCAGCATCAGATTTCGCAAACGATAGCGTAATGTCACCATTCGCCCTGCGCATATTTCGAAGAGTGTATGATTTGCCAGAACCCGGACAAGCCGACACCAACACGAACTTATCCGTGCAATTCATCACCACCTGCTGTTCAGCGGTCAATGATACGTTATTAACCATATCGCAACCTTTCCACTCACATCCGGGAGTCAACCGGATTATTTGTATTCAATGGCGTTAATATCTTTCGCCATATTTCATTTCCTATCCCCTATCTATCAAGATTCATATTCAAGTTTGCTTAACGTCATTGTTCCCGAAATTATTCCCACATATAAGAGAATCCAGCAGAATATTATTTCTGCTGGATTCATTCATTCGGAGGTTGCGTTCCGAATCTTCCACGGTTGACTGGACCGCAGGTATACGCAAGATTATGTTTAATGATGTCCTGCAATGATGCAATATCACATCACACCCATTATCTATCAAGGTTCATATTCAGATACAAGAATCCGGTCAGATACTATTCCGACCGGATTCCCTGATAACTATGACAATTATGAGCGGAATCATGTTTGAAAGGATTGGAGAACCGCTCACGCCAGCGTAATATCATCATCACACTGTACACACATGCAAGCAGCGTCATCACTGTTCGCAATGATGACATGAGTTCAATGCAGTCAGACACCACACCACACCGACAATACACACTCACAATGAACGCACTGAACACATGAACACAATGAATGCAAGCACCCACACCAGCACACAGAACCACCGAAATCGGAACGCACGATAGCATAAAATTTCACACAATAAAGGATCGCTTGATAGCATAAGATTTTATACAATTACGAATCGCTTGATAGCATAAGATTTTATACATTAACTGCGAACATGATGACAATCAGCACTTTTCGCCGTCAACATGCCAAGAATGGCGGAATTTCAACGATTTCAGGCAATTTGATACCGAAAAAGTTGAGATGACATTTTGGTCGGAATTTGAGCATTTTTGGGGCAGATTGGGGCAATTTTCACTATATCAAAATTCCAAAAAGCCCGGAATTTAGCCGTTTTTGGTCAAAATTCTCGATGTCGATTTGTTTCTTAATAATTATACGTAAAGTAAGTCGATGTCAACTTACTTTCCGCGCTA
>NZ_JDTK01000038.1 GCF_000770925.1 Bifidobacterium ruminantium DSM 6489 | reverse complement strand
CACCGGCATCAATGATACACCGGAATGATATTTCCAGCATTCCGCATTTGTCATTTCACACTGCATCCAGTGCCATCAATGAGAACCACATCGTTCACATGAACCTCATCAGGTTGACTTCATTGAACACATGAATCCAGCGCGTCATACACATATTATAAGAATGTACACTCTCATCATTGAACACACTGAACACAATCATATATATATGAGAATAGAATGAGATTTAATTAATTCATTCTGATTACATTACCATCGTTGTTATTACAT
>NZ_JDTK01000037.1 GCF_000770925.1 Bifidobacterium ruminantium DSM 6489 | reverse complement strand
CGGGCGGTCAGGCCGTGACCGACGTCACACCAAACTGCGCGGTAACCACCAAACAATAACCCAAAACAAACGACTGGGATCCGCCCATACTCTGGTGGATCCCAGTCGCCCTCATGGCGGGAACAAGACATCCTCACAAAATCTCAGATAAGGAGCTGTATGACTATCTCTCCAAGAAAATATCCGCACTCCTTAACTCAAACATGCTATGAAAATTGAAAAAGCAGCATGCAATAAATTCCATGCCAAATACTAGTTGAGAGTTTTTACATCAGTGCATCATTAAGGAACCGTTCAGAATCTGCACGAAGATTATTAAGTCGAGCCATATTCAGTACAGAGGCAAATGGTTCAACATTACTTCCGCCCTCGAAATCAGGAGGCAAAAGATGCTTTTCAGGTAAACCCAGTTTGACAAGTAACGTTCTCATGCGAGAACTACTCTTTTCCGTACCAAACGTAAGAAATGGCTTGCCATAGAGAATGGAGAACACCGTTGCATGGAAAGAGTTCGAAATCACACAGTTTGCCTTATCAATCAATGTAAGAAAATCAGCTGGGCCAATTCCCCATACATTGATCGCGTGCGATTGATACCGAATCGGCTTCTGAGAGTAATAAACGATAGTTAGTCCACGTTTTGCCGCCAATTTATCAATATAATGCACCATATCTTTATTCGGCCATAACGTATATGCAAATATATATTTGCCTGCTTCCAGCTTCTTTGGAAGTCGCGGAGCCTGTATATGTCGATAATCCTCTAAATTCAACAAAAGCGTCGGATCAAGCGTTTCAACAATATGCTTATTAGTTAGTTGCTGAAACTGCCCTGCTACAGAAAGCTCACGCACAGAAAGTGCATCAAAACGATTCAACCACTCGGAGACATGCTTCTTATCTTCTAGAGTGAAGTTCTTTTCTTCAAACTTGGCATGCGACAAGCTAGGCGCATACGCAATTTTCTTTGTTCCATCAGAAGCGAAAGAAAGAAAGAACGGAGGAACAGGCCCTAAGGTGCAATCCAAATTCCAAATCTGATCGCTACCACAAATCAGTGCATCATAATCCTTCAAATCCTCAGCTAGAGAACGCTCTGCATCAGCCCCCTCATAAGTCCGGCTCGTCAGGCCAAAACATTTATGCCAGAAAGATTGAAAACTGCTGCGCCTGCGTAAATTACCTGGAAGAAAGAGCAAATCTGCAATAAATGATTTAACCCCTATTCCACGAAAAATCTTATACCCATTGAAATCTGCGCTCCGATAATCGATAACATGTACATCATGGCCTAAATTCGTGAGATATTTTCTGAGTGCATAAGTCTGCAGTGCAGAACCAAAATTATATGCACAATGGAAGGTAATGGTTCCTATCCTCATTATTCATCTCCTTAAATCCCTATTTCCCGACATGTTTGCCATTTTTATGCAGTGACTTTCCGCTGATTGCAGTTGCCAAAGATTTTACGAATGGATAGGCATCCAACGCAGATACTATGCATACAAGAAGGAAGAGCACACCAGAGATCAACAAGTACCTGGATGGATGCCATGCCATTATGCATGCTTGAACAGCTACAATCAGGATATTGATCAGCATAAGAGGCCAGTTCACCGCTATCCTGACAATCGGATGAGCCATAGCCACACGTATGACATACATAACTAGGTTGCTGCCGACCATAGCCCACGCAGCTCCTTGCAGTCCCATGATACGGACGAGCAGCCAGGTCAGAACAACAACGACGATCGCAGCAGCAGCAGTCGATGTCATTAGATGTTTGGTTTTCATACTTGCAGTAAAGACCGTTCCATAGAATCCTGCGAACACATTAAACAGAAATGCAAGAATCAAGACAGGAATAATAGGCCACGAATCATAGAATTTCTTCTGCAAAAGCAATGAGGCGAGCCACGGCGTCAACAACATAAGTCCTGATGCCGCGAGGAAACAGAATGTACGAAACACCGCAAACACATTGCTATAGAACTTGCCGGTATCAGTCTTCTTGAACTCTTGGAATGCAGACAAGCTCCAAGCCTGCCAAAACGTGGAAGAGACCATATTCATTACGTTCGGTATCTTGCTGGCCGCAGCAAATAAGCCGGAAGCACCGATACCGAGCATACTGGTAATGAAGAACCTGTTCACACTTGTGCCAACCCACCAGAAGATAGCATTGGGCATCAGCGGCACTGAATACAGCAGCATCTTCCTAAGAAAATGACGGTCGCGTTCCTTTTTGGGAATACGTACGTATTCCCATGAGCCACCAAATATAAGATATAAAACAATTGCAACAAGCCCGCCGAAAATCAACGAAACAAAATATCCCTCGACCTTCCAATTAAGCAGACCGATGAGCAAACCTGCCGATAGAGCCGAAACAAGCGACGAAGCTATAGATGCCCAGGTGATGAGTTTAATCTGGTTCAAACCTCTTGCCACATTTGCCAAGTACGCATTGAAAGCGGATGAAGCAAAATAGGCAAGATAGAACCATTTGTAATTCCCGAGTCCGCCGAATATGGGCAATCCCAGTAGCGGAAGCAGAAGGAGCATAATCAGGCAACCAAACAAAGTCACCCAAAACCCGACAGATATATATCGTTCCTTATCATCAGGATCATCGATGATATATCTAGTGGTGGCATCGCCGATGGACAGGGTAACGACAGGCGTGACCAAACCCGCCACCGTAAGAGACATGTCGGTCACGCCGTACTGCGCCGCAGTCAAGAAATACGTATATAGCGGTACCAGCAGAAATGTAATCAATTTCGTTGATACCGTATTTAATGTGAATAAGCCGATATTCACCAGTAGATTCTTGTATTTACCCAAGAAGCTTTTCCTTCCTCAAGATGCTTAATGTCTGAGGCTTTTCAGTGAATCAATGACCGATTTCGGCAGAACCTTTTTTATCGTTTTCTTAAGCTGCGTCTTCGAATCAGTTCTGCTATCGATAGAATCAATAAGGTCTCGTGCGGTCCTCTCATCTTCTTCGTGAGTAAAGCACTCAAACAGAATCGGGGCTTCCGAATCCTTTGAAGTAAAAATATCCTTAACCGCATTGAATTCTTCTTTTGAAGATGCGCTAAGATATTTAAACCCAAGTGATTCAGCCCAAGCGCGAGCTGGCGATTGGTTCCCCGTAACGCTCTTTGCTGCAGCATTGTGGCCTTCTGCAGCAATAAATATATTAGCGGACGGCCCAATTTGGCTACCAACATGATTAGAGAGTTTAAATGTCATGCCGAGACCGTTATTGATTAAAAGAATACGCAAATTTGGACCGATTTCCCTGCATCCCAAAGAATTCATGTCATAGAAGAAGGCCAAATCACCCGTGATGCAGAAGCACAATTCATGTGAGGAAAGGCTTGCTCCAATTAATGCTGAAGTGCATCCATCAATGCCAAATCCACCCACATTCGCACTTGAGCGAACATCTTTCGGGAGAGGGAAATAATCCCAACTTGACAAGGAACTCAGTATGGCCGGATGAACAATTGAACCAGCAGGAATCATAGAATGCAATTGCTGAGCCATCCAGATATTCGAGAATGGGAATTCTGGCATACGTTTTCTTAACTGAATGTCATAATTCTCCCACTTGGTACGGTAACCCGACTCCACGTGCTTGTTGCTCGCATAGTGGGAAAAGAAAAACTCGATTGAACATTGGAATACATTTTCAAGTCGAGCAAAATGTTGGCGAAACTCTCCATCCAGAGATACCCTCCAAACTGGGCAATTCAGGCCCGTCAAAAATCCCATGGTGTTATAGTCGCCAGTCATCTCTCCGACGTGTATAACCAAATCTGGCTCAAAAGCGGAACGTATAGGGTTATTCTGCAATTGGATACAGGCGAGCGCTGATCCGAATGCGAACTTGCCGTGATAACCACTAGAGATGTCAGAAAACACCACCGCATCATGCGTCTCGACAAAATGCTCTAGCATCTCGGATTCAGTAGCACTAAAAGTTCGATGCACCCCCAAGAGAACTGCGATTTTAGCGTTATCCGGTAATTCCGGCCACTCTGAAATTTTTTCAGGAAGAAAACGATTTATTCTATTTACCTTAGGGAGAGAAGTTGCACTGAACGTATAATTGCCGTCAGTGATAAGTTGGACTGCCACTGGGCCGCCACCATCACGTGTGAGCTCAGAAAGTGCAATGTTGATTCGCAGCTCCTCATCTTTAGCCATTCTCTCATTTTCAATCATCTCCAGAGAAGTATGATAACGAGCAATGTCGTTGGGAATAACCGAACGATCGAGAATCTGAGTGGACAGATTACCTATGTCCTCAGTGAAATGCATAGAAGTAAGAGCCAGAACGGGGAGTTTACGATAGAACGCTTCCGTTAAGCCTGGCATATAATCCCGCGAAGCTGTGGCACCTGTACAAGAGAGCACCACTGGCTCCCCCGATTCAGCAGCCAAACCACACGCCATATATGCCGCAGATCTCTCATCAATAGCAGAATAAATATTAAAAAAGGAGTCATTCTGTACGCTGTATACAAAGGGAACATTTGTTGTACCCGGAGACGCAATTATATTTCGAATACCATATTCTTTTAATAGTGCAATAACCAATTGTGCATTACGCGCATCTGTATATTTCGGCATTATATTCTCCCTTATATCTTATGCAGGATTTTCTTAACGTTTTTTTCCAATAGATTATTGAGTCTATAAAAAAGGCCCAGAAAATTAAGCTTCAACATGAATGATCTGACCTTATTCAGCGGATCCATTCGACGGAGAAAGAGAGATTTCAATTCTTCCTTGATCTGCATGCATATCCAGTCAGCTCCTTGCGCATCATCAAGCGCAAGCAAATGCTTGTAATGATAGAACAAATGTCTCATCATGTTGTTCCGAGCCGCAACAGCATAATCTTCTCGCTTTTGCACAACAGCCCAATCAATCATCTCATGAAACGCAAGAAGCTCATCTTCATAGTATTTTAGCGCTTTCGTATGATTCAATTCAAGCTCTCCAAGTATCGAACTACTGCGAACTCGATATTCATACAAACAATCTGGTAAAACAACGCACTTTTTCGCTTTGGCGATAAGCTTGTATGTCGTTGCTAGATCCT
>NZ_JDTK01000036.1 GCF_000770925.1 Bifidobacterium ruminantium DSM 6489 | reverse complement strand
ATAAAAGCTGCCAAGAATGACTTGGAATTTTGTCACTCAAAATTGCCGGTAGCAGCTCATCAGTATTAGCGAGGGTATCCGGAAAATTTTTTTCGCGTAATAATCCATTTTCATCAATTAATCGGTATCCAAAATGGACTAAAGAAGCCGAATCATCATTTAATAACGTCATGCACTTGAAAATCAAGCTTTCATCAATACGGTCATCGGGATCGACGAAAAGAATAAATTCACCCTGCGCATAGCGAAGGCCAGTATTTCTCGCCGCTGAAAGGCCGCCATTTTTTTGATGAACAACGCGAATACGATCATCTTTAGAAAGCCAATCGTCTGCTTTCCCTGCAGTATCATCAGTTGATCCGTCATCAACGATGATAATTTCAGTATTGATATATGTCTGGGAAATAACACTTTCCAAGCAGTCATCTAAATAATTCGCCACATTATATGCTGGCAAGATGACGCTGACCAGCCGGCCTTTTTTCTGTTCCATCTATCTCACCTTCGTAGCACTAATAAGTGCAAACAGGAATCGGCACTTCAATAGTTCCCTGATTGTTAATTTTCTTTGCCGGAACACCAGCCCAAGTTGTGTCAGCTTCATTTATCGGTTTAAGCACCAACGCAGAAGCTCCGATTCTTACGTTATCAGCTACAGCAATTCCTCCCAGCACCTTCGAATCAATCATAAGCTCTACATGATCACCGATTGTCGGGCATTCTCCATGTGCCTGTGCAATGACAACGCCACTCGAAAGCGCGCAGTAATCTCCAACTTTTGAATCAGGATTAATAATTATCCGTTCCGGATGCCAAATTAATAATCCCTTACCAAAAACATTAATGGGGATTTCTGAAGAGAAACGTCGATCATATCTTTTCAACATAAAAAGATAAACAAAATATGCCAACCTGTGATAAATATTCTTGGAAATATTGTGATGGTACTCACATTTCCTTAAACACTTTTTCCACCGGACCACTGCCCCACTTGTACCCAGATAACGCTTCACAAAAGATGAAGGCCGCGGCTGCATACGCTTATCCTCTTGGATATATTCCAATAAATCAGCTTTTGTTCTAATCATCAAAAATCCTTACGTTTTATCCCTTGATACAATTTATTATTTTCAAAACAAGAAAAGCAAGATAACAGAAATTGTGCATAAGGCAAAAAACGATAATAGAATTGTCAATCCTCAATTGACATTGTTGAGCGCGTGCCAAACATCCCTCATCATCCATCACCTTACGTATCGAACGAAATACATCACCGAAAGAAGCATAGGAGAGGTACGAAACAGCAATCTTAAGAAGATTGATATACTGCATGACCTCGCCGTGGCATGCCGTTTGATAGCAGGCGTTTCCCCATTTCATCGAAAAAGACAGAAGACAAGCATTTACTTTTCTGATATCAGATAACTGACTGGACTTATATCTAGCCGTGCTAGCGGAATCATTAGGCCTATAAAAATAGAGAACCTTATCTAAACTATAAAGAGAATGAGCACTGTCGAAAACAGGAAGAAGCTGTAAAAGATCTTCACCGTGCATCAACCCTGCATAGTTGGAATAATCAGCAGTACAGTCAAAACATGAAAGCCTTATCGCCTTGCTCCACATCTCATTGAATCGTCCTTTGCAGAGATGAAGCTTAGCTTCTTCGAATCGTTCGCCATCATATATCCCGATCGGCAAGGGTGAAGGCGAATCAGATGTCAAGAAATTATCCTGCCGAGAATACCTAAAAGAAACAATATCAACATCATATTTATGAATTACCTCGGCAATATCCTGCAAAGCCGTGGAGCGTAAAGAATCATCCGCATCCAAGAAAACAACATATTTGCCACTCGCCGCTTGTAGTCCAGCTCTTCTGGCAAGCAAAAGACCCTTGTTTTCTTGGTGGATCACATGAGTCTGAAGGTTTTTCCCAGCAAAAGAATCTGCTATCTCACTCGTCTTATCGGTAGATCCATCATCAACAATTATAGTTTCATAATCTGTGAAGGTCTGCATCCGGACAGATTCCAAAGAATCACATAAATATCTTTCTGCGTTAAAAGCAGGAATAATAATAGAAAATAGCATTATAAATCGAAATCCTTGTACGAATAATATTTTTTACTCAACAATATGCCAAGACATATCGCAGGGAAGATTTCTATTTTTTCAAATTGAATCAACGATAAAGCAAAGAAAGCAAGCAGGAAGTTTTCAAAAGGATTGGCGAATTTATGTTTGAAAATACAATTAAAACACAGAAAAGCAACCAAACATGCATAAAATACTCCACCAAGCACACCAGTTTCAACAGTCATCTGGAGGAATAGATTGTGCAAATTGTCATCTACTATCGGTTCCATTCCCACTGTATTCGCAGCCACTCTATTCACTGCAGAAACCGCATTCCCCAAACCAACGCCAAAAGGATGATTACAAAGAAAAGGAAGGGCACTATCGTAGATTCCAACACGACCCGCAGCGCCTCTATCCTCTTGGTTTCTGAAAAAACGGTCAAGAATTGGTTGGAATATTCCAAGTTTCAATGCATAAAAAGAACCAAAGGAAAGAGTGACGAATATTAAGAATAAAATCAAAAACGGATTTTTTGATTCTCGCAGCCTTTTATATGCGTATATAGCCAAACAGATTAGCGAAATAATAATACCAGCTCGACTAACTTGGATAGAGGAAAATATGAACGATAAAACAAGATATATAATGCCGTAAGGGCTATCCATGAAAAAAACGCCATATATACTGGGCCATGATGCTTCAAGGTTAGCTCCGCCCCCAAATATTGTTGGGTAGTACGGATGATTTATGTAATATCCAGATGAAAAATATGCTAATATAGCATTTTTATAACGAATTGCATTTAATATAACGATCGCAAAAGAAAGTATTCCAGCTACTTGAAACACTTTCTTGTATGACTCAAATGAGATATTTCTTCCTAAATTGACAATGAAAAAAATAATATAAAAGACAAATAAGTAATTGATAATAGATGTGTTCAATCCCCATTGGAAACCTGCAAACAACGATACACAGAGGATGTATGCCAAAAAAATACATATCACAGCAGGTGGAAATTTCGCCTCTCTGAACTTTGGCAGTAAAAAAGGAATAAAACATAATGCAAATAAATGTCCCGGATTTAACGGGCCAATCACTTTGACATTTTGAAATGCAGACCCAACCAAAACCAATACTAGAAGTATACAAATATAACGGTCTTGAGATTGTTTGCCTGTGCTAGAGGATATTTTCATTTTCTTACCAGCCTATAAACACATCTGCAAGGAATCGGACCTAGGAAGGACAGTAATGAAGCGATTCTAGCATCGGGCCTTGCTTCTCTATCCTTTAAAACTGAAATTCGATTGTTTTTGATTCCATTCCACAAGTCATCTGCTATTCCAAGTATTTCTTTTGTACCATCAGGGCTCATATTCATGTACAAATTAAATAATGCGCTCTGTTCTTTTGAATAATAAGCATTAATGACACTCGGATACTTTGTCCGCACTATCGTCTTAACAACGTTAAGCTGATCAAGTAAGTCAAGCTTCTTGGGATTAAAACTCGCTGTTTGGATGCTATTTGGACGAATCCTATAGTAATAGTCTTTCTCATCCAGGTATGCGATTTTGCCAGCCTTATCAATAAGCTTGGTAGTAGTGGCAATATCCTCATACAATTTCCCGACAGGATACTGAATCGTGTCAAACAATTCTCTCTTATAGATTTTCGGGAAAGCGTTAGGCTCCAAATGCC
>NZ_JDTK01000035.1 GCF_000770925.1 Bifidobacterium ruminantium DSM 6489 | reverse complement strand
TGTCCGATTCTGCAGAAACGGACACTCAGGGTACGTATATGGGCTTTTGTTTGTCCGATTCTGCAGAATCGGACACGTGGGGTATGTGTGAGTGCCGTGGGGTGCGCGGCGTGCGAGGTTCACGGGACGTGCGGGACGCATGTGGGGGCGGGCATGGTCTATGCATGGTTTATGGGTATGAATGGAAGGAACGTGTGATGGATCAGCGGCAGCGTCGCGTTTGGCTTATTGGGCAGTTGCTGGGGGAATATCCGGAGTATCGGGATACCGACGAGGCGGATCTGCCGATTCCGCACGACGACGAGGAGCAGCGTTTGCTGTTGCGCGCGTTGCAGAACGTCCGTCCGCCCGCGCCGGTGAGCGAACGGTTCCTGCACGTGCAGGACGAGTATCTGGGTGCAGAGCTTGCGCGGCGTGCCGTTACCGACGCGGACGACGTTCCTCCAATCGAAACCATCGTGCCAGCAGGCATCAGCGCACAACGCGCATGGCCGGCATCGTCCGTGCGAAATGGTCGGCCTTCGCCAGCCCCGCAAGCACCGCAAACTTCGCAATCCCCGCAATCTCACGCAACGCTTGCTATTTGGCAGGGCGACATCACCACCCTGCGCTGCGATGCGATCGTCAACGCGGCGAACAGCGGGCTCACCGGCTGCTATGCGCCGAACCACCATTGCATCGACAATGCGATCCACAGTGCCGCCGGCGTGCAGCTGCGTCTCGCCTGCGATCGGATCATGGAGCAACAGGGGCATCCGGAGCCGGTCGGCCGCGCCAAGATCACGCCGGGGTTCAATCTGCCGACGCGCTACGTGCTGCACACGGTCGGCCCGATGATCCCTACCGGCGATCCGACGCCGGCCGAGCAGGAGCAATTGGCGGACTGCTACCGTTCCTGCCTGCGCCTGGCCGCCGATCATGGTCTCGAAACCGTCGCGTTTTGCTCGATTTCCACCGGCGAATTCCGTTTCCCCGCAGAACTGGCGGCGCGCATCGCCGTGCGCACGGTCCGCGATTTTCTTACGCAGCAATTTCCGCAACAACTTACGCGGCAAGAAGCCGCGCAATCACCGCAAACGTCAACCTTCAGCGTCGCAACCGCCCCTACCGACGCGGCCAACGCTCATAATCCCGCCAACATCATCAGGAAAGTGATTTTCGATGTCTTCTCCGACCGAGACCGCCAGATCTACGAGCGCGTATTCGCCGACCATGCCTGACGGAACCATGCCCGACGGAACCATGCCTGACGGAACCATGCCCGACAGCGAGCACGCCGCCGCGATCGAACGGTTCGCAAAGGCATGGCGCGAGGCAGATTGCGTGCTTGTCGGCGCCGGATCAGGCCTGTCCACGTCGGCCGGCTACACGTATTCCGGCGAACGTTTCGACCGTCTGTTCTCCGATTTCAAGGAGCGGTACGGCATCGCCGACATGTATTCGGGCGGTTTCTATCCTTTCGACACGCTTGAGGAGTACTGGGCGTGGTGGAGCCGCGCGATCTACTACAACCGGTACGTGCCGGCGCCCAAGCCGGTGCATCACATGCTGCTGAACATGCTGCGTTCCACCGGCAAGGACGAGTATTTCGTGCTGACCACGAATGTCGACCACTGCTTCCAGAAGGCCGGTTTCGACAAGTCGCGCCTGTTCTACACGCAGGGCGATTACGGTCTGTGGCAATGCTCGCTGCCGTGCGCGCAGATCACTTATGACAATGAGCGGGCTGTGCGCGAGATGGTCGCGGAGCAGTCTGATATGCGCGTGCCGAGCGATTTGGTGCCGCATTGCCCGCGTTGCGGCCGTCCGATGATGCCGAATCTGCGTTGCGACGCCTCGTTCGTGGAGGACGACGGCTGGCATGCCGCCGCCCGTCGGTATGGCGATTTCCTTGCAAAGCATGGGAATTCGCGCATACTGTTGCTTGAGCTCGGCGTCGGTGGCAATACGCCGGCGATCATCAAATATCCGTTCTGGCGATTGACGGGTGAGAATCCGAACGCCACGTACGCATGTCTCAACCTAGGCGAGGCTGCGGCACCGGCGCAGATTCACAATCGTTCGATCTGCGTCAATGCCGACATTTTCGCCACGCTTGGCGAGCTTGCCGTGGCGTTGCGCTAACGCATTAGTACGTTGGACGGCGTCGCGCTGGTCACTCAGCCGCGCGACCCGTTTTCGTAGAACTTGGCGAGTGTCTCGTCGCGGAATTCGTTGAAATAGCCGCCGTCGATCGATTCGCGGATGTCGTCGAGCAGCTTCACGAAGAAGTGCTCGTTGTGGATCGTGGCCAGCGTGAAACCGTTGAATTCGCGGGCACGCAGCGCATGATCCACGTACGCGCGCGAATAATGCGTGCAGGTGTAGCAGTCGCAACCCTCTTCAAGCGGACCGAAATCGTGCTTGAACTGCGCACGCTTGATGTTGTAGCGGCCGGAACGTGTGAAAATCGCGCCGTTTCGGCCGCAACGGGCGGGCGCCACGCAATCGAACGTGTCGCCGCCGTTCTCCACGCAGGCGAAGATGTCGTCGACCGCGGCGATGCCGAGCACGTGACGCGGACGGCTTTCCGGCATCGCGTCACAGATCCAGGCGCAGGTGTCGCCGATGATGCGCTTCTCGATCGCGCCGCCGATGCCGACGCCGTCGAAATCGAGCGAAGCGATCTGTTCAGCGGCATGCCTGCGCAGATCCTCGTAATTCGCGCCCTGCACTACGCCGTAGAGCGCCTGATAGGGTTTGCCGACGCGCTCTTCGGTAAGCCGCTTGTGCTCGGCCACGCAACGTTGCGCCCAGCGGTAGGTGCGTTCCACGGAACGTTCCTGGTAGCCGCGGGTGTTCATCAGCGTGGTCAGCTCGTCGAAAGCGAACATGATGTCGGCGCCGATCTTGTGCTGGATGCCCATGGAGATTTCGGCGGAGAACCGGTGCAGCGAGCCGTTGAGCGGCGACTTGAACGTCACACCGTCCTCGTCCACGAACGCGAGCCGCTCCTTGCCTTCCGCGATCACGTCGTCCGACTTCATGCCGGTGACGTCCATGGCGAGCGTCTTCTTGAAGCCCGCGCCGAGCGACAGCACCTGGAAGCCGCCGGAATCGGTGAAGGTCGGGCCGTTCCAGTTCATGAACTTCGCCAGTCCGCCGGCCTCGTCGAGCACCTGCTCGCCGGGGCGCTCGTACAGGTGGAACGCGTTGGACAGCAGGCATTGCGCGCCGAGGTCCCGCATGGTTTCCGGCAGTACGGCCTTCATCGCGGCCTGGGTGGCCACCGGTACGAACGCCGGGGTGTGGATGTCGCCGTGCGGGGTGTGGATGATGCCGGTGCGGCCGTAGCGCGCGCCACCACGGCCCTTGCCGTCGGCCGCGTCGGGCAGACGGGTTTTCTGTTCGAAATAGAACGCGTCGCGCCGGCCGGGTTTGCCGGGTTCCGCTCCGCGCGGATGTTCGATCAGATTTTCGGCCGGTGCCGCCATATTCGCTGCGGCCTTGCCGGCTGCTGCGGTTTCGTGCGCCGCCGCGCTGGTCTGTGGTTCGTTCAAGCTTGTCATGCTCTCAACTGTATGCGATAGCGCCGATTGCCGCAGTGGTGCCGTCGGCGGTCGACGGTGGCGTCGTATGGAGCAAACTGCCAACTGATTCGATTGCTACTTTCAACAAACATTCAGGAAACTTCCAGAGCAACTATCTTTACTCTTAGATAGCAGTTCGAGCGGCACGATTGCTGACCATGTGGAATGCCGCGAGACGAATAAGGAGAAACAATGGCTGAAGATAACAGCGATCAGAACATCGCGCAGCCGCAGAACGACGCGCAGCAGGCCGCGCCGCAGGCGCCGGAGCAGCCCGTTGCCGACGAAACGCAGGCTTCCATCACCGAACCGATCGAGGTGCGGGATTCGGACGAACGCCCCACCACCGCCATCCCCGCCGTGGATGCGTCGGACGATACGACCGATTACGCTTCCGCCGCCGGCGAAAGCACGGTGGTCGGCACTTCGCCGCAATCGGCGCCGACCGAACAGTATCGTCCTGCACCGGAATACGGCGCGTACGGTCCCGTGCCTACGCAGCAGCCGGCGAACGGTGCCGCGAGCCAAGCTGCAGCGGGCCAAACCGCGGGCAATCCCGTGCAGCCGCAGCAGGGCCAGCCGCAGCAGGACCGGCCGTTCTTCGGCAATTTCGGAAACCCGTATGCGAACGGCGATCGCCAGAACCAGCCCAATGGCAATCCGTTCGCCGCTCCCGCCGCGCAGAACGGCTCGCAGCCGCGGAACGGTGCCCAGCCGCAGTACGGCGCGAACGTTCCGCCGGCAGGCAATGGCAATCCGTTCGGAGCGCCGGGCCAGGGGGCGCCGAACCAGCCGGTTTCGCCCGTCGTGACGAAGCAGAAGTCCGGCACGGCCAGCCATGTGGTCACCGCGGTTGTGGCGGCGCTCGTGTCCGGCGCGCTCTGCCTCGGCGTCGGCTTCACCGCGATTTCCAACGGCTGGGTGCATGTGCCGTCCTCCAGCTCGCTGTCCGACGTCAAATCCAACACGTCCGGTTCCGGTTCCGCCAAGGTGAAGTCCGGCCAGGCGGTCGATTGGAGCGCGGTGGCCAAGGAAGTGTCCGATTCCGTGGTGGCCATCGACGTGACGACCAGCGACGGTGAGGCCAAGGGATCCGGTGTGGTGATCAGCGACAAGGGCTACATCGCCACCAACAACCACGTGATTTCCGGCGGACAGCAGATCCAGGTGACGCTTGCCAGCGGCGCCATGTATTCCGCCCAGGTGGTCGGCACGGACACCACCACCGATCTGGCCGTCATCAAGCTCGACAATCCGCCGAGCGACCTGAAAGTCGCGGAATTCGCCGATTCCGATGATCTGGCCGTCGGTGAATCCGTCATGGCCATCGGCAACCCGCTCGGCTATGACGACACCGTCACCACCGGAATCGTATCCGCGCTCAACCGCCCGGTGACCGTGACCGATGACGACAACAACGCCATCGTCACCAATGCCGTGCAGATCGACGCGGCTATCAATCCGGGCAATTCCGGCGGCCCGACCTTCAACGCGGCTGGCCAGGTAATCGGCATCAACTCGTCCATCGCCTCCACTGCGAGCTCGTCCGGTACTGCCGGTTCGATTGGTATTGGCTTCGCCATCCCGTCGAACCTTGTCAAGCGCGTGGCCAACGAAATCATCGACAATGGTTCCGTGAAGCATGTGGTGCTCGGTATCACCATCAAAAGCGCTACGGTCGAAGCCGACGGTGTGACCCGTGGCTGCGCCCAGGTGCAGGCTGTGACCGACGGCGGCCCGGCATCCAAGGCCGGGGTGAAGGCCGGTGACTCCATCGTGGCGTTCAACGGAAAGGCAGTGAACAACAACTACTCGCTGCTCGGTTACGTGCGCGCCTCCGCCATGGGAGACAAGGTGAAGCTGACTGTTGTGCGCGGCGGCAACACCATGGATCTTGAGGTGACGCTCGATCAGGAGGAAACCAAGACGAACTCCTCCAACAGGCGGGAACAGCGTCAGCAGAACAACAACGGCAACAATGGCGACAACGACAACAACAGCAACGGAGACAACGGCTTCGGCAACAACGGAAACAACAACAATGGCGACGGCGATGGCGGTGGCCTGTTCGATCCGTTCGGCCTGTGGTAAAGCCAGCGCGACACGCCACGCCGGACGCGCGACGGGTGGACGCCACCCGATGCGCTGACGGCGAAGCGCGAACGCGGGCCGTGCTGGTCGCGTAATCGCAAGAACGTTGGAAAACCAACGAAAAGCAAGGGCTGTGCGAGCAATCGCACAGCCCTTTTTGCATGCCTTTCGCGTGTCGTTCGTGCATCTGGCGCATGGCTATCGCAACGCTCTGTTATGCTGAAAACATCTTTTTACGCCGTGTATCGATGGTCCGCGCAGGCGGGGCGCCGGTGGGTTAACAAGGCGTCCGAACTGAGCGTAAGGAGATTCTCATGCGTAGAATCATTGCTTTATGTAAAGAAGTCCCGCTGCTTCCAATCACCATTCTCGCCGCGATTCCGTTGGCGTTGCTGGGCGCGTGGAGGCCATGGGAGACGGCGGGCGTCTCGCTGGCCTTCGGTCCGTTCAATCCGGGCGTCGGACAGTGGATTGTGATTGCGCTGGTCGTATACACGATTGTGGTGACGGTGATCGGCATGATCGACGATTTGCGGCACGGCCACGTGGGCGTGGATCTGCTGGCCGTCATCGCGATCGCGTCGACGGTGGCGGTGCAGGAATACTGGGCCGCATGGGCCGTGGTGCTGATGATCTCGTCCGGCGAGGCGATTGAGGAATTCGCGCAGTCGAAGGCCGAGGGCAATCTGACCGCGCTGGTCGACGCGGCGCCGCGCACGGCTCACGTGGTGACGCTGCCGGGGTTGCGCGGGCATGTGCACGCCTCCGAGGACGCGCATGCGGCGGACGTGGTGGCGGACGGATTCCGCAAGGTGGCTGGTGCTGGCGCGGGAGCTGGAGCCAGCGCGGGTGCCCGCATGGCATCCTCTGATGCGAATGTGTCCGATTCTGCAGAATCGGACACTCAGACGGTGCGCAATGCATCTCACGTGTCCGATTCTGGAGAATCGGACATTCACGATGGCAAACAGGGTGCCCACGTGTCCGTTTCTGCGGAATCGGACATTCAAGGTGCCGGAAAGACGTTCGATGCGGCCGGCGAGCATTTCGACACCGTCCCGGTCGATCAGGTCAAGTTGGGCGACGTGATTCTCGTGCTGCCGGGCGAGACGGTTCCGGTCGACGGCGAGCTGCTGTCGGGCGTGGCCACGTTGGATCTGAGCAATATCAACGGCGAGCCGGTGCCGCGCGAAGTGTATGCGGGAGCACGTGTGCTGTCGGGTGCGGTCAACGGGTCGACCGCTTTGACGATGCGTGCCACGCAATTGGCGCAGGATTCGCAGTACCAGAAGATTCTCGAGCTGGTGTCGTCGGCGCAGGAATCGCGTCCGACCGTCGTCAAAACAGCCGACGTTCTGGCTGTGCCGTTCACCATTCTTTCGCTGGCGATCGCAGGCATCGCATGGGCTGTCGCCGGCACGCCGCTGCGATTCGCGCAGGTGCTGGTATTGGCCACGCCCTGCCCACTGCTGATTGCAGCGCCCGTCGCGTACGTGGCCGGCACCGGCCGCCTCGCCAAAGCAGGCATCCTCATCAAAGCGCAGGACGTGCTGGAAAATCTCGGCCGCGTATCGCATATCTTCTTCGACAAAACCGGCACGCTCACCGTCAAGCAACCGCAGGTGGTGCGCGTGGAGAAGCCGTTCGAAAACAGCTCGCCGTACGACGAGGACCACATCCTCATGATGGCCGGTGTCGTGGAAGGCTATTCCGTGCACATCCTGTCCAAGGGCATCGCGGCGGCCGGGCAGCAGGCTATGAAGAAGCTGTACGATCGCTATGCGGACGGGCAGCGGCTGTGCGCCGAACGGAATTTGCCTGGACATGGTCGCGATTATCCGGTCGTGAAGCGCATCAAGGAGGAGTCGGGCAAGGGCGTGTCCGGCGAGGTGAACGGGCATCAGGTGCGCGTGGGTCGGTTCGCGTATGCGACGGCCGATGATGCTGGTTTCACGCATGTGCTGGGCGGAGGCGCGTCCGGTTCCGCTGATTCCGCTGCGCAGTCTGCTTCCGTTGCCCACGTGTCCGATTCTGGAGAATCGGACATTCAGACGGGCTTGAATGGTGCTCAGATGTCCGTTTCTGGAGAATCGGACACTCAAGGTGGGCAGAACGTGTCTCAGATGTCCGATTCTGCAGAATCGGACACTCAGGGCGCCGAATTTGGTGCCGCACCGCGTAAACCGGAGGTGAACTCGCTGTTCGCACCTCTCGAACCGGACGAAATGGCCGCCTACGTGTCGATCGACGGCAAGCTCGCCGCGCGCATCGTGCTGCGTGACGTGCCTCGCGAAAACGCGAAATCGTCCCTTGAAAAACTGCACCGGCTCGGCGTGAAGAAACTGTCCATGCTCACCGGCGACAAGGAGGCCTCCGCGCGCATCATCGCAGGCGAGGTCGGCATCGACGACGTGCAGTCCGAACTGTTCCCCGAAGGCAAGGTGGCGGCCGTCAAGAACGCTACCGAGGACGCGCATCAGCACCAGCCTGCGTGGGACAAGGTCGTGCAGCGCGTGGTCGGCGAATCCATGACCCGCCAGGTGACCATGATGGTTGGCGACGGTGTGAATGATGCCCCCGTATTGGCGGTCGCCGACATCGGCATGGCCATGACCGACGGCACGTCCACGGCGGCGTCCGAATCGGCGCAGGTGGTCATCATGAACGACGACATCGCTTCCGTGCCACGTGCCATCGCCATTGCCCGCCGCACGAAGCGCGTGATGCTGCAGGCGGTGTTGGTCGGCCTCGGCCTGGCCGTCATCGGCATGGTCGCGGCCGCTTTCAACCTGATTCCGGTGGTCATCGGCGCGTTCATGCAGGAGGCGATCGACGTGGTCAGCATCCTGTGGGCGCTCACCGCCCTGCTCGACCGCGAGTGATTGCTGCGTGTGGTCGGAGTTGAAACAGATTCAGTTGTGTTTGTTTGGCGGTTTCGAGGAATACGAATCCGAAAAGCACGGCAAGAGGCAAGAAGTAACGGTATTGGACGCCATTCACACCAAGTGAATCGGCAGGATTGTATTGAAGCCAAAGCGCCAGATATGTTAACAGAATGATGCCTATGCAGAATAGCGCGATTACCCATAGATACAGCAGATTGGGCGACTTGTGTGTGACATGGGTATCCTGCTTTGCAGCGGTCTGTGGGTTTGCCTGAATAAAGCGCGTACCGAATTGCATGACAGATGCGATGAACAGTTCGAGCAGAATGCAGGCGATAAGCATCCAGCATACGGCGATGCCGCGGTGGTCGGAAGCATTGTTCAAATTGGCCTGTGCATGCAGAATTGACCATAGAATATCGTGGACGGCGTCGAGCATGACGGTAGGCTGTGTGAGCAACGCATGCTTGTGTGCATTCATCTGGCCATATGAGACAAGCATGGGAGTGGTGGTATACCAGTCGTTTATTTTGAGCCAGAACATAATCCACGCTGCGCATAACGTAATAGAACCTAATACGGGAACCGCGCGTTTTCTTGAAAAGATCATCACCTGTTGTCCGCTGCATTGAGAAGCCCACATGAGAGGCAACATAAGTAGTACGAGTGGAACATATATGAATTTGCACATCGCCATTACAAGACCAACAACTGCTAATTGCCATACATGGCGCATGATGCCGCGCGGCCCAAGTATCTCACGTATCAGCAAACAGCTGAAAAGGAGCACCACAGCTTGCGTAAACGAGTCGGCGGAAAAAGCGAATGACGCGCGTTTGACGATTGGTGGTAGACTGAGCAATACGCCGATAGGAACGCGCCATGTGCGTAGAGCGTTTACGGCAAGAAACATGAACACCGCATAGACTGCCAGCATGATGATCTCCGCGAGCCGGTATGTCGTGGATGCGCTTAGTCCAAACAATTTGCCGGCGGCAACGCCTATAATTTGAGGAGTGTATGCGACAGGTGAGTTGATACCAGCGTTGTTATAAGGCAAATCCACAGTACCGGAAGAGGTGTTTGCGCATGCGTCTGATGGTAATGATTCCAGCAACGCAACGGCAGGATCATAACCGTCATATTGGGCAAGTGAATAATCAAGCCATGCGCAATCGACAGTGCCGCCAACTGCTCCGGAGCTCACATTCTGCAACATACTTCGGGCATGTACTGGCTTGACCACTACATCGCCATTGATGATTCCACTGACGCGGTAAACATGTGCCCAGACGTCAGGAATATGACCGGGAGGTGTGGCAATGAGAAAAAACGCACTTTCAAGTATTATGCACAATCCAACGATTGCTGGCATGAAACGGTTGATGAGTTCATAGATTTTCTTCAGGGACATCGTTCGCTACTTCTTATGAATGATTGACGGATAAATCGTGGTCCAGACGGATGTTTAAGAGCGCGTTATTGTATGGAACGTTGACGATATGCGCATGATTATTTTCTCTGAGAACACACAAACTGGATGTGTGATGCATATGTGTATGACGTAGCATACGGCAAGTAGCAATATGTACACGACAAGAATCGAAATGATGGCGAATAATGCTTTTCCTGCTATACCTGCCGGCTGTTCCATGGAGAACACATAATGCCAGAGTATGGGTTTCCAGATGTTATGTTCGTGAAGCAGGTATACTCCGAATGTTGCCGGAGCGATTCTCACAATGAAATCGGTCAGTATTGTGCGGTGAGTTTTCGTTGGCAAATTCCTTACCATACAGATGAATATCGCAGTGGCCATAATGACTGCAAGAATAGGTGATGATCCCTCTCCTCCAGCTAACAGGTTGATTGGGTAACCGAGTTTCTGCGCGATGTTGTCATGGAGGGCTAGGAAATGGGTTCCCGCAATGCACAGAATGCAGCAGGCTATTGTGATAATTGCCGTCTGCCATATACGCAAATCAGGTAAATGTTGTTTTTGACGACGAATCATCGCTCCAATGAGATAAATCGAAAAAAGATAGATGAGATTGCTGAAATAATCAATGCTCGGATTGATGAGACGCCATCCGAATGTAATCCACAGCATGATAACCGTGAGCACGATTGAGGTAGTGCCCGAAAAGTTGCGCACTTTGG
>NZ_JDTK01000034.1 GCF_000770925.1 Bifidobacterium ruminantium DSM 6489 | reverse complement strand
CCCACGTGTCCGATTCTGGAGAATCGGACATCCGAACACCAAATTCAACACCCCACATGTCCGATTCTGGGGAAACGGACATTCAAAGGGCGATTTCGGATGTCCACGTGTCCGTTTCTGGCGAATCGGACACGTGAAGTGTGTTTTTGTGATTCCAGATGTCCGATTCCCCAGAATCGGACATTCATGGAGTCAGGCGAACGAGCATATGGCAATCAGGCCGGACCCGAATGCAGCCACGCACCAACCAGCAATCGCAGTAAGAGGAGGCATCCGCCGACCTCCGAACCATGTTTCAAGCAGAACGATCCTAGACATCGCAAAACAGAAACAAACAAACATATCGACGGTCAGAAGCCGACGGATGGCACGGCACAAGACGAACGCAATCAGTAGGCCTTGCAACGGAACCCGCTGAACGGCGACCGCCGTCGAACCGGTTCGAATGGAACGCCCGCCGCCTGCAATCGCTGCCGCAACTGCCCACGATCGCGCACATGTTCCATCTGGAATCGCACAACATCAACCCGCAGCATATTCAACTGCGTCTCACGATCCTTCTCACGCAAAATCACGTCGATCGAATCGCCTTGCCCCATCATGGATGGGTCGACATACTTCTGCCTACCATCCAGCTCGCCCACGACGAGACTGCCATCGTCACGCTCCCATAGAAAATCGGCGCGAATCTCGCCACCACTCAATGGGCTCACAAACGTGGCCTGCATCCGCGGCCGACATGCGCCGACCTCCAGAATCGCGGCCAACGCGGTCGCCTCACCGCCATTCTCGCATGCGGGATCAGCATGTTCCGCAACGTACCTGGCGCGCGGAATGCCGCTAATCCGCTTCCTGCCGCGGGCATATTCCCGCAGCCGATGTTGCGGCAAACCAGACAATCGCAGACCCGTGCAGCACACGACCATCGCATGCTCAAAATCAAGCATGCGGCCGCAATCCATCATCGTGTCCATTTCCGCGGTCACCCGCATGCCGTCCACGGTTTTCACCGCCGGCATATCCTTGTAAAAATGGGCGATCACATAGCCATGGCGCCCCGCCTGCGAACGTTTCGGCACCGCAATGTGCACGTAACGCTGCAGTTTGATGGTGGTGGTGAATCCCAACGCGCCCGCCGCGGACGGGCCGCACAGCACCCAGCCGGGATGCGTATGGCACACGGTCCGCAACGCCCACGTGATGCGTTGCGCGTAGGGCAGCGATTCCCATTTCGCGGCGGCGATGTACATGCCTTTGTACGGCATGACGACCTCCCCCGTTTTCAGACGTCGCTGGAATGCCCGGCGATCCTTGTCTCGCTTCGGCACCGCCAAGCGACGGCGCGCGTACGCTTGGCCAAGCATGGTGTCGACCCTCTGCTGCGCATTGGTTCGACGGGGTTTCTTTTGCTGTTTTTTCTGCGATTTTTTCTGCGATTTCGCGGTTTGCTGCCGCGATTGCATGTGCGTTTGTGTCTTCATATCCATGCGCACAAAGTAGAGGCCGCAGACGAATGTCCGCCACCTGGAACAGGGGTTGTGGTCGGAGAACGTGAGTTATCCACAGGCTCCGGGCGTGTCGCGAGCGATGAAGCACGAAGATGGTACGCAAGGGGGGAGCTTTTCATCTTCATCCGCTTTATGCGCGTCTGATTCTGCAGAAACGGACATCCAGATCACAGAGCCCATACCTTAGATGTCCGATTCTGCAGAATTGGACACTATTTGTTGGTTTACCGCCGCCTGGCCTCCTTGACCAATGGCACAATGATGCCCACAACGCCACACAGCACGCCGCCAATCGGCCACGGGACCCAGAACACCCTCATCCACGCGTCACCGCCACTGCCCGCCACGCCAAGAAAAAGCATAAGCAACGCGACAACAGTCGATACCAACATGATCACGCCACAAATCGCACCAGTAAGTCTGCTGTAAAATTTGTCCGACTCGCTCATCGTCGGGTGCGGCACGGGACGTCCCTCGCGCACGCTTTCCTCTTCGGCTTCACGATTGTATTTGTCCACATCCATCTTGTCATGCGTCATCGCGGACATGATGAAACAGAACACCGCCACGGCCACGCAAGCCAGCAGAACGCTATCCGGCCACCCTGCGTCTCCGTCGGCAACAAGCTCGCCACAAAACACTCGCACGCACACGCCCGCCAAAATCAGCACGGTACCAATCGCAACACCAATCGCCAATATGACCGACGCGCGCGATTTGTCCTCTTCCGTATAAAAATCCTGTACGTACGGATGACGACGACGGAAATCGCCATGCATGATGCCGGCCGGTATCAGCAAGGCAAGGCCAATAATCGCGCCGACCAACGTACATATAGTGACCAGCACGTCGTTCAACGGCGATGGCCCCAAAATGGACCCTTCCGGCGAAAACAGCATGCCGGCCGCAACGCCGAGGATGATCGAGGCCACACCAATCGCAATAAGCCACGCAAAACGCCTCATATGACTGTCATAGCCAACCACATCCTGCACGATATTTCGGGGCACGTTTTGCGGAATGTCCACCTCATCTCGCATGTCCGATTCTGGAGAAACGGACAATTGAACACCGGATTTGGCACCCTGTGTATCCGATTCCCCAGAATCGGACATTCCTGCGGCCGGCGATGCCGTAAACCCGATTGCCCCCGGAACCGCGCCAGCAGCATCGCCCACCATCCCAACCGACGTGGCCACACCGGTCGTATCAGCAGCCAAGTCCATGTGTTCCACACCCCCACAGCCAGCCGACGCGCGCACATCACCCATGACCAGCTCGTCCAACGTCACGCCGAACATGTCACAGATCATCAGCAGCTTGTCCATCTCGGGGTATGCCTTCTCGGACTCCCATTTCGAAATCGCCTGTCGGGAAACGCCCATCAACATCGCCAGCTGTTCCTGCGTCATGTTGCGTGAACCGCGCAGGTACTGCAGATTTTTCTTGAAGCTCATATTCGCCCTTTCATCGGGTTTCTCATCTCGCATATTGCGATCGCCTACGATTGCCGAACAACAGCTTGTCACGGAAGTCTCGTTCCACGCCACCATCTTGCGGTTGCATCGCGATCCGCAACCGGTTTTCGCGACGCAACCGGCGGTTGCACAGGACGATTGCAGTCGCCGTATGGCCGCCGAAATCTATCAGCGACATAAAAATCCCTTGGAATTCCAATAATTCCAAGGGATTTGAGTGGAGCGGATGACGGGAGTCGAACCCGCCTTTAAAGCTTGGGAAGCTTTCGTTCTACCGATGAACTACATCCGCAGAATGTGCCTTTTGGGCACGAGTTCACAGTTTAGCATGCCGTGGGCGCACATGCGAGCATAGACCGCTATGCGGAAAACCAGACTCCTTCGGCAGCTTCGCGGCCCAATGGGTTCAGCCGAAATATCCGCCTGACGTGGGTCGTTGTGAATAATCGCGGGAATAGCCGCCATCCGCGCCATATTGTGAGCCGTACTGCGCCCCGAACCGCGGCCCGCCCTGCGCGCCCGCACCGAACGCGGCACTTTGATGGATGTCCGAAGCGGCGATGCCACTCGTCGCATATCCACCAGCCAAATACCCTGACTGCACACCCTGCTGGCGCATCTCCTGGCTCATCTGCATCAACCGTGCGATGCGATCCGAAGTCGGAGGATGTGTGGAGAACAGCCTGGAAAAGCCCTCGGCAGAAAACGGATTGGCGATCATCATCGCGGCCATCGACTGCGTTCCAGCGGTCTTGGCCATCGGCATGGCAGCCGCTCCGCCGGAAATCTTGCTCAACGCGGAAGCGAGCGCCTCCGGATCCTCCGTCAATTTGGAACCATCCTCGTCGGCATCGTATTCACGCGTGCGGGAAATCGCCATCTGAATCAGCGAAGCCGCAATCGGCGCGAGAATTGTGCTCAGCAGCACGCCGAGCAATCCCAAACCGTCGGACGCCGAATCGTCGCGGTCATCGCGGGAACGTCCACCACCGAAATACATGAGCGAATAGCCGAGATACGAGATCACAGTGGCCATGGCGGAGGCGACGGCGGACGTCAGGATGTCATGATTGTAGACGTGCATGAGTTCATGGCCGAGAACGCCGCGGATTTCGCGTTCGTTGAGTATCTGCAGGATGCCTTGCGTGCAGCAGACCGCCGCGTGACGCTCGTTACGTCCCGTTGCGAAAGCATTGGGGCTCATGGTTGGGGCGATGTAGATGCGCGGCATCGGCTTGCCCGCCTTCGCCGACAATTCGCGGACGATCTTGTACAATACGGGGGCTTCCTGCTCGCTTACCGGCTGCGCATGCATGCTAGCGATCGCCAGTTTGTCGGAAAACCAGTAGGAGACGAACGTCGAGCCGAGTCCGATGAGAATGTAGTAGCCGAGCGTGCCTTGGCTGGCGCCGGTTGCCCACCAAATGAGCATGATGACGCCCCACATCAACGCGAACAACAGCGTTGTCTTCAAGCCGTTGCAATGGCCGTGCACCTGCAATTTGCCGTTCATGGGCACCAGCGTAGAAACGCAGACTGGGATTTTGCTGGATGCAAGCTGAAGGGTGGTTTGGCGGGATGCCGCAAACCCTACCTCGCACGTCCGATTCTCCAGAATCGGACACTCAAGCACCCAATTCAACCGCCTACGTGACCGATTCCCCAGAATCGGACACGTGGAGTGCCGAAGTTTACGAAAGTCCGCGAACGGCAAACAGAAGGCTGCACGCGTACGAGGGAGCCCACATATGAGCAACGCACCGCAGGCAAAATGCGCGAACAGCAGAACCAACAATGCAAGCAGGAAACAAGCAGTATTGCAAACAAACGGAAGTAGCGTCAGGAAGGGAACGTGCCATCGCCGCACGCGCACCCCTGCATAAAAAGCACGCGCTATCCCTGCATATCGCCCGAATGCACCGCGTCAAGCGCGCCAATCAAACCGGTCAGCAAATCGTTGCGATCGCAGGCGTCCGTCAACACGGCAAGCACATAAGCACCCGACTGCGAGGCCACGATCCCCGCGTCGTTCAGCGAATAATAGCCCCCTTCGCCGGCGATCCAGCCAGCCTTCGTATACACGGTGTTCGTATCGCCCAGCGCCGCATGAATGTTGGAATTTCGCGAATCCGTCATCTCACCAGCCAACCATTGCAACGATTCCGGCGCGACGCCCTGTGCCCCCGACGTCTGACCTGCGAAGAGGAATCCGTATCCGGCGGTCCACAGTTTGGCCATGTCCCTCGCGGAACTGAACATGTATCCGCCGCGCTCGGGAGTCATCCTGGATGAAACCCCCTGCTGCTCGGCCCATGTGTTGAACAGATCAAGCCCATACGTCTGATAGAACCAGTCGTAGGCATCGTTGTCGGAATCGCGCAGCACCACATCGACCTTCTGCTGGATCGCGGCGGCCTGCGGATCGGAAGCCTGGTACACGGCGTTCAAATCGACGGTACCCGTTGAAAACAGCGACATCAGATACGGCGCCTTCGCCGAGGATGCCGAATAAATCTGCGTATCCGCGTTGTATTCGATCGTGCGTCCCGTGGCAATGTCGGCGAGCATGAATGACGTGGTATATCCGCCGTTTGCGAAATTCGCGAGCTGCGCCTGCACCGCCGCCTGCGATTCAGCGCTCAGCGTGAAACCCTGCGTCGTGATCGCGGGACTGCCGTCCGCCGCGGAAATGGCATCCTGCACGGCTTGCAGCGACACCGGCGTCGCGTTCTGCTGATTTGCGTTTCCCGACGCGTTGTTCGACGCCGCGGTACCGGAGGTTTCGCTCGGCGACATGGCGTGGGCCGATTCCTCGAATCGCAGGTTCGCAAGACCCGCGCCGGCCGCGACGCAGACCAAGCAGGTAAGGAGCAGGCTGGCTACGACGGATACGGAATAGCGGCGCGCGTTCTTGCGCTTGACGTGCTTTCCGAAATTCATATCGACCTCACGACCCTAGACATTCGCAGCATTCGCACCAATGGTCCTTGCGATGCTGCCACGCACCGCGTTCCATCCGCGAAAGTTTACCGCAACAACGCGAATTTTGGGGTTATGTGACAAATCCCTCCACAATGTCTGACGGCAGGCGCGTGCGATATCCAAGCCGATACCCCCCCCCCATAGAAAATCAAACCGATACCACAAACGTCCGATTCTGGAGAATCGGACACTCAGACGGTAAAAATGACGCCTTGGGCGTCCGATTCTCCAGAAACGGACACTCAAGGCGTCGGAAAGGTGCCGGACAGGCATCAGAAAAGTGTCAGAAAGGTGCCAGGAAGACATCGGGGCGGCAATCGGCTGCGCGGGGCAACCCCACACACACCGTCCCTCAAACCGGGCGATCAGGCATGCGCCAGCGCGCGCATCTGCTCCGGGTCGATGACCTTCTTGTGCTCGCGGCCTTCCTTCGCGCCCTCGGCACGTTCGAACGCGTCGACCTTCTTCCAGCCGGCGAAATCGATCGGCTTGACGCCGCGGGATGCGAGCAGGCGGTCGATGGATTCCGGATCGCGGTCAACCGCCACGTGACCACCCTCGGCGGCCTTGGACAGGTCCTCGAGCATGTTGGTGACGATGAGCAGCGCGTCGGACTTGGTGGATCCGATCAGGCCGACCGGACCACGCTTGGCCCAACCGGTGGCGTACAGACGCTCACGCACCTGCGCGCCCTCGCCGGACGCCTCGGTGGTGATACGGCCGTCGCCATTCGCGTTAGCCAGGTGAGCACGGCGATCGTCGTATGCGATGCCCGGTGCGGAAGCCGGCTTGTAGCCGATCGCATGGTACACGGCCTGCACCGGATACTCCTCGAATTCGCCGGTACGGGACATCTTGCCGTCCGCGGAAGTCGTCGTCTTCTCCACGCGAATCGCCTTGACCTTGCCATCCTCGCCCAGCACTTCGACCGGCGCGGAATTGAAGTGGATGTAGTACTTGCGATCCGCCGGATTGCCTTCGAAATCGGTGTCTCCGTCGTCCTCCATGTCTTCGGCCATCTCACGGATGGCGAACAGTTCCTCGACCATCTGACGGGTCAGCTTATCCTTGCCGGCCTCCTCGATGGTGTCGTCGTCCAGATCGAAATCGTCCTCGTTGATGATCAGCTGCACACCCGGCAGCTTCTCCATCTCGCGCAGCTCCTGCACGGAGAACTTGGCCTGGGCCACGCCACGGCGGATGAACAGGTGCAGGGTCTTCGCCTTGTTGGCCTTGATGCCCTCGTACACGTTGTCCGGAATGTCGGTTTTGGCCTTGAGATCGTCGGCGTTGCGCATGAGCTCGCGCGCCACGTCCATGGCTACGTTGCCGCCGCCGATCACGGCGACCTCTTCGGCATCGAGCGGCCATTCGCGGGCGCCGGTCGGATAGCCGTCATACCATTCCACAAATTTCGCGGCGCCGTACACGCCGTCCAGATCCGATCCCGGCAGGCCGAGCGGCTTGTCCTCCACCGCGCCAGTAGCGAACAGCACGGCGTCGTAGCGTTCGAGCAGCTCGTCGAGCGTCACGTCCTTGCCGAATTCCACGTCGCAGTACAGATGGATATCCGGGTTGTCGAGGGTCTTCTCGAGCGCGGACGCGATGAATTTGATGGACGGATGGTCGGGAGCCACGCCGTAGCGCACCAGGCCGAACGGCACCGGCAGCTTTTCGAACAGGTCGATGCGGGCCTTGGTGCCCAGTCCCAGCTCTTCGCCGAGCTTGCCCAGCTGGCGCAGGAAAATATCGGAAGAGTAGACGCCTGCGGGACCGGCGCCGATTACAGCAATACGAAGTTCGTTGGTTTCGCTCATATGTTCCAGCCTAATATATTCCCTGCATTTCCAACAGGGGGCATTACGATTCCGCCGTATTGCGGCTCTTCCATATTGCGGTCACGCGTGCGGCAGCGTGCGGTACACGTCCGACCGCACGTACACGGCGATGTCGGAAGACGTGACCCATGTTTTCCACGGCACGTGCTGGCTGGCGACGACGATTTGCCGGTAATCGCCCCTCTTCAATCCGAGCCGATGGAAGAAATATTGCGGAAAATCGGTGTCGCCGATAAGGAATTCCGGTGCGCCTTTGGCGGCACAGCTTGCGATTTCGCGGTTCATCTGCGCCCGCGACGGCACCTGGTTCGGCACGAACGTGCGGCCCTCGTACGTGCAGTCCAGCAGATTGCGCGCGAAGTACGGATTTGCCGCGATCGCCGGCCAGCTGTAGCGGTGCGTGTCTTCCATGCGATTCGTGTGCGTGCCGTCGGGCCAGGTCGTGTCGGGAAGATACCGCCAGAACGACACCCAACGGTCGTGTTCGAGGTTGTTGTTGCGCACGAACGTGGCCAGCGCGCGACCGGCTGAATAGTCGTAGCGAATGTCGCATGCGATCGCGGCGGCGGTCTACACCAGACTTGGCAGCAGCGCCACGACGATTGCGATACGGGCGATGTGCGCGACGCGGACGGCGTGCGTGGCACAGGCGGCGCGCAGCGAACGCGAAAGAGGCGTCGGCAGTGGAATATCGGCGATTCCGAGGGCCTTGTCTTGCACGTTGATCCACAGTTGCACGACGAACAGCGCGAAGATGATGCCGATGTGGTGCATGCTGAGGTATTTCGTCGCGCACAGGCTCAGCAGAACATACGTGACCAACAGCAGATCGAGGTTCTTGCGGCGCAACGCGACCCGTGCCAGCACGCTCCAAATCGCCAGTGACAGCGCCACGCACAACGCAATCGCAAGAACGCCCATTGCAGACCATGCAGGGAAACATCGCCCGCAAAAGCGGTGAACATGCTTTCGGCGGGCAGCACCGTCCAGAACAGCGCGAATTGCGCGATCGGCGGATTACCGCCGGGATCCTGCACCGCGCCGAACGTGTCGGAGCGCGGCAGGACGCACGCCGTCAATACAAGACCGACAGCCAGCAATACCATCCAAGCCGCGAACCGGGCGGGATTGCCGAAAAGCCCGTCACGTACGGCAGGACGGCCTGTTGCGCCCCGAATCGCACGCACTATCCAAACCAATGCGAACGCGCATGCCAGCGCAATGCCGTAACTGCTGGTGCAGCACAGCAGCACGAACGCGGCCGTCAATCGCCATGGGTGTTCATCGCGCGATTTCCAGCAGGCCGCGATAACGAACAACGCGCAGCACATCAACGCGTAGGGCCGCAAGGTGACGCCGTATTGGTAGCACAGAAAGTAGGTGAACGGCAGCAGCACAACGGCCAGCCGGGACAGTGGTGCGCGGAAAACCAACAATCCGCACATTAATGCCGAACAGACCAGCTCAACCCCTTTCAACCCCCATTCATATGGCACGCCCAGCTTCGCCGGAATCGACAGCAACAGCCACCACAGCGGCGGATGGCCTTCGTAATGCGGGCGGACGAGCAGCAGGTCTCGATAAGAGCAATCCCTGGCAATAAGCCACGATTGCGCCTCGTCGAACCACGGCTCGTGGAACGCCATCGTGACGATGACCACCGCAAGATACACGGCGAACACCACCACACGGTAATGCCGTCGCAGGCAGTCAGCAACCGTATTCATAGATAACCCCATCCTCCGCGCCCCACGCGTTGAATATCCCCCATCAGTAAGCCATAAGCATAATAACGCACATGCGACCACGGTACGGCACTGTGATGCGCCTCTCAAACATCCCACGGGGAACCTTCGGCAAACCTATGATGAACCTTCGGAAATCCGCCTGTCTCACCGCCCCATCGCAGTCACGCTCTCGGCGTCCGATGCTTTCAGAATCGGACGCACGCGGCACGTACAATCGCAACTGGTTTTCGAAAAACCGCGGCGACGACAGACAAAACCGCAATCGCGGCAACGGCACACGGCGAGTACGATGACATCCGGCTTCCGTGCACAAGGACAAGCATGCAGAGACACGCACATAGAGATACGCGCCGGCAGATAACACGCAGCAGAAAGGCAACCATGCGCATTCACATCACGTATACCGGCGGCACCATCGGTATGGTCGAGTCACCGAACGGTCTGATTCCGGGCGCCGACATGCGCGGTTGGCTGCACAGGCTGATCACGGACGCGCATTTGGATCCGGACCTGTTCTCGTTCACCGAACTTGATCCGCTCATCGATTCATCGAACGCGACGCCGGACAATTGGCAGGCAATGATCGACGATCTGCATTCGCACCGCGACGAGGCCGACGCGTTCGTGGTGCTGCACGGCACCGACACGATGAGCTATTCGAGCGCCGCGCTGTCCTACGCGCTGGCCGGTTTCGGCAAGCCGGTGATTTTCACCGGATCGCAGCATCCGCTCGGCAAGATCGAGTCAGACGCCACCGCGAACGTCACGGGCGCGCTGAACGCCGCGATGAGCGGACGTTTTCATGGGGTGGGACTGTTCTTCGGGCACCACCTGTTCGCCGGCAACCGTGTGAGCAAGTCGTCAAGCTGGGCGTTCGAAGGCTTCTCAGCGCCGTCCACGGGCCCGCTGGCGCGCACCGGCACGCCGTGGCATTGGTATGCCGGCAGTGCGCTGTCCGGCGAAGGGTGGAAGAATCCGAAACCGTACACACGGCATGACGTCGCCGTGATCGACATGGCTCCCGGCATTTCCGCCGCGCGGTTGGGCGCGATGCTCGAACCGCGTCCGGAAGCGGTGCTGCTGCGCGCGTATGGCGTCGGCAACGTGCCCAGCGACGAGCCGGGGCTGACCGATGTCATCGCCGACGTGCTGCACGACGGCGTGCCGGTCGTCATCGCATCGCAATGCCAGCAGGCGGAAGTGTTGCTCGGCCATTACGAGACGGGCGATGCGATCGCGCGCGCCGGAGCGATCGGATCGGGTGACATGACGTTGGAAGCCACGTATGCGAAAATCATGTTCCTACTGTCGCAGGGCGTGGACGCGGCCGATTTTGGCACGTGGATAACGCGTTCCATCGCCGGGGAGATCTCCCCCAGCTCGCTGTAATATGACAATATGAAGAGCACGAGAGAAGAGAAGAAGAAATCTTCATCGCATATGCGAGATTGGCATTTCGAGCTTCTGCGACTTGTGTCGATGTTGCTTATTGTTGCCACACATTTTTTTGCAGCCGACAACTGGCCTGTCCGTACGGATTCCGCTTTAACGCAGACATAGGGCGCTTCTATACAGATTGCCTCATCCATGATCGGGCAGGTCGGCGTCGCGCTATTTATGTTAATTTCCGCCTATTTCCTCGCATTCAGCACGTCTAATCCATGCACTCGATTAGTTAAACCCTGGACGCAAGTTTTCATATACTCCTTTGGATTACTTGTCTTGTTTTCGCTTATACAGGACACGTCGATAGTACCGAAACAGTATCGAATTCCGATTCACGCTGGCGCTTTCATCTCTCACGCTTTACCCATCATATTCAACGAATATTGGTTCGTCAGCGCATACTTCGTGGTGGTGCTTCTAGCACCCTTCACCAATAAACTATTGGATTCCCTCTCATTCCATCAATCAATCGTGATAACGCCCGAATTCTTGCGCACTTTCGGATTCCGGCCCTGACGTAAGAGGGCATGGCCCGCGTCCTGTGTACGATTTTCATTCGCCAAAACAAAAAACCGCGATTGGAAGCCAGGAGACGGAACCATGCCCGAGAACATCATACAGATCGACCAGAACCTGCTCGAGACCAGGCTCGACCGGCTGATCACCGAGAAGATGACGCAGATCCTCAACGCGATGCTCGACGCCGAGGCCGACGAGATCACCGGGGCCGCCAGATACGAGCGCAGCGGGGGACGGAAGGCGTACAGGGCCGGCCACTACGAACGCAAGCTCACCGCCAAGGCCGGCAGGCTCGAGCTGAAGGTGCCGAAACTCAAGGGCGCCCTGTTCGAGTCCGCGGTGATCGAACGCTACCGGCGGCGCGAGCAGAGCGTCGAGGAATCCCTGATCGACATGTACCTGGCGGGCGTGAGC
>NZ_JDTK01000033.1 GCF_000770925.1 Bifidobacterium ruminantium DSM 6489 | reverse complement strand
TGCTCACCCGTGTAACGGTTATACAAACGATGCATCACCACCGAGGAGGGCCGCGGGGACTCCGCCCAACGCGCATACACCGTCACGTTTCCGGCGCCCATCACGGCGTCACCCGACACCTTCGAGCCGCCCGACTTCGCCGTATACCAGCCATCGAACGTGTAACCCGAACGCGTCGGCGTCGGCAGGTCGCCGTACTTCGCGCCGTACCGTACCTTCCGGGACGCCGGGGACACGCTGCCGCCGTTCGCGTCGAACGTGAGCGTGTACGAATTCACCGTCCAGTGCGCGTACAAGGTCAGGGCGCCGGTCACCGGCTGGTTGAAGTCATACTTCGAACCGCCCGACTTCGCCGTGTACCAGCCAGCGAACGTGTAACCCGAACGCGTCGGATCGGCCGGCTTCACGGCCTTCGAACCGTACCTCACCTGCTGCGAGGAGACGGCCGAACCACCATTCGAATCAAACGACACTGTGACGTTAACGGACTGTCCGCCTTGGAACTGTACCGTGGTATTCACATCATCGTTCGAAACGCTGTAGTTGAGACCATATGCCTTGATGGCAAGCGACTCACTCTGCAGACTGGTGAGCTTGGAGAAGTCGACATCCATGGTCATGCTCACATTACCGTGGTAGTTGTCCCCACCACGAACCTGCTTGTTTTGTCCGCCGAAACTCATCGAAGCACTGGAAACCGGTCCGGTCACCGTGACCCGAATGGTTGCCTTGCCCGACACCTTGGCATTGGCGAGACCATGCCAAGTGGAGCCACCGTCGGTGGAATACTGGGCCGAAACCACAGGCTTCTCTTGGTCTTCCGTCACTGCCGCATAGGCGTTGACCAAACCAGCGCCGCGGTATTCCGCACCGTCGGTCGGGACTGCCAAATTACCGTACAGCTCCTTGGCCTGCTTCTTCAGCAGTTTCTCGATTTGAGCCGGTGAGTAATCTGGATGTACCGATTTGAGCAACGAAACCACTCCCGCCACATGAGGGGAAGCCATAGACGTGCCACTCATGTACGTATAGTCGGTTCCATAAGTTGAATAGATGTATGATCCTGGAGCCGCCACATCGATGGTGTTCGCACCATAGTTCGAACACCATCCTTTGTCGCTGTCGCCGCATTCCGTGGAATCATAGTGCGAAGTATCCACTGATCTACGCAACTCTGCCGCCGAATGATCACTCTGCTTCCGCACCGAGGAAACCGTGACGATGCCATCCAGCATGGCGGGGAAAATACATCCTTTATCGGTTGGGAATGTCGTACCGGAATTGACTGCCAATCCTTGAACCTGTGTTTCAGCAAGACCGTCTGCCGGATCAAAGGCATTATCCTTGGCCGCCTTGTCTGCAACGTCGATAGTATCGCCCGTCTGTACAGTCGCTTTAGGAGGCTGATGCTTCTCAACGAGTCTGCGCATACGACTTCCGGATTTTGTCTTGTGGAGGTTATCGAGATCCAATCCTGAATTCATCGCGGAAGCGACATTGGTGACATTGCGTTTGTTCGCATAGCTTACCGCACGCTGCAATGCAGTAGCGTGCGCCTTAGCGTCCGCGGATTCACTAGGATACACTGGCGTGTTATTGCCAAGACTGGCATTGGTGACGTCCATACTAACATTCGCCGCCCACATGTACCCGCACACTTCCTGCTCGGTATATGTCCATTTATCCTCAAACACACGGATCGCGGCCAACGTGGTATTTGGATTCACGCCATCAACACCGGTACCATTATGCGCAGCTGCGATAGTGCCCGAAACATGGGTGCCATGCTGCCCGCCTTTGTCGGTAGGCCACCATACCGGATGGCCCGTAGATGTATCAGTGCCTTGTTGCGGAATACCGTTCGCGGCGCAATTCACAGAGTATGTGCTGCTCACTTTCCCTTGCAAATCCGGATTGTCGTCTTCGATACCAGTATCAATAACACCAGCCAACGTCGGCTTATAGGCGACATCCGTGCGCTGGGCACGGTCAGCACCAGTCGCCACAATGCCCCAAGCATCGTAGATATTGGTATCAGGATCAGAAGAATCCTTCTGAGTCTTACGGAAAGCATTGCCGGAATTCCATTTGGGAGCGGAAGCCACTTCCGAAGAGGCGACGCTTCCGGAACGAATCTCCTCTTCACGTAACGTATCGCGAGTCGGAGCAACGGAATCCACCGCAATGCCATTCTTCGCCGCCCATTGCGCAAAATCAGTGGCGAATGTCTTGGTATGCGCCTGCACGAAGAACACGCTGATTTCCGGATAGGCCATCAGCTTGTACGCCTGCAACGATTCCGCTCCGGCAACGGCCTTGTCCAACACATCGCCGGCAGTGTCTTCCTTAAGGTTGACCACATAGTTCATTACAGCCTCGTCGGAATTCTCCACGGAATCGCTTTCCTGCACAGTCGGCAAAGAGGTGCCCACGGCAATCTCGAACCAAGCCTTCAATGCAGTGTTCGATTTAAGCGTTACCGTGACACGCTTCGTTCCGTTGGATCCCATGGCCGGCTGGGAGAGCGTGTACTCGTTGCCTGACAGTTGCGTGACATCTCCGTTGGTTTGTACGGCGGACACTGTAAGTCCGGCCTTGTCAAACGTTTCTCCGGTCTTATATGAAACCTTAGTCGGAGGAGTCTTGACAACGATGGAGCTGTATTGCGCTGAACCATACTGCGCATATAGCGTCATCGAACCACTAGCGAGCAGGTTCTTCACCGGATCACAGTAGCCATACTTAGTGCCGGTGCCATCAGCTTTGGTGTTCCATCCAGTAATCATCTTGCCGGTTGGCGCTTTGAACGTGGAACGGTTCAGCTGTTCGGTCTTGTCGTACGTCAATTTCTGGTCGGCCATGGTGCCGGTGCCGCCATTGGCGTTGAACCTCACCGTGTAGGTGTTTGCCTTCCATTGCGCGTATAAGGAAATGCCATACCCGTACTCATCGTAGATGTTCTTGACCTGCTGCTTATCGGAATAACTGGTCCCGGAACCATCTGCTTTGGTGTTCCACTCGACGAATGTATACCCGGTTGCAGTGAAGGTATTGGCCTGCAGATTCGCATATTCGTCATACTTGATATCCTGCCAGGCGGAGCCCCCTCCATTATTTGGAAGATTCGCATAAAAACCTACGTAGTACGTAGCACGCTCCCATTGCGCATACAACGTTATCTTCCCATTCGCGGGAACATCGGCTTCTTGGAACGTCGTAGCGTATGTACCGTAGCTTGTGCCAGTTCCGTCCGCCTTGGTGTTCCAAGACATCAAATTGTAGTGCACTCGAGTGAATCCGGCAGAACGGAATCTTTGGTAATCGCCGACGCTGAACGTCTGTGCGGACATGGAACCAGTACCCCCATTGGCGTTGAAGGACACAGTCACCACTTTCCCGCTCGTCACGTGAATTGTACGGTTGGCGGTTGTCTCATTGCCAGCGGCATCCTTCACCATGTAGGTGAGCGGGTAGTCTCCTGGCGTATTGATGTCGAACTTACCGGAGACCTTGATCCTGCTTGTCACATCACCATCATGGTCATCTGTAGCGCTGATGCCCGAAAGAGTGCTGAACGAGGTATCGCCTTTCTTCGCGGCGATGTCATCCACGCCATTGAAGACCGGCGGAGTGGCATCGTTCATCACCGCTTTTACACGAACCTTCTGCCCGGGGAATCCAACGACGTTGGTGCTGTCAATGTAGAACTCGTCGCCAACGTGAATATCCCCCTTCTTTTTATCCGAGACCTTGGAGAGCTGCTGCCGGTTCCAATCCACATAGGCCTCAACGGTATTGCCATCGGTCAAATGCACCTTCACTGTGGAGGGAAGCTGCGCAGAGCAGCCAAAATAATCATTGCACGTTATCGTACCTTTATCCACTTCAATGGACTTCGCCTTAGCTGTTGTCCACTGCGCATACAAGGTAATCACTTGGTTGGCGCCAGTAACGTCAAAATCGCCATGCAACGCGTTGTCCTGATATGCGGTACCGGTGCCATCACGTTTGGTATTCCAGCCTGTGAATACCCTGCCGCTGTATTTGAATTCGTTCTGTTTCAGCGTAGCCTCATTGGAACTCGAGCTCGAACCCACCTTCTGATCCGGCATGGAACCAGTGCCACCGTTGGCATCGTAATGGATGACGTAAGGGTATGAATTCCACTGTGCATACAAATAAAGGTTTCCGGTCACCGGAGTGCTGAAATCGTACAATGGCGAATCATTCGAATAACCAGCCGTCCATCCACGGAACACAAATCCCGGTCGGGTGGGATCGGCCGGCTTCTTGACGGTATCACCATCCAAGACCTGCTGTTCTTCGGAATACTCCGGTACCGAATCGTAAGCGCGGAAATGTACTGTGTGTATCTGCTTCCACACTGCATACAACGTCACATAACCGTCTTGCTCCGTTGTGAGGTTCTTCACCGATTGTCCGGCCTGGTATGACGTTCCCGTGCCATCGTCCTTGGTATTCCACCCCATGAATTCGTAATAATTGTTGGATATTCCCATCTCCTCAGGAGTGGGTAGTTTTTGCGCCTGACCATATGTGAACTGGCGGCTACCGCCGCCCCAACCACCATTGGCCGAAAAATACACATGGTAAGTGTTCGACGTCCACTGTGCATACAAATCCAATGTTTCGCCAGGGTTGACGGCATTGTAAACATACTCACCATCGGCGTATGAAATACCGGAGCCATCCTGCTTGGTGTTCCACCCATCAAATGCATACCCAGCTCGGGTAAACCGATTAGCGCTCAGATAGGAAGAGGAATCAGCTTCCACTTTCTGGTCGCTCATGGTTCCAGTTCCACCGTTCGCATGGTACTTCACCGTGTACGTTGTGCCAACGTATCGTTCAAGCGCTTCCTTCACGGTTTCATTGGTTCCACGACCCCCACGGTATCCAACGTAACCGATTTCCAGCACCACAATCGTGGCGCCCTTCCAGCGTCCGCTCGTCACCTGCGCGGAAGCCATGCCCGCGGAATCCGCCAACGGGCTCACTTCAGTGAGATAATGCCCATAACCCTGCCTGTCGCTTCCTGGCTTTGCGGTAAGCTCGCTGTACCAGGATTTGATGGGATTATGATCATCAAGTCCGGTTTCCGGATATCCGATGAACAGCGCTTCAGGACCGAAATAATACGTGCCATCCTGATAATCCGGATTCTCGCCAAGATTGTGCTTGTCCAGCCAGTCGGGCTTCCCCGTATACATGTCATCATGGCTGATTGGGCCATCTTCGTTGACCACGGCACGTTCTGCCAGGGCGTCCGCACGCTTCTGCGCCCAACTCATCAAGTCCCAATTGACTTTAAGTTCCGGAACCGTATACCCATCAGCAGCGTTCGACTGCACCCAATCGGCACTCATATCGGCTCCGTTGTCTTCATTCTGTGCGTCGGCGATCTGCTGGGCGGTTAATCTTGCTCTGTTCGTTTGACGCAACCTGTTGAGCTCGCTCATGTACTTCAACGACGCAACAACATTGCTGTCATCAGTGGCGGTTTTGGCGAACGCCGCGTGCCCCGTCGCCACACACACCGTGGCGCACATCGCGAATGCGCACAGCGCCGCCCAAATTCTCTTCAATCCTGCCCGATGATTCGACATGGCAACCCCTAAGGTTCTTTTCTCTTCATATGCAAGGAACACCCCTCGCTGTTATGAATCATACCCCCAATTCATCACCGAAAAAGGGAAATCCATATAAACACGTTTCTAGCGGTAATAGCAAACACTCATACCGCCATCTATGTCTTCGTTAATCGTCAACATATACCAGATACATGTACGCCTAAAAAGATAAAATACAACATCTTAGGACATATCGGACAGAAGAACGCATCTCGCAAAATAGAGATTCTGACGAAAGAGACGAAATGACATTACAAATCATAGGGCTATGTCGTGGCGATGGCAAAGGATATGTGAAAATCAGGACGTCTTCCAGTCCTGATGAACTTACCGCGTTTATTAATACGGAGGACAATGATTCAATCCAATGTCCGGTAATATCCATAGGTTTCCCCGGTGAAGACAAATCCGCATGTGAGAAATGGGGTGATTTCTCTCATAAAAATAGTTACGAATCCGTAGTCGCCGTCCCGTTGCTTGACAACACTAAACTGACGGTGCGCATAAAGAATCGCAACACACATGAGGAAATAGGAACTTTCCTCTTCCACCCTCTGTTTTCGAAAGTTAAATCTCGACTGACATATCATGAACGTCCCGAATTTGCGTCACAGATCCGAGGAATTGAACAACGGAGAATTTCCGGTAGTCCACATACGTACGTTACCGGAATTTACCCCATCGACGAACAGCATTATTCATGTCGTTTCCACGTGCGTTATCCATATTTTGGCCAGAAAGAGTCATGCACCATAAGTGTGTATGATGCTGCGGCACACAAACTTGAGCTCAAGCCAATCGTACTTGAGGACTCACTGATTTCTGATCCTCACGATCCAACCCAGCATATTCATGAGCTCGTGTACTCCATTATTGTCACAGCCGAACAGAAAACACTATGCATCCAGGCGAAACCGGCCAGTCAGGACGCTTGCTTCACCTGTATCCTTCCCCCGATGTTCGATGGATTCGTCAACGGCGCACTTGACATGACAAAGCACGCATTCAATGATGGTGGCTATCAGATCTGGTACGAACAGCATCGCGCAACCACAGCTGATATCCAAAATCAACGTAGAGTCTGTCATTCTTGGACAGAAAAAGATAAACCACTTATTAGTATCGTTACAGTTGTTTTCCGTCCTCCTGTCGAATATCTGCAGGCTCTCGTCAAAAGTATCGCCGCTCAATCATATGAAAAATTTGAAGTCCTTTTCGTTAATGTAAGTGGCAACGGTGAGGAAGCGCGAGAAATCAACGATACGTTAGCTCATATCGATGATCCACGATTCCGAATTATTACAGCGGAAAACAAAAGCATAGCCGAGAACACGAATGTTGGTTTAAAAGAAGCCAAAGGCGATTATATAGCGTTCGTCGATCATGACGATGTCCTCGAACCAGATGCACTGTATCGCTATGTCAACGTTCTGCATGACCAATCTGACGCAGATGTCCTGTATTGCGATGAAGACCGCCTTGAAAACGGCCATTACACGCTGCCAACATTTAAGCCAGATTACAATCCTGATCTTTTGAACGCATACAACTATGTGACCCATATGCTAATGGTCAGCCGTCAAGTACTTAGTCAAGTGGAACTTTCTCCTGCTGATGTAAGCGGCGCTCAAGATTATGATTTAACGTTGAAATGCTGCGAAAAAGCACGTTCAATCGCAAATGTGCCCTACATGTTATATCACTGGCGCGTGCATCAAAATTCCACGAGCACAAATCCTGACAGTAAACCTTATGCCCAGACAGCCGGCAAGATTGTCTTGCAACGACATTTCGAACGTACAGGGTTACAAGTAGACGTGTCAGATTCCGAGCTGCCTTTCCGTTACAGAAATCGTTACATCAATGAGGCTACGCCTAAAGTGAGTATTGTCATCCCCACGAAGGACCATTCGCAGCTGCTGCAGCGTTGCCTTACTTCGGTACTGGAAAAGACGACCTACCAGAATTATGACATTACTTTGGTCGAGAACAACAGTACTGAGCAGGAAACCTTTGCATACTATGATCGAATTCAAGATCAAAATGAAAAAATCAAGGTTGTGACTTGGCCCGGAACAGGTTTCAACTATTCCGCAATCTGCAATTATGGTGCCGCGCATTGCGATGGTGAGATACTGCTGTTCCTGAACAATGACACGGTCATAATCAATGGTGACTGGCTTGACTCCATGGTCGGTTTCTTCGCCCGTCCTGAAGTGGGCATCGTTGGCGCCAAACTGCTGTTCCCCGATAATTTGGTGCAGCACGGCGGAGTATGGGTTTCCGCAGACCATGTTGGTTATTTGAGTGATATGCTGTCCGACAAAGATGGCGGTTATATGGAAACCATGCGTTATCCATATAATTGCGCAGCTGTTACCGGCGCCTGCCAAATGGTGCGGCGTAAAGCGTTCCAATCCGTCGGCGGCTTTGATGAGAATCTCGCTGTCGTACTCAACGATGTCGATCTTTGTCTCAAAATCGGTCAACAAGGGTACCTTACTGTATTCGACCCACAGGCGAAGTTGTACCATAGCGAGCACACAAGCCGTGGCCGAGATGAGCAAGATGTGGAAAAAGAACGTCGCGCCATCGACGAACAAGCACGTTTCTATGCACGTTGGGACAAGACCCTCGTTGGCGCTCGAGGCAAATATATCAACCGTCAACTCAACCAGTATGACGGGCACTACAAGATTCGTTGGTGAGAAAATCAATTGCCGATGTGTGAGAAGCCGAATGAAAGTCTTTTCACACATCGGCAATAGTAGCTATCGGCCTCAGAAAGAATCTTTAGCCTGCAGAACCTTGGTATCTTCACATTGATATTGAATTCGCCGATAATTCATAAGAGCGAATTTGTCGGAACCATATGTTCCTTGTACCACAAAAGTGCATGACTCCTTTTCATTAGTTGTCGTAATCATCCTGTCCACAGAAGAATCTTTCGGATCCACTTCAATATGAGCCGAAAGAATAATCCGATATTCACCATCGTTAAAATCTGCAGTTGGAGCAATCATATTCACACGATGATGTCCAGGAACAGTCATAAAACGTTGCGCTAAAGCTATTCCACCCCTTGAAATATCAAGCAAAACAATATTAAGATAGATTTTTCTATCGGCAGCAACATTGTTATATTCAACGGTAAATTTAAAATTGGTTCCAGATTCACATACAGGGAGCTCGTTCGGATATACACGCAGAATCGGCATTTCCTCACAAATTTCTTCATTGGAAGAATCATGCTTATTAGATTCGTTCGTTTTGAGATTCTCAAGCGTGTAGCGATCCGCGACATCGTTTTTGTCGCCAGATGCGATGATCTCGCCATCCTTGATGAGAATGGCCTTGTTGCAGTATTTCTTCACCGCATCCATGGAATGAGTGACAAGGATGACGGTCTTGGTCGGATCTTTCTTGATTTCGGCGAAGAAATTGTCGCACTTGCGCTGGAACGCCTCGTCACCGACGGCGAGCACCTCGTCAAGCACCAGAATATCTCCCTGCGCCTTGATGGCCACGGAGAAGGCGAGACGCACCTGCATGCCGGAGGAATAGTTCTTGAGCTTCTGGTCCATGAAGTCCTCAAGCTCGGCGAATTCCACGATGTCGTCATACATCGCGTCGATTTCCTCGTGCGTGAATCCCAGCAGCGCGCCGTTCAGATACACGTTCTCACGCCCGGTCAACTCCGGATTGAATCCGACGCCCAGCTCGATGAACGGCACCAGCTTGCCCTTCACCATCACAGAACCTTGTTCCGGCACGTAAATCTGCGAAATGATCTTCAGCAACGTGGATTTGCCGGAACCGTTACGGCCGACGATGCCGAAGAAATCGCCCTGATGCACTTCGAAATTGATGTCGCGCAGCACATGCTGCTCGGTGTAGCCCTTGATGCCCTTCGTCCAGTTCAAGAAAGCCATCTTCAGACCGGTAGCCTGTTCGGTGGGCAGACGGAAGGACTTGGCCACATGGTCGACCTTGAGTACGACCGGACGTTCATCAACAGTGTTGTTGTCAGTCATCGAAACCTCGCTCATGGCTTTAGAGCACCTCCGCGAACTTGGCGCTGTACTTGCGGAACACATGGATGCCCAGCCATAGAATCAAAGCGGACAGCACGTACGGCAGCAGGCACAGCAGCTTGTTGTCCACCATGGTCCACACGGTTGGCACGTATTCCGGAGACAGTAGGTTATGGCGGATATCCATGATGGTCTGCGTGGTCGGGTTAAGCATCAGAATGTCGGCAGCCCAGGAGAACTCCTTGTTCTGCGCCACCATGGAAATCGGGTAGATGATAGGCGTGGCATAGAACATGGCCTGCAGCACCACTTCCCAGATATGGGCCACATCACGGAAATACACATACAGCGAGCCCAGAAGCAGGGCAACGCCGAGACCAAGGCAATACAGCTGGATGATGCTGAGCGGAACCAGCAGGATGCGCCAGGTGTAATGCGCGTGGGCGAAGAAACCGAAGAGGATGACCACCACAAGGTTGATGCCCAGGGAAATCATGGAACCCATCGTGGTGGACGCCACAATGATGTAATTCGGGAAATGGATCTTGCGCAGCAGATCGCCACGATCAACGATGGCGCGCATGCCCATGCTGGTCGACTCGGAGAAGAAGCTCCACAGGCACGTGCCACACAGCAACGAAATCGGGAAAGTCGGGGTACCATCGGAGAATTTCAGGAACTTCACGAACACCACATACATCACGGCGAACAGCATCAACGGTTTCAACACAGACCACACCATGCCCAGGAATGAGCCCTGATATCGCAGCTGGAAGTCGGTTTTCACCAGTTCCTTGAAAACCACCATCGCATAGTGGTACCTCTTCTTGAGGCTTTCGAAAAAGTCTTTCACAAACGTCCTATCCTACTCGTGCGAAGTATTTGGGTGCAAAGGCTCGTAGAGCGTCCCTCTTCGGCAGTACTCTCATATATTCTATTGAGGAAAGGACGTTTGTCTTAGTAAGGCGGAATATCTCACATGGTTCTCACAGCGGAACAGCACCATCCGAATATCAAAATCTTTGTGTCGGCACATAAGCAGGCCACGTTCCCTGAGGGGAACAGTATTGTTCCGGTGCAGGTGGGCGCGGCGAATGCTGCGACTCGTTTCACGAACACTTTGCATGACGACGAAGGTGTGAACATTTCTGCGGAAAACCCGCGGTATTGTGAGCTAACCGCGCAATACTGGGCCTGGAAAAACGAGGATGCTGACTATTACGGCTTCTGCCACTACCGCAGGTACTTCGATTTCACCGATACTCCGCACAAAGAGAACGATTACGGAGAGATTATCGATTCGTATATCGATAATCACGCGCTCGCCGAATACGGTATCAACGATGATGCGATCGCTCGTGCCGTGGACGGTTGGGACGTCATCACCACGCCGTTGAATGACGTTCGCCGTATCGGCGGATTCTCAAATCTCAAGCAGCACTGGGATGCCGACGAGCACCTGCGTTTGAAGGACCTGCGCCACATGTATGACATTCTGTGCGCGCGCCATCCCGACTACAAGGTGGACGCCGATGCCGTGCTCAATGGGAGAACCGCGGCATTCTGCAACATGTTCATCATGAGGAAGGACATCTTCTTCGAATACAACGAATGGCTGTTCCCACTGCTTGATGAGTTCGCTGCGGCAACCGATTTCAGCAGAATGGACGTGCAGACCACACGTACGGTGGGGCATCTTTCGGAACGGCTGCTCAACATCTTCATTGCGCACAAGCAGCGTACCGGTGCGCATTGGAAGATCAAGCGACTGCAGTGCGTGCATTTCCTGCATCCGGAACCGGCCACCGTTCTCAAGCCGCTTGATGCCGGATACAAGAACGTGGTGCCGGTGGTGTTCGCCGCAGACAACAACTATGTGCCGATGCTCACCACCACCATCTATTCGATGCTGAAGAACGCTTCCAAAGATCGTTCATATGATGTGATCGTATTGGAACGGAATATCTCCGACGAGAACAAGCAAAACATACGTCAGTTTTTCGAACGGTTCCCAAATGCCGTGATCCGCTTCTTCGATGTGAGCCGTTACTTGGCTGGCTTCAATCTCACCACCAGCAATGCGCATATCAGCATCGAAACGTATTACCGTTTCATCATCCAGGAGGCGTTGCCGTTCTATTCGAAGCTGCTGTATCTGGATTGTGATCTGGTGGTCAATGGCGATGTCGCCGAACTGTTCGATACCGAACTTGGAGATAATGCGATCGCCGCCGTGCCTGATATCGACTTCATCGGCAATCTCAATATGAAAAACGGCGAACGAGCCGAATATGTGCGCAAGCAATTGCATATGCGCGATGCGTACGGCTACTTCCAGGCCGGCGTGCTGGTGATGAACCTCGAGCGTATGCGCAAGATCCATACCGTCCACGAATGGCTGGAAATCGCCTCCAAACCCGGATACATCTACAACGACCAGGATATTTTGAACGTGGAGTGCGAAGGCTTGGTCACGTATCTGGATTATTCGTGGAATGTGATGCACAACTGTGCCGGTCGTGTCAATGGCGTATTCGATTTCGCGCCAGCCAATGTGTATAAGGCATACATGACGTCGCGTAAGGCTCCGAAAATCGTGCATTACGCCGGTTTCGACAAGCCATGGAAGAATCCATGGTGCGATTTCGCCTCGTTGTACTGGAGTTATGCGCAGGAAACACCTTTCATGGCGCAGATGATCGCAACAATGAGTGGTGTGGAACGTCCCGCTCCGCCGGAACATCATGAGCGTGCGATCGCGGAGGACAGCCCCATCCGCAAGTACGTGGATGTACTGGCTCCGACCGGTTCCAAGCAGCGCGAGCTGATGAAGGTGGTGGCCCGCAAGGTGCAGGGCAAGCGGTGATTTCGGATCTCGAGATCGCATTCGTCAGATAAGTAAAGGCCGTTTTGAATCGACCATGTCCATTTTTACGGACTATGCGCGATTCAAAACGGCCTTTGTGTCACCGGTGTTGTTGTGTTGGTCGTGCCACGGCCGGAAACCGGCCGCGCCCGGACCTACTTGGCGGACACGGCGTACCAGCCCACG
>NZ_JDTK01000032.1 GCF_000770925.1 Bifidobacterium ruminantium DSM 6489 | reverse complement strand
GTCCGATTCTCCAGAATCGGACACGTGGGGTGGCTGGGCGCGTGTCATATGCAGATGACCGACGGGTAGGCTGAAGCTTGTGCATGCAGAGAAGAACCCCCGTAAAAACAAGGTCTCCCATACCGTTGCGAACGCCGCCGGTCCGGAAACCGGCACTGTCCAGGAAGCTGGCAGCGCCTCGTCCCACAATCCGCTGCTCGGCCACGCGACATCGCACGCTGCGACGCTCGTCGGTCTTGCCGCGATCGTGCTGTGGGGGTTCATGGCGGGCCTGGTGCGGCTTGTCTCCGAGTCGTTTGGTGCCACGCTCGGCTCAGCGCTCATTTATACCGTCGGCGGCGTGATGCTGCTTATCGTGCGCCGTCCCAAGCCGATTCGCCGAGCGCCGCGTAAATATCTTCTGCTGGGTGGCGTTATGTTCGTGGCGTACGAGGCGTCGATTTCGCTGTCAATCGGTCTGGCGACGACGAATGCGCAATCCGTTGAAGTCAGTTTGGTCAACTACCTGTGGCCGACGCTGCTGGTGTTGATGACCGCAGCGTTGTCGCGTAAACATGGCGCGGTCGTCAAAGCGTTGCCCGGCGCGATCGTAGCTACCATCGGTGTGGCGCTCGCGGTCGGCGGCGAAAGCCTGAACGTGCAGGAGGCGATCGGCGACATCGCCAGCAATCCACTGCCGTATCTGCTTGCGTTCGCCGGTGCTTTCATCTGGGCGATTTATGCGAGTGTGACGCCGGCAATGTCCGAAGGCTACGATGGCACGACGATATTCTTCTGCTGCGTCGCCGTATTACTGTGGATTATTCATCTCATGTCAGGCGATGGCCTGCCGGCCGCGACCCCCGGCATCGGCGGCTATGTGGCGTTGGCGGCTTGCGCGCTTTCCATCGCCGGCGGTTATGCTTGCTGGGGTTATGGCATGCTTCATGGCAACATGGAGACGCTGGCGATCGGCTCGTATGCGACCCCGATCTTCTCCACGGCATCCAGCACGCTGCTGCTGGGCGTGGCGTTGGGCATGCCGTTCTGGATTGGCGTGGCGTTGGTGGTGGCCGGCTCGCTGATCAACCTGTGGTTTGCGCGCCGGCCCTGAGCGGCGCTTACTTCAACGCGCGACCGGCGGAACCCAGCTGCTGGCACGCTTCGACCACGCGTGCCGCCATCGCCGTCTCAGCTTCACGTCCCCAAGAACGCGGATCGTACATCTTCTTGTTGCCGACCTCGCCGTCGATTTTCAGCACCGCATCGTAATTGCGGAACATGTGTCCTGCGATCGCACGCGAGAACGCATACTGCGTGTCCGTGTCGATGTTCATCTTGACCACGCCGTAGCTCACCGCTTCCGCGATTTCGGCGGGCGTCGAGCCGGATCCACCGTGGAATACCAGCGGGAACGGCTTGCCTTCCGGCGCGTTGCGCAGCGCGTTGGCCGAGCCGGCCAGCCGCCCATCATGCGCCGCGTTCCACACTTCCGTCTGGATGTCGCGCAGCAGTTTCGGACGCAGCTGCACCACGCCCGGCTTGTACGCGCCATGCACGTTGCCGAACGTGAACGCCGCCATATAGCGGCCGCGCTCACCTAGGCCCAGTCTCTCCGCCACGCGCACGCCATCGGCGGGCGTGGAATACAGTTTCTCGTTGATTTCCGCGGAATGGCCGTCCTCTTCGCCGCCGACCGCGCCGATTTCGATTTCCAGCACGGTGTGCGCCTTCACGGATTTCTCGAGTAACTCTTCGGCGATATCAAGATTCTCTTTCAACGGCACTGTGGAGCCGTCCCACATATGCGACTGGAACGTCGGTTCCTCACCGCGACTGACCTGCTCCGCTTCATGCGCAAGCAGCGGCCGCACCCACTCGTCCAGATACTGTTTGGCGCAATGATCGGTGTGCAGCGCCACGGTGATGCCTGGATAGCGCGCGGCCACTTCGTGTGCGAACGCGGCGAACGCGAGCGATCCGACCACGCGATCGTTTACGCTCTGGCCCGAGAAATAGGCCGATCCGCCCACGGACACCTGGATGATGCCGTCGGATTCCGCTTCGGCGAAACCCTGCAACGCGGCATTCAGCGTCTGCGTGCTCGTCACGTTGATCGCAGGATAGGCATACCCGCCACGGCGCGCGGCATCCAGCATCTCGGCATAACGTTCAGGTGTTGCGATAGTCATGGTTCCATTATGCCGCTGTTTCGTGACGCGACGGGTGGCTTGGCGGCGCGGTGTGGTTTGGGGTTCGGGCGATTCCGTATCCGCCGTAGCCGCTGTAGCTCGCATAGTCCGCGTGTCCGTTTCTGGCGAATCGGACGTTTGTGGTGCGATTTCTGGTGTCTGGATGTCCGTTTCTGCAGAATCGGACATGTGTGGTGTGGCGCACCAAGCATGTGTGGTGTGGCGCACACGTCCACCCGTGCCATAGAGCAATCCCACCGTCGCCATTCCGCCGCTGCGCAGTAGAGGGCTCACGGTACGCTGTTTTCGGCGGAAACAAGGCAACATCGTGGAGGTGCGTTATGCCGGGAATCGTGTTGATTGGCGCTCAGTGGGGCGACGAAGGTAAGGGCAAGGCTACCGATCTCATCGGAACCAAGGTCGACTATGTCGCACGTTTCAACGGCGGCAACAATGCAGGCCACACCGTGGTCGTCGGCGACGAATCGTACGCACTGCACCTGCTGCCGTCCGGCATCATCAGCCCCAACACCACCCCCGTCATCGGCAACGGCGTCGTCGTCGATCCGGAAGTGCTGTTCCAGGAGATCGACGGCCTTGAAAGCCGTGGCGTGGACTGCTCCCGACTGCTGGTGAGCGAAAGCGCGCACATCATCGCTCCGTACCACCGTGTGCTCGACAAGGTGACCGAGCGCTTCCTCGGCAAGCATAAGATCGGCACCACCGGCCGTGGCATCGGCCCGGCATACGCCGACAAGATCAACCGCGTGGGCATCCGCGTGCACGACCTGTTCAACGCGGAGCACCTGCATGACAAGGTCGAGGCCAGCCTGCATCAGAAGAACCAGATGCTCGTCAAGCTGTACAACCGTCGCCCGATCGACGTGGACGAGACCACCGACGAGCTGCTCAAGCTGGGCGAACGCCTCAAGCCGTACGTGGCCAACACGTCGCTGGTGCTCAACAAGGCGCTCGACGAGGGCAAGACCGTGCTGTTCGAAGGCGGACAGGCCACCATGCTCGACGTGGATCACGGCACCTATCCGTTCGTGACCTCTTCCAACCCGACCGCCGGCGGCGCCTGCACCGGCACCGGCGTCGGTCCGACCAAGATCAACCGCGTGATCGGCGTCGCCAAGGCGTATGTGACCCGCGTGGGCGAAGGCCCGTTCCCGACCGAGCAGTTCGGCGAGGAAGGCGATTGGCTGCGCGCCCAGGGCCACGAGTATGGCGTGACCACCGGCCGCCCGCGTCGTTGTGGCTGGTTCGATGCGGTTGTCAATCGTTACGCGGCCCAGGTCAACGGCCTGACCGACATCGTGCTCACCAAGCTCGACGTGCTCACCGGTCTGAAGGAGATTCCGCTGTGCGTGGCGTATGACGTCAACGGCGAACGCCGCGACGATATGCCGACCGACCAAGCTGAATTCGCTGTCGCGAAGCCGATTTACGAGTCCATGCCGGGTTGGGACGAGGACATTTCCCAGATTCATGATTTCAACGATCTGCCGAAGACCTGCCAGGATTACGTCAAGCGTCTTGAGGAACTGTCCGGCTGCCGCATTTCCGTGATCGGCACCGGCCCGCAGCGCGACCACATCATCCAGATCAACTCGCTGATCGACTGAAGCTGATTCGGCTGATTCGTCGATATGAACGTCGGTAACGAACGTCAATGACAAGTGCCGGTGGGCCTGTGCCTGCCGGCACTTTGCGTATGGTGCGTGCGATGGCGTGCGCGTATGACGCACACCGCATACACACCGACGGGGTGCGCGGCGGAGGAACGGAAAAGGGGAGTGCGATGACTGCAATGCCGCCTAACGACAGGTTCGACAGGTTTGACAGGTTCAGCAAACTGGTCCCGCGATTCGACCACCTCAAATGGAAGATGGCCGCTGCCGGCATTCTCGTCGGCCTGATTTCCGGCTTCCTCGTCGTCCTCTACCGTCTCGGCATCGAATACGGCACCGACACCGCGCGCTGGATCTACGCGCGCATCCGCGAAACCCCGTGGCTGGTCGCACCGTGGGCGGTCGCCGCAATCGCAGCCGCGCTCGCCATCGCATGGATGGTCAAAAAAGAGCCGATGGCCGGCGGCAGCGGCATTCCGCAAACCAACGGCGTGGTGATCTGCGGCCTGAAAATGCGATGGCAGACGATTCTGCCGGTTCGCTTCATCGGAGGCCTGCTCGGATCGCTCTTCGGCCTCTCGCTCGGCCGCGAAGGACCGTCCATCCAAATCGGCGCATCGGGCGCGCAGTTCCTATCGCACCGGCTGCGCGGCAAGAAACGTGAGGACGTGCAGGAGCATTATCTGGTCACCGCCGGTGCCGCGGCCGGCCTGTCCGCCGCGTTCAGCGCACCGCTGTCCGGCATGATGTTCGCTTTGGAAGGGGTGCATCGCAGTTTTTCGCCCGCGATTCTGATGGGCGCCACCGCCGCGTCCCTGACCGCCGATTTCGTATCGAAATACTGTTTCGGCCTGCGTCCGGTGCTTGACTTCGGCACCATCGGCCAACTGCCGCTCGGCGAATACGGGTGGCTGATTCCGCTGGGATTGGTGGCCGGTTTGGTTGGTTCGCTGATGAACCGTTCGCTGCTCGGCTTCCAAACGCTGTACGGCAAGCTTCCCGCATGGAGCCGCCCTTTGATCGCGATCGCACTCGCGCTGCCAATCGGCATTTGGCTGCCTGACGTGCTCGGCGGCGGCTCGAACCTGATCGCCATGGCCGAGCATGCGCGCGTCGGCTTGGGCATGCTGTGCGTGCTGTTCGTGGCGAAAGTGCTGTTCACCTCCACCAGCTTCGGTTCAGGCGCTCCCGGCGGCATTTTCATGCCGATTCTCGCGGTTGGCTCACTCGCCGGCGGTATCTGCGGCGAGACGTTGCGCCAGTTCGGCAACCTGCCGTCCGATTCCGTGGCGATTTTCTCGGTATGCGTGATGACGGGCACGCTGGCCGCGTCCGTGAAAACACCGATCACGTCGATTCTGCTGGCCGTGGAAATGTCCGGCACGTTGACGCACATGCTGCCGGTCGCCGCCGTCGCGTTCATCGCACTGCTCGTCTCCGACCTGCTGCGTACGAAACCGATCTACGGCGAGCTGCTGGAACGGTACATGCGCGCGCAAGGCGGCACGACGGCAATCGCCAATCGCATCGACAACGGCATCATGGAACTGCCTGTGGAAATGGGCGCGACCGCGGACGGCAAGCTGATGCGTGACGTGCGCTGGCCGTACGGCTGTCTGGTGATTGGCCTGCGTCGCGGCGAACGGCAGATCGTGCCGCATGGCGATACGCGGCTGCGCGCCGGCGACTATCTGGTCGTGCTGTTCAGCGGCGAGGACGAAAGCGACGCACGGCATGCGATGCGGCGGTTGTGCGACGTGTCCGTCTGACGCGGCCGTACCGTCTTCCATAACCATTCGTAGACGTCTAGGGCCACCCGAAGTTATCCACAGTTATCCACTGAATCGGACATGTTCGATGTTTGGTTGCAACGCACGTGTAGACTCGTACAAGGTTAGGAAGACGGCACCTGCGGCCAGCTCGTTGCCATATGGCTGGGGCGGAACGACGCTGTCCGCGGAAAGCCAAGTACAAGGGGAACGTGATGGAATCGCAAGAACAACGGGCGGCAGACTCGCCAAACGCGGGTGATGAGCCGAATCCCGCCACACAGTCGATCGACGTCGCCGAAGTGGCGCGTGCGGATGTGCGCCCGTCCGGTGCCGCCGCATCCAAGCATCCGCCGCAGATTCCGCTCGCGCCGATGAAACGCATGCAGGCGCGATTCAACCCTCTTGCCGATGGTCTGATGTATCTCGTGGTGTTCGTCGGCGGCTTCGTCGGCGTCGGGTTCCGTCGTGCCACGGACCTGCTGCTGCCGTCGGTGAACGGTTCGCCGTTCGTGGTGGGCATGTTCGTGTCGAATATGCTCGCCTGCTTCCTGTTTGCGATGCTGACCGAATACATGGCGACCGCGTCGTGGCTGCGCCGCAGGGTGCGGCAGGCCGTCAGCCGTGGCGTCGGGCTTGGTTTGCTTGGCGGACTATCGACGATGTCCGGCGTGATGTTGGAAACCATGGAAGGCATGCGCGAGCAGCGTTTCGGCAGCGCGCTCGGCTATCTTGCGGGAAGTTTCGCTGGCGGTCTGATCGCGGCCGCGGTTGGCGTGGCGCTGATGCAGGCGTTGCTGGCGCGCGGCACACGCAAGCGGGTCCGTAACGCGATCGCCGATGCCTCCACGGCTTCCGTATCCTCAATGTCCGATTCGGGCGATTCGGACGCGTACGGCATCGTGCAGGACGTCCAGATGACCGACACTGCAGTATCGGCTACGCAGAGTGTTACGCAGACGGTCCCCATGGCCGATTCGGGCGAATCGGACGTGCCGGACGCGCAAAACGTGCAGAACAACGTGCCGGGCGTGCAGGGCGTGCGCCACGTGAGGGTGGCGGATGCGGCGCATTCGGCCGCGCAGGCCGCGTTGGAGGCCGCGCAGGCGGCACAGCAGGCGGCCCAGGTCGCCCAGCAGGTCGCGCAGACCGGGCAGGTGCCGAAAATCGAATCGCAGCCGCAGTCATCGCAACCCGTCGCACCTCTGCCCAGCTTCGAACCCAAGCCGGTCACCGCGGAAATTCCGCTCGTCGCCGACCCGACCACAGGGGAGGTGCGCTGATGACCTGGATGATCTGCCTGTTCGGCGGCATCGGCGCCATGGCCCGTTATGTGCTTGACGTGTCGATCCAACGCAGCTGGAACCGTGACGGCAACCACAGCTTCCCCCTGGCCACGCTCGTCATCAACGGTGTCGCTTCCCTGTGCGCCGGCATCGCCATGATGTCGTACTATGCGCAGTCGGTGGATATGGGCACGGTAATGACGTTCGTTGTGGGGTTCCTCGGCGGATTCTCAACATTCTCGTCGGCGATCAACGAGGTGCTGTCGCTGATTCGCAAACGCCGTTTCGCCATGGCCCTGGGCTACGGCGCTGCCACGGTCGCGGTGCCGCTCGCCTGCGTGGCGCTCGGATTCGGCATCGCCATGCTGGGCGGCCACGCATAGCTGTCACCGGCTCAGCCTCGCGTAATTTTCACGTTACACGGGCGGTCATCGGGTAACGTTCAGGAAATCTGAGCGCAACCGCGCGAGCTGTTTCCTCTCCTACGTTGTGAAAGCAACAAGAGAGGAAAAACCTATGACAGCCGTAACGTATCTCACACGGCATCGTCGACCGGGAATCGTCATACTCTGTTCGATTGTCGCCGTTCTCTCGATGCTTTTCGTACTCCCTCCCGCCATCGCGTCCGCCGCCGATTCCGGCGCGCAGGCCGTCGATGAATGCAATCCGACCGCCAGCAACGGCTGCGTCAACGGCATCCTGCAGGACGCCGACAAGAAGCCGATCGCCGACGTCACCATCACGCTGTCCGGCAAGGCAACCGCGGAAACCAAAACTGCGGCGGACGGCAAATGGGCCTTCTCCGTTGCCGATGACGGCGATTACACCGTCACCATCGACGCGTCCGTTGCGCAAGAGCACGGCCTGAAGGCAAGCAGCGCGACGGTGACGATCAGGAAAGCCAGCTTCGACAAGCAGCGCGGCGTTGTCCGATTCGACCAGGCGGGCGATTCCGCCGGCAGCGGCACGTCCGGCACATCCGGATCGTCCGGCTCGGCAAACGGCACGAAAGGCGCGACCGGCACATCCGGATCGACGGCGGCCACGCAATCGCCAGTCAAAAAAGACGGCTCCAATGTCGGCAAACGCATCTGGCAGCAACTGTATTCCGGCATTATCTTCGGTCTGATGCTGGGCCTCATGTCCGTCGGCATGAACCTCGTCTACGGCACCACCGGCCTGCAGTCGTTCTCACACGGCGAACAGGTGACGCTCGGCGGCCTCATGGCATACGTCGGCACGCAGATGCTGCACATGCCGCTCATCGCCTCCGCCATCTTCGCCATCGTCATCGGCGCGCTGACCGGCTTCATCCAAAACGAAATCGTCTGGGGGCCGCTACGCAGACGCCACGTCGGCACCATGCAGCAGATGATCGTCACCATCGGCCTGTCCATGGCGTTGCAGTACACGTTCCAGTTCTTCTTCGGTGGCGACATCAAAGGCATCGTCAAATCGGTGCCGGACAGCTTCCAGCTCGGACCGATCACCACCGACATGCCGACGCTGGTCTCCGCGCTCATCGCCATCTGCGTGATCGTCGGCGTCACCCTGTTCCTTTACAAGACGCGACTCGGCCGCGCCACACGAGCCGTGTCCGACAACGCGGCGCTCGCCGCGGCATCCGGCATCAACGTGGACCAGGTGGTCCGCGTGGTCTGGATCCTCTCGTGCGCGATGGCAGCCCTGTCCGGCGTGCTGCTCGGCGTCTACCTGAACGGCATCTCCTGGAACACCGGCGCGACCCTGATCCTGCTGATGTTCGCCGCGGTGACGCTCGGCGGCCTCGGCACCGCCAACGGCGCGTTGATCGGATCGTTGGTCATCGGCATCGTGGCGGACATGAGCTCGCTCGTCATCCCCAACGATATGCGTTACGCCAGCGCGCTGGCAATCCTCATCATCGTTCTGCTGGTGCGCCCGCAGGGCATCTTCGGCAAGCAGCAAAGGGTGGGCTGATCCATGGACATCATGACAATCATCTCCAACGCGGCGGGCGAGCTGATCGCCCCGACCACAGCGGCGTACGTACTCGCCGCCATCGGTTTGAACATTCACTTCGGCATGACGGGCCTTATGAACATGGGCCAGGCCGGTTTCATGCTCCTCGGCGCTTACGGATTCGCCATCACGCAGTCGATGGGCTGCAACCTGTTCGCCTCCGTATGCGCGGCGCTCGCGCTCGCGGTCATCTACGCGCTGCTGCTGGGCATTCCGACGCTGAAGCTCGGACCCGACTATCTGGCCATGGTCACATTGGCCGCCGCGGAAATCATCCGCATCATCGGCAGATCGACGGCCATGACGAACTTCACCGGAGGTTCCGCGGGCATCTCACCGCAGGACTTCACCGAGAAATTCGAATCGCTTTCGCCGCTGCCGGACGGTTCGACCACGTTCCTGCTGTGGACGTACAGCAACAACATCGCCAACTCCTGGTGGCTGCGCATCGTGGCATGGGTTTTGGTGGTGATCGCGGCGCTGCTGTGCTGGCGCTGGTTCCACTCGCCGTGGGGCCGCATGCTCAAAGGCATCCGCGAGGACGAGAACGCGATCCGTTCGCTTGGCAAGCCGGTGACGCGATACAAGATGGAATCGCTGATTCTGGGCGGCCTGTTCGGCGCGATCGCCGGCATCATCTTCGTCCTGCCGCGTTCCGTACAGCCCGATTCGCTCGGCCGCACCGTCACCTTCTACGTGTGGACGATTCTGCTGCTGGGCGGCGCGGCCACGATTCTCGGCCCGGTGCTTGGCTCCTGCGTGCTGTGGGTGCTGCTCACCTTCGTCAAGGAGATCATGCGCAACACCGTTCCCGAAACCCTCATCTCTTCCAACCAGATCGAAGCCCTCGGCTGGGTGATCGTCGGCGTCGCGCTGATGTGCCTGGTGATCTTCAGACCACAAGGCCTGTTGGGCGACCGAAAGGAGTTGGCTTTCCATGCCTGATACAACGAATTCTCCGACCACTGGCACGCAGCCGGCCACGCAACCCGCAACCGGCGTGCAACCCGTATCCGGTGTGCAGCCCGGCGTACCATTCCAGGACCTCACCAAATGGGCCACCAAAGCTCCGGAAGGCGAAACCCTCATCTCCACCGCCTATCGCGACAAAGTCACCGACGATCTGAAATTCGTCGAAAACAAGCCGGGCGTGCACAAGCCCGACCCGATCCTCGTGGCCGACAACGTGACCCGCAAATTCGGCGGCATGACCGCCGTGGACGTGAGCCACTTCGAAATCGAACGGCATGGCATCACCGCGCTGATCGGACCGAACGGCGCCGGCAAAACCACGTTCTTCAACCTGATGACCGGCTTCGATACGCCGAACACCGGCACCTGGCAGTTCGACGGCAAGGACATGGCCCACGTGCAACCCGAGAAAGTGGCGCGCATGGGCATGGTCCGCACCTTCCAGCTGACCAAGGTGATGAGCCGTCTGACCGTGCTCGACAACATGCTCCTCGGTGCCCCCGTGCAACCGGGTGAGGGCATGTTCCGCGCGCTGTTCCCCGGCATGTGGAAAAAGCAGGAGCAGGCGAACATCGAAAAAGCGGAAGCGCTGCTGGAACGGTTCCTCCTGATCAAAAAGAAGGACGATTACGCCGGCGCGCTTTCCGGCGGCCAACGCAAGCTGCTGGAAATGGCGCGTGCGCTGATGTCCGACCCGAAACTGGTCATGCTGGACGAGCCGATGGCAGGCGTGAACCCCGCGCTGAAACAATCGCTGCTCGACCACATCATGGCATTGCGCGAGGAAGGCACCACAGTGCTGTTCGTCGAACACGACATCAACATGGTGAGACACATCGCCGACTGGGTCACCGTGATGGCGGAAGGCAAGATCGTGGCCGAAGGCCAACCGAAGAGCGTGATGAACGATCCGGCCGTGATCGACGCATACCTGGGCGCCCACGCGAACGTGGACCTGGGCGACGATTCCGTGCTGGAAGACCTGAAGGAGGCCTGAAATGAGCGACATCGCAAGCGTGGCCGACGAGCCGCTGACCCGCGCGCAGATCCACATGGGCGAGCCCGAAGGCGAACCGTTGCTCGACGCGGTCGATTTGGTGGCCGGATACATTCCCGGCGTGAACATCCTGAACGGCGCATCCCTGACCCTGCATGAAGGCGAGATCGTCGGCATCATCGGCCCGAACGGCGCAGGCAAATCCACCCTGCTCAAATCATTGTTCGGCCTGGTGCACATCCACTCCGGCAAGCTGCTGCTGAAAGGCGAGGACATCACCAACCTGCGCGCCGACAAACTCGTCTCCCGTGGCGTCGGCTTCGTGCCGCAGACCGAAAACGTCTTCCCCAGCCTGACCATCGCGGAAAACCTGCACATGGGCGCGTTCCAAGCACCGAAACTGTTCAACGAACGCTTCGACTACGTGTGCTCCATCTTCCCCAAACTCGGCCAGCGCAAAAACCAGCTCGCCGGCCAGCTTTCCGGCGGCGAACGTCAGATGGTGGCCATGGCCCGCGCTCTCATGATGAAACCATCCGTCCTCCTACTCGATGAGCCCTCCGCAGGTCTGTCCCCAATGCTTCAGGACGAGACCTTCATCCGCGTGCGCCAGGTCAACAAAGCCGGAGTCTCCGTAGTCATCGTCGAACAAAACGCCCGCCGCTGTCTGCAGATCTGCGATCGCGGCTACGTCCTCGACCAAGGACGCAACGCCTACTCCGGCAAGGGCCGCGACCTGATGAACGATCCGAAAGTCGTCTCCCTCTACCTGGGCAACCTGGAAGAAGAGGTTCAAGAGGAAGGAAGGTAGGACCCAGGAAATCGCGGAACGGAGCGTATACCGCCTTTCCTTGCCGCTCGACGTACGTTCGTACGCCTTCGGGCTCGGACGGCGGTCTCCGCACGCGTTCCGCGATTTCCCCCTATGATTCAAAATTCTCAATTCCGATTACCGCTGTTGGGGCACTGCCCGACAGCGGCTTCGGCATGCCTGAAAACAAGCTCAAAACCTTGTGTTTCCAACAGTTTTCGGGCTTCACCTTCGGTTAACTTCACGCATACACATTCGGTTTCCTCGGCACTTATAGTGCGATTCAAGATGGTCGAGCAACACATCTCGATAATCGTCACCAAGGGTTCGGCAATCAGCGGAGCCAAGAGAGGAAACGGTGATTCAAATGAAGAAGATCAACATGAAGGGCATGAGGAAACTGTCCATCACAGCCACCGCCATGGTGGCCGCCGCAGTCATGGCGCTCGCCGGCTGCGGTTCATCCAACTCGTCCAGTTCATCCAGCAGTTCGGCAAGCACCTCCGGCACCAAAACCAGTAAGTTCGTGCTTGGTGGCCTATGGCCGGAAACCGGCTCACTGGCCTACCTGGCCCCGCCGGAACTGGCCGCCGAAAAACTTGCCGTCAAAGACATCAACGATGCTGGTGGCGTGCTCGGCAACAAGATCACCACCGTAGACGCCGATACGTCCGATGCTGACCATGCCGACCAGAACACGTCTGCGGCACAGTCCGTGCTGAGCAAGAACCCGTCATTCATCATCGGCCCGGCCTCCAGTTCCGTGGTCAAGAACACCTACAAGTCCATCACCTCACAGAACGTTCCGATGCTATCGATGGCCGCCACCTCGGCCAGCTTCTCCGGCCTTTCCGACTACTTCTTCCGCACCGTCGCGCCGGACACCGTGCAGGGCGCGGTCATGGGCAACCTGATCGCCCAGGACGGCGTGCAGAAG
>NZ_JDTK01000031.1 GCF_000770925.1 Bifidobacterium ruminantium DSM 6489 | reverse complement strand
CCATCGCGGTCTTCAACGACGAATACGGCACCGGCCTGCGCGACACCATCGCAAAAACCGCATCCGAGGCCGGCGTCAATATCGTCTATGGAGAAAAGGATACCTTCGACCCGACCGAAACGAACTTCTCCTCAATTGCCACCGCAATCAAGGCATCCAATCCGGACGCGACGCTCGTCATCGCCTTCGATCAGACCAAGCCGCTGCTGAAGGCGCTCGCCTCCGCGGGAGTGGACATGCACAAGCTGTACTTCGTCGACGGCAACACCTCCGACTACTCCAGCGAGCTCGACGCGGGCCTGCTCAAGGGCTCGAAGGGCACCATCCCTGGCGTCAACCCGTCTGACGACTTCGTCAAGCGCCTCAAGTCCACCGGTGTCGACCTGAAAAACACCACCACCTACGGTGCTGAAACCTATGACGGCATCATCCTCGCCGCGCTCGCCGCACAGAAGGGCGGCAGTGCCGATGGCAAGACCATCCAGGCCAATATGGCGGCCGTCTCCGGATCCACCAAGGGCGAGAAGTGCGATTCCTACAAGGCCTGCGTTGCCCTGCTGAAGGACGGCAAGGAGATTCAGT
>NZ_JDTK01000030.1 GCF_000770925.1 Bifidobacterium ruminantium DSM 6489 | reverse complement strand
AGACCGCTTCGATCATCGGCACCTTCCTGGTGGCCACAACCACGTCGATCACCGGCAACGCGTCGCTCGGCGTGCTGTCGATCGCCATCCTGCTGGCCGTCGTCTCATGTTCGAGACCAGCACCGAGCGCGGTCAGAAGCACCAGCACGCCAGCGACGGCGGCCACAGACGCGCCGGTTCGTGCCAGACCAGCCTTCTCGGCCAGCTTGCCGGCGGATTCGATCGCGGCCGGTCAGCTTGGACTTGTCGACAGTCTGCGCGGACGGCATCGCACCCGTGGACTTAAACCGCCCTATCGTGGAGCCAAGGAAACCGAGATTTGGAAACCAGCCAAAAATCGACAGTTACCGATCGGTATGTTACGATGGAAGCGTTTGCATAACGTGGTGCAACGAGGCATCACTCAGGCAATGAGGCAGAGAGGTAAACGATGTCATTGGTTGATGAATTGGTTGTGGCAATGTCCGTATGGCCGGAAGTGGAGGCCATCACATTGGGCGGTTCGCGCGCCGCCGGAGACAACGATAAGAAATCCGATTACGACGTGTATGTGTACGTCACCGCAACCGTGCCGGCGGAGCGGCGGCGTCGGCTGCTCGACAAATATTGCGGTCATATGGAGATCGACAACGATTTCTGGGAGACGGAGGACGACTGCACGCTCAACGACGGCGTCGGAATCGACATCCTGTACCGCAATCTGGACCGGTTTTCGGACAACGTCGCCGATGTAGTGGAACGGTTCCACGCGAACAACGGCTACACGACGTGCATGTGGCACAACATGCTCACCAGCAGAATCCTGTTCGACCGCGACGGACGGTACGCCGCGGCCCGCCAACGCTTCGACGTGCCGTTCCCGGAAGCGCTGCGGCGCAACATCATCAGCCGCAACATGCGCCTGCTCACCGGCAATCTGCCGTCGTACGACAAGCAAATCCGCACGGCCGCGAGCCGGGGTGACAAAATCGCCGTCAACCATCGCGTCGCCGCGTTCATGGAATCGTATTTCGACGTGCTGTTCGCGCTGAACCGCCGCACCCATCCCGGCGAGAAGCGCCTCGGCAGGATCGCCGAACGCGATTGCGCCATCCTGCCCAAGGATTTCCGCGCGAATCTCGACACCTTGTTCGATTCCATGTACGCCGATCAGAAGACGTTCAGCGAGACCTTGAGCAGAATTGTCGACAATTTACGGCAAACCGTCGATAACAGGCTGTAATTTTACAATCAATAGAACATTTCCTACGAAATCCATAACATGCAACACAACACCATGGCGGAAACACTTTGGCTGGCCATCGATGCGACCATCATCGCGGCGGTCGCGAACTGCGTATCCCCGTTGGTCAACGCGCATCTCGGCAGCACAAATCTGGCACTGGTCGTGATCGGCGCAATCGTCACGAGCGTGGCCGCAATCGCGATGCCGGGCATCCCGACGCACCCAAGAAAGCTGCGGGACAGCAAGCTGAAGATTTGCTACCGGGCCGTGGCCGCGCTGAAGGTGTTCTGGTGGTCGGCGGCGTTCTCGGTCGTCATGCAGACGGTGCTCGCCTTCCGCCTGATTCCGTCGGATTGGAAGCTGTGGATCTGCGGAGCGGCCTCCTGTTTTCTGGTGGAGAGCCTGCTGTTCTGGCGAGGCATGATCGCCGCGTACGTCAGTTCCGTGCAGCTTGGCGTCAAAACCCGCGCCATGGGAATGATCTGCGGCTGGATTCCAGTCGTGAATCTGGTCATGCTGCTCAAGATCATTCATATATTGGATACAGAGACCGTCGTGGAGGAGGCGAAGGAACGGCTTGACGCCAGCCGCGAGGACGAACGGATCTGCGCCACGAAATATCCGATACTGCTGGTGCATGGCGTGTTTTTCCGCGATTCGGACGTGTTCGATTATTGGGGGCGCATTCCCGACGAGCTGCGGCGCAACGGCGCGACCATCTACTACGGCAACCATCAATCGGCAGCCTCCGTACGCGACAGCGCGCGCGAACTGACCGAACGTATACGGGACATCGTGGGAATGTCCGGATGTGGCAAAGTCAACGTGATAGCGCATTCCAAAGGCGGACTCGACATGCGCTACGCGATCGCCCGTTGCGGAGCCGCGCCCTACGTCGCGTCGCTGACCACCATCAATACGCCACATCGTGGTTGCGGATTCGCCGATTATCTGCTGTCGAAGGCCTCCCCCCTCACACGGCATCGGGTGGCGTCCGCCTACAACGCCGCCGCGGAACGTCTGGGAGACCCCCATCCGGATTTCCTGGCCGCGGTGCGCGACCTCACGCAGGCCGGATGCTCGAATCTGAACGCTGAGATGCTCGCGGAGCCCTTCCCCGCTGCTCAAACCGCTCGCGGCGTTCCGAATAATGCCATGACCAGCGGCATGTCCGCCAACACGGACGACGGCGTGGACGATGGCACGGACACCGGCTCCGCATTGGCGGAACCGGTAAACAACGGACAGTTCGCGGGCATCATATGCCACAGCGTCGGCTCATGCCTGAGGCATGCGACTGGCGGCAGGTTCCCTCTGAACTTCACGCATTCGCTGGTCAAATGGTTCGACGGGCCGAACGACGGACTGGTCGCCAAATCATCATTCCCGTGGGGCGACCGCTTCACCTGGCTTGAGCCGAAGGGCAAGCGCGGCATCTCGCATGCGGACATGATCGACCTGAACCGCGAGAACATCCCCGGATTCGACGTGCGTGAATTCTACGTCCAGCTCGTCGCCGAGCTCAAGCAGTGGGAGCTGTGACGCGGTCTCAGAGGCCGTACACCTCGTGCACGAAACGCTCGAGAGCGCCGATGGAACGCTTCACCTTGTCGGTGTCGATGCAGTACGCCATGCGGAAGTAGCCAGGAACGCCGAAACTGTCGGACGGCACGAGGATCAGGTCATAATCCTTGGCCTTCATGCAGAACGCGTTCGCGTCCTCCTCCAGCGCCTTCGGGAAGATGTAGAACGTGCCGCCGGGGCGCACCACGTCGAAGCCCAGACGGGTCAGCGCGTCGTACAGCAGGTTCATGTTGGTCTCGTACACGGACAGGTCGCTCGTCTCGTCCACCACCTTGGCCACAGCCAGCTGCGCGGTGGAAGACGGGCAATTGTGGCCGGTTCCGCGGCTGATCTGTCCGCACATCGGCACGATCAGCTCGGCGTCGGTGGCACGCGGATTCACGGCCACGTAGCCGATGCGCTCGCCCGGCAGCGACAGGGACTTCGAATACGAATAGCAGGACAGCGTGTTGTCGTAGAACTTGCTCGGATACGGCTGCTCGCCGCCGTCGAACACGATCTCGCGGTACGGTTCGTCGGAGATCAGGAAGATGTCATGGCCGTACTCGACCTGCTTGGCCTTGAGCACCTCGGCCAGATGGGTCAGCGTCTCGGCGGAGTAGACCGCACCGGACGGATTGTTCGGGGTGTTGATGAGCACCGCCGCGGTTCCCGGGTTCAGCGCCTTTTCGAAGGCCTCAAAGTTGATCTGGAAGTTCTCAGTGTCCGCGGGCACCACGGTCAGGTGCGCGCCGGTGCCGTTCACATACGGCTGGTATTCCGGGAAATACGGGGCGAAGGTGATCACCTCGTCACCCGGCTTGGTCACCACGCGCAGCGCGTGCGCCAACGCGCCCGCCGCACCCGTAGTCGGGAAGATGTAATCAGCCGTGTAATCCATGCCGAAGCGGCGGTTGAGGCTGTCGGCGATCGCCTTGCGCACCGACGGAATGCCCAGGGAAGGCGAATAACCGTGCAATGCCACTGGCTCGGCCGTCTTGTACAGGTCGATCACGGCGTCCGTGTAATCCTGCGGGCACGGCACGCTCGGGTTGCCCAGCGAATAGTCGAATACGTTCTCATAGCCGATTTCGGCGCCGCGCGCGGTCGCGTATTCGCTCAGCTCGCGGATCACGGATTTGCCGCCGAGCATGGCCTTGTAGGCTTCGTTGATCATGGAACAACCTCCCTGTCGTGCTGTTGCGTGCGCGTATCATGCGCCCGCCGCGCCCTGGAAGAGCGCCGCTACAGACGTTTCTACCACCGACAAGTCACGACATGCGGCACATCGTTCACTGTTCGGCTTTCTGTTCGGCTTCGCTCTGCACGCCCTGCCCCGCCACGAAACCACTGCTGAAGATGCGCTTCCAATAACCCAGCATGTCGGTTTTGGACATGGACATGAACAGGCCCGTGGCCAGCACCGCCAGATCCTCGTTGAACACAGCATCCATCGGCAGCTGTTCGTGCAGTTTCGGCCAGCGGCGCAGCACCGCGAGCATACCTCCGACGGTGAAGTCGAGCATCAGATCGGTTTTCAGGTCGAGATGATCCGCGTCAAGCCCCAACACGGAAATCAAAGTAAGCCTGCCGAATTCCCGCATCGATTCGACCAATTCCGGCGAACTGTGCGAGCCGGCCAGCAGGGCGAGACGGTCGAGCCGCTGACGCTGCTCGGGATCGCGCAGCAACGCGGTCACATGCTTGCGCCATTCGGTGCCGGGATCGAAGCTCGCGTCGGGCGTGCCGGGCATAGGCGTGTTCTCCACGGCGTGCAGGATGGCGGAGTCGGCAAGCTCGGGCAGTCCTGCGAAATGGTAATAGAAGGAATTGCGATTCACATCCGCCGTCCGCACGATGTCGGTGACGGTGATTTTGCGGTATTCCCGTTCGGAAAGCAGTTCCCAGAACGCGTTTTCGAGACGTTCCTTCGCTGGCAGAATCTCCGAATCGCGGCGTGGACGTGGCATGGTCCCCCTTATGGACGGTCGCTTCATATACGCAACGCGGGTTATTATACAGACTGTCTAGAACAAACTGCACACCATGTCGCATTTTATTGTGGCGATCAACGACGGACGCTTCGTCCCGCCATACCATCACACGCGACCACTCACTTGCGCCGCACCTTCGGATTGCGGGCGAGCGCGGCCTGCAGCATAATCACCAGCGCCTGATTCAGATTGCGCCGATCCTCGCCGCTCAATCCGACATAAGTGCCGAGCATTTCTGGAATGACCTTCGGGCCGGCCGCCATCATCGCGGAGATGCTGCCCGCGCCGGACGCCTCAAGCACCGCGAACAACGCGTCCACCGCGCGTTCCCGCTGCTCCTTGGACAGGTTGGCCAGCCATTTGTTCAGCGCCTTGTTGAAAGTGACCGAGCTGCTGGCCACATCCTCCACCTTGTCGAATTCGTCGCCGTGCATCCGCCAGGAGAACGCGAAATGCTGCATAATGCCCTCCACGTCGGACTTCACCACGATGCAGCGCTCCGGGGTTTCCAACACCATGCCCACCACCGACGAGTCCGGCACGATTTTGACGATGCGGCCGCTCACGCTCGAGTATTCGAAACTATTCACCACGGCCTCGGGAAATCCGGGGCCATCCAGCGAATAGATGCGTTCGATGCGGTCCTTCACCCCGTCCTCAGCGTTCATCGCCGCATAAACGGCCAGATTGCCGCCTTTGGAATGGCCGGTGAGCACGATCGGAACATCCTTCCACAACTCGGCCACCCTGGCAAGATAGTCGGCGGCGGTCACCTGCGCCGGCACCGGGTATTGGAAGGCCATGTTGAAGTCCTCCTTCCAACCCACGAGCGAATCGTCAGTACCGCGGAACGCCACAACCAGCATGCCGGACGGCAGGCGATAGGTCGCGGCGGCGAACTGCGTCTGCTCATCGCCGTCGAACTGCTCGAGAAAAGCGCCCATCTCAATGCCGGAAAAACGCGGATTCGCGGCGATGGCATGGTAGAAATCGTGCGTCACCTGCGGATCGACCAAGCCCACGTTCTCGACATTATGGTCGGGCACCGCGCTTCCATGGTGCAGCTCGTCGTCGGCGCGCGCGATCGTCACACCGTCGAATGGAGGTTTCCGCAGCATCCGCACGGAGCATATGGGATGGCGCGGGTCGAATTGCTTCACACGGTCACGCAACGTGCCGTATCGCGATTCGATGTCGTCAAGCCGCGGCACGCATTCCGGCACGTCGTCGTACGAAAGCTGCGCGAGCACGAGCGCGTCGGCCTCACGGAAGGGAAGCTCGCCGAAATCGCGCGTCTCCGTACGCGCGTAATCGATGATGTTGCCCATTGCACACCCCTTTCGCAGCCGTCGACATTCCGCATTCCATTATGCTTCCACAATTATGCGTCCGCACCGCACCATCCTACGTCAGCGAACGGGGATGCATCCGGATCATCAGCGCCCCGATGCCCTCCATTGCCCTTCTTATGTGTCATTTGCGCGGCACTCGTGTGTCATTTGCGCGGCACTTATGTGTCACAATTCCATTTTTCACGCCTTTTCGAGGATCGTGACACATGAATCGGCCGAAATGCGGCTCGGCAACCATCCCGACCAGCCGTTGCATCCGCCCATAGCCCCGCCTCGGCACGCGCTTCAGCCCGCCTCGGCACTCAACCCGCTTCAGCCCTCGCGCACCGCCTTCGCCGCGCTGACCGGAATCGCCTTGATCACCGCCCTGATGAGTCCGCGCGTCTCCCGATCCGTATTGCGCGCCGCCTCCACAATCTTCGGCAGCGAATCCGTCCAATGCTCCACCAAATCGGCGATATTGCCGTATCCCGCCGCCGCGAAGATCCCGTAGATCTGGTCGATGGCGCGCTCGCGCTGCTCCTGGCTTACGGTGTCAAGCCACCCGTCGAGGGTTCGTTTGATGAGCTGCGCGCCGGCCGTCAGCTCGTCCACCTGTTCGAAATCGCCATTTTCCGCCACTTGCCAGCTGTTTCCCATATGCTGCATGATGCCGATGGCATCCGCTTTGACGATGCGCACTGGCGCATTCGATTGCAGCAGCATGCCCACGACGGACGATTCGGGCACGGTTTTGCGGATACGCGATTCGATTGCACGGTACGCCTGACCGCGCACCGTCGATTTCGGAAGGCCCGGCCCGTCATGGGAAAAGATGCGGGAGATCCGTCTGTTGCGACCCCGCACTGGCCCACCCAATGAGGGCAGCAATCCGAGCCGCCGCGCGCGCTCGCCAGCCACTTCGATGTCATCGTGCGCGATACGCATGGCCGCATACACGGCCATATTGCCGCCTTTCGAATGCCCGCCGAGCATGACCGCGGGCGAATCGCCCGACGAAAGGAAACCTTCCGACCTGTCCAGAATCGAGTTCACATACCGATACGCGGATTCCTGGGACGGCACCGGGCAACGCACCGCCATATTGAAATCCTCCTTCCATCCGACAAGCGTGCCATCGGTGCCACGGAAGGCTACATACAGCGAATCGACGGACCCGCAACCCACGTCGAACGTCATCGCGGCGAACTGCTGCTGTTCGCGCTCGCTCAGACGCTCCGCGTACTCGCCGACACGCAACGCGCGGAAACGCGGCGATTCGCAGACGGCACGCAGCAACGCGAGCCGATACTCGTTCATATCGAAGGAATTCGAAACGAACATGTCGTCATAGCTTTCCGCACGCAGCAGCTCTCGAATCGGCACCGTCGCCACCGACCTCGCCTCGCCGAACGCCGGAACCAAGCCGGAAAGCCGCATATATGAGAGCTCAGCCAGCACCAGCGAATCGACATCGCCGAACGGCAGCTCCGCGAATCCATGAAACTCGCGCCGCACATAATCCACGACATTGCCCATGTCGCACCCCTTTTCGCTGTCCAACGCATCCTACGGAATCCATTATGCTCCGCTGCGGCCAGCCGGCGGATCAGGAATCATCCAGTCAATCGCAAGCGTTGCGCAACGTCCCCTGTGTAGACTAGGCAGCCATGGATCCAGTTGAAATTCTCATGCACTGGCTTGCCAAAAACTACAGCAAGCTCATCCTGCTCGCCGTCGTGCTCATCGTCGCCGCGCTCATCGACAAGGCGCTCACCAAGGTGGTGCGTCGCGTGCTCGACAAATCGCAGGTGCCGAACGCATCCATCTTCGTCAACATCCTGCGCGTGGTGGTGTGGGTGTTCGCCATCGGCACGCTGCTGCAACCGGTGTTCGGCATCAATCCGACCACCCTGTTCACGGCGCTTGGCATCGGCGGTCTTGCGGTGTCGCTGGGCTTGAAGGATACGATCGCCAATGTGATCGGCGGATTCGGGCTCATGCTCGGCCGCGTCATCCAGCCGGGCGATTACGTCAAGGTGGCGGGCGTCGCCGGCACCGTCAAGGACATCAACTGGCGTCAGACCATCGTGCGCGAGCGCAACGGCAACGAGATGGTCATTCCGAATTCCATTCTGAACACCGCCTCGCTGGAAAAGCTCGACCCGTCGAACGAGTGCCTGGTGTCGGTGCCGTTCACCGCGAAGGCGGGCGTGGATGTGGAGCGTATGAAGGCCGACATCGTCAGCACCGTGGAACATGCGACCGTGGGGCTTGCCAACCCGCAATACAAGCCGGTGGTGAAGCTCAACGGCTTCACCCCGTACGGCATCGACGGCACGATCTACGCGTTCGCGAAAAACGACCTGCTGCTGTCCACGATGGCGGATGCGGTGGCGCAGTCGATCGCGCATGCCGATTATCTTGAGCACCGCGCGGTCGGCAGCGGCGAATAGCGGCAGCGGCGTGCGCAACGCACGCAACACAAGCTATGCGGGCAACAGAAAGGCCGACCGGGAACGTATCCCCGGCCGGCCTTCATAATCCGCGCGACTGCGGCTATAGGAACAGACTGATCGCCGTCAGCAGCACCGTGAGCACGATGAACGTGATCATGCCGACGTTGCCGTACACGGTTCTGGCGCCGGTCCCACGCGGCAGCTCCTCCGGCGCGGTGTAGAATTCGGCTTTCCTGAAGTTGCGTATCAGCAGCACGAATCCGGCGAGAATCACGGCGCCGTACAGCAGGAAATAGACGACCATGATCGCCAGTCCGGCGATGTTCTGCGAAGCCCACTGCTCCATCGCCACCGTGTTGCCGTTTTCCGCGGCCTCGGACACCTTCTCCAGCTGGTCCAGGTCGACGCGCGTCAGAATCCACGGCGCGAGCACGCCCCCGTTGAAGTTGACGATCATGTGCATGGCCGTCGAATAACGCAGCTTGCTGGTGCGCGTGTAGACGTAGCCGAACATGATTCCCAGCAGGAACGCGTAGAAGAATTGGAACAGGTTCATGTGGAACAGGCCGAACGCCAGTCCGGACAGCAGAATCGCCGTTTTCTCGCCGTATTTGCGGGTGCGGTCGATCAGCTGCTTGCGGAATAGCCATTCCTCGAAAATCGGCCCGACGATCACTAGGAAAACGACGTTCCAAATATTCGTCTGCATGGCGAGATCGGAGACGCGGTCCGTCGCCTCGCCGTTGGACAGCGCCATCGACAGCATGCTGCCGACCACGCTGCCAAGCCACATCATCGGCAGACACATGAGCAGCAATTTGAAGAACAGGCCCGGTTTCATGTCGAATTTGCGGGTTTCGATGACCGTCGATTTGCCCATGAGCATCACCGCGACCGGCATGGCGATCAGATACAGCGGCACGCCGGAGCCCACGTACGTGACCCAGTTCGGCACGTCGCCCTTGCCTCCCGCGACGGCGTACAGCGCCCTTTCCAGCACCGTTGCGAGCGCGTACCAGATGACCACCATCAGGCATAGGCTCGCACCGATTCTGGAGAAGTCGCGTCGCGCCCGTTGCAGCCATTCGACGAATGGATTGCGATATGGATTATTGCGATTGTCGATCGGCGGCTGCGGCGATTGCGGGCTGTTCGGCTGGTATTGCGGAACCGGCCCCTGCTGGTATTGCGGTTGCTGCGGAAATTGCGGAAACGTCATGGTCACCTTACGAAGAGCAAACAAAAAAGCTGATATTCAGCACTGTACTACCAGTACTCTGAATATCAGCTTGAAATCTCACCACGCAGGGGTGTCACACGGCGAGCGCCGTCTCAGCGCAGCACGCCTTCGATCAGCTTGGTGATCAGGTCGGTGTAGCGCACGCCGGTGGCCTCCCATGCCTTGGGGTACATGGAGATGGACGTGAATCCCGGCATGGTGTTGATTTCGTTGACCATCACCTTGCCGTCCTTGGTCACGAAGGTGTCCACGCGGCTCAGACCGGCACCGTCCACGGCGACGAACGCCTTCTTGGCGGTTTCGCGCACGAGGTTCAGCGTCTCCTCCGGCAGGTTGGCGGGCACTTCCACGTGGCTTGCGGCGGAGTCCATGTACTTGCTGTCGAAGTCGTAGAACTGGTCGTCGCCCTCGGCACGCTTGTCGAGCACGATCTCACCTGGCCAGCTGGCCTGCGGCGCTTCGCCGGCCTTCGGGCACAGCACCGCGCATTCGATTTCGCGCGCGTCGATGCCCTGTTCCACAAGGATGCGCCAATCGTGGTGGGACGCTTCGAACACGGCGGCCGCGAGTTCGGCCGCATCGCCCTCATGCTCCACCTTGGTCACGCCGAAGCTGGAACCTGCGCGGGACGGCTTGACGAACAGCGGATACTGCAAGCCGGCTTCGCTAACCTGCGCCATAATCGCATCGGCATTCGCCTTGAATTCGGAAGCCTTGTCAAAGGAACGTGCGTCGAGCGTGATGCCGGGCGCAACGGGAATGCCAGCGGCGGCGAGCAGCACCTTCGTGTAATGCTTGTCCATGCAGGCGGCGGAAGCGAGCACACCGCAACCCACGTACGGAACGCCCATCATTTCGAAAAGACCCTGGATGGTGCCGTCCTCGCCGAACGGTCCGTGCAGCACCGGGAACACCGCGTCCACATGGCCGAACGGGGTCAGCGTGCCATCGTCCTCGCGGGCGAAGAAGCCATCCTGGCCGAGAGCCACCTCAAGCACCACATCCTTGACACCCGGGGTCTTCTCCACGGTAGGCAGGCCTTCGTCCAGGCTCCATCCGAGCGGATTCTCGCCGTTGACGATCCATTTGCCGTCCTTGGTGATGCCCACCGGAATGGCTTCGAACTTGTCCGTGTCCAGCGCGCGCAGCGCACTCGCAGCGGAGATGCAGGAGATCGAATGCTCGTCGGCCTTGCCGCCGTACATCACCACAATGCGCTTTTTTGCCATATCTATAGCCTTTATTCCTTAACTTTTATGACTTTTCAGGATTTTTGCCAAGCATCCAGCATACAAGCCGGTTGTTACTCCTCGGTGATGCCCTCGCCGAACAGTTCGGACAGCATCTGCGCGCAGGAGATGCCGTCGTCCAGCACGTGGCTCATGGCCGTGGCCAGCGGGGTCGGCACGCCGTACTGCTTGCCCAGCGCCACAACCGCGTCGGTGGTCGGCACGCCTTCAGCCACGCCGTTGCTCACCTTGGTGGCCTCTTCGACGCTCAGCCCCTTGCCGAGGTTGGAGCCGAACGTGTAGTTGCGGCTCAGCGGGGAACCGCAGGTGGCGATGAGGTCGCCCACGCCGGCAAGTCCGGCGAAGGTCTTCGGATCGGCTCCGGCCGCCTCGCCCAGCGCGGTCAGTTCGGCAAGACCGCGGGTTTCGATCATGGCCGCGGTGTTCTCGCCGTAGCCAGCGCCACGGGCCATGCCCACGGCGAGCGCCACCACGTTTTTCAGCGATCCGCACATTTCCAGGCCGATCACGTCGCGCGTCACGAACGCACGGAAATAGTCGGTGGTGCAGGCGGTGGCGATTTTGCGCGCGTTGTCGAGGTTCGCGCAGGCGACCACGGTCGCGGCCGGCTCACGGTCGGCGATCTGCTTGCTCAGGTTCGGTCCGGAAATGGCGGCGAAACGTTCCTTCGGCAGGTCGAGCGTTTCCATGACGACTTCGTCCATACGCTTGCCGGTGGTGCGTTCGATGCCCTTCATCAGGGATGCCACGAGCGCGGTTTCGGGGATGAGTCCCTTGAATTCGGCCAGTGCGACGCGGGCGAACTGCGCGGCGATGGCCACGATGACAATGTCAGCATGAGCCACGGCTTCGGCGCGGTCGCCGGTGGCGGTCATGTTGTCCGGCAGCTTCTCCACGCTGGGCAGACGCACGCCGTTATGGTGATGGTCCCGGATGCCTTCCACGATTTCCGGTTCGATGGCCCACATGGTCACGTCGTTGCCCGCGTCGGCAAGCACCTGACCGAAGGCCGTTCCCCACGCGCCAGCGCCCAGTACCGTCACATTCGCCATTGTTCAGCTCCTTGAATTGCTCCGGCCGCCCGTCGCGGGCCGCCGCGTTCCAACACTTGCTCTATGCTACCGCCGACCACGCACACTGCAACCGCCGACGCGACGGACAGTTAGTCCTTCACGCGGCTCATGGTGCGGTAGTCCCAGTAGCCGTCAGGCGCCTGCTCGCCGCGAATCTCAGCCATGATCTCGGTCATGCGCACGCGGATGCGGCGGGTCAGCTCGTCGGCACGATCGGTCGGCACGTCCTTGCCCCAGGAATCGCAGCCATCCAGCAAATCCGAATAATCGAGCGCCTCATCGAAGCACATCACCACATTCTTGCGCGGCCACGGCCACCAGTGGTTGATGCTCGCCGCACCCCACGTCACGGAACAGTACAGCGGCACCTGGTAGCCGAGCCGACGCGAGGCCTCAAGCGCGATCACGCCCACGCCGTTCTTCATGCTCATCGGCCACTTCTGCGGGTCACGTGTCACGGTGCCTTCCGGCCATACGGTCAGGGGACGACCGGAGGTCAGAATCTCCACGGACGTCTCCTCAATAGCCCTGGCCTTGCCGGCACGACGTTCGACCGGCTGCATGCCGACCAGCTGGAACCATTTGCCGATCAGCGGCCATTTGGCCATCTCCGCCTTGGCCATGTATCGCGGACGGCGGCCCTGATGGAACATGGAAACCATCGGCACGAACACGTCGTACATGGTCACATGTGTGGCGGCAGTGATGAATGGACCGGTTTCCGGCACGTGCTCCAATCCCCAAACGCGGATTTTGCTATGCGTGCGCATGACCAAGTCGCAGCCGGTCAGCAGACGCTGCGTGGCCTTGGGATGCTGCGCTTCGATTTCCGCGGTGTTGGCCTTGCGCGGGCCGGTCGGGAAATCGTGGGTCGGATCGACCAGATGATGCTTCTTCGCGAGTTTCGCCACTTGCTCGTCGCTCAGCGGCTTCACCGCGGAACGAGGCGACGGTTTTCCTTTGGATGCCATGGCTCCCATTGTGCCACCGCCCGCCGATACGCACATATGGCAAAGCCGGCACCCGCGCGATGCGGATGCCG
>NZ_JDTK01000003.1 GCF_000770925.1 Bifidobacterium ruminantium DSM 6489 | reverse complement strand
CCAGCTCATCGCAGTGCGATTGGCTGGCCGCGGCCGCCGGGAATTCGGTTTCGCCCATTGGACTACTTGGCTTCCTTCGCGGCCTTCTTGCGGCCGCCGAACGTGTTGACGAGGTATTCTCCGCCCGAATACAGGCACAGAATCAGCGCGAGATAGATCAGGGCGTAGGTGATGGTGTAGTAGATGGTCATCCACAACGGAGTGGCGTTCATGCCGTCGGCGAGACTCCACATCGGCAGCATGAGCATGGCCAGACCGACACACTGGCAGAGCGTCTTGTATTTGCCGGCTTGGGATGCGGCGATGACCTTGCCGCCGGTATCGATGACGAAGAAGCGCATGACGGTGATGCCGATCTCGCGGATGAGGAACAACGCGGTCACGACCCAGCCGAGCACGACGTTGCCGAACTCGTTGAAGATGGCGGCGACGATCAGCGTGCCGCAGGTGAGCAGCTTGTCCGCGATCGGATCCATAAGCTTGCCCAGTTCGGTGACCTGGTTGTATTTGCGAGCCATCCATCCATCAAGCTTATCGGTGCACGCGGCGACGATGAAGATGACCGCCGCCCACCAGCGCATGGTCGTGTTCTTCGTGCCCCATGCGCCGGCCATGACGTACAGCGCCAAGAAGATGATGACGAGGATGATGCGGGAGAAAGTCACGATGTTCGGCGGGGAATTCCACCCGTCAAGCAGGGACGGTTTACGTTCTTCTTGCTTTTCCATACCGTTCACGTTACCCCGACACCGCTACTTGACGCAAAGCGAGATTGTCGCGCCTGTCGTTTCTCAGGCCTGCGCACCGTCCGACGGGGACGTGCCGCCGGTGAGCGAGGACGTCTCGCCCTTGATGAAGGCGAGCACCTGGGGCAGGTCCTGCGGCTGCACAAGCACCTCGCGGGCCTTGGAGCCCTCGGATGGCCCCACCACGCCACGAGATTCGAGCAGATCCATCAGACGACCGGCCTTGGCGAATCCGACACGCAGCTTGCGCTGCAGCATGGAGGTGGAGCCGAACTGCGTGGTGACCACCAATTCCGCGGCCTGCAGCAGCACATCCATATCATTGCCGATGTCCTCATCCGGTTCAACGGCCTTCTTCTCGGCTTCCTTGGCCATCTCCTCGATGTCCTCGCGGTAGTGGGGCTTGCGCTGGGTTCGCACGAATTCCACCGCGCGGCGTATTTCGGATTCGTCGACCCACGCGCCCTGCACTCGAATCGGCTTGGCCTGCCCCATGGGCAGGAACAGGGCATCGCCCTGTCCGATCAGAGTCTCCGCCCCGGTGGCGTCGAGGATGACGCGGGAATCAGTGGCGGATGAGGTGGCGAATGCCAGACGGGACGGGATGTTGGCCTTGATCAGACCGGTGACCACGTCGACGGACGGACGTTGGGTGGCGAGCACCAGATGGACGCCCGCGGCTCGTGCCAGCTGGGTGATGCGCTGGATGGAGCTTTCCACGTCGTTCTTGGCCACCATCATGAGGTCCGCCATCTCGTCCACGACCACCAGGATGTACGGGTACGGAGCCACCTTGCGCTTGGAACCGGCCGGCGCATGCACCTTGCCGGCGCGCACTGCCGCGTTGAAATCCTTAATGTGGCGGAATCCGAAGAATTCAAGGTCGCTGTATCGGGCGTCCATCTCCTTGACCACCCATTCGAGCGCCTGCGCCGCCTTCTTCGGATCGGTGATGATCGGCGTGAGCAGATGCGGGATACCCGCGTATGCGGACAGCTCCACTCGCTTCGGATCGACCATGATCATGCGGACCTGGTCGGGCGTGGCCCGCATGATCACGGAGGTGAGCATGGAGTTGATGAAGCTCGATTTGCCGGATCCGGTGGCGCCAGCCACCAGGAGGTGGGGCATCTTGGTCAGGTCGGCGGTCACGAAGTGGCCCTCCACGTCCTTGCCGACACCGGTGAGCATCGGATTCGGATCATTCCTGGCCTTGTCGGAGCGCAGCACGTCGCCCAGCACCACGGTCTCTCGATCGGTGTTCGGAATTTCGATGCCAATGGCCGACTTGCCTTCGATCACCGACAGGATGCGCACATCGGAGCTGGCCACAGCATAGGCGATGTTCTTCTGCAGATTGGTGACCTTCTCGACCTTGACACCAGGACCGAGCTCCACCTCGTACATGGTGACGGAGGGACCGCGCAGGAAGCCGACGACCTTCGCGTCGACGTTGAATTGCTGGAAGGTGCCGGTCAACGCGCGGATGACACGATCGTTCTCCGGGGTATGCGCGGCGTGCGGCGCGCCTTTCTTGAGGATGTTGAGGTCGGGCAGATGGTAGGGGCCTTCGGGAGCTCCGTCCGGCTCCGACGCACCGTCAGCATCAGAGCGCGCATCGTCGAGGACCTCTCCGGTGGCGGCATCCACCATGACCTCCTCGCCGTTGGAGGTACCATCCTCGTCGATGACCGCCCACGGATCGTTCGGCGCGACGCCAACGGGTTTGGCCTCCACGGCCGGCACCGATGCGGGCGCGCCGTCCGTGGAGCCGGACGGCACATCGATCGGATTAGAAGCGACGGAACGGCCGTGCCCCTCCTGTGGCATGGCCGTGGTGCCGGACGGCACGGCGGCGTAATCATCCGCATCATAATCGCCGGAGGATATGCTTCGCGGCGACGTATTACGTCGTCCGGAACCATCCACGATGGTTTCCGCGACCTGCCCATGGCGGTCAGCGGCATTGAGGAACGCCTCATCACCGGCGTAATGGTCGAGATCGCCGTCCTCGTCTTGCTTGGACTTGCGGGATGAAAGACGTTGCCTCATACGGGCGAACAGACTCGGCTTGGCGTCGTCGTCATTCTCTTCATCGGTGCCGTCATGCGCCGGAACCCCTTCGGCGAAGGCGAGCGTCGTATTGCCGACACGCACTTCGTTGGGGAATTGCTCCGTTTCGTCGTCGGCGTCATCGCGTCGTTTCGACGTGCCTGCGAATCTCGACGCCAACGCTCCCACCTTGTCGGGAATCTGCGTGACGCGCGTATGGGTGATCAGCAGCAAAGCGAAAAGAATGACGACCACGAAAATCGCGATCGAAAAACCTTTGGAAAGCCCCCATGCCAACGGACATCCCAGCACATAGCCGAGCAACCCTCCGGCGCGCTGCAGCAAAGCCATGTCGAATGTCGTGGAATCGGAGGCGATGGCGGCATCGAGAATCGAGCAGACAGACCATAGGATCATGAACCATCCGAGCGCCATATGGAGGTTCTCGTTCCGGTTCTGGGTCTTGCGCATCAGGCTGAACACCACAAGCGCGAGGAAGACCGGCAGAATCACGCTGGTCAGGCCGAACAGTCCCGATGCCATGGCGTGCAGCACCTGGCCGAAGGCGCCTTGGACCCGGAACCATTCGGATGCGCAGAACAGCACCGCGAGAATGGCCATAATGAAACATGCGATGTCGCGGCGGTATTTGCGCAGTATGACCGCCATCGCCGATGGTTCGGTCTCGTCCATGACCTTGGTGTCGCCGGAACGCGATTTGCCTGCGGATCCTTTGCCGTTTGACTTGCCGCTTGATTTCGGGGTGGAAGATGCTGTTCGTGCCATAACAGACATGATTTTACCCATGGGCACCGCCATGGCACGACGACATCCGATACTTATCGAAAGTTTTTGCCGCTTACGCCGTAGCCGCTTAGGCTAGGCGATATCGCCAAGATGATGCTGCGTGTACGCGTCCGCCTGCGCGTCGATCGCGTCGTAATCGCCGGCGTCGGCATGCTCGATGATGGCCATGGCATTGTCCAGCAACGCGGGATTGAGCGCCTGCAGCCAGTGGATGCGCGGATCGCGGCCAAACCATCCCATCTGCTTGCGCGCCAGACGCTTCGTCTTCTGCGCGATGCTCATGAACGTGTCGTTCAAATCGCACAGGCCGTCCAAATAGTCGACGACCTGCTGATAGCCGAGCGCCTTGCCTGCGGTGACGCCAAGCTTCGGACGAATGCGCTCGACTTCCTCGACGAAACCGTTCTCCAGCATCTGCTTGGTGCGGATGTCGATTCGGCGGTCCAGTTCCTCACGCGGCAAATCAAGGCCGATCTGCACGGTGGGAATCACATACCGGTAATGCGGCAGGCTCGCCGAATACGGACGCCCCGTCACCTCGATGACCTCCAACGCGCGGATGGTACGTCGAGGATTGTGCGGATCCATGCGGGCGGCCGCTTCCGGATCCTTCGCTTTGAGCTCGTCGAACAAGGCGCCGGCGCCTTCGACCTTCTCGCGTTCCTCAAGGCGCTTGCGCACCTCGGGGTCAGTGCCGGGGAAGGAAATGTCGTCGATGGCGGCGCGGGCGTACAGACCGGAGCCACCCACGAGGATCGGACGCACGCCCTTGGCCTGCAATTCGGCGATTTTGGCGCGTGCAATCTCCTGGAAACGCGCCACGGACATGGCGTCATCCGGTTCGATGATGTCGATGAGATGATGTCTCACCTCGGACTGTTCCTCAGGGGTCGCCTTGGCGGTGCCGATATCCATTCCCCTGTACATCTGGTAGGCATCGGCGTTGACGATTTCCGCCTGCTCGCCCTTGGCCGCCAGCGCTTTGGCGATGGCGATACCGAGTCCCGTCTTGCCTGACGCGGTGGGACCGACAATGGAGACGACCTTACGGGTTTCGGGCTTGCTTTCAGTGGCGGACGGCATAGGTCTGCCCCGCTTTCGGATCCGGGTCGGCGATGAGGTTGTGGCGTCCCGCATGGGTGACGGTGGCGGTCACGAAATCACCCACCTGCGGCATCGGCTCGCCTTCCGGCACGCCGACATGCACGAGCACGCCCGTCTTCTCACGTCCGGTGACGCGGTGGGTGGCGGCATCCTTCTTGCCGGACGCGCCGGTGACCATCACCTCGACGTCGCGGCCTTCGAAGGTCTTGAGGTTCTCTTCGGTGATGCGTTCCTGCAACGCCACAAGACGTTCGAAATGGTCCTGCACCACGTCATGTGGAATCTGCTCCATTTCAGCCGCCGGCGTGCCGGGGCGCGGCGAATAGATGAATGTGAACGCGGAGGAGAATCGTGCTTCCTCCACCACACGCAGGGTTTCCTGGAAGTCCTCCTCCGTTTCGCCCGGGAAGCCGACGATGATGTCGGTGGAGATCTGCGCGTCCGGCATGGCCTCGCGAATCTTACGCAGAATGTCAAGGAACTTGGCGGAACGGTAGGAACGGCGCATCGCACGAAGGATCCTGTCGGAACCCGACTGCAGCGGGAAGTGCAGCTGATGCATGACGTTCGGCGTCTCGGCCATCGCGGCAATCACATCGTCGGTGAAGGCCGCGGGATGCGGCGAGGTGAATCGCACACGTTCCAAACCGTCGATCTCGCCGCACGCGCGCAACAGCTTGGAGAAGGCGAACCGATCGCCGATGCCATAGCCGAAGGAGTTCACGTTCTGCCCCAACAGGGTGACCTCTTTGGCTCCTTCCTCCACGCATTGACGGATTTCGGCGAGAATGTCGCCAGGACGGCGATCATGTTCCTTACCTCGGGTGGTCGGCACTATGCAGAATGTACAGGTGTTGTTGCATCCCACGGAAATGGCTACCCAACTCGATACCTTAGACGCACGGTCAGTGGGCAGCTGGCTTGGGAAGTAGTTGAGCTCCTCCTTGACCTTCACTTGCGCATGCCCTTCGATACGGGCTTGGTCGAGCAATTGAGGCAGGGAACCGATATTCTTGGTGCCGAATACGGCGTCGACCCACGGAGCCTTCTTCGCGATCTTTTCACGGTCAAGCTGCGCCATGCAACCACCGACCGCAATCTGCAGGTTCGGACGTTCGCGTTTAAGCTCAGCCCATAATCCGATAGTGCCATACATGCGTTCAGCGGCATTCTCGCGTACCGCGCAGGTGTTCATGACGATCAGGTCGATGTCATGGTCGAGGTACTGCTCTTCGGTAGCAGGCACGTAACCATCGGCTTCGAGCACACCTGCGATACGTTCGGAATCGTGTACGTTCATCTGGCATCCGAGCGTATGCACGTAGAACACACCCTTGCCACGTGCGGGAGCGCCGTTTTCGTTCGGCTCGGTCAGTTTCAAGGCACGCTCCGCCTCGGTCATCATGTCTTCGTTCATAACGCACCATGCTAACGGCAGGGCCGCCCAGACGAATAGGCCATATTTGACCGGCGTAGCCTTTCTCACATGAATTTTCCAGCCATCGTCCAATATTGTGGGAGAATAACGAGTAAACTTGTCAACTGTGATACTTGATAGACGAAGCCGTATTAATACCAAGGAATTGCAGATACGTTTGAAGAACAACAATTTTGGAGAAAAAGGGTTTTCTTCCAAGCAAGTTGCTGCATTCATCAACCAAATGCAAGTGTATGAGGGCGCCATGTACGAGATCAGCACCAAGCTGGAGATTCTCGATTCGGAGTTCAGCATGCGCTTTTCGCATAATCCGATCCATCACATGGAACGTCGTCTGAAATCGGTCGATTCGATCCTCGGCAAGCTGAAACACAAGAATCTGCCGTTGACCATCGACGCGATCAAAGACAATTTGTTCGACGTGGCAGGCATCCGCGTAATCTGCAACTACCGTGACGATGTGTATTCCGTGGCGAACTATCTGTCGGCCCAGAGCGACATTCAGGTGCTTCGGGTCAAGGACTACATCAAGAATCCGAAGCAGAACGGGTACCGGTCGCTGCATGTCATCTACGCGGTGCCGGTGTTCCTTTCCTCCGGTCCGCATTACACGCCGGTGGAGGTGCAATTGCGCACCATCGCCATGGATTACTGGGCGAGTCTGGAGCATGCGCTTCGGTATAAGACCGATCTGCCGGATGCGAAGCTTGCCGAGCATTCGCAGACATTGCTTGACTGCGCGCGCAGCCTGCAGAACATCGAAACGCAGATGCAGAACATTCATCGCGATATCAACAACGCACCGCGCGTGGGCGAAGCCCCAAAAGAGGACTGAAGATGAATCGACATTTTTGAACAATCGATCACTGGTGAATCATATGAGTCGCCCAACAATCGATTGTTCAACGATCTCGACCACTACTCACGTTTGCGCAGCAGCCTTGGCACTTTCACCGGAACCTGTGCGAGCACGGTGCCGATGAAGATCAATGCGCAACCGATATAGGCACGCGTGGTCATGACTTCACCAAGTAGCAATGCACCTCCAACCGCGGAGAAAAACGATTCAAGGGACATGATGACAGCAGCGCGCGCAGGCGGCACAAGCTGCTGTCCGACCACCTGCAGCGTATAGGCTACACCTGCCGAACCGACACCGGCGTAGACAATCGGAAACCAGCTTTGCATGGCACCGGACCAGTCGATGGATCCTTCACACAATGAACCAATCCAACTCAGAATGGCGGTTGTGGAAATCTGTCCAAAAGACAGCAGGATCGGATCCATCTTCTGGCCGAAGGTATCGATCACCAGAATATGCCCTGCGAACAGTACTGCAGTAAACAGCAGCACTATGTCGGCAAGAGTGATCGACCCAAAACCGTCGGTAATGCATAGCAGGTAGAATCCAACCACAGCAATCGCTACGCTGACGATGACATTCACGGTCACACGGCGACGTAGGATAAGGAAGGCGAGCAGCGGCGTCATGACGATGTACAGCGCCGTGATGAAACCCGAACGTCCTGCGGAACCGGAATAGAGGACGCCATACTGTTGGACAGTGCTGGCGGCGAATAGCACAATACCACAGATGATGCTGACGATCACGGGATTGCCCAACCATTTCGGCATAGATACTTTCCCGCCATTGCCAAGCGAGACCATCGGATTCTTGTTCGATTCGCGACGTTGCTGCTCCTGCTTAGCGATGTTGTCACGACGGAACCAGAGCAACGGAATCAGTGATAACGCGCCCAATGTGAATCGTGTCGCTCCGAAAAACAAGGGGCTCATGGAAGCCATGCCCTGCACTTGGGAGACAAACGCGAAACCCCAAATCATGGCCGTCAACACCAGGCAGGCCATGCCACCTATTTCTTTCCTCTGCATGAGCCACTACCCTATGGCACGGCGTTCACCAACAAAAAAGCCTGACCATATTCTGGTCAGGCTTTGCTCGACGGTTCGGAGCAGGGGCGCTCCGTCCAAATCGGAAAAATCCCGCGACGCGTGCGATCCCAAAGCGTACCGAAGGAAGGCGTATTCCAATACGCCGACTGAGGCACAATGCAGGGAGCGCTCCGTCGCGGGATTTTTCAGTCGCGGCCGCCGAAGAGCTGGAGAATATACAGGAACATGTTGATGAAGTCCAGATACAGGTTCAGCGCGCAGATGATGGAGACCTTCTTGATCATGTCCTCGCCCTGGCCCTCATACTGGGCGAACAGCGCGCGGGTGGCTTGGGCATCATAGACGGTCATGCCGGCGAACAGCACAAGGCCGATGGCGGAGATGACCATCAACGTGGTTTGTCCGGGAGCGAAGATCATGAGCAGCACTTCGGCGATGATCAGCACGATAAGGCCGACCAGCAGGACCGGACCCGCCTTGAGCACATTGACCTTGGTGGTCATGCCCAACATGGTAAGCGCGAAGAAGAATCCGGCGCACATCGCCAGGGAGATGCCGATGGTGCCGAGATCATACGCCATGAAAATGGTGCTCAGCGAGAAGCCCATGATCGCGGCGTATACGTAGAACATGACGCGCGCGGTGCTTGGATTGATCTTTTCAATGCGAGCGCCCAGATAGATGGCGATCACGATTTCGACGACGAGCGGCGCCCACACGCCGATGACGCCAAGCGTCTGGATGAGTGCGATATAGGCACCGGTGACCTGGGTGAGGATGGCCACCGCGGCGGTGACGAGCAGGCCGATGGTCATCTCACCGTAGGCACGGGTGACGGAGGCGCGTTCGGCACGTTCGTAGGAATATGTGGCCTGGGCCGGAATGGTGGCCGCCGGAGCGCCCTGCGCATACATGTTCTGCGGCGCGTACTGGTACTGGTTCTGACCGTACGGATTCTGGTTGTACTGTCCGTACTGATTCTGGTTCGGATTGTACTGGTTCTGCCCGTACGGCTGGCCGTTGAATCCATTGGCGTTGTTGCCCTGGGGCTGCTGACCGAATGTCATAATCGCTCCTTAACTCGATTACGCAACACAGTACGGTACTTTTCTGACTATTTCATGAGAAATTTGAGAAAAGTGCGCGCTCTGCGAAAAGCGGTGCCGGACAAACGACTGCCGGCACCGCACGCCCAACGCTCAATCGTTCAAATGCTGAATAGCGTAATCCGCCTCTTCTTGAGTGAACTGTTCACCGTATTCGCTGGTCAGCTGGTCGCGAATCGCCTCGGGAGACATGGCCATGTTCTCCTGATACGACTTCGCCTTGGCAAGCGCGTTGGCGTTCCAGTCAGTCTGGACGTTATCGACGGCGTATTGGGCCGCTTCCTGCGAGAACTTACCTCCATATTCACTGGTCAGCTGCTTCAGCAGACCCGCTTTGGACATGTGCATGGCGTTGGCATAGGTGTCGGCTTGGCGAAGAGCCGACTTGTATTCCGGCGGAACCGAATCCTCCTGCTTTTTCTGCTCATTATTCTGTGTATCCGTCGCCTGCTGCGATTGTGTGGTCGACGAAGTCTTGCCGCTTTCCGTCGCCGTCCCACCACCTCCTGCGATACCGGCAATCACAAATACCGCAACGACGAGAACTATCCAAAACCAAACGCGCTTGTACAACGGCTTCTTCTCTTTTGCCATAGGTTGGACCGGCTGCAGCGGAGGCTGGGGTTGGATGGGTTGCTGCGGGGAAATGTAGCCACTCATGATCGTTCCTTCTTCTCGAATCGGTTGAGACACTTTCGAGAGTACGGAGCCGAGCGCGTGGACGGTATTGGACGAAAGGCCATTCCTGTCTGCCCTTTGAGGCGCGCGAAACGCACGGAAGAACAATGGCGTCTTTCGGGAACGGGCCCAATAATGGTAGCTATGAGCGAGACGACGAATTCTCCAGCCCCCATCGAAGTGCCAGTACGCACCAGGATCTGGCAAAGTGTGGTGATGGTGGTTTGCGCGGATTTCATGTGCATGGCGCAGACCGCGTTCGCCTCGCAACGTTTCGACCAGGATTCCGCCGCATACGTTTGGATGGTGTTCTGCGTGCTGCTGTCGTTCGTGGTCGGCCTGCTGCTGCTCGCCCGTTCCCGTTATCCACATGCCACATTCGTCGCCGCATGCGTGGCCGTGCTGGTTTTCCCATACGATTCCACCATCGCGTTGATGGCGTTGACCGCGCTGTTGGCTCGTCGCAATGACACGAGGACGACGGTTCGTGCGATCGCGGCGGGCGGCTTCGTCACACTTGTGGCGCAGGTGCGTGATACGTTGCGCCCGCCGGAGGCGTCCATCTGGCATATGGTGTTCGCCAAACCGGATACCGGCAGCCAATACGGCACCGACCTGGTCATGCTCGCCGATGAACGCACCATCGTCGTCACCGCCGTAGTGGCGGCATTACTGGAACTGGCCATCGCGACTTTGGCGGGATTGCATATCCGATCCCGCGCCTTGACATCGCTGGCAACGGCCAAGGCGGACGCGGCGGATGCGCAGGTGGCTCAACTCAAAACCGCGATCGACAGTCAGCAGCTGGCCGACGCAATCGCGGCCGAAGCGCATGACACGCTCGCCCATTCGCTATCCCTGCTGGCGTTGAATGCGAGCGCGCTGCAAGCCGAGTCGAAACGGCTCGTGGCCGAAGCGGAAAGCATGGACGCCCATCAGCTGGCCGAACAGACCGGCCGGATCGCGGAGAAAACCGAGGAAATCAGAAAACAGGCGGCGGGCGCTTTGGACGAGGCGCACAGCGTCATCGACATGCTGCGCCATCCGGAGCAGGCGCGTGAGCAACTGGCGCCATCCGACGAAACGTCCCTGACCCGTGAATCGCTGGATGCGCTTATCGGAGACGCACGTGCCGCCGGCATGCGGCTCAACACGTGGATCGACATCCAGCAATTGGGCCAGCTCAACAGGGAAACCGGCAAAATCGCCTATCGGTCCCTTCAGGAGGGACTGACCAACGCGAGCCGCCATGCGCCGGGATCCCCGGTATCGTTGGAACTCACCGCCAATCCCACCGCAGGCGTGCACGCGCATGTGTCCAATCCGACCATTCCAGCCAACGGTACGCATCTCGACACGAATGCAAAAGACATGTCTCGGACTGGCGCCGGATTGCCCGGACTGGCGGAACGCGTCCGCCAGTCCGGCGGAACATGCCGATTCGGTTTTGACCCGCAACACACGTTCCACATGGACGTGCAGCTACCATGGGTTGAGTGAGCAGCAACGAGAACAGCAACGACAGACCGATAACAGTTGGCGTGATCGATGACGATCCGATGATCTGCCAGGCCATGCGGCTGATCCTCGAAGACTATTCCGCAGGCAGGCTCAATGTTGTTTTCACCTGCACCGACGGAAGCCAGGCGATTGACGAAACCAGCGGACATCATCCGGACGTGGCATTGATGGATATCGCCATGCCCGGCATGGACGGCATTGAGACGACCAGGAGACTGCGCGCACTCCCCCGTCCACCGCATGTGCTGATACTGACGTCGTTGAGTCCGAGCGGAACCGTGGAACGGGCCATTGAGGCGGGCGCAGAAGGGTTCGTCTCCAAAACCGACGCGCCGGAGGAAATCATCCGCCGCATCACCGACGTGTGCGTGGGCCTGCCCCAGTTCAATCCGGCCAGCCAGCGACAGCTTATCAACGATCTCAATACTCAGCAGCCGCAATCGCGCCGCGATGAGGCGCGCGCCATGCTGGACGCGCTGCCCGAACGGGAACGTGAGGCAGTAGTTCTCGCAGCAGAAGGATTCACCAATGCCGAAATCGCGGAACGCATGTTCATCTCGGAACGTACCGTCAAGGCGCATATCTCCTCGGCCGCGGACAAACTGCGCATGGGACGCGTGCAGATGGCGAGACTCGTGGAACGCGCGGATCTGCCGGAACGGCTGTGAGCGAAACCACAGGCGGAGCCAGTATCCGAGACCACGTCCGTAAAACGCCGGGGCACCCCCTATCATAAAGTGGAGGTGATGCGCCGCGAACATGGCGCAAACGTTATCAATGAGGAATGGCGGTCGATATGGCGATCAGCGCGACGGAAAAGCCCCTAGGCAAGGTATTCACTTCCGATTACCAGTTCACCATCCCCTCGTTCCAACGCGCGTACACATGGCAGGCGGAGAACATCGAACAACTCGCCAACGATCTGCAGGACGCCTGCGCCGATCCGAATACGCCCTACTTCCTCGGCTCGCTCATCCTCGTCAAGGACGGCCCCACCCAATACCAGGTCATCGACGGGCAGCAACGCCTCATCTCCCTGTCGATCATCATCTCCGTGCTACGCGAACTGGAGGATGACCCCGACCTCATCGACAGCCTCAACGACCTCATCCTGGAACCGGGAGACAAACTGCGCGGCATCAAAGCCGAGCCACGCCTCACACTACGCGAACGCGACACCGACTTCTTCCGCATGTACGTGCAGGAAGGCGACCTGGAAGGCCTATTCGACCTAAGGGACAACGACATAGCCTCCCACGCGCAACGCAACATCGCCATCAACACCCGACGGGTATTCGACGCGCTCGCCGCCATGGAAACCAAAGACCGCCGCAGGTTCGCCTCATATCTGGTCAACGGCGTCACCCTCGTCATCGTCACCACCGATGACCTCGCCGGCGCGCACCGCATCTTCGACGTGATGAACATGCGCGGCGTTCCACTGACCGCATCCGACGTATTTAAAGCGAAGACCATCGCGGAAATATCCCCGGCCGCACGCAACGCCTACGCCACCCGATGGGACGACATCATGGATCCGCTCGGCGACGACGCGCACACGCTTGAGGAGTTCTTCGCCGACCTGCATCTGATCGTCTCGCACAAGGCCGTCTGCACGCAGCTGCTTGAGGAATTCCGCAAGGACGTGCTCAAACCCTACGTGAAACAGCAGAACGTCATCTCATTCATCGACGACCTACTCGCCCCCTACGCCAACGCGTGGCTCATCCTCAGTCGTCCAACCGACGCCAATCTGCCCGACGACATCGTGGCCCTACTCGTCGCGCTCGCCGACTACCAGACCACCGACTGGAAACCCGTAGCCATGTGGGCGCTGGTCAACTCCATCCGCAACCTCGGCAGCGCCAACGCCCAAGTGTTCTCCACACCCGGATTCCACGCGCCCGACAACGGCGCGGCGGACAAGCACGACGAGAAACTCCAACTGCACGACATCGACAGACTCCACGACGTGCTCAGCGCACTCGAACGCGTCACCGGCGTCGACAGCCTCAACAGGCAAAGCCCTCTCGCAAGACGAACCCGCGCCGCCAGCGCCATACGAGACCTCAACAAAGGACATACTCTCCAGCAGATCCGCGGCTTCCTCATCACCGACGAGGACCGAAGGTCAGCGCTCGCGCATCTGCGCGGCGAACTGCAAACCAGTCCCGCCATGAAAAAGCTTCTACTCATCCGAGCCAATGAGCAGAAGGCAGGCCACCGCATCATCCGCCCCCGCAGCCTCAAGGCCCTGCCGATCCTACCCGAACAAGTCGGAACTAAATCCGATTTCGCAGCCTGGCCGGAATCCGTGCGGGACCATTGGACCAATCGCATCGGCAATCTGGCACTCAGCCAAGCCAACGAAAACCAGGTCGCACCGCTCGCCACCTTCGCGCAACGCCGCGACCGCATGCTGCTCTCGGCAAGCTCCAAACGATTCCCCTTGACCGCCGAGCTCGCCGACATCGCCGAATGCACACCGCAGACCCTGCAATACCGACAGGACGAGACCGTACGGCTCATCGCCGACCATTGGAACATCCGCTACGACGCCGACAACACGGACCTGTCGACACTGAACGAGGAAACGCTCGCCGTGAATACCTCCGTCTCCTCCCCTACGTCCAAACGCGTGAGCATCGCACAGGTACTTAAGGCCGGACTGCTTATTCCTGGAGAAACCTTGGTATGGGACCGTCCACGCAAGGGCGAACGTTGGGTGGCAACCGTCACTGCGGGAGGCAAGCTCCGTATGGACGATGGCAAAGAATACGCTACACCCACCGCGGCCGCGCGTGCGGTCGGAGGTTCTTCGGCAGGACTTACCGTATGGAAGCGCACGTCGAATGGACAGAAACTGAGCGACATCTGGAAGGCGTATCGTTTACGCAAGCATTGAGCCGGAAAAGAAATCGGCCATCGCCTGACTATTGGCAGGAGAGCCATTCGACGGCGAGTTTCGTGCGATTGGAGATATTGGTTTTGGCAAGAATGTCGCTGATGCGATTGCGCACCGTGCCTTCGCTCAAGAATAGTTTCGTCGCGATTTCACGATTGTCCAATCCTTCGGCCACCAATTCCAACACCTCCCGTTCGCGTTCAGTAAGATTTGCGAAGCGTTCGGGAATTTCGTTAAGCCCATTGCAATCAGCATCAAGCAATGTCCGTGTTGCCATCGGCTGCACTCCAGTGCGAAGTTTGTTCAACACTTCGGCGCCCATGACCACCTGTCCCGCCATGACGGCTTGCACTGCGGGGATGACGGACGAAACATCCTGTTTGATCAGGTAGCCTTTCGTGCCGATTTCCAACGCTTTGGCAATATATGATTCATCGGCAAACGTGGTAAGCACAAGGATCCGCGCATCAGGATGTGCGGTGAGAATCAGTTCCGACGCTTCCAATCCGTTCATTCCGGGCATTTGCACGTCGACCAACAACACGTCAGGGGCATCCTTCTCATACCGGGTCACGGTATCCGCACCGGCATTGGCGGTCCATGCCACATCGGCGGTGCCAGTAGCCTCGAGAATCGTGGATAATGACGAGCAGACAATCGAGTCATCATCGGCTATAGCCACACGCATCAACGTTCTCCTTTCCGTACCCGCGCATTCTCTTCCTTCGCCGGTTTGGGAGTCGGCTTGGGAATGGATACAAACACGCGCCAACCCTCATGGTACGGTCCGCATACTGAGGAACCGCCCAACGCACGCGCACGTTCCTCGATATCCGAAATGCCTATACCGGTAGAATCGCCGGGACGAATGATTCTCGTGGCGGCGGTTTCGGCAGTAAACGTTCGATTGGCCCCATCATCCTGCACGCACAGTTGCCAAAGTGCCGGAAAGTCACGCAATACGATTGACACGTTACGTGCCTGACTGTGGCTGATCGTATTGTTCAGCGCTTCGCGGATGGTTGTGGCGAAGCATCGTGCCACTGCCGCTGGAGCCGATTCGATACCGTTGTCGAGTCTCACCTGCAACTCGCCTGTATCATCCATGCTGTGTGCCGCAGCCGCAATCTGCGAAGCGAAATCCGTGCCCTCATCTTTAAGATCATGCACGGCCTTACGTACCAAAGTCATCGCTTCGCCTACGGTGTCATGAATCTCGGCAAATTGACGAGCTGACTGTTCCTGTCCCGAAACCTGAGCCACCACCTGCGCCGCTTCGGTCTGCATGATGGCCCGCGTCAGCATATGCCCGACGTTGTCATGAATCTCGCGAGCTATGCGTGTGCGTTCGGCGAGTGTGGCCGCACGCACCGCCAAAGCGCGATCCTCGTCATTCTCGGCGAGACGCGAACGCAGCCGACGGATCTGATCGCGTCGGGAATCCTGCAATCGCCGCACCTCGCCGGCGAGCCGTGCCTCGCGCGCGCAGAGCAATCCTACTGCGAATCCCAGAATCGTCAGCAATGCCGTCATCGCGACAACCATCGCCGTAAATCCGGAACACAACGGCGACACAACCATGGGAACCAGCCACAGCCAGCGTGACGCCACGAACAAAGGACGCCCGTCAGTTTCAGGGAGCGAGGCCGCGTTGAACGCAGCAATCGGCAGCATCAAATACCAAGACGGCACGAGACATGTCATGCAATCGAATATGACAAGCATCGCCGCAGTGAGGCATGAGCCACCGGCATACTCCCCCACCGCTGCGCAGCACACCGCCACAAGCGCCCCGCACACCAGTCCAGGACCGACATCGCCGGACGCATACACGCCGACGATTATGCCCGCGGCCAGAAAAACGGCTTGGAACAGCAGTCGTCGCATGCCGCCTCCGTCCGTCGTATCGTCATGGTTCCGTCTCTTCAAGAGTAATGCACGCGATCCACGGCTATGCGATGACATGGACGAAAGTGACATTTGTCATGCCCTAAAGCGGCATCATCGCGGCAATCATGACTGCAGACACCATGTCGGGGGCATCAGGCGACGGGACAATGGAATCATGACGACACTTACGGGAAAGGAGCCAGCCATGGATGGACATACGAACGGCACGGCAAGCGCGGTCGCCGTCTCGAAACTGGTGAAACGCTATGGGGACATGGTGGCCCTCGACTATTTCGATCTCGACGTGAGGCAGGGTGAGATCTTCGGCCTGTTGGGTCCCAACGGTTCAGGCAAGACCACCGCCATCAACTGCATGCTCGCGCTGCTCACCTTCGACGAAGGCACCGTACGTGTATTCGGCGAGCGCATCACCCCCACCAGCTATGCGTTGAAGCGCCGCATCGGCATCGTGCCGCAGAACGTCGCCGTGTTCAACGAACTGACCGTCGAGGAGAACATCGATTATTTCTGCTCGTTGTATGTTCCGGACAAGGAGAAACGGCATGCGCTGGTGAAGGAGGCGCTGGATTTCGTGGGCTTGGCCGATTACCGCAAGTACCGTCCGGCGAAGCTGTCCGGCGGTCTGCTGCGACGGCTCAACATCGCATGCGGCATCGCGCACCGGCCGGATCTGATCTTCTTCGACGAGCCTACCGTCGCCGTCGATCCGCAAAGCCGCAATGCGATTCTCGAAGGCATCCAACGACTCAATCGTAAGGGTGCGACGGTGATCTACACCAGTCATTACATGGAGGAGGTCGAGCAGATCTGCGACCGGATCCTCATCATGGACCATGGCCGGCATCTGGCGCTCGGCACCGCCGACGAGCTCAAGGCGATGATCGATACCGGCGAGCGCATCAGCATCGAGACCGACGATCTGGGCGGACATGCGGACGCGGCCGACGCCACACTTGAGCGGCTGCGCGCGTTGCCGTTTGTGATCGGCGCCGATTATGACGGGCATGAGCTGACGGTGAACTGCCGCAGAGGCGACCACAATCTCATCGACGTGCTGCAGTTGTTGGAACGCGATGGCACGAATATCGGGCATCTTTCCAGCCGTCAGCCGACGCTCAACGACGTGTTCCTTGAGCTGACCGGCACCGCATTGCGCGACTGAATCGCTTTTCGGCATTTCCGAAGGCAATCGAAAGGCATATGACATCATGTGGCAAACGTTCCTGGTCAATCTCAAACTGCATCTGCGGGAGAAGACGCAGCTGTTCTGGCTGTTCGCCTTTCCCATCATCCTGGCCACCATGTTCAACGGCATGTTCGGCAATATCGCGGAAAGCTTCGAATTGCACACGCTTGACGTGGTCGTAGTCGAAGATACCGCATGGAAGGCATCCTATGGCGCGCAAACACTGATCGACGGTCTTTCGTCCGACTCGTCGGCTTCCGATACCGGCGGATTCGCGAAAGTGGATTCGGATGGCGGGTCGAAGCTCGTCAATGCGACGAAGGTGGATTCGACCGCGCAAGCGAAACGACTTTTGGCAGACGGTACCGTGCAAGGCATGCTGCAAGTCGTCGACGGTAGGCTGAAATTATCCGTTTCGCAGTCAACGCAATCGTCTGCATCGGATGTGATGGCGTCGAGCAGCGGATTGAATATTTCGCTGACTGTATTGGGCAACATTGTGGATCTATACAACCGCAACACCGATGTTGTTACAGAGATTGCAAAGAACAATCCAACAGCGTTGATGGACAGCGCGGTAACCGGCAGCATCGGCTCGACTAACGGTTATACGAAGGAAATCCAGCTGACGAATTTCAAGCCAAGCGGCACCGCGCGCTATTATTACGCACTTTTGGGCATGGCTGCGTTGATGGCCATGAGTTTTGCCATCAACGCCGTGACGATGACGCAGGCGAATCTTTCCGCACTGGGCATCCGTCGCTCGGTTTCGCCTTTGCCGAAGCTAAGGCAGTTGTTGGCCGGATTCCTGTCGAGCTGGCTGTGCTCGTTCCTGAGTCTGACCGTGGCGATGCTTTACATCCGCTTCGGCTGCAGGATCTCGCTGGGCGGACGGGAATGGGCTGCGGTCGGCGCTTGCCTGGTGGCATCGTTCGCCGCAAGCGCGTTCGGCACATTGTTGGGAGCGCTGCCAAAGATTCCCACAGGCGCCAAGCATGGCCTATGCACGGCCCTCGCCTGCATCCTGTCCTTGTTCTCCGGACTTTATGGACAGTTCGCCATGCAGCTCAGTGACCAGATCGCCCAACAGGCGCCCGTGCTGAGTCTCATCAATCCGGCACAGCAGATCACGAACCTGTTCTACGACATCCTGTATTACGACAATTTCAAACCTTTCTTCACCACCGCCGGCATTCTCGCCGCGATGAGCCTGGTCTGCCTTGCCGTGGCAACCGTTCTGTTGAGGAGGCAACGCTATGAATACCTGTAAGACCGCGTTGAGGATTCTGAAATCGCGCAAAATGTACCTGGTCATCTATCTGGGATTCATCGGAATCATGATGTTCGCCATCAGCTGGCAGATCATGCGGGGCTCGGCTGCGGGCAGCGATGCGGTGTTCCATCCCGATACGGCACGGGTGGCGGTGGTCGACCGCGATGGCGGTGCCGATGGTGTCTCGTCCGCGTTGCGTTCCTATCTTGCGTTGGATGGCGAGATGGTGGATGTCGAGGACGATTCCGAGGCCCTGCAACAGGCTGTCGCATCGAATTACGTCGATTTGATAGCGATCGTGCCACATGGTTTCGCTTCGGACTACCAGAAGTTTCTGGATGGCTCGTCGGATAGCCAGCCAACGGTTGAGACTGTCGTCAGCTACACTTCCGGCGCGGGTTCGCTTTCCCAGTTGGAGGTCAACGAATTCCTGTCGTTGACGCGCACCGCGTACTTGGGCCAGGCGGGAACGCAACAGTCGCTGGATACGGCCATGCGGACGGTGCTGGAAACCGCGAAAGCCGATGCCGGAACGTCGAAGATCGCGGTGGTGCGGTCGCCTTCCGATAGTGACGGAAGTGTGACACCGGTCGTGTCCGCGTTTGCCGGAACCATCAAAACAGGCCTGTATCCGCTGCTGCTGGTCATGCCGGTCTGCACGTTCCTGGTGGTTGGCGCGTTCAACGACGGTGAGATTCGTCGGCGTCTGTATTCGTCGCCCGCACGGCTGGCATCGATGGGAATGCAGGAGCTGCTCACCTGCGCGGCGTTCGGTCTGGTGGTGTGCGTCGGATATACTGTGGCCACGCTGGCGTTGCTGGTGATGGCTGGAGTGCCGTTCGGCGGGTTGACGCCCGTGAATGTGGGATTGTCGTTCATCTCGCTGTTCGTCTACACCTTGATGGCGGTCGCCTGCGGATTCCTGCTAGGGTCGGTCGGATGCTCCGAAATGGCCGTCAACGCGTTCGCCAACGTGTTTGGTCTGCTGTGCATGTTCACGTCCGGTATGGCGTTCCCCGTGGATATGATGCCCGAACCGATGATCATGATCGGCAAGCTGTTGCCCGGTTGGTGGCTGTGCGTGTCCATCGACGACGTGTTCGGGCTTGGCACCGCGTCCGTGACCGGAGTGGATTATGGCGCTTGGGCGTCGTCGATCGGTCTGGTCGCATTGTTTGGTGCCGCATTCGTCTGCCTTGGCTTGGCGTTAGGGCGGATTCGCCGCATGCGTCCGACGTTGGCCTCCCCCGCCACCACGCAGTTGGCCAAATGAGTCGCATGCCAATTCCAATGAACGGTACGGCACGGGAAGCAAATCGTATAATAGGGCTCGCCCTGTTTCCTTTCCGCGATGCGTCTTCATAAAACCGACGTATCGCGCAACCGACGGTTCCATAAAAGGAGTCCATATGACGGAAAATCGTGAAAATCCCATTGCACAAACCCCTGCCGAGACTCCCGCAAACGAGTGGGAGCGTATGCTGTCCGGCGAGCTGTATGTGGCGGACAGCCCGAAGCAACGCGAGATGAACATGCGCAAGCGTCGTCTGGTGCAAGCCATCAACACATCGGCGTATGACGCCTTCGATGAGCGCGACCGTCTCTTCCGCGAACTGTTCGGTTCGCTCGGCAAGGGAGCGTTCCTGGAGCCGCCGTTCAACTGCGACTATGGCTGCAATACATACATCGGCGACAATTTCTACGCCAATATGGACTGCATCTTCCTTGACGTGGCCAGGATCACCATCGGTGACCGCGTGTTCTTCGGTCCGCGTGTGGGACTGTACACCCCTTACCATCCGATCGATGCCACAGTGCGGGCTTCCGGACCGGAAGGCGCACGCCCCATTACCATCGGCAACGACGTATGGTTCGGCGGCAATGTGGTGGTCGGTCCCGGCGTGACCATCGGCGATGACGTGGTGACCGGCGCCGGCTCCGTGGTGGTCAAGGACATTCCGTCGCATTCGGTGGCCGTGGGCAACCCATGCCATGTGATCCGTCCAATCACGGATGACGACCGCACGTACTGGCAGGCCAAGGCCGCGGAATACCGTGCTTGGAAGGATTCGATTACCGACTGACGGCGTGCAACCAGTCGGTGACGGCTTCGATGTTGTTGCCGTCCGGGTCGAGCACGAAGGCGGCGTAATAGCCGGGATGGTAGGCGCGTGGACCCGGCTTGCCGTTGTCGGTGCCGCCTGCAGCGATGGCCGCTTTGTAGAAGTCGCGTACGACCTGTTCGTTGTCGGCGCGGAATGCAATATGAGTGGGAACGGGAGTCTGTCCAGGCTTTTCCATTGGCGAGACGTAGAAGTCTGATCGCGGCGTGCCGTCATCGACGCCGAATCCGATGGTCGGCTCGTGATGTGCTTTGGGAATGTAGCCGAGTGGCGCCAAGGCCTTGGCATAGAACGCGATGCTTCGCTCCGCGTCCGAAGCGTGAAGAGTGATGTGATCAAGCATGCCTCTACCCTAGCGCTGATACGAGAGTGGGCCGGAACCTCGCGATTCCGGCCCACTCGTCGCTGCGTCAAGTCTCGTCTCACACGCTGGTCTACCGAGCGGATCAGCGGAGTAAATAGGCAAAGACGCGTGTGTCTTCTAGGCGCACCGAAGGAAGGCGTACTCAGTACGCCGACTGAGGAGCAACGACGAAGACACTCCGTCTTTGTCTATTTCATTAGGTTGCGCAGGACGTACTGGAGAATACCTCCGTTGCGGTAGTAGTCGGCCTCGCCTGGGGTATCGATGCGCACGACCGCGTCGAATTCGGTCTTGGAACCGTCATCGTGGGTGGCGGTGACGTGGACGGTCTTCGGGGTGGAGCCGCTGTTGAGCGCTTCGACTCCGGAGATGTCATAGGTTTCGGTGCCGTTCAGCCCAAGGCTTTCATACGATTCACCTTCGGGGAACTGCAGCGGGAGCACACCCATGCCGATGAGGTTGGAACGGTGGATACGTTCGAAGCTTTCGGTGATGACTGCTTTGACACCCAGCATGACGGTGCCCTTGGCGGCCCAGTCACGAGAGGAGCCGGTGCCGTATTCCTTGCCTGCGAGCACGACGAGTGGCACGTCATGGTCAATGTAGTCGCGGGACGCTTCGAAAATCGTGGTCGGCTTCTTGTCGAGGAAGTCGTAGGTGAAGCCACCAGGAGTGATTTCTTCGCCGACGGAGGCGAGCAGCTGATTCCTGAGACGAATGTTACCGAACGTGCCACGGACCATGACTTCATGGTTGCCTCGACGGGAACCGTAGGAGTTGAAGTTCTTCGGTTCGACACCACGATCGGTCAGGTACTTGCCTGCCGGGCTGGAAGCCTTGAACGCACCTGCCGGAGAGATGTGATCGGTGGTCACGGAGTCGCCGAGCAGTGCAAGCACACGGGCGCCGTGAATATCCTCAACTGGATCCGGGGTGGCTTTCATACCGTCGAAGAAGGTCTGCTTACGCACGTAGGTGGAATTCTCGTCCCAGGCGAACAGTTCGCCTTCCGGCACGTCGAGGCCCTTCCAACGGCGGTCGCCCTCGAATACGGAGGCGTAGTCCTTGAGGAACATTTCGCGGCTGACGGTACCGTTCACCACGGATTCGACTTCCTCGTTGGTCGGCCAGATGTCCTTCAAGTACACGTCGTTGCCTTCGTTGTCCCTACCAAGCGGCTGGGTTTCGAAGTCGAAGTCCATGGTGCCAGCGAGTGCGTAGGCGATGACGAGCGGCGGGGATGCCAGATAGTTCATCTTGACGTCGGGGCTGATGCGGCCTTCGAAGTTGCGGTTACCGCTCAGCACGGAGGTGACGGTCAGGTCGTTGGCGTTGATGGCTTCGGAGATTTCGGGCAGCAGCGGACCGGAGTTGCCGATGCAGGTGGCGCAGCCGAAGCCGACCAGCTGGTAGCCGAGCGCGTCGAGATCGTCCTGCAGGCCGGCGGCCTTCAGGTAGTCGGCCACAACCTGGGAGCCCGGCGCAAGTGAGGTCTTGACCCACGGCTTGGGCTTGAGTCCCTTGGCATGCGCGTTGCGGGCGATGAGGCCGGCCGCGATCATGACGGACGGGTTGGAGGTGTTGGTGCAGGAGGTGATGGATGCGATGGCCACATCACCGTTCTTGATGTCGAAGTCGCCACGGAAATCGGTGGAGACGGCGACCGGCTTCTGCACGGTCTTGTCGGTCTCATAGTCCAGCAGGGTGGCTTCGAACTTCGTCTTGGATTCGCTCAGCTTGATGCGGTCCTGCGGGCGCTTCGGGCCTGCGATGGACGGCACGACAGTGCCGAGGTCGAGCTCGAGATATTCGGAATACTGCGGTTCCACGTAGTTCGGGTCAGTGGTGTCGCCCCACAGCTTATTGGCCTTGGCGTAGGCTTCGACGAGGGCAATCTGCTCTTCGGAACGGCCGGTCAGACGCAGATAGTCGAGCGTAACGCCGTCGATTGGGAAGATGCCGCAGGTGGAGCCGAATTCCGGACCCATGTTGCCGATGGTCGCACGGTTGGCCAGCGGCACGGAGGCGATGCCTTCGCCGTAGAATTCGACGAACTTGCCGACCACGCCGTGCTGGCGCAGCATGTCGGTGATGGTGAGCACCACATCGGTGGCGGTGACGCCTTCGGGGATGGAGCCGGTGAGCTTGAAGCCGACGACGCGCGGCACGAGCATGGAGATGGGCTGGCCGAGCATGGCGGCTTCGGCTTCGATGCCGCCCACGCCCCAGCCGAGCACGCCCAGACCGTTGACGGTGGTGGTGTGCGAGTCGGTGCCGACGCAGGAGTCGAGGTACGCGAGGGTGTTACCGTTCTGCTCCGCCTTGGTCATAACGACCTTGGCGAGGTATTCGATGTTGACCTGGTGGATGATGCCGGTTCCCGGCGGCACCACGCGGAAGTTTCGGAAGGCCTGCTGGCCCCAACGCAGGAACTGGTAGCGTTCGCCGTTGCGCTGGTATTCGATATCCATGTTCTGTTCGACGGCGTCGGCGACGCCGTACTTGTCGATCTGTACGGAGTGGTCGATCACCATGTCAGACTGGACCTGAGGGTTGATGACCTCCGGGTCTCCCCCGAGTTCCTTGACTGCATCGCGCATAGTGGCGAGATCGACGATGCATGGCACGCCGGTGAAGTCCTGCATGACCACGCGGGACGGCGTGAACTGGATCTCGTGGCTCGGCTGGGCGTTCGGATCCCAATCCAACAGTGCCTTGACATGATCATCCGTAATGTTGGCGCCATCGATGTTGCGCACCAGATTCTCGACGAGAACCTTCAACGAATACGGAAGATGATCGATGCCCGGCAAATCCGCGATACGGTAATAGTCGTAATCCTTGCCGCCCACCTTCAGGGTGTCGAGCTGGTCATCGCGCACAGACATGCTACCTCCGAGCTTTATGGCTGCTTTGAACTGCTTTTCCAACAGTCGATTATCCGTTTCAACGATACCGCCACATCGTCTCAGCTCTGGCGTGTCTTCTTGAAACGTGAGAAAATACCGACCATTTTCGGAACGCACCATAGGCACAGCACGAAGACGATGGCGGACAAGGCAAGCGCTGCGAACGTCGCAGCGAGCATTTCGCCGGACGGCACCACGAGCGCGAAGAATTTCGCCACGAACGGAACGAACATGCCCGCCACGCCCGTCGCCGCGAACGCCAGCACAAGGCCGCCTCTCCACGAGTTGAGCGGCCGGGCCACACGCGCCAGCACGAAGATGCCCATCATCAGCAGGATGATCGCATTGACTCCGCGGAGCATGCCCAGCTGCGCGGCGGACCGGCGGACGTCCCAACCCATGATCATCGGCAGAATCCACGAATCGGCAAGAATCGCCAGCGCCGTTGCCACGCCTCCGGGCAACGCGAACCGCACCACTCGTCCAAGAAAACCCGGAATATAACGGCGCGTGTTCGGCGCAAGCGCCAGAATGAACGCCGGCATACCGATGGTCAAAGCGCCGATGTACGTGATATGGCGAGGCAGATACGGGAATGGAATCTGCGTCAGGACCACGCCAAGCGAGATCAGCGCGGAATACACGGTTTTGACGAGGAACAGGCTGGCCACGCGTTCCATGTTGGCCATGACCTGACGTCCACGCGCCACCACGTCGGGAAGATGCGAGAATTTCGAATCGACGAGCACCACCTGCGCCACGGCCTTGGTGGCGGGGGCCGCGTTGCCCATCGCGATGCCCAGATCGGCTTCCTTGATGGCGAGCGCGTCGTTCACGCCGTCGCCGGTCATCGCCACGACATGCTCCCCCAAGTGCAACGCTTGGACAATCGCCTTTTTCTGGTCCGGCAGTACGCGGCCAAGCACATCCACATCCTCCAGTGTCCTCGCCAGCTCCGTGATGTCGGATGGCAATTCGCGCGCGTCCATGAAACGTGGCTCCGAGTCTCCGGTAAGCCGCACTTTCCTTGCGATCGCGCCTACGGTGACGGGATTATCACCGGAGATGATGCGGCAGCGTACGCCCTGCTCGCGGAACCATGCGAGCGTCGCCTCGGCATCGTCTCGGATATGCTCGGAGCACAGCACCAGCGCGACCGGCCGCGAAACGGGGTCTATCACCGGATCGCTTTCGTAATCGGCCGGAGCAGGTCCGTCATGCCGTGCAATCAGCAGGACGCGGTTGCCGTCGTGGGCGAAGTCGTTGACCTGCCTGAGGACGTCGGCGTAATCGCCCTGCAGGTGGGATATGACGACTTCCGGCGCGCCCATCGTCCATACCGTGTTCCCGTCAAAAATCGAACTCCATTTGCGGGCCGACGAGAATGGCACGCGTTCTCTGACAGTGCCAGCCGTGAAACCCTGTTCGCCGAGCCCGGCGAGAATCGCCTGCCCCGTGCCGTTCGGCTGGCCTTCATTCGACAGGTCGTACAACGCCTGCTTTGCAGCGTGCGCGGCTGCCGTGTCGGCGTCGGAGCCGTCCAGCATGCGCACGTCGTTGAGCATGATGCCGCCATCGGTGACGGTGCCGGTTTTGTCGAGGTTCAGGCAGTCCACACGCGCGAGGGTCTCCACGGATTCGAGCTCCTGCACGAGCGTGTTTTTGCGTGCCAGGCGGATGGCCGCGAGCGCAAAATTGAGCGAGGTGAGCAGCACGAGGCCTTCGGGGATCATGCCGACCACGCCGGCCACCGCAGACACGACCGCGGAACGCCATTGCCCGGTGGCGACGGCGACGTTCCAGCCTCCGACGGCGTGCACCTGCGACCATATGAGCAGCACGCACAGCGGCACGACGAGGAAGGTCATGAATTTGAGGATGGTGTTGATGCCCTTGTTGATGTCGGAGACGGTCTTCTTGTAGACCTTCGCCTGCGCGGTCAGGGTGGCGGCGTAGCTGTGGGCGCCGACCGCCGTGACGCGCACCAAGGCCATGCCGGAGACCGCCGTGGAACCGGAGTAGATGTCATCGCCTTCGTTTTTGCGGACGGTGCGCGATTCGCCGGTGAGCATGGATTCGTCAAGTTCTAATCCCCATGTGCGTATGATTTGCGCATCGGCGGGCACCTGTTCGCCGGAGCGGATCCACATGAGGTCGCCAAGCACGATCTCGTTGTGCGGAATCTCGACGTCTTCGCCGTCTCGTCGCACCAGATAGTCGGATGCGACGAGAATCGACAGCTTGTCGAGCGTACGCTTGGCCTTCAATTCGGTGACGATGCCGATTCCGGTGTTGATGAGTATGACGAAGCCGAATACGGCATCCTTCCACGAACCGGTGATGAGCACCATGACCATGGCGGCGAAGATGATGCCGTTGAATAGAGTGAAGACGTTGGCCCGCACGATGTCGGCGAGCGAACGTGAGGTGGAGGATTTGACGGCGTTGGTCTGCCCGCTTTCCGTAAGGGCGGCGACTTCCGCAGCGGTGAGTCCCTTTTCGCCGGTCTCAGGCATGGATTGGCTTTCACTCATGTTGCCAGCCTACCGCCTTGGCTTCCACACCTATGGGGTTTTCGTGTAACGCTCCGGCAAAATTCAGGGTTTTTTCAGGGAACACCCAGCACCACGGTCAGCAACGATCGGCGAAGCGACGGAATCAGAAGGGACGGATTCCGCGCATACCGATTATTCGCGGGTTTTGCGTTCCACTGTGCTGACGATGATCTCCCGGTCGTGCGGATCGTTGTTGGCGATGGCCGCCACCGCGTCGGCAAGCGGCTTGGCGTCCGTCATGCGATCGTTGGTTTTGAGCGTAGCCGCGAACAACGTGTCGTCGGTCGGTACGGAGATGGGATCGAGCAGCACGACCGGTATGCCGGCCTGTCTTGGCGCGTCCAGCGTTTCGTACCAGCCGTCGTGGTTCGCGCCGGACACGTCGATTCCCGCGATGACGATGATGTCGGCCATGCGCTGCGTCATGTCCTTGACACCCTGTTGGGCGGTGTCCTGCGCGTCAACGGTTCCGGAGACGGGCAGGTAGATCGGTTTGAGACCGCCCGTCTTCAAAGCATCCATGGCCATGCGGTCGGCTTGGACATCCTGCGATCCGACCATCGCCACATTGAGGCTGTTGCAATCCTTCATGACGTGGGCGACCGCGTCATCGGCGGATTGCGTGTCCCCCACCGCCGCGTTGTACGGCGTGCAGGCGGACAGTGTGGAAGCGATGCAGGCGGCAGCGATGAGACCGGCGGCCGCACGTCTCACGGAACCGGTCACCGCACGTCTTTCCGGAACAAAGCCACCGTCTCGACATGATGGGTGGACGGGTAGATATCGAAGGCCCGAATGTCGGCTAGAGCATACCCGAGTCGTGTCAGCGTGGCGGTGTCGCGTGCCAGCGAGGCCGGATCGCAGGCGATGTACACGACGGCACGTGCACCGGATTCAGCGATCTGGCCGCACACCTTCGCACGTGCGCCGGCGCGTGGCGGATCAAGCACCACGACATCCGGTTTGGACAGGTCGTTGCGCACGTTGGCAAGCGTTTTGGCGACGTCGCCCGTGCGGGCGTCGACATTGCCCATGTGGATGGCCCTGAGGTTGCGCTGTGCGTGTTTGACCGCGGTTTTCCCACCTTCGACGCTCAGCATGCGCACGCGTTCGGCGCTCAACGTGGCCAGCGGCAACGTGAACAGACCGGAGCCGGAATACAGGTCCCACAGGCATGCGGACGCAGCGCCGTCAAGCTCGCCGCGGACCAGGGACATCACGTGGTTGGTCAATGCGATCGGCGCATGGCGGTGCATCTGCCAGAATCCGCCCGAGTCCACGCCGTATTCGAATTCGCGTCCGCAGACCATGACCTTTTCGACAAGCTCACGATCGCCCGACGTCACCTCTCCGTTGACGAGAACGGCATAGTTTCCGGCGATTTCGGCGCCGTCCCGTGGTTCGGGGACCGCCAGACGGATCTGGGAGCCGGGCGTGAAGCCGCCGTCCCACACATGCTCCTTTTCGGCCACCTCAAGCAACGCCCGGCTGGCCAACGGCATGGTATCGATGGGCACACGCACGTGGGTTCCCCGCCTGCGCATGGATGGGCGGCCTTCGTCGTCGGCGATCATCTCGATGCGGGTGCGCCAGTGCAATCCCCGTTCCGCCTCGTCCTCGGGCATGCGTTCGATCGGCACTTCGATGTCGACATGGCCAAGTCTTTTCATCTGCTCGGCGATGGATGCGGCCTTCCATTCCAACTGGCCGGGAAGGGACACATGAACCAGATCGGCGCCGCCGACACCACCGCCCATGGCGAGCGGGCCAGCCAACGGCCAGACCGGGTCGACACGGTCGTCACTGGCCTCCAGCACTTCCGACACCTCACCCGTCCAGAAACGGTCCTCGCGGTCATGCGGCTCGTCCAGCACCACACGGACCAACTCGCCGGGCAAGGCGAATCGCACGAACACGACCCGTCCATCGATATGGCCGACGCAACGGCCCTGATCTGCATACCGTTCGATGCGAATGGTCGATTCCATCAGTGTCGTTCCTCCGTTTCGGATGTTTCCTTCGGCATGCTTTCGGACCATTCCGCGGCCATCGTCTTATGCCGGTGCATGGGGGTGGCGACGATCAGATACGACACCCAGATCGCCAAAGCCCAGAACGGAATCCCCATCAGCAGACGCGCGGTGCCAAGCCAACCGACGTGATTGCCCAGATACAGCGGCACCTGCACCACCAATCGCAGGGAGAACACTCCTATCCACAATGCGGTGATGATTGTGTACGCACGGTTCAGCGCCCGGTCGTCCCGCCAATCGGCGAGCCATGCGCGGAAATGCTCGGTCGGCAACGTGCGGATGAATTCGATCACCAGACCAAGCCCCGGCACCCGGGCAATCAACGAAATCGTGAGCAACACGATGTAGAAGGCGTTGGTCAGGAAGCCGAACATGTAGTAGTTGCGCGCCTCATGGCTGTTCCATGCCCAAATCAAGCAGATGCCGACGGCCAGCAGACCGGAGACAGCTCCCATGACGGATTGCCTCTGACACAGACGGATAATCACCTGCAACACGGCAAGCGCTGCGGATACGCCGATGGTCAACTGCAGATCGGATGTGATGACGAACATCACCACGAACACCACGCCCGGCAACATCGATTCGACAACGCCGCGCGGACCACCGATGGCGTCGATCACGGAGAAGTCGTCAGTGCCGCCGGCGTCGGCAAGCGCGCCGATGCCGGTGCGTTTCTTGGTTTCGGTTTCGCTCATGCTGTCGATTCCGTCGATGCCGCCGTCAGCGCACTTCGGAGAACATCGGTCCACGAGACAGCGTGGTTTTGACCTCCACCTGCTGGTCGGAGTCGAATGGTCCCTTCGGCTGACCCGGAATGTCCATCTTCTTGTCCGCGTCTTCAGCTGCGGCGGCCTCCTTGGCGGCCTTGCGTTCGGCGGGGGCGACCGGCGGGTGCATCGGGATGAGGTCGCGCGGAGCGAGCGGATCCTCGCCGCGCTCCACGACGATGTTGGAGAAGAGCTGGTTCAGCGCCTTGGCTTCGTCGCCGTCCGGATCGGTGGCGGCCTTGCCGGAGAAGATGCCTCGCAGCATCCATCGCGGTCCGTCGATGCCGACGATTCGGGTGACCACTTTGCGGCCGCCCTTGACCACGACGGGCAGCGTCAGCTCGGTTCCGAACACGCCGTCGGTCTCCTTGGCGTCCTTGTTGGCCTCCAGCAGGTCGGCGCGGACATCATCCCACAGTCCGAGCGTCTTCGGAGCCGCGAAGGCTTCGATCTCCACACTGGAAGAACCGTAGGTGATGGTGGTGCCGAGCACCTGCTGGGTGGCGCGGTTGGCTTTCACGCGCAGTTCGATGCCTTGCAGGAACGGCAGATAGTAGGCGCCCATGTCGAGATATTCGTCGTAATCGGGCACGTTCTCGTCGTCGACGTCCCATGGACCGCGTTCGTCACCACGGCCGACATATTCGTCGGACGGTTCCGGCAGGACGATGTCCCGAACGTCGGTGGCGGCGGCCTCCGTCTCTCCGGTGGACGTCCCGTCGACCTTGTCGTTCTCCTCGGCGACGGTTTCAGCGGCTTCCTCGCTCTGATGCCTCTTCTTGCCGAATCCAAACAGTCCCATGATGTTCCTCATTTCATTACGATTGCAACCGTGACTAGCCTAGCACCCATGCTTAATATGGGCTGGGAACCGGGGTGTGACGTACCACGCACGCATCCCGGCCCGTCCGCTCACACGTCGTAGGTGATGCTCAGCGGCGCATGATCCGACCAGCGCGAATCGTAGGTCGGCGCCTTGTCGATGACGAATCCGCGGGCCGTTTCGGCGAGTTCAGGTGTGGCGAACTGGTAGTCGATCCTCCAGCCGACGTTGTTGTCGAAGGCGCGGCCCCGCTGGCTCCACCAGGTGTACGGTCCTTGGATGTCTCCGCACAGGGAACGCATCACATCCACGAATTCCAACTCCCCCAGCCATTTGTCCACGTAGGCGCGTTCCTCGGGCAGGAAGCCGGCGTGCTTCTCGTTGGCTTTCGCGTTCTTGATGTCAAGCGGCGTGTGCGCGATGTTGAAATCGCCGCACAATACCGCTTGCCGTCCGCCGTGCGCCGCTTCGTCGCGCAGCTGCCCCATGCGCACCAGCATGGTGTCGAGGAAACGGTATTTCTGTTCCATTTTCTGTGGATCGTCGGTGTTGCCCGCATGCACGTACACGCATACGACGGTGATGACATAGCCCTGCGGGGTTTTAATGTCCGCCTCGATCCACCGTCCGGAATCGACGTCCTCCTCAAGTCCCGGCAGACCGTAACGTTTGTCGATGACCGGCAACGCCGACAGCAGGCCGACGCCGGCACGTCCCTTGATACGGCAGATCTCGTTCATGCGATCGAGTCCGCTTTGGTCGTCGATACGGCCGGCGGCCGCGTATTCGAAACCGAATTCGTCGAAGATGGGGTCGATTTCGTTTTGCGGGGCGCGTACCTCCTGCATGCACCACACGTCCGGCGTGTTCTTCGCCGCCCATTGTTCGATGCCTTTGCGTTTCGCCGCCCGGATTCCATTCACATTCGAAGTCGTGATCGTGATCGTCATAACGCCTTACCCTAGCCCGAATATGGGAAAACCTCCCTCGAAGGAGGGAGGTTTTCAATGGGTTGTGAGAAGAATCACTTCTCCCAGCCGATGTTCTCGGAATGCACCGGGATGCCGGTACGGCTGGACTCTGCGGAGTAGCCTGCAGGACCCATGTTGGCCAGGCCCTTCTTCACACCGTAGATGAGCACGCCGTTGAACAGCGGGATCTGGGCGTAGTTCTCCATGTATTCCTTCTCGGCTTCGTTGAACAGCTTGATGGCCGCCTTGGTGTCCTCGGTGGTGGTGACCTTCTTGAGCTTCTCATCGATGCTCTTGGACCCGATGTAGCCGAAGTTGGAGTCGGAGTCGGAACCGTAGATCTGGTAGGAGCTGGAGGAGTAGCCGAACGGATCGGTGGCGCCCCAGCCCAGGCCGATGACATCCCAGTTGCCGGAGGACACGGTGGTGGAGAACTGGTTGGAGGCCTTGATGTCGATGTTCACCTTGATGCCGGCGTCCTTGGCCATTTTCTGCATGGCCTGGGCGCGAGCCTTGGTGCCGGCGTTGTCGGAGAACGTGGTGTAGGTGATCTGAACGGTCTTGCCGCCCTTGGCGTAGTAGCCGTCGGAGCCCATCTTGTATCCGGCCTTCTCCAGGGTCTTCTTGGCGTTGGCCACGGAGTATCCGGAGTCCTTCGGCATGTTGTCCTCATAGCCGTTCTGGAACTGCGGCAGGATCACGGAGCCCGGGATCTTCTCGTTCCAATCGAGGCCCTTGAACGCCATCTTGGAGATCTGGCCACGGTCCACGGCCTGGACGAACGCCTTGCGCACGGCCAGATCCTTCGTATCTTCGGCCTTGGTGTTGATGGTGTAGGTGGCCACGCCGGAATCGTAGCTGCGGCGGATGTACGCGTCCTTCACGGTCTTGACGGTGGCGAGGGAATCAGAAGTCAGATTGCCTTCGGTGATGTCGATCTCACCGTTCTTGAAGGCGTTGACCATGGCGGAATCCTCCATCTGCTTGACGATGATCTTGTCAAGCAGCGGCTTGTCGCCCCACCAGTTGGAGTTCGGCACGAAGTCGACTTCGGAGTCGGAGACCTTGGAGACCTTGTACGGACCGGCGCCCCACTTGTCGGAGTGCGGGTCGTTCTGCCAACCCTTGGTGAAGGTGTCGGCGGTCTTGGAAGGATCGTTCTCGTCGAAGGCCTGGGCCGGGTACAGGGTCTGGAAGATGGCCTGGTACGGGTAGACGGCCTTGTCGAAGGTCACGACGGCCTGCCTGTCGGAGGAGCCCTTCTCGACGCTCTTGATGTTCTCATAGCCGAAGGTGATGGCCGGGGTCAGGTCGGAGGACTTGCCGTTGTTCACCTGCCAGGTGGAGTAGAAGTCCTTCCACGTGATCGGGGTGCCGTCATTCCACTGGGCCTTGTCGTTGATGGTGTAGGTCACGGTCTCCGGATCGGTGGAGGTGAGCTTCACGTCGGACAGGTAGTTCTTGTTCGGGGTGGCGGTAGAACCGTCGACGGAGTAGTCCCACAGGAACGGCATGTACAGATGCCACATGCCCATCATGTACGTGGTGTTGCCGTTGGCGCTGAAGGAATTCCAGTCCGGGCCGATCTCGGTGATCGGCATGGTCAGGGTGCCGCCCTGCTTGAGCTTGGAACGATCCTGCGGGTTGTTGTAGGCCTTGTTGGCTTCCGGCATCGGCAGGGTGCCCTTGTAGCTGGTCGGGGTGCCTTCCTGCGGCTCGGTCTTGTAAGTCGACTCGCTGCTGGCATTGCTGCCACCGCAAGCGGCCATGGAGACCACCGCTGCCAACGATGCGACCATGGCGATTGCCTTATGCATATTCATATGCATGGTTATCCTCTCCTCCGACGGCTCTCGTTGCCTTCGCCGCCCTGTGTTTTGTTGGAATATGGACGTTTGACGCATCCACGGCAACCACCGTTTCACCCGGCATCATAGCAGGGCGAAACGGAAAAGCATTTATAGATAAACGGATCGCTCTCTCAGAACGCGGCCTCGTCCACATCCAATGGGAAGTGGCAGGCGAATTGCGTGTCGTTGAGCTCGTCACCCGTCAATACCGGTCGCTTGGATTCGCACATCTTGCGCTGCTCCTCGCTCAATGTCGGTTTAATCGGGCAACGCGAGGCGAAGCGGCATCCGGCGAAGTTCTCCGCCGGACTTGGCATGTCTCCGGACAGGATGATGCGGCTTCGCGTGCGTTCGATCTTCGGATCCGGAACCGGAATCGCGGACAGCAACGCCTTGGTGTAGGGGTGACGCGGATGCGTGAACACCTCCTGCGTTTCGCCGAGCTCCACGACCTGTCCAAGGTACATGACGGCCACGCGGTCGGAGATATGGCGGATCACCGCCAGATCATGCGCCACGAACAGGTAGGAGATCTTCAGCTTGGCCTGCAGGTCCTCAAGCAGGTTGATGACGCCCGCCTGAATGGACACATCCAACGAGGCGATCGGCTCGTCGAGCAACAGCACCTTCGGATCGGTGGCCAATGCTCGTGCGATGGAGATGCGCTGACGCTGACCGCCCGAGAACTGGGACGGGAAGCGGTCCACATAGTCGGGATTCAGCCCGACCAGTTCCATCAGCTCGCCGACCCGGTGGTTGATGTCGTCCTTGTTCCAATGCTGCGCGCGCAGTGGTTCGGCGAGCACGTCGTAGATCGGCATGCGCGGATCGAGGGAGCTCATCGGATCCTGGAAGATGATCTGCAGGTCCTTGCGCAGCTCCTTGCGTTCCGCACGGTTCTTGATTTCGGCCAGATCGTGGCCGAGCACGGTGATGCGGCCCGCCTCGGGCTTCATGAGATTCATAATCTCCATCAACGTGGTCGATTTGCCGGAGCCGGATTCGCCGACCAATGCCAGGGTCTCGCCCTGCCGGATGGAGAAAGTCACATCGTCCACTGCGGCGACCTTGCCCACTGTGCGGCGGAACATGCCGCCGCCCTTCAGCGGGAAGTGCTTGACCAGATGCTCGACGTCCAACGTCACCGGCCGCTGGTCGCGTGGCATCTCGGCCCACTGCGGACGCACCGCATCCGGAATGGGGAACACGTCCGTGTATTTGAGGTCCTTGTCTACGATCTCCTTCAGACGCCTGCAGGAGGCGAGATGGCCTTGGCTGTCATCCACTGGTTCGAGGTTGGGCTCTTCGAGGCTGCATTCGGGCGTGGCCAGAGGACAACGCGGAGAGAACGGGCAACCGGACGGAATGTCCACCAGGGACGGCGGATTGCCCTGAATCGGCACGAGACGCTGGTTGGCGGCCACATGCGGCTTCGGCACCGCGCCCAGCAGGCCCATCGTATAGGGCATGGACGGCTTCTCGAACAGGTCATCGATGCTGGCGCGTTCCACTGGACGACCGGCGTACATGACCAGGATGTCGTCGGCAGCGCCCGCCACCACACCAAGATCGTGCGTGATGAGCACCACGGCCGCGCCGGTCTCCTTCTGCGCCTTGGCGAGCACTTCGAGGATCTGCGCCTGGATGGTCACATCCAACGCGGTGGTCGGCTCGTCGGCGATGATCACGTCTGGCTCGTTGGCGATGGCGATGGCGATCATGACGCGCTGGCGCATGCCGCCGGAGAATTCGTGGGGGAAGCTCTTCAGACGTTCCTCAGGCTGCGGGATGCCCACCAGTCCCAGCAGTTCGACGCAACGGTCATGCACCTTGTCCTTCGGCATGTCCGGATGGTGAGTCAGCAGGCTCTCGGCGATCTGGTCACCGATGGTGAACATCGGCGTCAGCGCGGACAGCGGATCCTGGAACACCATGGCGATGTTCTCGCCGCGGATGGTGCTCATCTCCTCGTCGCTCCGGCCGATCAATTCGACGCCGTTCATGCGGATGGAGCCTTCGACCTTGGCGTTGTCGTCGAGCAGTCCGATAAGGCTCAGCGCCGTCACGGATTTTCCGGAACCGGATTCGCCGACGATGCCGAGCGTGCGGCCGCGCCACAAATCGAAATTCACTCCGCGGACGGCGCGGCACACGCCGGCTTCGGTCGCGAACGACACGTGCAGGTCGCGCACCTGCATGATGGGATCGCCCTGAGGCGCGCCCTTCGGTCCATGCGCCTCACGCAGCTCGTTGGCGAGAATGTCGTCGTGGATGATCTCGCCGTTGCCTTCGGTGAGGATGCTGTCCATCTGCTTGTTCTTCTTATGTGCGTTCATCATGCATTCACCTGCCCGTTTGCGGCGGAATTCGGATCAAGGGCGTCGCGCAGACCGTCGCCGATCAGCTGCATGCTGAAGGTCAGCAGCACCAATGCGACGGACGGGAAGACCACGATCCACGGCGCGGTCTGCGTGGTGGAGGCGCCCGTCTGCAGAATCAGACCCAAGGAGGTGTCAGGCAGTTTGATGCCGACGCCAAGGTACGACAATGCGGTTTCCGAAGCGACAGCGTTGACCACGCCAAGGACGGTGTTGATGATGATCATGGAGGCGAGGTTCGGCACAAGATGGCGCAGGATGATCTTGAACGATCCGACGCCCATGAAGCGCGCCGCCTTGATGTAGTCGCGTTCGCGCAACGAAAGCGCCATGGTTCGGATGATTCGCGCGTAACCGACCCAGCCGAACGCGGTCAGGCCGATGATCAGCCAGATCCAACCGGCCTTCGCATTGGCCGCGCGCACGATCATGGCGACCAGCAGGAAGCTCGGAATCACCAGCAGCATGTCGAGGATCCACATGCCGACGCGTTCGATCCAGCCTCCGAAGAACGCGATCGCGGTGCCGTACAGCGCGGCGATGGTCATGGTCGCCACGGAGGTGATGATGCCGATGAGCATGGACTTGCCCAGGCCATGCGAGATCAGGGCGAACAGGTCGAGTCCGCCTGGATCGGTGCCGAGCCAGTGTTCCGCGCTCGGAGGCTCCGAGATCGACATGAAATCGGGGTCGTCATACGACCATTTGCAGATCTTGCCGCCGAACAAGGCGAACAGCAGCAGCAGGATGAAGATGACCACGCCGGCCACCGCGGATTTCTGACGGAAGAAACGACGGGCGATCAAAGTGCCGTAGCTGAGGTGCTTGACTTCCCCGCCGGATTCTGCGGTAGTGGAGGAATCGTTGGAAACGGTGTTGTTCTCAGTCATTGTTTCTCCCTCCTGTCAGCTCATTTTGATACGCGGATCGAGCCATGCCGAGAAGATGTCGGCGAGCAGCGCGCCGACCAACGTGCATGCGCCGCCGAACGCCGCGATTGCAACGGACGCGTTGATGTCGTTGTTGTTGATGGCGGTGATGAAATAGCGTCCCAGACCGTTGATGGCGAAGATGGATTCGGTGATCACCGCTCCGGTGAAGACCGACGCTATGGAGAACGCGACGTTCACGCCGGTCGGGATCAGCGAGGCGCGCAGCGCATGGCGACGGATCGCCTGCTTGCGGGTCAGACCCTTGGAACGTGCGGTGCGCACGTAATCGGCATGCATCTCGTCAAGCAGATACGTGCGCTGCGTCAGATGGTAGCTGACCATGCCCAGCAACGTCAGGGAGATCGTGGGAAGGATGATATGTTGCAGGAAATCTCCGAATCGTAATAGCAGATTGTCACCCGAATAACTGGACAGTCCGGTCACGTAGAAGATGCGGAAGCCGGCGGCGTCATTGACGGTGATGGCGATGAGCACGATCATCAGAGCCAGCACCGCGGACGGAATGACCAGGAAGAACGTGGCGAGCGTGCTGAACAGACGATCCTGCCAGTGGTACTGCCGCTGCGCCGTGTAGATGCCCAGCGCCACGCCAAGCACGATGGACAGCACCGTGGACAGCGTCACCAGCTCGGTGGACGCGAGGATACGGGGCGCCAGCGCCTTGTTGACGGACTCGAGGGATGGGGACAGACCCCAATCCCACTTGGTCACGATGTTCGTCAGCCAATGCCAGTAGCGGACGAACACCGAGGTGTGGTCGTTGATGTTGGCCAGATCGAGGGTGCGCTCGATGGAAGCCTGCGGCGGCCTCGGCGTACGCGATTCGTAGTTCGAACGTGGCGTCATGAACGCCGACGCCATAAAGTACGTGAAGCTGATGGCCACGTACAGCATGACGACGTAGTTCGCGGCGCGCTTAGCGATGAATTTCAACATATCGTCTCGATATATCCCCTCTACTGCCCGGCGTTCCACACGCCAAAACTCAAACCAACATTTTCTTTACCCACGTATTTGAGCTCGTGCGCTCAATATAGACTTTCGGCATTGTAGACTGCCGTCTAAACAACGGTCTTTACACAATTGCCACATACCGATCCATGAGGGAATGACGCTCCCGCTCTGTTTATAGGGGGTATATTCAGGCTCGGGGGAACGCCTGACCGTATCTCGCTTTCAGCTGTTCGATGGAGACATGCGTGTATCGTTGCGTGGTCTTGAGCGAGGAATGCCCCAGCATCTCCTGCACTTCACGCAGGTCGGCGCCGCCGTCGAGCATGTGGGTCGCGGCGCTGTGACGCAACGCATGGGGGGCGATATCCGGAACGCCCGCTTCCCTGGCCCTGTCGTGCACCACCTCACGCACCATACGCTGGCCGATCCGACCGCCCCGCAATCCCAGGAAAAGCGCTTCGGCGGAACCTTTTCCGACCAATGCCGGACGCCCATGCTCCAACCAAGCGCGCAACGCCCTGTCCGCCGGCGCACCGAACGGCATGACGCGCTGCTTGCTCCCCTTGCCCATGACCTTCACCGTACGGTTGCCGAACGCGACGTCAGCCACGTCAAGCCCGACCAATTCCGCCACACGCATGCCGGTGGCATACAGCAATTCCAGTATGGCCGCATCCCGCAGCTCAACGGCCCGCCGCTTCGCGTCCGGTTCCTGCGACAGCGCCTCCGCGCCATCCTCGTCCACACGCTCCATCAGACGCTCCGCCTGCGATTCGTTCAGCACAGCCGGAAGCACGTCGGGGATTTTCGGCGTCCGCAGCATGGCCGCGGGATCGACAGCCGTCACACCATGGTCATGAGCCCATGCGAAGAACCCCCGAACCGCCACGGTCTTACGCGCCATACTGCTGCGCGCATGGTTTTTGGAGGAATCGGACAGCCATACGCGCAGATCCTCGATGGAGACCTCGTTCAAATCCTCGCAACCATGCTTTTCCAGCGCGGACAGGCATTCGTTGACATCGCTCCTATACGCTTTGCGCGTATTCTCGCTCAGCCCACGATTGGCCCTCAGATACGCGTCGAACCCGTCCAACGCCTCTTCGAAACGCATGACGCATCAACCTTCCAGCCAATGGAATCAGACATCATCCGTAATACTGTGAGCACTGCGAGGACGATGGTCTTGGGAAAATCCGTTTCCATTATGCCCCGAACTGATAGACTTACATTGATTAGAAATTCATTAGGAATAGGCGGTAGCATGGCTCGTCATACCTTCCATGACACACAGCACACGACGGACAAGACCCCCGACGATGGGATCGTGGCCCGAGCCATCGACCTGACCAAGGTCTATGGCTCCAAAGACAACGAAGTAACGGCATTGAACCACGTGAACGTCGAGTTCCGACGTGGCGAAATGACCGCCATCATGGGCCCGTCCGGCTCGGGCAAATCGACGCTCATGCATTGCATGGCCGGGCTCGATACCCCCTCTTCCGGCAGGGTGATCGTGGAGGGGCTCGAGGTCTCCTCGATGAACCAGAAGCAGCTGACCGATCTGCGCCGTGAACAGATTGGCTTCATCTTTCAGTCGTTCAATCTGGTGCCGACACTGTCTGCCGAGGAAAACATCCTGCTACCGTTGCAGATAGCCAAACGTCCGATCGACCGCGACTGGTTCAACCAAGTGGTCAAAGTTGTCGGATTGGAAAAGCGTCTTTCCCACCGTCCCAGCCAGCTGTCCGGTGGTCAGCAGCAGCGTGTGGCCTGCGCACGAGCCATCATGGCACGTCCGTCTGTGATTTTTGCCGACGAACCGACAGGCAATCTCGATTCCCGTTCCAGTCGCGAAGTACTCAGCTTCCTGCGCGACTCAGTGCGCGACTATGGACAGTCAATCGTCATGGTCACTCATGACCCGCGCGCAGCCTCCTTCGCCGATCGTGTATTGGTACTCGCCGATGGCAATATCACCCGTGATATGCAGCATCCGACGTACGACGAGATTCTCGAAGTATTCGCCGGCAATGATGACGATGCGGACAATATCGATTCCGTGACCGCAACGGAGGTCGCGCAAGCATGATTCGTATAGGATTGCGCGACGCGCGCAGCCATTTCGGCCGTTTCATCATGTCGATCGTGGCCATTGCGCTCGGCGTGAGTTTCGTAGTCGGCTCGTTCTGCTTCCGCGAAATGCTCGACAACCAGGTTTCGCAGATGATGTCCACCAATGCGGACCACGACGTGTACGTACGTGGATCGCAGGAGAAGAAGAACTCATCGGCGATGTCCATGGGTTCCACGAAAAGCTACAACACCATCGACACCGATCTGGCGGACGACATAGCCAAAATCGACGGCGTCTCCTCGGCGCACGTGATATACGGACTGTCCGGTGTGGTGCTTCTCGACAAGCACGGCGACGCAGTCACCACAGTTGGCTCTCCGACACTGGCCATGGGCATGGGCAAGTCGGAGCCTTGGCGGTCCGCGAAATTCACCGCCGGAACCTGGCCTAAGAACGGCGATGAGATCGCCTTGCATTCCTTCGCCGCCGAACAGTCGAAGCTGAAGGTCGGCGACAAAACGAAAATCGTCTACCCTGACGGGGCGCGCGACGTGACCGTCAGCGGTATCTTCACCACCGATGCCAGCCAGGCTGGCGCAATCATCATCGCCATCGACCCGGCCACGGCCAAGGAGGAAACGAACCAGCAGTCCGACGACCCCGACAAGGCGTCCCTCATCAGCGTCTACGGCAACAACACCACGCCGTTGACCGCCGAACAACAGCAACAGCTGTCCGACCGCATCAACAGAAAACTGCCGAAATCGGCGAAGGCCCATGCCATCACCGGCGACGCGTACCGTGACGAATCCACCAAATCCACGCAGGACGCGCTCGGCTTCGTCCAGCCGCTGATCCTCATCTTCGCGGTGATCGCGCTGTTCGTGGGCTCGTTCATCATCGCCAACACCTTCTCGATGATCGTGCGTGAATCGATGCGTGGTTACGCGCTGCTGCGTTCCATCGGCGCCTCCCCCCTGCAGGTGTTCACCACGGTGATCGTGCAGGCGGTGCTGCTGGGTCTGGTCGGTTCGGCCGCGGGCATCGCGCTCGGCTGGGGCATGGTCAAACTCATCGCATCGGGCCTATCGAACATGGGAATGCCATTGACGGGAGCCACCGACCCATCCGTCTCCGACATGCTCATCGGACTGCTGGTCGGACTCGTGGTGACGCTGATTGGAGCGGCGCTGCCGGCACGCAACGCGGCGCTTGCTCCTCCGATTCAGGCAATGAACGAAACCGTCAATCCGGAGAAACCAGTCCACATGCGTGGCATCATCGGCACCACCATGGTGGCGTTGGGTTTCCTCAGCTGGGCATTCACCTATGTGCTGGCTTCCGCGGATGGCAATGGACCGACACCGTGGAAAATGATCAACGATATCGCTGTCGGTTGGCCGCTCGGTATTGGCGCCGCATTGGCAGTGATTGGAGTGATCGTAGCGGGACCGGCATACGTATCCACCGCAGGAACGATACTTGGCTGGCTGCCGTCGAAGATCTTCACGGTGACGGGACGTCTCGCCCAGCGCAACATCTCCCGGTCGAAGAGGCGCACGTCCAACACCGCGGCCGCGCTGTTCGTGGGCGTGGCGATCGTGAGCTGTCTGGGCGTGGTGGCCACGTCGGCGAAGGCGTCGGTCAATTCGCTGATCGACACCGGTCTCAAAGCCGATTTCGCCATATCGTCGGCATCGGGCGGACGGATTCCCGACCAGGCGATCAAGGACATCGAAAACGTCGACGGCGTCAAACATGTGGTGTCGAACCGTGTGGTGCTTGGCGTGAAATACGACGGCAAGTCCGTTTCCGGGTTCACGTTCGCGACACAGCCGGAGCTGTTCACCAAGATATTCGCCGCCGAAACCACCGAAGGCGACGCCGTGTCCGCGTTGAAGGACGGCAAGCTGCTTGTCGGCAAGACCATCGCGGACGACCGCGGATGGCATGTGGGGCAGAAGGTCAAGGTCACCGCCGAGAACACGGTGGTCGACGAACAGGCCACCGCCAAGGCGCAGGCCGATTACCAAGCCAAGGTGAAGGCGCATGCGCAGGAGCTGCAGACGCAGGCCCAGCAGATGGCAGCCTCCGGCGATATGGCTGGAGCGCAGGCCAAAGCCAAGGAGATCGAGCAATACACGGACAAGGCCAAGAACGTCGACCCGAAGACGCTGGTCAAAACGAAGAAGGTCAATACCAAGAAGACATTGACCATCGGCGCGATCGTGTCGAATTCCGTGTACCGCGATTTCGCGATCATCAACGACGACCTGGCCGAACAGATCGGCAACAAGCAGACCATGTTCGTCATGCAGGCCTATGTCACCGACAGGAGGGGATCCGACACGACCCAGGTGAAGAAAGCCATCAAGAAGGCCGTCAAGAAGTACTACACGATCTCCGTGTTCGATCGAGACGAGTACAAATCCACCATGAGCTCGATGATCAACCAGATGCTCATGGTCCTGTACGCGCTGCTGGCGCTGTCGATCATCATCGCGATCTTCGGCATCGTCAACACTTTGGCGTTGAGCGTTTCGGAACGCACCAAGGAGATCGGCCTTCTGCGAGCCATCGGCACATCCCGTGGACAGGTGCGCGGCATGCTGGGCATCGAAGCGGCGATCATCTCCGTGTTCGGCACGGTGATGGGACTTGTCGTCGGCGTCTCGGCGGGCGTGGTGATCCGAGCGGTCTACGCTGCCAAGGGATTGGAGACGTTGGCCATTCCTTGGCAGCAGCTTCTGGTGTTCCTGCTGCTTTCAATCGTGGTGGGCCTGGTCTCCAGCATCTCCCCCGCCTCCCGCGCGTTGAAACAGCCCGTGCTTGACGCCGTGGCGAGCGAGTGAGACAGTTGGAACGGAATACCGAAAGGAGGCGGCAATGCCCATTCCCCATGAGATTCCGGTAGGAGCACGCATCGTGGCGCGTACTTTGGAAGGCGTCGATCCGGTCGACCACCGCATGAAATTCCGCGATTACGTGGGACACGTGCGTTCCTGGGACGGCCAGAAGCTGGAAATGACGCGCGATGCGGCGGCGAACGGCTCACGCCCCGAACAGCGCGTCACCATCCCAGCCGACGCGATCGTGACGATCAAGCCGGTGCCGGAACGTTCCATGACACGTCCACGGCCATAACGAAAGCGTCGTACAAAAGACGGACGTTTCGATCACAGCATTTCCAATGATCGAAACGTCCGTCTTTTTTGTATGCCTACGATTTTCTATGAAACGTCGTCGTGGAAGAGCGGTCACACGGCGGAACGCACTTCGACAATGACGTCATGCTCTCCTTCGAACCGCACGATGTGCTCGCCTCTGCGGGCGGATTCCAGCAATGTGCGCCGCCAATCGTCCTCGGGAATCGCAAGCTTGATTTTTTCGCACCGTTCGGTGTAATCCGGTTGCTTGACGGCGGCCTTGTAATCGCGGAACGGCTGGCCTTGGGCGAAGAAACGGTCCATCTGCTTCACGTCGCCTTCCGTCGGTCTGACATTGGCGTCGGCCATGTCATGCAACACGTTGGCCATCAGCGTCAGTCTATTGGCCATGTCGCGCAGCAACGTCTCCACATTGGCCGCGTCCTCCTCGACCATCGCACGCGTACGGTTAGGGTCGGTCAATGCCACGCGAGTCATGTCACGCCAGGATCCCGCAGCGAGCGCCGCCGCGATATTGCGGTTCGGATTGGCCACCAGTTCGTTGATCATGGCGGTGGCGACGACGTGCGGCATATGCGAGATGAGCGCGGCACAGCGGTCATGTGTGGCGTCGTCGAGTACGATGAGCCTATTGCCGCATCTGTTCACGATCATGTCGGCCACAGTGAGGAACCGGCGGTATTCGGTGTTTTCATCCACGGTGATGGCCCAGAGGGCGCCGTCATACAGTTGGGGATCGGACGCCTCCCATCCCGACAGTTCATTGCCGGCCATGGGATGCGCGCCGACATAGCATCCGTCGAGTCCCACGGCCTTGACCTGGTCACGGACCATGCCTTTGACGCTGCCCACGTCGGTGAGCGTGGTCGTTTCGGGATTGATGAGCGGTTTCAATGTGCCAAGGATCTGGGGCATGGCTTTGAGTGGATTGCACAGCACCAGCACGTCCGGATTCGCTTCGGCGAGCGCCGCCAATGTGGGCTTGCATATGATGCCATCGGCTTCGGCTGTGGCATAGGGGCGATCGTTGTGGTTCCATGCGATCACTTCGCAGCCGGCGTTCGCCAGCCGACGTGCCAGCGATCCTCCGATCAGGCCGAGTCCTACGATTGCGATGCGCGGCTTCACCACATCAGCTCCCTTCCAGCGGTTTCACTATTCTGCCAATGGTCCGGCAGATGCCTGTCATCCAGCCGCACGCCGCCTTGGGGCAGCATCCATGATGTGACGGGCGGGTTGGGTCGTTCCCTGCGCGGGTATACGGCAAGCGTCTTGGCCCAGTCTCCATGTTCCGCGATCTCCACGAGCGCGTCACGGAAACGCCGCTCCCAAGGGGCCGCATCGAGGGTTGCGATGAAGCTGTATGTGCCGGTACGCCCTTTGATGGGCCGTGAGATGAAACTGGTCATGTTGAGTCCCGCGTCGCGAATCACGTCGAGCAGGTCGGCGAGCACGCCCGGACCTGTGGCCAGGGGGATGAGGGCAAGCACCGATTCGTATTCGATGTCCGATTCGGCGCGTGATTCGTCGAGCAGGCGTGCGGCTTCCGCGCGCGGCGCGAGCACGAGGAAGTCGGTGGCGGCGCCTTGGTAGTCCTGGACGGAGGTTCCGATGCGGGTGATGTCGTACAGTTCTCCGCAGATGGCCGGCCCGAAAGCGATTTCGCCCGCTTTGAGATCCCTGCATGCGGCCGCGTTGGACGAGGCCGGGCGCGTCGTGAGATGGTGGTCGGCGATGAACCGCTTGCATTGCGCGAGCCCGTGCGGATGGGCGGTGGCCACATGAGCCGTATCGGGATCGGATCCTTGCGCCACGTAGGCGTCGAACGACACGTTCACGCCGATACGGGCGAATCCGACGAGGTTCTTCGCGTCGATCAGCGCATCGAGGTTGGGCACGACATAGCCTTCGACGTTGTTCTCCCATGCCACGACACCCCAGCCGTCGCCCCGTTGCGCGGCGGCGAGGATCTGCGGCACATCGTCCATGGGCACCAGTTCGAAGCCGCGTGGTTCAGCATGGGCCAGCGATTCGGAGGCGTCGACCGCCGCCTGATGCGTGAAGGTGCCCTGAGGGCCCAGATAGAACAGCTTTCGTGCGCTCATTGACGCCTTCGCCTCCTTATAGGTCACCTATGCACCTTACCGCATCCTTGGGGCGTGCGGCGCATTAGTCCACCGGTTGGTCGGCCGCGTTGTCCATTTCTTGCGATTCGTTCGGCGCATTTTCCGGAGCGCCGTCCGCTTCACGCGGTGGCATCGTGAACCACCGTTTCGGCAACACGAGCATGACCAACGGAATCAGCACCACGCCATACAGCCAGAAATAGCCGACGTTGTTGCTGAAATACGGCAGTGACACCGAATCGCCGAAACCGACGGGAATCATGGCGTCCCCGCCGGGACCGTAGCCGGCCATGACAGTCCAGACCATCAAAGACGAGCCGATCAGATGCAGGGCGAGTCCCGAGACGCCGTCACGCGAGCGTGCGGACCATGTCGACATGATGACCAGCATGTACGCGAGCACGAGACCGTAGGGGATGTTCGCGGACGCGCCCATACGGTGCGCCATCGTGCCGATCATGCCGACGATGGCGCCAGCAAGCAGATCGATTAGGAAACGTGCCCATATCGGCAGACGATGCGACCACGGCAGCAGTCTGCGGTCGATGTTTTCCTGCGATTGCGGTTTTGGTTGCGTTTCCTGCATACGTTGCGTCATGCCCTCCACTATGCCCTACGTTCCTTACAAAATCGCAAAAAGGCAAGAGATACGCGGAAAACACCGGTATCTCTTGCCTTTCTTAAGCGTTCAGCGTATCAGCGAGCACACTACCGTGCCCGCGAAGCGCCAAAACAATGCGAGGAATCACTTGTTATTCTGAGCATTGTTCTGGCGACGCTGCTTGGCGCGCCACTTGTACCAGTCCTCACGGCTCAGGATGATCTTGCGCACGCGGATGGACTCCGGGGTGACTTCCACGCACTCGTCCTCGTTGGCGAAGTCCAGGGACTCCTCGAGGCTCATCTTGATCGGCGGGGTCAGGGTTTCCAGCACATCCGCGGTGGCGGAACGCATGTTGGTCATGTGCTTGGCCAGCGTGATGTTCACATCCAGCTCGTCAGGCTTGTTGTTGATGCCGACGACCTGGCCCTCGTACACCGGGGACTGCGGCTCGACGAAGAAGTTGCCACGTGCCTGCAGACGCTGCATGGCGTACGGGGTGGCGACGCCCTGACGGTCGCAGACCATGGAGCCGTTCTGGCGGGTCACGATCTGGCCGGCCCACGGAGCGTAGCCGGCGGAGATGGAGGAGGCGATGCCGGTGCCGCGGGTGGCGGACAGCAGCGCGGTACGGAAGCCAATCAGGCCACGGGACGGCACGGTGAACTGCAGACGGACCCAGCCGGTGCCGTGGTTGGTCATGTTGTCCATGCGGCCCTTGCGGTCGGCGAGCAGCTGGGTGACGGCGCCCATGTACTCTTCCGGCACGTCGATGGTGGTGTTTTCCATCGGCTCGTTGACCACGCCGTCGATGGTCTTGGTGACCACTTGAGGACGGCCGACGGTCAGTTCGAAGCCTTCACGGCGCATCTGCTCGGCAAGCACGGCCAGCGCGAGTTCGCCACGGCCCTGAACCTCCCAGGCGTCCGGACGGTCGGTCGGCAGAACCTTGATGGACACGTTGCCGATGAGCTCGCGGTCGAGGCGGTCCTTGATCATGCGGGCGGTGAGCTTGTGGTCCTTGCCTTCGGTGCCTGCAAGCGGGGAATCGTTGATGCCGAAGGTCATGGAGATGGCCGGGTCGTCAACGTGGATGAGCGGCAGCGGACGCGGATCGTCCGGGTCGACGATGGTCTCGCCGATCATGATGTCGTTCACGCCGGCGACGGCGACGATGTCGCCAGGGCCTGCGGATTCGACCGGAGTGCGCTCCAGGCCCTGCGTGCGCAGCAGCTCGGACACGCGGAAGTTCTCGATGGAGCCGTCCACACGGGACAGACCATAGGTCTTGCCCTTCTCAAGGGTGCCGTTGTAGATACGGACCAGACCGAGTCGGCCGAGGAAGTCGGAGGAGTCGATGTTGGCGACGTGGGCCTGCAGCGGCGCGCCTTCCTCGTATTCCGGAGCAGGAATGTTCTTGATGATGGCCTCGAACAGCGGCTCGAGGTTGTCGTTGTCCGGCAGGCCGCCGTTTTCCGGCTGGTTTTCGGAAGCGTAACCGGCCTTGGCGGCGCAGTAGATGACCGGAAGGTCGAAGAGGGAATCCTCATCGAGGTCGATGCCTTCCTCGATGACGTCCTGGGCCAGACCGAGCAGCAGGTCGGAGGACTCACCGACGACTTCGGAGATTCGGGCGTCCGGACGATCGGTCTTGTTCACGCACAGGATGACCGGAAGCTTGGCTTCGAGGGCCTTGCGCAGCACGAAACGGGTCTGCGGCAGCGGGCCCTCGGAAGCGTCGACGAGCAGCACGACGCCATCGACCATGGAGATGCCACGCTCCACCTCGCCACCGAAATCGGCGTGGCCAGGGGTATCGATGATGTTGAGGGTGATGCCTTCCGGATGGCCGTACTTGGCGGCCAGCGGGCCGGTGTACTGCACTGCGGTGTTCTTGGCGAGGATGGTGATGCCCTTCTCGCGCTCCAGATCGTTGGAATCCATCACACGGTCCGGGACTTCCTCACGCTCGTTGAACACGTGGGACTGGGCCAGCATTGCGTTGACCAGCGTGGTCTTGCCGTGATCGACGTGTGCCACAATCGCTACATTTCGGATATCGCCGCGAACCGCCATCGAAACCTCTCTTAGTGTTGCTGTTTTCTTACGTAAACGTTCGGTACGTACATGCTATCGGTACTTAAAAATCCGTACTTACACACAAACCGAGCCAATACTAGCGGAGCGTTGCGACACTTCGCCGGGTACGGACATCAAAAATCGAATATCAAAAAAGAATATCGTCCGGTATCAGGCGGTCGCCTGCTGCGCCTGGATGTTGATCGCCGGGTCGCTGACCGTCGATGCGCCACGCAACGCCGTGCAGGAGTCCTCCACCACGGCGGCGATCTGGTTGATCTGCTCGGGTGCGAGCGGCTCGCGGAAGGTCATGCGGATGGCGGATTTCGCCACGACCGGATCGTATCCCATCGCCAGCAGCGTGCCGGGCGCCTCATGCCTACCGACGGCGCAGGCGGAACCGGACGAGCAGGCGATGCCGCGCGCATCCAAATCGACCAATAGCGCCTCGCCGGACAGTCCAGGGAACACGAACGACGCGTGCCCGGGAAGCCTGCGTTGCGGGTCTCCCGTCAGCTGCGCGCGCGGCTCCACGCGAAGTATGGCGTCGATAAGACGGTCTCGGGACGCGACGAGCGCGCGTTGCACGTCGCGCATCCTCGTGTTCGCGTCACGCAATGCGACGGCCAAGGCGACCGCGCCCGCGACATTCTGCGTGCCCGACCGCAGGGAACGTTCCTGTCCGCCGCCGCTCATCAACGGTTCGACGGGCACACGGGAGCGCAGCAACAGCGCGCCCAATCCTTTCGGCGTGCCGAATTTGTGTCCGGACAGGCTCAATGCATCCACATCCCATTCGCGCATGCGGATGGGAATCTGTCCGGCGGCCTGCACCGCGTCCACATGCAGCGGCACGCCGTATTCGTGCGCGATGCGTGCGATCCGGTCGATCGGTTCCACCGTGCCCACCTCGTTATTGGCGAGCATCGTCGATACCAGAAGCGTGCTGTTACGCGGTTTTCCGGACGTTGCGCCGCCCGTGGAAGGCGTAAGTTCACCCTGCGCGAGCTCGGCACGCAAAGCATCCGTGTCGATATGCGCCTGGCTGTCGACGGGGATCTCCACGACCTCGCAGCCGAACCAGCGTTCCATCCAACGGGCCGATTCCAACACCGCCGGATGTTCGATCGACGATACGATGAGGCGCGGGCACACCTGCTCGCCGTACGTTTCGCGCAACAGTCGCATGCGGGCCATTGCAATGCCTTTGATCGCAAGATTGTCCGCTTCGGTGCCGCCGGAAGTGAAGATCACATCATCCGGACGCGCACCCAGGTCGGCCGCCATCGAAGCGCGAGCCGCTTCGAGAGCCCGAGCCGCGGTTTTGCCCGCGCTGTGCACGCTCATCGGGTTCGCGTAGGCTTCGGTCAGGAACGGCATCATCGCGCTGATGACGTCGGCGCTGACCGGCTCCGTGGATGCGGCGTCCAGATACAGATGTTCCATCAGTCCTCCGTCAGTCCCAGTCGAGGCCGAGATCGATGGCGCTCACACTGTGGGTGAGCGCGCCGACGGAAATCACGTCCACGCCGGTGGCCGCCACCTGCGGCACGCGTTCCAGCGTCATGTTGCCGCTGGCCTCCACGATGGCGTGACCGTCGATGCGTTCCACTCCCCTGCGCGTGTCCTCAAGGGAGAAGTTGTCGAGCATGATGGTGTCGGCTCCGCCCGCGAGCGCCGCGTCGATCTGTTCGAGCCGGTCCACCTCCACTTCGATATGCGTGGTGTGGCCCACCTGTTCGCGGATGTGTCGGATCGCGCCGGCCATGTCGATGCCCTGTTCGGCGAGCGCCGCGACGTGGTTGTCCTTGACCATCACCGCGTCGGACAGTCCATATCGATGGTTGTGTCCGCCGCCGCAGGTGACCGCGTATTTTTCGAACGGCCGCAGTCCCGGCGTGGTTTTGCGCGTGTCGACGATTCGGGTGCCCACGTAGGTGCGCGGCGCCACGTATCCGGGCAGTTCGCGCGCGCCGGCCGCGGCTTCGACGAATGCGTCCGTCATGGTGGCGATGCCGCACATGCGCTGCGTGAAGTTCAGTGCGATTCGTTCCGCCGTAAGGAGGTCGCGTACGGGACCGGAAACCGTCGCAAGCGTCTGCCGCGGTTCGAAGCGTTCGCCGTCCTTGATGTCCGCATGCACGGTCACGTCGGGATTCTGCGCCGCGAACGCGGCTTCGAACACGGCGATGCCGCTCATCACGCCCGCCTGCCTCGCCACAAGTCTTGCGGTGCCGTGGGCTTCGGCGGGAATGGTGGTTTCGCAGGTGATGTCGCCGTTGGGGGCGTCTTCCTCAAGCGCGGCTTCGACGGCCGTGCGGATGACCTGTCGGGTCAGCATGGTTCAAAAATCCTTTCCGCTGTATCGCGCTGTATCGTCGCGTTGTCCCGTCGTCACGCCATCTGGTATGCGATGGAGTGCGCGATGGTCGGATTGATGGTCGGATAGTCCTGTCGGGTATGCGCGCCGCGCGATTCGCAGCGATTGCCTGCCGCGACGGCGGCGACGTATCCCACGGTGAGCAGGTTGCGGTTTTCCCACATGGCGACCTGATGCGCGTAATCGGCCGTTTGCGTGCCGTTTTCCACGCTTTCCGCCGCTTCCGCATGATTCGCGGTGGCGAGGGCTTCGCCAAGCACGCTCACGCCTTGCAGCAGCGTGTCGCCGTCTCGGATCACGCCGACGTGCTTCCACATCGCATCTTCGATCCTTGTGCGATTCCACACCTGGGTCTGCGTCGTTTCCGTAGGCATGTGCAGCGTCATGGGCCGCTGGCATACCGGCATGCCCTTGATCGCGCTGTTGTCGAAGTCCTGCGGCTGCCATGCTGCGTCGTCGGCGTCGTTCGCCGCGGCGAGTCCCGCACGGTATCCGTAGACCATGCCTTCGAGCAGCGAGTTCGAGGCGAGTCGGTTGGCGCCCTGCACGCCGGTTCGCGCGCATTCGCCGGCCGCATACAGGCCGGGGATGCTGGCACGTCCGAACAGGTCGGTGCGGATGCCGCCCATCCAGTAATGCGCCGCCGGAGCCACGGGAATGGGCTCCTTGCTCCAGTCGAAGCCAAGCGCACGCGTGTAGGCGTCGATGGTTGGGAAACGATGGCGCAGGAAGTCCGCCAAATCGGGGTTTTCCTTGGCCATGGGAGACACATCGAGCATGATCGGCTTGCCGCCTTGCGCCTGCATGGTGCGGAAGTTGGCGCGCGCCACCACGTCTCGTGGCGCGAGTTCGGCCTTGGGGTCGATGTCAGTCATGAAGCGGTGGCCATGTTCGTCAAGCAGCACCGCACCTTCGCCGCGCACGGCTTCGGAGACGAGGAAATGCTCGCCCACCGCCATGGCGGTGGGATGGAACTGGTAGAACTCGAGGTCGGCCACTTGGGCGCCGGCACGAATCGCGGCGGCCAAGCCGTCGCCGGTCGCCACGGCCGGGTTGGTGGTGTACGGGTACAGTCGGCCCGCGCCACCGGTGGCAAGGACCACGCGGTCCGCGTCGACGATGCGCGTTTCGACGCCGCCTTGCGCGTCGCGCACCGCAAGGCGCACGCCTGCCACATGGCCGTCATGCACGAGGATGTCGTTCAGGAACGCGTGCTCCAGCACGGTGATGTTCGGATTGGCCTTCACCATGGCGGAAACGTCGAGTTCCAGCACCTTGCCGGTGGCGTCTCCCCCCGCATGCACCACACGGGAACGGCAGTGCGCGGCTTCGAGGCCGCGCAGCACATGGCCTTCCCCGTCGCGGTCCACATGCCATCCGTCGCCGATGAGCTCGCGTACGCGTCGCGCGCCTTCGTCCGTCAGTATGTCGACGGCGGTGTGGTCGCACAATCCGTGGCCGGCCGCCATGGTGTCGGCGGCGTGCAGAGCGGGTGAATCGTCATCGAAAATAGCCGTGGCCACACCGCCTTGGGCGTGGTACGTGTTCGATTCGACGAACTCGTCCTTGCATACCAGCAGCACTTCCTGCGATTTGCGTGCCGCGCCATCGCCCATGCCGGCGACCGACGCGCGTCCGCCTTCCGCAAGTCCTTCGCTACCGAGACGGCCATCTCCGGCTGCTGCGAGCGCCGCGCACAAGCCTGCTATGCCCGCTCCGACCACGACGATCATGGGTGCACCTCCAGCATGCGCTGCAATGCGATTTTGGCGTCGCGCGCGGTGTCTTCATCCACGGTGATGCGGTTGACGATGTTGCCCTGTTCGATGTTTTCCAGCGCCCATGCCAGGTAGGCGGGGTGGATGCGGTACATCGTGGAGCACGGGCAGACCACCGGGTCGAGGCAGAACACGGTCTTGTCCGGATACTGCGCGGCCAGACGGTTGACAAGGTTGATCTCCGTGCCGACGGCGACTGCGGAACCGGCCGGCGCGTTGGCGATTTCCTTGACGATGTACGCGGTGGAGCCGGTGCCGTCGGCCGCGTTGACGACGTCCATCGAGCATTCGGGGTGCACGATGACCTTGACGCCCGGATACGCCTTGCGGGCGCGTTCGATCTGCTCGACGGTGAAACGCTGGTGCACGGAGCAGAAGCCCTTCCACAGAATCATCTTCGCGTCCGCATACACGGATGGATCCTCGGCGCCACCGGCCGGCTTGTACGGGTTCCATACCGGCATCTGGTCAAGGCTCATGCCCATGGCGAGCGCGGTGTTGCGTCCCAGATGTTGGTCCGGGAAGAACAGCACTCGTTTGCCGCGCGCGAACGCCCATTCAAGCACGGCATGCGCGTTGGACGACGTGCAGACGATGCCGCCGTGACGTCCGCAGAACGCCTTCAGCGCGGCGGACGAGTTCATGTACGTGACCGGCACGATCTGCTGTCTGCCGTCGGTATCGGGCTTGACGCCACAGATCTCGCTGAGCTGCTCCCAGCAATCCTCGACCTGGTCGATGTTCGCCATATCGGCCATCGAACAGCCTGCGGACAGGTTCGGCAACGTCACGGTCTGTTCCGGGGTGGACAGGATATCGGCGGTTTCGGCCATGAAATGCACGCCGCAGAACACGATGTGGTCGGCGTCGGGACGTTCGGTCGCGTTCTTGGCGAGCTGGAACGAATCACCCACGAAATCGGCGTGCACGATGATCTCGTCACGCTGGTAGAAGTGACCAAGGATGAGAAGCTTGTCGCCAAGACGCGATTTGGCCGCTTTGATGCGTTCCTGCAATTCCTCATCGGAAGCGTCCCGGTACTCTTGGGGCAGCACCTGCTGTCGGGGAGCGTTGTTCGGCAATGGGTCGAACATTGAGGCGCCCGGCCCGTAACTCGGCTTGGTGGTGTCGAAGTGCCATGGATCCTGCGTCAGCCCGGCGTCGCATGTGCTTTGCGCGCCCAGTCGGGCGATGATCTCGTCTACGGATGGCGATGACAGAGTAGCGGCCATACCGCACCTTCCCTTCGTTTGGTTTGTTGTCGTCTGTTTGCCATGGGATGCCCCATGGATGATGAAATATCGATGATGGATGTGCGTCGGTTTTCGCACCCGTCACACCAGTTTCAGATGGTCGTCAACGCCGTCAACGCGTCGTCCTCCTCCTGACCCTTGCTATCGGGGTGGTCGCCGCCGTGATCCCACGGCGTGGCCCGCCGGAGCGCGCTTCGCACGTACCGATAGACGGCGGCTGGACGGTTGCGGCCGACGCGCAGCTTCTCGCCGGTATCCTCCAATTGTCCCGATGCGAGCATCTTCCGGCGGAAATTCGCCAGATCAATAGCTTCGCCGGTGACCGCCTCGTACACGTCATGCAGTTGGCTCAGGGTGAATCGCTCGCCGACCAGACGCGTGACGATCTGCGGATATTCGATCTTTCCACGCAACCGGCCCATGGCGTAGTCGATGATGGCACGATGATCGAAGGCGAGTTCCGGCAGACTATCGACGGGGAACCATTTGACGTTGTTTCCTTCGACGGGTTCCGTCTGCGCGTCCGACCCACCGACCAAGGCCCAATAGACGATGGACACCATGGGCAGCCCGCCATGAGAGCGTGCGGGGTCACCGAATGTGTACAGCTGCTCGAGATACCTCGGATGCAATGATGTGGTCGATTCCAACGCGGCATACGCCGACTGCTCTAGCGAATGGTCGGCACGCAGGTCGCCTCCGGGCAGTGCCCATTGGCCGAGAAACGGTTGGCGCACGCGTTTGACCAGCGGCATCCACAATGTCGATCCCGCACCTGACGGTCCGGCTTCGGGGCGCCCGCCGTCATTGGATCGCGACACCGGCTCCAAGGCGAGGATGACCACGGACACGCCGATCTGCGGCGGCTGCTTGCGCCGCTCCGAGACATTGCCCATCATCAATGGAATACCCCTGTTCCAATCGCTTCCGAATATCGACAGGGCATGAGTGTATCACTTATGGTCAACTTGACCATAAGTCTCTTGCGTGTCCTGCAAATCTCCGTCCACAGAAGCGGAACGCAGTGGAATAAGAACCTCGGAAAACAAAAAAGCTCCCCTCACGGGGAGCTTGGAACGGGATTCAGGCCACGATGTCGTTGGCGATCAGCTCGCGGGCCACTTCACGGTATTCCTTCGCCGTCTTGTGGTTCGGCGCGTAGATGGTGATCGGCGCGGCCGCCACCGTGGAGTCGGGCAACTTGATGGAACGCGATATCACGGAATGGAACACCTTGCCTTGGAACGCCTCGTAGATGCGCTGCAGCACCTCCTCGCAATGCAACGTCCTGGTGTACATGGTCACCAGCACGCCATACACCTCAAGGCTCGGATTGATGCGCGACTGGACCTTCTCGATGGATTGCATGAGCAATGCGACGCCGCGCAGCGCGAAGAATTCGGCGGCCACGGGAATGATCACTCCGTCCGCGGCGGTCAGCGCGTTCACCGTCAGCAGGCCCAGCGACGGCTGGCAATCGATGATGATCACGTCGTATTCGTCCTTGACCTGACGTAGCACGCCGGCAAGCACCTGCTCACGTCCGACCTCGGTGACCAGCTGCACCTCGGCCGCGGACAGGTCGATGTTGGCCGGCATGATATCAAGATTCTCGAAATCGGTGTGGTGAATCACGCTATGCACATCCATGCGCGGATTGAACAGCGCCGTGTACACGGTATCCTCCACCGCGTTGGCGTTAATGCCGAGCCCAACCGTGGCAGCGCCTTGCGGATCGAAATCTACGATCAGCACACGTCTGCCATATTGGCTCAACGCGCCACCGATATTGATGGAACTGGTGGTCTTGCCGACCCCGCCCTTCTGGTTGCACATGGCGATGACCCTGGCCGGACCGTGCGTCTGCAGCGGCTCCGGAGCGGGAAACGTCTCATAATCACGTCCAAGCAAATCCGTAGGCATACCGTTTACCTTACCAACATCCTCGTGTCAAAGATTCCACTGTGTTCCATGCTAACTCATCATCGCCTATGAAAACGGCAACAACACATCCCGCAACATCTATCTGGCTCTCGGATGCGAGGTCAGATACGTTTCGATGAGGTTTTCCGGGCTCACGTGCGTGTAAATCTGCGTGGTGGTGACGCTGGCATGTCCGAGCAGCTCCTGCACGGTGCGTACGTCGGCGCCGCCCTGAATCAGATGGGTGGCGAAGGAATGGCGCAATGTGTGCGGGTGCAGTGGCTTATCGATGTGCGCGCGCTGTCCCGCCGCGCGGATGATCTCCCACACCGATTGTCTGGACAGCCTTTTGCCGCGTTTGTTGAGGAACAGCGCGCGTCGTTCGGCAGAGCCTTTCGCCTTCGCCTCAAGTTGCGGCCTCCCGCCGCGCAGATACCGTGCGATCGCCTCGCACGCGTAGCCGCCGACCGGCACCAGACGTTGCCTGGACCCTTTGCCCATCAATCGGGCGACTTTCTCATCCAGATCGATGTCGTCGAGGTTCGAACCACAAGCCTCTGAGACACGCGCTCCGGTCGCGTACAGGAATTCCAGCAACGCCTTGTCGCGCAGCATCACCGGATCGTCCGGTCTCTCCGGCGAATCCGTGCCGGATGGACGACTCTGTGACACGGGAATCGCATCCAGCAATCTCACCACCTCATCCACGGTGAGCACGTCGGGCAGGGTTTCCGCGCTTTTCGGCGCCTTGACACATGCCGAAACATCCTCCGCAACCACATGCTCGCCCAAGGCGAAGCGATGGAGCTCGTGGATGCTCGAAAGCCGACGCGCCTTGCTGCGCGCGGATTCGCCGGAATCGTCAAGAAAGGCGATGTACCGTTCCACATCGTGCGTGTCCACCTTGTCGAGGCTGCTGATGCCCTGCGTGGCGATCCAATCACGGTACTTGCGCAGATCGGCGCCGTATGCGGATACCGTGGCCTTCGCCAGTCCCCGCTCCACGTCGATATGCGCAAGGAACTGTCTGATCAGCCGATCGATGTCATTCATCGAAGTCCCCCTACATGCAACCCGTGCCGTTTTCATTTGGCTGAATTTCAAGCAGCGATTTGACGCGAAATATATGAGAACCCCCGGTCCGGCATACGGACGGGGGTTCTTGCACATATAAGGCGGAACGCCGGAAGACTCAGGCTTCCTTCGGAGCGTTCACGTCAGCCGGAAGAGCGGCCTTAGCCTGCTCGACGATGACCTTGAAGGCCTCCGGATCGGAGACGGCCAGCTCGGCGAGGGCGCGACGATCCAGTTCGATGCCAGCGAGGTGCAGACCCTGGATGAAGCGGTTGTAAGTGATGCCTTCGGCGCGGACGGCGGCGTTGATGCGCTGGATCCACAGCTTGCGGAAATCGCCCTTGCGAGCCTTGCGGTCGCGGAAGTTGTAGGTAAAGGAGTGCAGCAGCTGCTCCTTGGCCTTACGGTAGAGACGGGAGCGCTGGCCGCGATAGCCGGAAGCCCTCTCGAGAACGACGCGACGCTTCTTGTGGGCGTTTACTGCGCGCTTGACACGTGCCATATTTGATTCCTCAGCTTTCTATTAAGTCTTTGTTATATGAGCTCTCGCTATGCTCAGCGACCGAGCAGCTTCTTCATGTTCTTGCTCTGGGAAGTGGCCAGAACACCGTCGGCCTTCAGCTCGCGGCGCTTACGAGCGGACTTGTGCTCGAGGTTGTGGCGCATTGCGGAGCCAGCGTGCATCAGCTTGCCGGAACCGGTCACTCGGACACGCTTGGAAGCGGCGGAATTAGTTTTCATCTTCGGCATTGCTGCCCTCCTTGTTTGTTACTTCGATTCGGAAGTCTTCGTTTTGTCGGACGCCACGGCTGCCTTGGCTGCGGCTGCCGCCTGTGCCTGGGCCTCCTGCTTGGCGGCCAGACGCGCGGCCTGACGGGCCTGACGCTCGGCACGGGACTGATCGCCACGACGACGCTGCTCGGACTGAGTGTGAACCTTCTTGCCCTTCGGCGCAAGCGTCATGATGATGTTGCGACCTTCCTGCTTCGGGGCGAATTCGACGGTGCCGTACTCCTCCACCTCGCTGGCAAGACGCCTCAGCAGCTCGACGCCGCCGATTGGACGGGACTGCTCACGGCCGCGCAGCATGATGGTGACCTTGACCTTGTCTCCGCCGTTCAGGAAGCGCACAACGTGGCCCTTCTTGACCTCGAAGTCATGGTCGTCGATCTTCAGGCGGAAGCGGATTTCCTTGATTTCCGCGGTGCTCTGGTTGCGGCGTGCCTCACGAGCCTTGATCTTCTCGTTGTACTTGTACTTGCCGTAATCGATGAGCTTGGCGACCGGAGGCTTCGCGTTGGGCGCCACCTCGACGAGATCGAGGTTCGCTTCCTTTGCCAGGTTCAGTGCGACGGAAGTCGCGATGACTCCCACCTGCTCGCCGTTCGGGCCGATCAGACGCACCTGGGAGACGCGAATCTCGTCGTTAATACGTGGTTCGTCGCTGATGATGACTCCAATCCTCATGTTCCATGCAACGGAACGTCCCTAGATTGGCAGTATTCCAAAATCCCGAATGTCCATGAATCGCCAAGGCGCAATAAAGCGCACGCGAAAACCACATATGTGGCCAGCGTATCTCACCGTCGAATCGGTGGAAAGGCAATTGCCTGAACCCGAGACCATGAAAGGCTTCCAGGTGGGGATGTCCCGCTTTCTTGATTTCTCAAGCCTTGTAGATAATACCACACACCCGGACATCGCGTGTCGTGTTTCGAACCTATCTTTGCAGACGCCCCCGGACGGCGCCGGATGCGGCACACACGCGCCATTCCGGAAAGCGTATGGACGCGCACGTACACTATCTTCGCATGACCATGAATTCCAATACATGTGTGATTTTCGGCGCGGGCGATTATTACGACGAGATTTCCGCCGTTCCGTCCGAAGCCTTCGTCATCGCCGCGGACGGCGGTTACGACCACGCCCAGACCTCCGGCATCGACGTCGATTTTCTGGTGGGCGATTTCGATTCGATCACCGGCACACGACCAACGAATGATGACCACACCATCGCGCTGCCAACGGAGAAGGACGACCCCGACCTGCTGTCCGCGATGAAGATCGGATGGCGGCATGGCGCACGCACATTCCATATATATGGCGCACTAGGCGGACGAATCGACCACACAATCGCCAACATACAGCTTGTGGCGTTGTTGGCCGCCCATGGCGCAATCGGTTATCTGCACGGCGATGGCGCGATCGTCACCGCCGTTTGCGACGGCGCGCTCGACTTCCCAACGAATGACGTCGCACCTGGACGCATGGTGTCAGTGTTCTCCCACAGCGATATTTCGACCGGAGTGAGCGAGACGGGACTGAAATACGAGCTCGACCACGCCTCAATGTCCAGCGTACGCGTCAACGGTCTGAGCAACGAATTCCTCAAAGGCAAGCCATCGCGCATCGAAGTGGAGCATGGCACGCTTGTCGTCACGTTCCCCATTGAAGCTCCTCTGCCACGCGTGTTATGGTCGCACGGTTTCACCGGCGATCTGGGAGCGCTCGACACGTCCGTCTCCTCCGCGCTGGCACAACCGGGCGACCGGCGATCAGGCACGCCGGCAAAGATGTGAACGCTCACCGAAAATCGCGTTTCTTTTTCCGGGACACGCGTCGGAGACGTTGCCCTAAGTACAGGTGACGCACTACAGTGGACGATGTTGGTAAACAATGGCTTCTGTGTGCCTTGGCACACGCGTGGCCTACCCTAAAGGGAGAATTACATGACAGTTAAGATTGGTATTAACGGCTTTGGTCGTATCGGTCGTCTGGCTTTCCGCCGTATCTTCGAGCTGCAGGCTCGTGGCGGCCAGGCCGGTGACATCGAGGTCGCTGCAATCAACGATCTGACCACCCCGTCCATGCTGGCCTACCTGCTGAAGTACGACAGCACCCACGGCACCTTCCGTCATGACGATGGCACCCCGGTCGAGGTCACCTCCACCGATGACTCCATCGTGGTCGACGGCAAGGAATACAAGGTCTACGCCGAGAAGGACGCCAACAACATCCCGTGGGTCAAGAACGACGGTGTCGAGTTCGTGCTCGAGTGCACCGGCTTCTACACCTCCGCCGAGAAGTCCCAGGCCCACATCAACGCCGGCGCCAAGAAGGTTCTGATCTCCGCCCCGGCCAAGGACGATGTCACCCCGACCGTCGTGTTCGGCGTGAACCACGAGATCCTGAAGCCGTCCGACGTGATCGTGTCCGCCGGCTCCTGCACCACCAACTCCATGGCCGCCATGGTCAAGCTGCTGGACGAGAACTGGGGCATCAAGGCTGGCTTCATGACCACCATCCACGCCTACACCGGCACCCAGATGATCCTCGACGGCCCGCGCTTCCCGAAGGCTCGCAACAACCGCGCCGCCGCCATCAACACCATTCCTCATTCCACTGGCGCCGCCAAGGCCATCGGCAAGGTCGTTCCGTCCGTGAACGGCAAGCTGCAGGGCCACGCCCAGCGCATCCAGGTTCCGGATGGCTCCGTCACCGAGCTGACCACCGTCCTGAACAAGGAAGTCACCGCCGATGAGATCAACGCCGCCTTCAAGGCCGCCTTCTCCGACACCGACTTCTACGGCTACAACGAAGACGGCATCGTGTCCTCCGACATCATCGGCGACACCCACGGTGGCGTGTTCGATCCGACCCAGACCGATGTCAACACCGTTGACGGCCTGACCATGGCTCGCACCGTCTCCTGGTACGACAACGAGTACGGCTTCACCTGCAACATGGTGCGTACCCTGCTGTACTTCGCCGAGATCTCCGAGTGAATCGGCGCGGAGTAATCCGCACGGTTCGTCTCTGAACCTCAGACAAAGGGGCTTTCGCTTCGGCGGAAGCCCCTTTTCGTATCCGAAACGCCGCAACGGACACGTGGAAGGCTTATTATGGGCGGCATGGCAAAGAAAAAGCATGAGAAGGGCGCCGGTTCCACACCGGCCACCGTGCAGTTGGAAAAAGCCGGAGTTCCGTTCAAAACCTACGAATACGCGCATTCGAACGATCACATGGATGACGGTTATGGGGTTGAGGCCGCCACCAAGCTCGGTTTCGACGAGCATCAGGTGTTCAAGACGCTGATGGCGGACACCGGCTCCGAACGCGTGGTCGGCGTGGTGCCGGTCAGCGGTCATATGGATTTGAAAGCCTTGGCTGCAGCCGTAGGTGCCAAGAAGGCCTCTATGGCCGATCCCAAGGTGGCGATGCGTGAATCCGGTTATGTGGTTGGCGGCATCTCGCCGTTAGGCCAGAAGACACGTCATAAGACTGTGTTGGATGAAAGCGCCCTGCAATTCGACCAAATTCTGGTCTCCGGCGGCAAGCGAGGCCTGTCTGTGGGCGTGAATCCACAGGACCTGCTCAAGGTCTTGAATGCCGTTGCCGCACCAATCGGCACGTGGTAAATGAATCAGCTTTCAGCCACTACATTTTCTCGGCTATTCTCTATATTTCGTTGAGATCTCTTCTCTCATACATAAAATTCAAGACTGACGGTCGCATAAATAACGTAACCATCAGTCTCAATTATTGTACTTTACTAACCCCGAATGTTTCACTGCTTTTCAAGAGTGAACTCGTGATCGCCTCCAACGTCAAAAGTCATGTCATTATTTTCAATTGAAACTCTCACAGTATCTCCTGTATTAAGTTCGACATCAAACCAATTATCTTCTGGAGAGCCCGAAACGACCTTCCCATTCTGAATATTAACCAATCCTGCGCCACCCCACACTTCGCCGGGAACGCTATCTATTGTAACTTCATCTCCGGTTTTTTGATCATAATAAACGACATTAGCGGACAAAGTCCCATTCTTATTTATGGTGAAGGTATAATCACATGACAATGAGTAGAATTGCATTTCTTTTATGTTGTCTCCCTGACCACAATCCTCCAGCATCCCTTCGTATGTGCCATATGGATTACTACCCAATGGAACCGAACATGCGGAAATAAGAGTTCCAATAATCAAAGCCAATACAACAACAGAATAATATTTAATTTTTCTATTCATTCTACTTCCTTTATTCGTTTATTCTGTTATAAATTAATCACTGTATGTCATATGTAATCGTGGACTCCCCTGTTCCAGCTGCTTGTATATGGCATACTGTAAAACCTTTATTGTGCGTACATCGAGCCTGTGCTACATCAGTCAAAGGTGAGAACTCTATATTCCAAATCGAACTGCCATAGATACCTGAATATTCATCAATTTGATTTTGCAATCCAAGCCCTTCCAGATATCCTCGCAATCGTTCACCAGCAGTCCCTGAATCCAAGCCCGGCTCATAACCGACGTCCCACGCAATACACCCCAGCCCCATCGTGACTGCATAATCATGAGATTCTAAATCATAGCCGCCATACATCCTCATACGATCATAATTTGGTCCTTTAAATTGCAGATATGCAATACTGTTATCGTCTCTATCTCGGTCAATTTTAAAATATGCATCAGCGCTGTTTCCACTAAATACAGAATTGTATTGATCAGAGCAATGAAATATACTTTCGAAATTGATTTCTCTGGTCACTGATTGCGGATTATCGGAGGCATCATTGTCTTCTTTGGAATCATCTTTGTCCGCATCATTATCCTCGCTCACATTTGTTTCATCAGCAGGCTCTATTGCCTTGCCTATTTCTTCATTGCGCGTTTTTCCATCGTTGAGCATAGTCTCATATTTTTTTGCAAATATAACGCTACCAAAAACAAGGAGAACAACCACCAGTATGATAAATAATGCTTTCTTTTTCATAGCTGGCTCACACCTTTACTCCATATTCCAAGTAACTGCACTACTTAAGATAGAATCAACCGTGAGATCATCAATGATGGTGTTTAGACGCACTAAGACAGGACGACTTTTGTGATAACGAATAATCAGACGACCATAAAAGGGCCGAAGAGATGACCACTCTTCACCCATGTAGGCAGGGCCAGGAACAGATCCTTTAGGAGCAAGCTCCCTGACAATCGTTTTGATTGTTGTCAACAACCATAAATCAGAATTTTTCGGCAACCGCATAAGACACATACCCGACTCTCCTATACGAAAGCGATCTATCTTCGTTCTCCACAGAAACCAGCCATCGTTAACATTTGAAGGAGATTTCATATATTCTTTGTATGCTGTTGTTTCTTCATTCCGGTCAACAAAACGAACCTTCATCGTATCCAGCTCATGCTTGGACAAATGCAGAACACTATTCAACGCAATAAATGACCCGCTCATATTTTGCGAAGCCTCCTTCCGGCCTTCCCTTCGGCTCTTATGCCGATGCCGAAAACGATACCCCCCCCCCAGACAAAACGACGGGCTCATGGTTCACGATCACTTAAAAAAGAAAGGAGCCTAACCACCAACGGCCTTCAACGGCAATATCCTCGGCCCCGAACCGCAATAACCGACCGACTCCAGACACGGCCCTGAACCCCAATAACACCGCCCATTACCAAAAAAATCAAATATTCATATTGCAGACAAACCGATGCAATTCGAAACTGAATTTATAGATGGCAAATGATACCTTACAAAAATGTAGGCACATCAATATCAACTATAGTTGAAAAAAAGACTGTACACTATTCTCATATCTTCAATGGCATTAATCAGCATTACTAATCTGTAACCATACGAATCCATCATTAAAATGCCTGATAAGCAATCTATTGAAAAGGCCGCTTACGCAATTAGGCAGACTGAGCCGTAAAACGGACAGCCCAGTGGGCTGTTCGTAGGCGAAGCGAGCGGTTTACCGCAAGGGTTTCCTGCGCAACTCCGCCGGCAGCACGAAGTGCATGTTTTCCTTGATGGTTTCGACGGACTTCATACCGGTGAAGCCCAAGTTTTGCAGAGCGTCAATCACACCGGACACCAGTTCGTCCGGTACGGAGGCACCCGAGGAGATACCTACGGATTCCAGACCCTCGAACCATGCCGGGTCAAGCTCGCTGGCATCATCCACGCGATACGCTTTGCCGCGCTCCCCCAAGCCCTCCTGCGCCACCTCCATCAGTCGCACGGAATTCGAGGAGTTGGCCGATCCGACAATCACCACGCAATCGGACTGCTGGGCCACCAGTTTGACCGCAGCCTGACGATTCGACGTGGCATAGCAGATATCGGAGTTCGGCGGCATTTCAAGCCATGGGAAACGAGCTTTGAGCGCGGTGATCGTGCCAGCGGTCTCATCGACGCTCAACGTGGTCTGCGTAAGCAGCACCAGTTTCGTGTCAGGTTGGAAATCCAACGAGTCGACGTCGGACGCATGCTCGATCAAATGCACATGTTCCGGCGATTCCTCCACCACGCCAACGGCCTCATCGTGGCCTTTATGCCCAATGTAGATGATCTCGTAACCTTCCTTGACGAAACGCAGCACCTCGCGATGCACTTTGCTTACCAGCGGGCAGGTGGCATCGACCACATGCATGCCGCGCGCCGCGGCCTCGGCTTTGACCGCCGGAGACACGCCGTGGGCGGAAAATACGATTGGGATGCCGGCTTCGGCGGCGGCATCGGGGATCTCAGCCAATTCCTGCACGAACACCGCGCCCTGCGCGGCCAAATCCTCGACGACATGCTTGTTGTGCACGATCTGGCGGCGCACATACACCGGCGGCAATCCGTCGGCACGTGGCGTATCGGCGGATTTGAGAATCGTCCGCACCGTCAGAATCGCCCTATCCACGCCGGCGCAGAATCCGCGCGGATCCGCCAGCACGATGCGTTTGCCCATGTCAAGCCGCCTTCCAATCGTATCCATCCATCACAACAGCAATCACCAATATTAAGGCACGGGCGCCGTCAATCGACATCGGCCGTCTTCATCCGCAGAATTTCCACACGACAAGCGCATCCACCACCACATCGTGAGCGGTAACATAGTAGCGGAAACACAGTCGACAACACTATGGAGTGATTTATGACCTGCACCAATCTGCCGCCACGCACCGGACAGCAATTTTCCATTTCGCATGGCGATTACCATGCCGTCGTCACCGAGTTGGGCGCGACGCTGCGCAAACTGACCTACCAAGGCGAGGACATCATCGTCTCCCCCGGTCCGGATGACATGGTGACCTGCTGCCACGGCCAGCTGCTCATCCCGTTCCCGAACCGCATCGAGAATGGCGAATACACCTTCGAAGGCAAGACCTACACGCTGCCGATCGACGAGCATGAGCGCCACAACGCCATCCACGGCTACGGCAAGCGCGCGTTCTGGAAGCTTGTCTCCCTTAAAGAGGATGCCGTGACCCTCAGCTGGCGCGCCCCCAACATGGAGGGATATCCGTTCGACATCGTGGTGACCGCGACCTACAGCCTCGCCGACGATGGCCTGCACCTGACCATCAGCGCTTTCAACAATGGCGATGCGGACGCGCCGTGGGCGTTGGCCATCCATCCATGGCTCGCCAACGGCCTGAACGGCTACGGCGATGAGATCGACGGCCACAACGCCAAGTGCAGCCTGACGCTGCCCGGCCGCACGCATGTCACCGTCAACGAGAATCTCATTCCGACCGGCACCGAACCAGTGGACGGCACCAAGTACGACCTGCGCAAGGACACGCTGCTCACCGAGCAGCCGTTCGATGACGCCTGGACCGATTTGGAACACGCCGAGGACGGCACCGTCACCGCGGTGTTCACGCGAGCCGATGGCAAAAAGGTACGCGTGGGCGGCGATGAGACCATCACATCGTTCCAAGTGTGCACCGGAACAGGTTTCCAACCGTCCAAGCATCCGGCAGGCGTGGCTGTCGAACCTCAGACGGCGTACGCGAACGCGTTCAACACCGGTAAGGACCTCATCGTCATCAAGCCGAAGGAGACTTCGAGCACTTCGCTGTTCATCGGCGCCCTCGACTGATATAATCGCCATTGGAATAAGCCGGAGCCACACAGTGGACACCCGATTTGGCAAACGTCTCGCTTGTGTGCGATAATCCCGTAGGCTTATTAATCGCAAGTAAAGGAGTCCAATCATGGGCATGCGCGGACGTAAGCGCAAGGATCGTCGTAAGAAGGCCGCCAATCACGGCAAGCGCCCGAACGCCTGATCCCTGCCAACGCGAATAGCGTTACAGAGCATCGAGAACCCCGCAGAATCACTATGATTCTGCGGGGTTCTTCTATTCGCGTCCGAAGCTGCGATTCACATCGCTCACTCGTCGCAGCACTGATCCAGCGTCGCTTCGAGCCTGTCGATCAGACTCTGTGGCGCATGTTGGGGGCGCAGATACGCGCGCAACGCTGCGATCAGCGCGCGCTCCCGCTCGTCGCAGCAGGTCTCCGGATCGAAGCAGTCTCCGGAAGCCACAACATGCACGCTGGTATGCGTCATCTGTGTCACCACGCCGTTCCCACCGGTTGTGGTGGTTCTAGTCGAAGTGATGGAAATATGCCGTTCCATTGGTTCGCTCATGGTCGATCCTTCCCGGCAGTGGCATAGCCACGTTCCTTCGCGTAATTGGCGAGCTCACGCTTCAACTGCGTTCTGGCGCGGTTGAGACGGCTCATCACCGTACCGATCTTCACACCTTGTTCCTCGGCCACCTGGCTGTACGGCTTGCCGTCGATGGCGGCGTCGATGAACACCTGCCTGCGCTCCGGGGAAAGCTTGTTCAACGCGGTCATGATCTCCTCGGGCGCATAGGCATCCAGATACTCCTCCTCGGCGGATTTGAGCTGCTCGGAGGAATGCTCGGACGCCGAATACAGGTCCCAATCATCGTATTCGCCGGTGGAATCGTTGGCACGCTGCGGTCGTCGCTTGGCCTTGGCGTACTGGTTGAAATAGGCGTTGCGCTCGATGGTGGTCATCCAGGCCGCGAAATTCGTCCCCTCCTTGAAGGAGTCGAACGCCTTGAATCCACGCTCGAAGGTGTCCTGCACCAAATCCTGCGCGTCATCCGGATTGTTGGTCAACCTCATCGCCTGCCGATACAACGAATCCACAACGGGCATGGCGAGCCTTTCGAACCGCGCGCGGCGGCCTGCCATGGTTTCCGTCTGTTGTTCAGTCACACCCTCATTGTATCTTCCCCGGCGTCACACGTCGTGCACATGCCTGCCGGTACAATATCTGTTCGGTATCAGGCTCGACGTCTCATGCATGAGGAGAACACGAAACATGGCTTTGACTTTGGAATCGGCGGCGCGACTGCTTGACAGGCATGGACTGCTCCGGGAAATCATCCACGGCGATGTCTGGACGGTCGACGCAAGCGACATCGACAACGCCGACAAGCCGTTCTCCGCGATCACCTACGACACCCGCAAGGTGGAGCCGGGCGCCCTTCTGTGCTGCAAAGGCCGTTTCAAGGCGGAATATCTGAAGGACGTGGACGAACACGGTCTCGCCGCCTATGTGGCGGAAAACGACTTCTCCGCAACCACCCAGGCTCCGGGACTCATCGTGGATGATGTGCGGAAGGCCATGTCTTTGCTGTCGGCTGAATTCTATGATCGTCCGCAGGATCGGTTGAAGGTCATCGGCATCACCGGCACCAAGGGCAAGACCACCACCGCATATCTCACCCAGGCCATGCTGAACGGATGCTCCGGCGGAAAATGCGCGCTGTTCTCTTCGGTGGACAACTGTCTTGACGGCCACACCTATGTCGAATCGGATCTGACCACTCCGGAATCCATGGACGCGTTCCGCATGATGCGTGAGGCCGTGGATAACGGCATGGAGCACCTCGTCATGGAGGTCTCTTCCCAAGCGTACAAGGTGGATCGCGTATACGGACTCACCTTCGACGTGGCCGCATTCCTCAACATCAGCCCGGACCACATCAGCCCGATCGAGCATCCGACGTTCGAGGACTACTTCCACTGCAAGCGTCAAATCGTCAAAAACTGCCGTTCGCTCGTGCTCGGAGCCGACTGCGCGCGTGCCGATCTCATCCGGCAGGACGCGCGGCACGCGGGGGTCGCCGTCTCCACGTTCGCACTCGACGGCGCATCTCCGGCGGATGTCGTCGCGAAACCGGCAGATACCGAGCACAGCCGCTTCTCCATCGCTATCGACGGCACGACCATCGGAGAACTGAGCCTGACATTGGATGGCGATTTCAATTACGCGAACGCCGCCGCAGCGGTCGCCATCGCCCGCGCCGCCGGTTTCGATTTCGGCTCGTCGCAGGCGAGGAAGGCGCTGCACGACATGGAACCGGTGCGCATCGCAGGACGCATGGAGCATTTCAAGGACACCCGTTCCGACACGATCGCCATCGTCGACTATGCGCACAACTACGCTTCCGTCACCGCGTTGCTCGACTATGTGGACCAGCGCTACGGCAGCAAAAACCCGGAAATCACGCTCATCACCGGATCCACGGGCAACAAGGCGTACGACCGCCGTTCAGAAATCGTCAAGGCCGCGCAAGACCGTGTCGACCATCTCGTGCTCACTTTCGAGGACACCGACGATGAACCGGTGGAACAGGTGTGCGAGGACATGCGGAACAACGTCACCAATCCGCAGCTTGACGTGAAAATCATCCTCGACCGCACGGAAGCCGTGGAGTCCACGGTGGGAGCCGACCGGAATGATTCCCAGCGTCCGCATATCATCCTCATCATCGGCAAAGGCAACGAACGCTGGTTCAAGGACCACGGCAAGCATATCCCCTATGAGGGCGACGACCGTATCGTGGAGCGCGTGTTCAATCTTCAGTAGGCAACCCATCCAATAAGACAAGAAAGCAACGGTATAACATGATTTCTCTCGTTCCCGCCAATCTCAATGATCTGGAGCGGCAGGCCGAACAAGTCGGCCTCACCCTGCCGATCGAACAAACCGGCATCTGGGCAGAATACCAGAAAACCGTGGACGGACGCAGGCCATGGGGCGCATACATCATCAAGCAGGATGACGAAACAATCGCCTTCATTTCCCTTATCGACTTTGAAACGCACGGATACCATTATCTTCGTTCCGTACATGGACCATCGTGGGTGGCGAAACCGTCGCCCGAGCTCGAGCATCAAGTGCGGCAGGCGCTAGTCGATGAAGTGCGGAGAAAAGATAAGAGCATCGTTTTTCTTCGTATCGACCTATGGGATGCCGAAGGCACCGTTCCCGTGCTTTCCACCGTCCCCTACAACGAAACCGTAGTCATCGACGTCACCGGTGGAGATGACGAAATCATCAGCCGCATGAAGAAGCGCGGCCGTCGAGATGTGCGCAAATCACTTCGTGAATGCACCGCCGATTGCTCAGATGAGACCGAGCTCGCGACCAAGGATTTCTCACAATACTACGAGCTCATGGTTGAAACCGGGAAACGTGATGGCTTCACCCCGGCCCCGGCACAGGACTACACCGACATGCTTGTGGCGTTGGGGCCAAAACATTGCCGTCTATTCGCCGCACGTGATGGTGGGCGCGTGACCTCCTGGTCCATCGTCACCATCAATGGCACCCATGCCGTACGTTATTACGCCAGCATGCACACCGATGCCATGCGCTCTCATGTTACAGACAAGCTGCTCTACAATGAGTGCTGCATCCTTGGAAAACAGGGCATCACCGAATATGACCTCATGGGTATCGGCAACGATTTCGCGCCATCCTTGAAAGGCCTGAACGTATTCAAAACCAAATTCACCGAAGACATCACGCCGGTCGCCCCAGGACGCGACGTTCCGATCAAGAAGGGCTTCTACCGCGCGCTGACGATGCTGCAGTCCATCCGCCGCTCGCTCCGGCACAAAGAAAATAGCGGCAAATAGCTGGCTTGCGCGGCATACGCCATCGCATGACCATAAAAGCTGTGGGCTGGATCCCGGAAGTTCGGAATCCAGCCCACAGCTTTTATGAGGTCAGGATCCGGCCTCACACGTGCGGGAAATCGCCGTCGAACGGCATCACTTCGCCGCGCCGTGCGAATCGTCGGTCGTATCCGATTCCGCGGCGTCCTTCAAGGTCTCCTCATCCGGTCCGACGCTGCCAAAGTCGTTGATGTCGAAATCGGGGTTGGTATCGGATTCGAAATCCACGTCGGCCTCATCCTCGTCTTTGCGCGGCTCCGGCTCCACCGCCTCTTGGAACACGCGCTCGGACTTCGGCTTCTTCAGGTCGGGATTGACCTTCTCCTCCAGCATGAGTCGCGCGTCTCCGGCGGTGGTGAAACTACCGCAGATGAGCACGCCATGGCCGTAGCCTACGCCAAGCTCGTCGTCGGCATCGACCATATTGACGGCTTCTTGGATGGCATCTGGCAATTCCGGAATGCAGGTGACGCGTTCGGGGCCGAACACACGATCCGCGATCTTCTTCAGATCCTCGGCGGGCATCACACGGTCACGCCATGAGTTCTCGGTGACGATCACCTGGCTCAGCAAGGGCTCGAGCACACCGAGATACTCCTCGACCTGCTTGTCCCCCATCATGGCGACGACGCCGACGAGCTGCTGGAAATCGTAGTTCTCCTCAATCGCCGCGCGCAGCGATTCGGCCGCGTTCACATTGTGCCCGCCATCGAGAATGATGGTGGGAGACGTGCGGATCTGCTCGATACGTCCCGGAATCCTCACGCTGCTCAATGCCTCGGCCACCAGATCGCCGTCCAACGCGCCGTTGACGGGAATCACCACTTCCGCGGCGCACAAAGCAGCGAGCGCGTTATGCGCCTGATGCTCACCGAATTTGTCGATCGGAACTTCCGTATAAGTGCCGTTCGGCGTGCGCAGGGTGGCCACCTGTCCGCCGACCGCGGGAACGCGGGTGACGACTTCCGATTCGATGCCGTCGCGCACCAGATTGGCGTGGTTCTCCTTGGCCGCGGCCTCGATGATCGGCATAACCTCTTCCTCGTGTGGCTGGCGGCCGATTATGGCGGTGCAGCCGGGCTTGATGATGCCCACCTTTTCGGAGGCGATTTTCTCCACAGTGTCACCAAGCCATGCCATATGATCCATGTCGACCGGCCCGATGATGGCCGCGTCGGCGTCAAGCACGTTGGTGGCGTCCCAACGGCCTCCCATGCCAACCTCCACGATGGCCACGTCGACCGGCGCATCAGCGAATTTCCAGATGGCCATGGCGGTGAGCACTTCGAAGAAGCTCATCTTCGGCTTGCCCAATTCATCCATTTTCATATCCACGATGGCGATGAGGTCCTTCACCTGATCCCAGGTGTCGACGAAATCGTCGTCTGACAGCTGCTGGCCGTCGATGGCGATGCGTTCGTTGACGTGCTCCAGATGAGGCGATGTGTACAGGCCGGTGCGCATGCCATAGGCGCGGCAGATGGCTTCGGCCATGCGCGCGGTGGAGCCTTTGCCGTTGGTGCCGGTGATGTGGATGACACGGAACGACTGCTCGGGGTGTCCCATGATATCGAGGATCATCTTCATGCGCAGCAGATCGAGATTGGTGGTGTTGCGTTCCGACGGACGGCTCATGATGTCTCGCTCGACATCGATCATGCTTTCATTGTTGCGATTGGGATGTTCGAATGACATGTTTTCCCGTTTCCTCCCGTACCTTTCGGACAGCACATTAAACCTTCCTTATTCTAGATGGCTGCATGAACGTTGCGCGACAGGAAAAGTTATAGGATGGGTTGCGGTAATTCACGTAGGTGACCGAATGCATATTCAGGAGATGAGATGAGCGAAGTCATTACCGATAAGGACAAGGAATACGAGAAGATGGAGCAGAGCGTGGCCCCGGGAGCGGACCAGCCGATGAGCGACAGAGTGAACAACCGTTCGCTGCGTCCGCGTTCCGAGGCATTCAAGGAGTTCATGACCACCGGATGGGATGACAACGAGCCGGAAATCCAGCCGTTGGAATCGTCCAAGTACACTCCGGCGCGTCTGGAGGCACTGGGCAAGGCGTTCCCCGGCGAGCGCATCGTGATTCCCGCCGGCCAGCCAAAGGTGCGCAACAATGATTGCGATTATGCGTTCCGTCCGGACACGACGTTCTCCTACTACACCGGTTTGGGAGAGGATTTCGAAGCCGGCGCAGTGCTGGTGCTTAACCCCGTCGATCCTGATTCCCCGGAGGCGAAGGCCGGCAAGACCCATGTTCCCGAACTGTTCGTGGCACCTCGCGCCAACCACTACACGCAGGATTTCTTCCTGAATGCCCACTATGGCGAATACTGGGTGGGACCGCGCGCCGGACTGAAGGAAATGGCGGCCATGACCGGCATCGAGACGAACGACATCGCCCAGCTTGCCGACGCGCTGGGTAAGGATGTCGGTGCCGAGGCCGGCGCCGTACGCGTGCGTGTGATTCGTGAGTCCGATCCGGATATCACCTCGATGGTCGAAGGCATTCGTGAGGCGAATGGTTTCGCCGATCCGGACGACAATACCGCTGCCGACGACAAGCTGCATGAATTTGCTGCCGAGGCGCGTATGTGCAAGGATGCGTATGAGGTGCGCGAGATGCGCAAGGCGGTCGCGGCCACCAAGCATGGCTTCGACAACATCCTGCGCAAGCTTCCGACCACATTGGGCAAGCCGCGTTCCGAACGCATGCTGGAAGGTGCGTTCAATGCGATTTCCCGTGAGGAAGGCAATGAGGTCGGGTACGACACCATCATCGCTTCCGGCGCCCATGCTCCGATCCTGCATTGGGTGCGCAACACCGGCACCGTCGAATCCGGTGAGCTGCTGCTCATCGACGCCGGTGTGGAGGTCAACAGCCTGTACACCGCTGACATCACCCGCACGTTCCCGACCAACGGCAAGTTCACCGATTTTCAGAAGAAGCTGTACCAGGCCGTGTTGGATTCCCAGCAGGCTGGTTTCGAGGCCGCCAAGCCGGGTGCCACGTATTCGGACATCCATCATGCGTGCATGCGCGTGATCGCCGAACGCCTGCACGACTGGGGCATCCTGCCGGTCGACGTCGAGGAATCCCTCTCTCCTGAAGGCCAGCAGCATCGTCGTTGGCTCGCCTGCGGCGTGGCCCATCATCTGGGTCTTGACGTGCATGACTGCGCGCAGGCGCGTTACGAATCGTATCAGGGTGCCGCGATTCGCCCGGGCATGACCTTCACCATCGAGCCTGGTCTGTATTTCCGTGAGGATGATCTGATGATTCCGCCGGAGTACCGCGGTATCGGCATTCGTATCGAGGATGACGTGCTGATGACCGAGGATGGTCCGGAATGGATCTCCGCCGGCATTCCGAAGCAGATCGACGATGTGGAAGCATGGATGGCTGATATGGCGGCCGAAGGTGCGAAGGCCTGATATGCCCACGCCTGAATTCGTACTCACGCTGCGCAAGAAAATCGGCCATGATCTGTTGTGGCTTATGGGCGTCTCCGGCTATGTCGAGGATGTTCAAGGCCGTGTATTGCTGGGACGGCGCTCCGATACCGGCGAGTGGGCCATGGTGTACGGCATCAACGAGCCCGGCGAGGAACCGGCCGATACTGTGGCCCGCGAAGTCAAGGAGGAGACCGGCGTGGATGTGATCGTCACCGATTTGGTATCGGTGAAATCGTCCCGAAAAATCCTCACCTACGCGAATGGCGACAACACGATGTACATGGACCACCTGTTCATCTGCAAACCTGATCCGGATGGCAATACGGAACCGTTCGTCGGTGACGAGGAAAGCCTCAACGTAGGATGGTTCTCCCCTGACGCGCTGCCTGAGCCGCTTGCGGCCAGCACGGTGGAACGGATGGGATACGTGCGCGAGTATCTCAGGAACAAGGCGAAAGGCGACGCACACGCCCAATTTGCGTTCCAAGGTGCGATTCACTAATCATCCATATCAACGAGGGGAGCCCGCAACGATTCGTTCGCTGCGGGCTCCCCTCGTTTTTCTTATCTAAGAAACCTTACTGCTGTGCGGCCAGCAGCTCGTGCAGATGCTCACGATGCTTGCGCTGTTCGCGCGGATCGGGCACCGGCAGCGAGGCCAGCAGCTTCTGCGTGTACGGATTCTGCGGATTCTGCATGATTTGGTCGGCATCGCCGTGTTCCACGATCTTGCCCTTGTGCATCACCATGATGCGGTCGGCAAGCATGTCGACCACAGCAAGATCATGGGTGATGAACAGGCATGCGAAACCGATTTCCGCCTGCAGTCTCTTGAACAGCTCGAGCACCTTCGCCTGCACGGACACATCCAATGCGGAGGTCGGCTCATCGGCGATAAGCAGGCTCGGCTTCAACGCCAATCCACGCGCCAAGGAGGCACGCTGGCGCTGACCACCGGACAGCTCATGCGGATAGCGGTTCATGTAGGCACGTGGAAGCTGCACCATTTCCAGCAAATCACCCACGTAGTGGCGGGCTTCATAAGCAGATGAGAACTTCTTATGCACGATCAGTGGTTCGGCGACGTTCTCCGCGATGGTCATCAGCGGGTCGAACGAGCTGCCCGGATCCTGGAACACAAAGCCGATGTCGGCACGTTTGGGTTTGAAATCACGCTCCTTGACACCGTTCATCTCGACGCCAAGCACATTCAACGAACCGCCGGAAACCTTCTGCAGGCCCGCGATGGCACGGCCGGTGGTGGATTTACCGGAACCGGATTCGCCCACCAAGCCAAGTACCTCGGAACGGTGGATGGTGAAGTCAACACCGTCCACGGCTTTGAAATCAGGCTGCATCAGATGGCCCGGATACGTGATGGTCAACCCCTTGGCCTCGACCGCGATGGGCTCCTTGCGCCAATCCTTCTCGCGCTCGACGACCTTGCCTTCGGCGTCCTTGACGACGAGCTTCTGACCGATACGAGGCACTGCCGCGAGCAGACGCTTGGTGTAATCGTCCTTTGGCGAATAGAAGATCTGCTCGACGCTACCCTGTTCGACGACGTGGCCGCGGTACATAACCACGACTTCGTCGGCGATATCGGCGATCACTCCCATATTGTGGGTGATGATGAGCACTGAGGCGTCAAATTCGTCGCGAGCCAGGCGAAGCAGGTCGAGGATTTCAGCCTGGACCGTCACGTCAAGCGCGGTGGTCGGCTCATCGGCCAGAATCAGGCCGGGGTTCAAGACCAATGCCATGGCGATGACGATGCGCTGCTTCTGACCGCCGGAGAACTGATGCGGATAGTAGTCCACACGGGTTTCGGCATCCGGGATACCGACCTTCTTCAGGATGTCGATCGACTTGGCGCGCAGCTCCTTCTTGTCCTTCATGCCGTGGGCGCGCAGGCCCTCCTCGATCTGCCATCCGATGGTGTACACCGGGTTGAGCACCGAGTTCGGCTCCTGGAACACCATGGCGGCCTCGGCGCCGCGCATCTCGCGCAGTTGCTCGCCGGACAGTGAAAGCACCTCGAGTTCTTCGGTGCCCGCGCGGTTCGACAGGTAGACGGCGCCAGATGTCGTAGCGGTCTCCGGCAGCAGCTTGATCAGGGAGCGTGCGGTCACGGATTTACCGGAACCGGATTCGCCCACCACGCCGATGACCTTTTTGCGCGGAATCTCGAAGCTGATTTTATCGATGGCCTTGATGGAACCGGCATCGGTCATGAACGAGACGCTCAGGTCCTTGATTTCGGCGAGATTGCCGTCTTTGATTTCACTCATCGGTTCACTCCCCTTCCTTGGAGTCCCATTCGGAAGCCACGAACGAAGGGTCGCGGTCGGTGACGGTCACCGGCTGATCACTGTCGCCCATCGGGTTCTTGGCTGCTTCGAGCTCGGCCATGACCTCGTTGTGCTTGCCTGGCTCCTGGCTGGGATCGACGGATGTGTCTTCGATGGAGCCCACCACTTCGCCAGCGGACTTGCGGGCGCGCAGACGCGGATCGGCAAGATCGTTCAGGGATTCGCCCACCAGGGTGATGCCCAACACGATGAGCACGATGGCCAGGCCCGGGAACACTGCGGTCCACCAGATACCTGCGGTCACGTCGGAGACGGAACGATTCAGGTCGTAGCCCCATTCCGCGGCCGCGGTCGGCTCGATACCGAAGCCCAGGAAGCCCAGACCGGCAAGGGTCAGAATGGCTTCGGAGGAGTTCAGCGTCAGGATGACCGGCAACGTTCGCGTGGAGTTCTTGAACAGATGCTTGGTCATGATACGCCACGTGGAGGCGCCGACAACGCGGGCCGATTCCACATATGCGGATTCCTTGATACGGATCACTTCGGCGCGGATGGTGCGGAAGTACTGCGGAATGTAAACCACGGTAATGGAGATGCCGGAAGCGAAGATGCCGCTCCACAGGCCGGACTGGCCATGGGAGATCATAATTGCCATCAGAATCGCCAGCAGCAGCGACGGGAAGGAGTACACGGCGTCGGCGATCATGACGAGCACCCGATCGACCCAGCCGCCGAAGTAGCCGGACACCAAGCCCAGCAGAACGCCAGCGAAAATCGACAGCAATACCGCGACGATGATGGCGATGACGGCGGTGCGAGCGCCCCAGACCACACGGCTGAGTACATCATAGCCGCCGGCCGTGGTGCCCCAGATGTGCTCGGAGGACGGAGCCGCCTGCGCCGGGAAGGAGACGCCATTGGCGTCCTTGAGCTGCGCGTAGCCGTACGGTGCGATCACCGGAGCGAAGATGGCGACCAGCAGGAAGAACGCGGTGATCACCAGACCCGTGATCAGCATGCCTTTCTGCCAGCCGACCGCCACGCGTAGTTCCTTGATAATCGGAATCTTGTGCCAAAGCGGCGTTTTCTTGCCGATTTTGAGTTCTTCCAGACGCTTGTCGCCGGGAACGGTGACCTTGTCGGCAGATGCTGCGGTCATGTCAGTACCTCACTCTCGGGTCGACCAATGCGGCGATGACGTCGACGATGAAGTTGACGACGGCCACAATGATGGCGATTAGGATGACGATGCCTTGGACGGCCACGAAATCACGGGCTTTCAGATACTGCGAGAGCATGAAGCCGAGTCCCTTCCATTCGAAGGTGGTTTCGGTGAGCACCGCGCCGGCGAGCATCAGGGCGATCTGCATGCCCATGACGGTGATGATCGGAATCAGCGCCGGCTTCCAGGCATGCTTGTTGAGCAGACGTTTTTCGGAAACGCCGCGGGAGCGGGCCGCCTCGACGTAACCGGACGTGTACGTGGAAATCACGTTGGTACGCACCAGTCGGATGAACACGCCGGCGGTCAGTAGCCCCAAGGCGAGCGCCGGCAGCACAGCGTGGCGCAGCACGTCGAGCAGCACGGACATGTCACCCAGTTGAATCGCGTCGATGATGTAGAAGCCGGTGGGAGAAACCAGTCTGGAGAACTGCATTTCGCTTCCCAATGACGAGCGGCCGGATGCCGGCAGCACATTCAGCCAGATGGCGAAGACGAGTTTCAGAATCAGACCGAGGAAGAACACCGGGGTGGCGTAGCAGAGAATGGCGAAGGTGCGGATGCCCGCATCGGCAGCGTGGTCGCGTTTGCGAGCGGCGACCCGGCCCAAACCGATGCCGACGATGAGCGCGACGATGAGCGCGAGGAACGCCAGTTCGAATGTGGCGGCACCGTAGTGGGTAAGGATGGTGCTCACTTTTTGGTTATCGGTCAATGTGGTGCCGAGATCGCCGTGCAGCAGGCCGCCAAGATAATCGATGTACTGCACGATGAGGGGACGGTCATAACCGGCCGTGTGGATGCGCTTCTGCAGTTCCTCGGGAGTGAGACGGCCGCCAAGCGCGGCGGAAATCGGATCGCCGGTGGCACGCATCACGAAGAAGACGATGGTCACAAGAATGAATACTGTAGGAATGATCAGCAGAAAGCGTGTGAGCACGAAGCGGAAGAATCCGCTTGAAAGCTTGTTTTTCTTGGCTTTCGGCTGAGCCTCTGTTGCGCTTTGCGTCACGTCGGGCTCCTTTTCCTTATTGGTGTTTTAGATACAAATTGAGCCCCTGCCTGACTTGGGAGGTCAGGCAGGGGCGGTCAAGGCCTACCGTCAGGCCTTGGTCACGGACGCGTAGCGGAAACGGAAGGAAGCGTCAAGGACAACACCCTTCACATTGGATCCAGTGACCGCGACCTGGGCACCCTGCAGCAGCGGGATGGTGGACAGGTCATCGGTTTCGAGCTTCTGGATTTCCTTCAGCAGGTCCTCACGGGCCTTGGCGTCGGTCTCTCCAGCCTGCTTGACGATCAGATCGTTGACTTCCTTGTTGGCATACCCATTGTTCACGAAGTTGCCGTCACGGAAGAAGGGGGACAGATAGTTGTCCGGATCGGAGTAGTCCGGGAACCAGCCGAGCTGGTAGACCGGATAGGATCCGTCGGAGGATTCGGTGACGACACGTTCCTTGCAGTACTGGGTCCATTCGGTGGACTGCAGGTCGACCTTGAACAGGCCACCATCCTCGAGCTGCGACTTGATGGCCGCATACTCATCGGCGGAGGACTGACCATAGTGGTCTGGGTTGTACTGGAGCTTCAAGTCGACCGGAGTCGACACACCGGCATCCTTGAGGATCTTCTTGGCCTTGTCGGCATCCGGCTTGCCGCTGCCGTCACCATAGGCGGCCTTCAGGGTGTCGTCATGGCCGGACAGTCCATCCGGAATGAAGGAATACAGCGGAGTGTAGGTGTTCTTGTAGACCTTGGTGGCCAGCTCGTTGCGGTCGATCAGGTTTGCGACGGCCTGACGCACGGCCTTGGCCTTGTCGGCGTTCGGCTCGCTGGACTTCTCGCCGTACGGCATGATCTTGAAGTTGAAGGCGAGGAAGCGCTCCTCACCACCCGGTCCCTTGACGACCTTGACCTTGGAATCCTTGGACAGGTCCTCGATGTCGGTCGGGGTCATGGAACGGTAGGCCACGTCGACCTGGCTCTGCTGCACGGCCATCTTCAGGTTGGAGGAATCGGCGAAGTACTTGACCTGCACGACATCATTCTTGGCGGGGGTCAGTCCCTTGTAGGAATCGTTCTTGGCGTAGGCCAAAGCCTCGTTCACCTTGTAGGAGGTGAGCTTGTACGGGCCGGCGAAGGCGTTGTCCTTGACGATGGTGTCGGCGTCGGTCAGCTTGTCGGCGGAGAAGGACTGCTCATCGACGATTGGGCCGGCGGGGCTGGACAATACCTGCTTGAGGGTCACATCGTTCTTGACCTTGGAATGGAACACCACAGTGGTGTCATCCTTGGCTTCGACGGAGTCAATGTTGGCGAGCAGTGAGGCAGGGCCGTTCTCATCATTGATCTTGTTGATGCGGTCGAAGGAGAACTTGACATCGGAGGCGGTCAGATCATGGCCGTTGGCGAACTTCAGGCCGGACTTGAGCTTGACGGTGAACTCTGTGCCATCCGCGCTCCAAGTACCATCATCAGCCGCGATATCCGGAGACAGTTCGGAAGTGTTGTAATCCTGCGCGTACAGGAACGGAAACACCTGAATCTGCACGGCATAGGAACCATTGTCGTAGGAACCAGCCGGATCAAGGCTGGTGATCTTGTCGGTGGTGCCGACGGTGATCGTGCTGCCGCCCGCAGCACCGCCATCCTTCACGCCGCCGCATGCGGCGAGGGATGCAAGAGCCGCGACAGAAGCCAGCGCGGCGATAATCTTCTTGTGATTCACTATGGAATCCTCTCCTTCTACATTACCTATCGTCTTTACAGACAAGAACGATATAATCATAAGGATGAGGGTGTTATGTTAACCCGACGTTTCATATCCGGACATTTCATACCCCTTTCACTGGGCTCAGATACGCTCGTTTTCGTTGCTACTCCTTGTCTTTCTCCCCCCTTCGTTACCACGGGAAGGTAAAAGTCAGCAGATGACCAATACGTGGTCATCTTGCAGACAAGCCACCGTTTGTGCGCTACCGAGTCTGCGACATGGCATACGACACGCGGATCACACGGGTTGCATCAAACAATTAACGGCGTTAATATATCAACTAGTTCAACGTAGGAATCCGTGAGCAGCGGCAAGGAGGCGGCATGAGTAGCTATAGCGATCAGCAGTCATCGATTTCGGAAAACAACCGATCCCGCGTCCTGCAGTATCTGTATCACAATGGCATCTGCTCACGCGCGCAGATAGCCAAAGCCATCGGCCTGACCCCCGCAGCCATCACCAAAATCACCGCCAAACTGCTGGCCCAAGACGTCATCGAGGAAACCGGCGACATGGAGGGTGACAAGAATCGCCGTTCCATCGGCCTGAATCTCAACTGCGCCAAATACCATATCGTCGGGGTGAAGTTCGCCCGCAGCCTGGTGCAGATCGCCGTCTTCGACCTGAAGTGCAACCGCATCTTCATGACCGATCTGCCGACCGTCAACGAGGAGCATATCCCGGAAACCGTGGAATGCATCCGGAACACCGTGCGACGTCTCATCAAGGATGATTCCAGCATCGTGGCCGTCGGCATGGCCGTGCCGGGGCCGTACCTGAAGGACGAGGGACGCACCGCCTTGGTCTCCTCCATGCAGGGATGGCGTCAGATCAACTTCATCAAGGAGTTCAGCGACGCGTTCGATGTTCCTGTGTTCGTCGAACAGGACGCACGGGCCGGCGCCCTGGCCCAGTTCCTGTTCAACCCGGAGCTGTCCAAGGGGTCGCTCGCCTATTACCTGCTCGGCGAAGGCATTGGCCTCGGCATCATCGACAACGGCGCCATCTACTACGGAGAGCGCGGCACGGCCACGGAGATCGGCCATGTCTCCATCGACGTGAACGGCAAGCCCTGTGATTGCGGCAACGTCGGCTGTCTTGAACGATACTGCTCAGCCAACGCCATCCATGAACGGCTTAATGCCAATCCCGGCATTGTTCCCGGATGCGAATCGATGACGCACGCGCAGGCCTGCTCTGCGCTTTTCGCCAAGGCCGGCACGGGAGACGAAACCGCGATGACGCTTGTGCGTGACATCGCCCGATACATCGGCTACGGCGCCGTTACCATCATCAACGCGTTCAATCCGACGTGCATCGTTCTCGGGGATATCGTCGCACAAGCCGGCCAACCCCTGCTCGACGAGGTCGAACGTGTCGTGCTCGACCGGACGATTCCCGAAATCGGAAGGAACACGCGAATCACCCTGTCCACCCTGCCCACCGACGCCACCGTCACCGGTGCCGCCGCCGTGGCGATCACCAATTTTCTGGAACATCCCTCGATGTTCTTTGACGTCGCATAGCACGCCATAGCCAAAGAAAGGAACCACCATGTCCAAGCCAATCGTCATCGCCCTCGGTGAAATCCTGTGGGATATGCTCCCCACCGGCAAGCGTGCCGGCGGCGCACCCGTCAATTTCGCCTACCACGCGTCCCAGAACGGCGCGGAAAGCTACGCCATCAGCGCCGTCGGCAACGACGAGCTGGGCACCGAACTGCTTGATGACGCGCACAAGGCCGGCATCAACACGCTGGTGCAGACCAACGATTATCCGACCGGCACCGTCGCCGTGGCGCTGACCAACGGCATCCCGGAATATACCATCGTGCAGAACGTGGCCTGGGACCACATCAGCTACACGGACGAGCTTGCAGAAGCCGTCTCCAAGGCCGACGCCATCTGCTTCGGCACGTTGGGACTGCGTTCCAAGGAATCGCACGACACCATCATCGAGCTGCTCAAGCACGCCAAGGACGGCGCGCTGAAGTTCTTCGACATCAACCTGCGCGCCAACTTCTACTCCAAGGAGCTGATTGAGGAGCTGCTGGGCTATGCCAACATCTTCAAGATCAACGATGACGAGCTCATCATGATGCGCGAGATGTTCTCCATTCCGGAAGGCAAGGACGAGGATGCCTGCAAGTGGTTCCTGGATCGTTTCGGTCTCGAGTACATCATCCTGACCGGCGGCGCGACCTTCAGCACCATCATCGCCAAGGACGGCGAGACCTCCACTCTGCTGACCCCGCACGTCGAGGTCGCCGACACCGTCGGAGCGGGCGACTCCTTCTCCGGTTCCTTCACCGGCAAGCTGCTGTCCGGCGCTTCCCTCAAGGAAGCGCATCACGCGGCAGTGAACACCGCCGCCTACGTGTGCACCAAGGAAGGTGGCTGGCCGGTCTACCCGGCCGAAGGCGTTCCGGATTATCTCGCCGCCGCCAAGTAAGCGGAAAACTTCCTCTCCTTCTCATCATCGATTCCGTGTGCCGTCATCGGATGGCACACGGAATTTTTCTTTCTCACATCGGAGATTTGCGATGTAGCGTCAACATGCTGGCGTCGTCGCCACGAATCGCCGGCAGCGTAAACTTGTGCCATCCAGCAAATCGTGGTATTTTGAAATGTCTGGTTGAAAAACCAGAGGCTTGATAATTCAAGATTTGGGGATGATCGGTTTCGACGGTGACCTGTTCGTCGCAGGGAAGCGTGCCGAGAACGTAGGGTCCACTCGTGGATGCCCCCTACAAAAGAATAAGTGCTAAATCTAACCGCACTGAGTTCGCTCTCGCTGCCTGAGCTTCGCGCCAGGATTAACCAGTGAGCAGCCGCTCCGTTCACTCCTCCTCGTCTTTGGGAGGATGCTGAGCCTCGTTTAGAAGACTTGCTCCGCCAGTTGAGCCACAGGGCCGGCGGAGGACTTTTACTGTAGATATGCTCGCCATCAGTTGTCTGCGACATCGATGGGGGCAGAAAAACCGCCGTACGGCCAGCAGACTACGCACGTAGAAGACTGAGGGTTCGGTCATCGGACCGGGGTTCGATTCCCCGCATCTCCACCATTCGAAAAGCCGCCAGAAATGGCGGCTTTTCTTGTATTCTCAACCTTTTCACGTTCGGCGAAACCACGCGTGCCGCAGCAAGCGTCTCCGTATCATCAAAATAACATGCGGCGTTTCCAGTATCGCAGGCGTCGCCCGGCAACCACGAGAAGGAGCGGCATCATGGCGAATCTCACCACGGAAATGAAGGAATTCATCAACGACAACCTTGCTTGGGTGGCCACCATCAGCAAGGACGGACATGTGGACCTCGGACCGAAGATGAGCGTCTTCGTCATCGACGACAACCACATCGGCTACCATGAGCGCACCGCGGGACAGATGTACCGCAATCTGCTCGACGGCAGCGAACTGGTCATAGCTGTGGCCAATCTTGAGCAGAGGAAGGGTTATCGATTCCGCGGGAACGTCACCCTGCACTCCGATGATGCGATCTACGAAGAGCAGGTCGCGGTGGCGGACAGCAAAGGCACGAAGAAGCCCATGACCATCCCCGTGCTGGAAATCACGGAAATCCAGGATCTGACTCCAGGAGCTACGGCCGGCAAAACCATCGTCAAGGACTGAGCGGAAGACCGCAGCGTTCTTTTCGCAAAGGGCATCATCCTTCATATAGGATGATGCCCTTTGCGTATTCTTGCAATTCTCCGGACGAATCTACTTGATGATTGGCCTCAACGGAGCGGACACGTCGACATTGTGCTTGTCCCCAATCACGTTCGGATCATTGATGATCTTGTCCACCACGGCCTTTTTTAATTTCAGCTCAGAGGAATCACCCCACACGATGACCTTGTCTCCCCCATTGAGTTCCGTCGTGATGGAATCCTGCGTCGCGGCGATGACTTTGGTAATGGATCCGCGCATTGATTCCGGCAGCGAGCTCAGAATCCTCAGCGCCTCCTTGATAGGTCTTTTCGACAGGCTTGAATCGACGTCCTGCACCTCGATGACGGGAATTCCATCTACGGAGACACCGCTGACGGAATTGAGCACACGTCCCTTGCTGTCGACCGCCGTCATGTGATTCTCGCCGGTTTTCAGCATGGCCGCCGGTTTCTGCGCTTTGATAGTCACTTCAAGCGAATTCGGCAGATGCTTTTTCGATTCGGCTGACGTCACGCCTGGAATCGACTTGATCCGTTTTTCCACGGCGCTATCCGACACAAGGAACAGCGACTTGCCCGATTGCTGCCTGGCGATGTCGAGCACTTGCGATTCGCTGACCCATTCATTGGCTCCGGTCACGTTGATGTTGCCCGGTTCCAAACGGAACACGGCAGAGAAGAACAGCAGCCAGATGACAGCGCCCAGCACCGCCGCGACGGCGATTCCCGCAAGCGCGCGCATGGCGACGGCACGCGCGCCCGCTTTGCGGCGTTCCTTGAGACGCGCATTAAAATCGACCACCTTGGGACGCGTCATGACGCCGATCGTGCCAGTGGTCTCCTGCAATGTCTTGGAGACCAAGTCCTCGCTTCGCAATCGGCGCGCATCCACAAAACCTTCGGCCTTCGAATGGCTCGTGACGTCGGTCATGGTGGTGGATCCGTCACCGGCGGAATGCCCGACGACGGAACGCTTTTCCGTCGAACGCCCTCCGGCGCGTTCCGACGAAACCGATCGCCCGGTTCGCTTGCCGGGCTGGGATTTCGTCCCTTTCGAATCCTTGCCGGAGCTGATGACCCGTCGAGTCATCAGCCTTCGCAATCCCAACGATGCGCTTCGAGCGCGTGCAGAATCACCTCGTCCATACGTGTGATGTCGCCTGCGCCCACGGTGAAGATGACATCGCCATGGTGGGCGCGCATCACCATCATCTGCGCCGCGGTCTGCATGTCCTCGACACCACGGATCCAATCGTCGGACGGATTATGCGCGAGCTTTTTCGCCTCATCCACGATGGTCGCCGGAGTGACATCCGGAAAATCCTCCTGCTTTTCACGTGCGGGGAATATGCCGGTGACGATCACATCGTCCGCCTTGGCCAGTGCCTCGGCGAACTGCCGCGCGAAGAACTTTGTCCGGGAGAACAGGTGCGGCTGGAAGATCACGCGGATTCCTGCCTGCGGATAGCGGCGGCGGGCCGCATCCAGCAGCGCCGCGATTTCAGTGGGATGATGCGCGTAATCGTCCACCAACGTCACCTGGCTGACGGCGCCACGCACCTGGAATCTCCGTGCCGCTCCCAGGAACGACGTCACCGCGGCGGCGGCACGCTCGACATCCATGCCCAGCAACGCGGCCGCGATGATGGCGGCCGAGGCGTTGCGCGCATTGTGAATTCCCGGTACGGTGAGCGTCACCGGAACCCTCCGCTCATCGTCGCCGAGCAGTCCGGCGGGGATATGCAAGGTGAAATGCTCCGCTCCGCTTTCCGCGGTCTCGCTTTCCGACTCGATGCGCACCAGCGTGGCGCCGTTCACATCACCCAATTCGTCAGCGGTCTGCGTGGAATACACGATCGTATGACCCGCCACCTGCGGATCGAGCGCGCGCAGCACGGCGATATTGCCTTCGTCATCGCCGCACATGACCACAGCTTTGGTGGCATGTCCGGCATGATCCACAAACGCCGCGCGATAGTTGTCCTGCGTGCCGTAATGGTCGAGATGATCCGCTTCGGAATTGGTGATGATGGCGATTTGCGGATGGTACTTGGCGAAGCTGCCGTCCGATTCGTCCGCTTCGGCCACAAGCACATCGCCCGTGCCCGCATGGCCGCCGTCCAGCGTGGCTCCATCCTTGCCTTGGATGGAACCGCCGATGGCGTAGCTCGGATCGACAAGCCCGCCTTCACCGGCGTTCACAAGAATGTGAGCCAGCATGGAACTGGTCGTCGTCTTGCCATGTGCGCCGGCGACCGTCACCGCGCGCTTCGCGTTCATCAGCAGCGCGAGGATGTCGCTACGGTGTACGATGCGCTCACCGGCCTCGTGAGCGGCGACGATTTCCGGATTGTCCGGTTTGATCGCGCTGGAATACACGACGGTGCGCTTGCCTTCGACGTTCTGAGCCCGCTGTCCGAATTCGACGGTGATGCCCAGCCCCTGCAACCGTTCGGTTTTGGCGCTCGGCTCACGGTCCGAACCGTCGACTTCGACGCCTTGCTCATGCAGCATTTCGGCAAGCACGCTCATACCGGCTCCGCCAATGCCGATGAAATGGGTCGCTCCCAGATCGTTCACGCCTTCGTCCGGTGCGAACGATGTATGGGTGGGGTCAAGGATGATGGTACCGGCTTCACGCTGGTTGTCAGACACGATTGCTCCTCTTGAATTGTTTTCAACGTGTTCCATTATGGTCTCACCCATGGTCTCCCCCACGGATGGAATCCACGGTCATTCGTCTGGTTGCCCGATCAACGCGAGAACGCGTCTCGCCATGACTTCGGCGGCATCGCGGATACCGTACTTCCAGGCGTTGGCCCCATAATCCGACAGGGTCTTCGGGTCGGCAAGCAGTTTCGTCACATGGTTGCGCACCCATTCCGGAGTGAAATCGGCGTCCGCCACCATCAGTCCGCCCTGCGCGTCGACCACCGGCTGCGCGTTGAAGCGCTGTTCGCCGTTGCCAATCGGCAGCGGCACGTAAATCGCGGGCAATCCCAACGCCGTCAACTCGCTCACCGTGCCGGCTCCGGATCGGCAGATGATCAAATCGGCGCAAGCGAATGCCAGATCAATGCGTTCCAGATACGGTGCGACGCGATAATCGCCATCTGACGCATGGTCGGAGCCAAGCTCGCCGAGCACCTGCTCCCCCGCACTTACCGACACGAGGGAACGCACCTCGTCGTCCTTGCCCTTGCCCGTCAGATGAATCACCTGGGCGTGTGCAAGCAGTTCCTTGGCTGAGGCCGCCACGGCACGGTTCACGTTCACCGCCCCTAGGGAGCCGCCGGTGACGACGACCAGCGGACGATTCGGATCGACGCCGAGTTGGGCCGCAGCCGCCTTACGCGTGGCGATGCGATCATGCTCCAGATCGGACGCCAATTGCGCGATCGCAGGGCGCAAAGGCAATCCCACACGCTCCACCTCAACGCCCTTGCGCGGCTTCAGTCCCGGTTGCGCGTAGGCCGCGCCGATCATGGACGCCCAGCGCGCGCCCAACTTGTTGGCCATACCGGCACGGGCGTTCTGCTCATGAATCGCGATCGGAATGCCCATTTTGTGAGCCGCCGCATACACGGGAGCGGACGTGTACCCGCCGAATCCGACGACCACCTGCGCATGATGCCTCGTAAGGATGTCACGAACCTTGGCGGTTTCAGCCCTCCATTTTGCGGGGAACTGCAATGCGGCCTTATTGGGTCTACGCGGGAACGGCACCTTCTCGATGGTTTCCAATTCGAAACCCGCCTGCGGAACGAGATCATGCTCCAGACCGACGGCTGTTCCCACCACCGCGATATCCGCATCTGGCTCAAGATCACGAATCACATGCGCCACGGCAAGCAACGGGTTGACATGACCCGCCGTGCCGCCACCGGAAAGAACGATATGCTTTTGACTGCTCATAATCCTCGAGCTTAGCCCACGACGTGCCGGCGCATCGCACGGCATACCGTGGCAGGCCAAGATACTTACATTTCGTCTACTTTTTCTCCGCCTCGGGAACATGCCACAGACGTTCGCCCGAGACGGTCACAGTATACGGTTCTCAGCTTTGATCTCAGGCTGCTCCTTCATCATGCTGACCGCCACGCCCGCAGCGCCCAGACACATAACCAACGAAGAGCCGCCGGCCGATACGAACGGCATCGGCACGCCCATGACCGGCAACAGACCAATAACAACACCAATGTTGATGAACGCCTGCCCCACGACCCATACCGCGATGCACACCAGAACCATGGTGATGTAGCGGTTTTGAGCCTGCAAAGCCACCACCAGCATGCACCAGGCCAAAACGACGAACAGCAGAATGACCATGGCCGCTCCCACAAAGCCAGTCTCCTCGCCGATGATGGCGAAGATGAAATCGTTGTGGGCTTCTGGAAGATATCCCCATTTCTCGCCGGAATTGCCGATGCCGACACCCAGCAACCCACCGGAGGCTATGGCGTACTTACCATGGACCGCCTGATAACAGACGCCCTGCAGATCGGACGGCGAACAGGTCTGATAGGCCGCCATGATGCGGCCGAGACGGTTCGGACTGGTCAGCACGAATGCGACAATGCCGCATGCGCCGAGCGATACGGCGCCGGCCAGCCATTTGCCTGGAAACTCTCCAAGCAGTAATGCGACGCCGCCGATGGCGAGGATGATCAATCCAGTGCCGAGATCCTTGCCCGACATGACCAGAAAGAAAGCGACAAGGAATCCAATGATCAGCCAGCGGTACGCCTTGGGCGCGCCGACTTCCTTCACCTGTTTGCGCGCGTTGAGCAACTCGTTCGGCATCCATACGCATAACGCCAATTTGACGATTTCCGCAGGCTGCATGGTAAACACGCCCGGAATGCCGATCCATCCCTTGTTGCCATTGACCTCGACGCCCAATGGAGTCAGCGTGATCGCCTGCAGCAACGCGGCGGCCACCAGAAATCCGAAGCTGAATCTACGGTACAGACCGGCCGGAAGCATCATCGTGACGAACGCCACACCCAATCCCAACACGCAATAGAACCCCTGTTTCAGCGCCTGGGCCCATGGCGACTGCCCATTGGCGATCATGGTCACCGACGAACTCGAGAACACCATGATCACACCGAAAATGGTTAGGATGATCACGCATAGACGGAAGCCATGGAAGCACCACAGAGGATTGGCGAATCCGCGGGCGGCGTTTTTCCTCGTACGTCGGATCTGCGCACCGGAATCATCCGACGTACGCCGCGGCTCCGTAGCGGATGAGATGCTGCGGCCGGACTTAGGCTTCGCCATGCTCATTCACCCAACGCTGAGCCTCCTGCGCGAACTGGTTTCCGCGATCGGCGTATGACTTGAACTGGTCCATGGATGCGCAGGCCGGAGCCATGAGCACCACGTCGCCAGCATGCGCATATGCGCCCGCGGCGTTGATGGCGCGTGACATGACGGTATCGTTGTCCTTCGGATCGATGATGGACAGCGGAATGTCGGGAGCGCTTTCCTTGAATGCGTCCAGCATCGGCTGCTGATCCTTGCCGATGATGACGGCCGCCTTGATGGTATGGGCTTGGTCTGCGACGAGCCGTTCAAACCGGCTTCCCTTGGCGAGCCCGCCGGCAATCCACACCACGGACTTGTCCGCGAAGCTGTTGAGCGAGGCCTTGGCCGCGTGGGCGTTGGTGGCTTTGGAATCGTCCACGAAACGGATGGTTCCGCCATCGGTGGTCCGGACGACGGCGACGGTCTGGATACGATGGCCTCCCGGGGTGAACTGCTTGAGCGCGGCCAACGACTTCTCCCGGTCCGCGCCGAGGCCCAGCACCAGAACCAATGCAGTCAGCGCGTCGGCGAGCAGATGCGGGTAGACCGTGCCGTCCGGTTCGGTCAGGTGGGTGAAATCGGCGATTTTCGCGACCTGTTCCGGTTCGCCCGGCTTTCCGCCGGCGACGCCCGACATGTCGACGATCCATCCGTCCTTCACGCCGATCTGGCCGTTCTCCGGCTCGTTCAGCGTGAATCCGATCCTGCGGCATCCCGGCGCGGTATGTGCCGCAAAAGCCAGTTTGGTGACACGATTGTCATCCGCGTTGTAGACCAGTGCTTTCCTGACGTTGTGGAACACCTTGGACTTGTCTGCCGCATAGTTTTCGATGCCGCCGTGCCAGTCGAGATGGTCGTCTGCGATATTGGTGATCGCGGCGCAGTCAAGCTCCAGCGAGTAGGTGAAATGCAGCTGGAAGGAGCTCAATTCAACGCATAGCACATCGTTCGCTGAATCGACCGCCGCATGCGACACCGCCTTGCCGATGTTGCCGACGGCCGGAGCGATCAGGCCACATGCGGACAGCATCTCCGAGGTCATCTCAGTGGTCGAGGTCTTGCCGTTGGTGCCGGTGATGCCGATCCATGGCGCGGGCTTGCCGGTGGAATCGTTGTTCACGCGCAGCTGCCAGGCCAGTTCGACCTCGCTCATGACGGGGATGCCACGTTTCTGCGCCTCAAGAATGAACGGCGTGCGGGGATTGAAAACCGGCGAGGTCATCACCATGTCGGTGTCATCCCAGTCGATTTGGTCGAAGGAATGCAGATCGGCGTCCGGTTTTCTCTCGTCCACGCCCAGCACCCTGCCCGCGCGGGGTCCCAGCACCTGCATCATGCTCTGTCCGGAGACACCAAGACCCGCCACGATTACGGTCTTGCCATTCATATCCATATCCATCACCCTTCAATCGGAAACATCATTTGCCGTGATAGCACATCCATGCCGCGGGTATCAAACCCTACCGCGGATCCATGTCATAGACCGGAACGAGCCACCCAATCACCGTAGAAAATCACCAATCCCAGCAGCACGAACAGCATCTCAATCATCCAGAAGCGAATGACGACCTTCACTTCCGGCCATCCCTTCAATTCGAAATGATGGTGGATCGGCGCCATCTTGAACACCCTCTTGTGGGTCATCTTGAAATAGCCGACCTGAATGATGTCGCTCATGGTCTCGATGACGAACAGACCGCCGAGAATGATGGCCAGGAATTCGGTGTGCGTGGCGATGGACAACGCGGCAAACAGCCCGCCAAGAGCCAAAGAACCGGTATCTCCCATGAAGATGGAGGCGGGATTGGAGTTGTACCACAGGAAGCCGAAGCATGCCACCGCCGCACATGCCGCGATAATGGTCAGGTCAAGCGGATCGGACACCGCATAGGTGAAACCGGGGTGACCGGAACCCTTGAGATGGTAGAACTCCCAGAACGCGATGATCATATATCCGATGAAGGCGATCATGGAGGATCCCGCCGCCAGACCATCCAGTCCATCGGTCAGATTGATGGCGTTGGTCCATGCGGTCATCAGGAAATTCACCCAGATCACGAACAGGACGATGGCCACGGCGCAACCGGCGAAATCAAAGCTGAAGAACGGCTTTTCGATGAAGCTCATACCGGCTTGGGCGCTGGGGAATCCGGATTTGGTCGGCAGTATCAGCGACAGCACCGCGTATATGGTGGCGAGGATGAACTGTCCGATGAATTTGCCCTTGACCGTCAATCCTTCGCTCTGCTTCTTGCGGACCTTCGCGAAATCGTCGATGAAGCCTAGGAAGCCCATCGACAGCATGGCGAACAGCACCAGCACGGCCGACCATGACGGCACATCGCCTCTGGTGAAATAACGGTACAACGCCGATGAGCCCCAGCCGAGCACCACGGCGAGATTGATGACCACACCGCCAAGCGTCGGAGTGCCGCGCTTGACCAGATGGGACTTCGGACCATCCTGACGTATGTACTGTCCGTAGTTGAGCTTGTGCACCAATTTAATCAACAGCGGAGTTCCCACAATCGTCACGCCCAGTGACACCACAATGCCGATGATGAGTGAAATCATCTGATGTTCTCCATTCCAATCAGATCTTCAGATACGTTTTCCGCAAACGCCGATTCGATCAATTCCATGCCCAACGTTCCGCCAGCGCGCTCAATCCCGATGCATGGGATCCCTTCAGCAGCACCACCGAGTCCGTGTGACCGGTCGCGAGTCCGGTGACCATGCGATCCGCCTCGTCGGCGTCATGCGCCCATTGGACGGTAGCCGATTCGGCGTCAGCGGACTTCCCGCCCTTCGCCATGTCCTCGGCGAGCGCATCCAGCGATTCGTCGGAGGTACTGCCGACGGCCACCAGCGCATCCACCCCGTTTTCGACGGCGTACCGGCCGATTCCTTCATGCAGTTGACGCTCGTCCGGCCCCAGTTCCAGCATCGCGCCCAGCACCGCTATGCGGTACGGCTGTTTTTCTGCTCCGGAATGCCATCTCAGCAAGCCGTCGAGTCCGGCTTTCATGGAATCCGGGTTGGCGTTGAATGAATCGTCGATGAGTGTGAACGAGGTCTCCGGCTTGACGACGGTGGAGACCGCCATACGATGCGGGCTGATGCTCGTCACATCGGACAGGCCGGTGGCCACGTCGGCGATTGGCATGCCAAGCGCCATTGCAACCGTGGCTGCGGCAAGGGCGTTCATGACATTGTGCTGTCCGCAGATGCCAAGTGTGACGTCGGCACGCTGTCCCGACTTGTTTTCCAAGACGAACGATGGGTGGTCGAGTTCGTCGCAGACGACGTCATGGGCAGTGGAATCCAATCGTGCCCCGTCTTCCTGAGGGAGTCCGAACCACAGCAGATCGCCCGGAGCGATGGCGCTCATCGCGGCGACATGTTCGTCGTTGGCGTTGAGGACGGTCAGGCCACCGGGCACCAGTCCACGAACGATTTCGGATTTGGCTTGGGCGATGCGCTCCACCGAGCCGAATTCGCCCAGATGGGCCACACCGACTTTGAGCACCACTGCGATGTCAGGAGGAACCAAGGAGGTGAGATTGGCTATTTCGCCCACGTGGTTCGCGCCCATCTCCGCCACGAGGAAGCGCGTGTCGGCGTTCACCTTGAGCGAAGTCAGGGGCAGACCGATCTCGTTGTTGAACGACCCGACCGGAGCAACGGTGTCCCCCATCTTGGACAGCAGCGATTTCAGCAGATCCTTGGTGGTGGTTTTGCCGACCGATCCGGTGATGCCAACGACGGTGAATGGCGATTCCAACGCGCGACGGCGTTCGATGTTGTGCCTGGCGAGCGCGCCCAGCGCCTTGACTGTGTTCTCGACGACGATCTGCGGCACCTGCGCGCCCGCGACCTCATGGTCGACGATGGCGGCCACAGCGCCATGGGCGCCGATCTCAGGCACGAAATCATGACCGTCGACGCGTTCGCCGGCGATCGCCACGAACACCGAGCCGTCGACGATCTGCCGGGAATCGGTGAACGCGCTGGTCGCGACGGGCTCTTCGGCCACGGCCTCCGTCGATATCAAACATCCCTCTACCGCCTGCGTGATCTCCTTCAGGCTCATCGGCATCATGGTCGGACTGCTCACTGTCGTTACTCCTCTTATCGGGTTTGTGCGTTCGGTATGGACACGCCATCCACGCCCATATGTTCAGTTCAGGTCGCGCGACACTCGCAGCGCGCTTTTGATGTTGGCCTTCCGTACGCCGGCGGCCAGTACCATGGCTATGGATAGGGACAGCAGCCGGCTATCCGTATCGACATATGCCGATGATGCCTGCGTGGCGAGCAAGTCGGATTCCTGGGTACGTCCCGCGATACGGGTCTGTTTGCCGACGAAGCATCCGAAGCGGGAGACGAATTTCGTCACCTCGGCGTTGCTCAGGCTGTTGTCGTCGCATGCGAGCACGTCGATGTTAACCGATTGCAACGCGTTTTCTCGCAATGTATCCTCATCCAACGCAAGTATCACGGCGGCGGCGCCATCTTCGGCGCATACGGCCATCGTGCGTTGCACGTCGATGATCGACAGAGGATATTCCAAAGCGAGGAACCGTTCTAAGGATTGCGAATCGGACGAGCTGATCACGCCGACCGGGTTGCCCAGCATATGCAGGAAATCCGCTAGATTGCTCACCGCGGATTCCACCGTCTCCTTGTTTTTCCCAGTGATGGCGAACACCGCCAGCGAATCGGATGGATTGCCGGCCATTTCGGCCACCAGCTTGCCCAGCTGCTGCATGGTGGGTTCCGCATAAATCAACGGAATATGGATGTCATCAACCTGCCCGCGCAACGCGTGGGGAACGATCGCGCCATATGCGCCACGCGCCTGGACTTGTTCCAGCTGACGCGCGTCCACATCCTCAGACGGCACGAACAACGCGCCGGGACGCACCGATTCGACGTCATCGGCGACGGAAGTCACCGTCACCTCGGTCGCCGATACGGGATCGAGGTCGAAGCCGTATTGACCGGCAAGCAACCCCAAAGTCATTCGCCTGTTCATGGATTCGCTGACCGAGCTCACCTTTCCATTCCTCCGTCCATCGCGTTATGTGCTCACTCACCAAGTCACCGGAATAGCATCCGTGCGTGGCGCGGAAGCCGGCACTTCGTACTTCTGCATAAGGAATTCACCAATCTGCGCGGTGACCGGACCCGCCGTCAAGCCACCGAAGCTGCCTTGCGGATCCTTGAGCACCACGGTGATGACGAATCGCGGATCGTCGGCGGGGATGATCGCCGAATAATCGCTGATTATAGAGCTCAACCGGCCATCCGTGCCCGCGACCTCGGCCGTACCCGACTTCGCCGCTATGCGGTATCCGTCGACTTTCACGAAATTGCTGTAGTAATCCGAAACCGATTCCATGGCGTTGAGGATCTGGCTCGCCACGGACTCGTCGATGACCCTTGTGGCTTCGGACTTCGGCTTCTGCTCTTCGACATGGCCGTCCGCATCGGTAATGGATTTGATGATGCGTTGCGGTTTCCTCACGCCCTTGTTGGCGATCACCGCGACCGCATTGGTCAATTGCATGACGTTCACCGTGTATCCCTGGCCGAAGAGCACGGTGTTCCTAGTTCGGGCGTCCCAGCTGTCCGCCGGATACAGCACGCCTTCGGACTCACCGGGCAGGTTCAATCCAGTGTCCTGTCCGACACCGAACTTCCTGATGAAGTCGTATCGCTGCTCGTTGGTCATTTTGTCTCCGGCGAGGATCATGCCGACGTTCGACGACTGTTGGAGGATACCGGCGAGTGTCCAATGCTCGGCGCCATGCGTCTCCGCATCCTTATAGGACTGTCCGTCAGCCGTTACCGTGTCCGGAACCGTGAACTTGTCATCGATCTTGTGCAGACCCAACTGCAGCATGCCCGACATGGCCAGCACCTTGCCGATGGAACCGGGCTCGAACGTCTCGCTCACCGCCCGGGAAGCCCCCATCTTCGCCTGGTCGCTTCCGGCCTCGACCGTATCACTGTCGGCCAAGGCGAGGATATCGCCCGAACGCACGTCCTGGACCATGGCGATGCCCCATGCGGCCTGGTACTTGCTTTCGCTGTCATGCAGCACCTTCTCGGCATACCATTGCACATCGCGGTCGATGGTCAACGTCACGTCGGATCCGTTGACCGCCTCCTTGGATTCGGTCATGGTTCCCGGAATCTCAACGCCGCTGTTGCCCTGCTGATAGACCTGATAGCCGTCCTGACCGGTCAGCGTCCTGTTTTCCATCTGTTCGACGCCTGCGACGCCCTTGCCGTCGGAGTTGACGCCGCCGAGCAGCGAGCCCATCAGGGAACCGTTGGAATACAGGCGCTCATTGCTGAGTTCCGCGTATACGATTCCTCCGAGATTCAGTTTCGAGATCTTGCGTTTGACAGCCGGGGTCACGTCCTTCTTGAGCACCACGTATTGTCCGCTGATCGACAGCATGGCACCCAATTCCGTGGCATCCATACCGAGCACCGGCGCCACCAGGCGCGCCACGGCGGCGGCTCCGGTGACTCCCACCGGTTTGCCGTTGATCTGATGGCAGTTATCTCCTGTCTGTTTGGTGCAGGTGGTCGGCACAAAGGCCTGGGCCTGCTCCGGGTTGCCGATGATGGTGTAGCGTTCGACGCTTTGCGCGAGAATGGCGCCATTGGTGTCCAGAATCTTGCCTCTCCGAGCCTTCAAGGTCACCGAGGTGGTTCGGCTCTGCGCCGCGGCCTGCGCCATGCTTTTGCCGTTGACCAGCTGGATGTCGGCGAGCCTGACAAGGCAGGTCGTGCCCATCAATGCCAGGATGATGCCGATGGCCATGGTCTTTGTCAGCAGATTCTTATGGAAGAACGCGTAAATACGGCGGAAGGGATTCACTTGGCGTTGTCTCCGCTCGCATTTGCCTGGTATCCGTTCAGATCGATGGTCAACGCACCTTTCTGCGGAACCATGCCCATGTCCTCGGCCTTGCTCGGAAGCGAGGCGTCAAGCTCGTCAAGCTTGGCCTGATCGTCCTCGACGTCCTGGGTCAGTTTGGTGATGCTTGCTTCGATCCGGCTTGCCTCGAAGGAATTCTGCACCATCTGGGTACGCAGCATCAGCGATCCGAGCAGGCAAACGCCCAGGAACACCGCGGCGATGACCAGATGCAGCAGAGGCGTGCTGCGGGTACGGGTCCATGTGATGAGCTGCTCGAATCCACGGCGGACGCCGCTGCTTTCGCTCTGGGTTCCTTTGACGACATGCAATTCGGGACGCGTGGTGCCGACGCCTTCCGTCGGGCGCCTGCGTCCGGCGGGAGCCGCATTCGATGCGATCGTTCTTGGTGCTGCCACTTCAGCCCCTTCTTCCTTGTCTGGTCATAGTCGAGTAATCAGTGCTTTGATCGAACCGCTTCCGCCATCGTTCGGGAATGGGTCTGATCAGCTCCACTGCGCGCAATCGGACGGACGCCGACCTCGGATTGCCGGCAATCTCATCCGCGTCAGCCTTGATGGCGCCTCGCGTCAGCTCCTTGAAGAACGGCATCATATCCGGCGGGACCACCGGCATGTCCGCAGGCGCGTCGACTTTAAGGCCTTGGCTCATGAAGGTCTTGACGGTCTTGTCCTCCAACGAGTGGTACGACTCCACCACCAGACGTCCGCCCACGGCAAGATGGTTGGCTATCTGCGGCAATGTGCCGGCCAGCTTGTCCAGCTCTCCGTTGACTTCGATGCGCAGCGCCTGGAACACACGTTTGGCGGGATTGCCGGCAGGACGATGCGCCTGCGGAACGACCTCGTCCACCAGACGATTGAGCTGGCCGGACGTCGTCAGCGGCTCGGTCTCACGGCGATGCACGATTTCCCTGGCGATCTGCTTTGAGAAGCGTTCCTCGCCATAAGTGCGGAAGATACGTGTCAGGTCGGCGAACGAATATTCCGCAAGCACCTGTTCGGCGGTCAGCGACTGGGCCACATCCATTCGCATGTCGAGCGGCGCGTCATGCGAATAGGAGAATCCCCTGTCCGTCTCGTCGATCTGCAGACTGGACAGTCCAAGATCCATGAACACGGCGTTGACCTTGTCGATGCCTTGATCATCCAGCACTTGGGAGAAATCGTCGAACGCCGCATGCACAGGGATGAAACGATCGGCCAGGCCCTCCGTTTCCATACGCTTCGTGGCGAGCGCGAGCGCCTCGGAATCCCTGTCGATGCCGATGAGACGCGCCTCGGGACTCGCCTTGAGGAACGCAGTGGAGTGTCCGGCCAAGCCAAGCGTGCAATCCACTACGATGGAGCCCGGCTTAGTCAAAGCGGGCGCCATCAGATCCACGCAATCATGAAGCAGCACCGGTTGGTGAATAGTCGTCACGTCAGTCATCAGAATCCCATCGCCGGCAATACGTCATCGGCAATGTCGGAATATCCCTGCTCCTTGTCGGCCAAGTAATCCTCCCATGCCTGTCTATTCCAAATCTCAGCCCTGGTGCCCACGCCGATCACCACGATGTCGTCGCCCAGACTCGCGTAATCGCGCAGCATCTGAGGCACGAGAACACGTCCTTGCTTGTCGGGATCCTGGTCGACCGCGCCGGACAGGAACACACGCAGATAGTCACGTGCCGCCTTGTTGCCCATGGACGTGCGCTGTATCCGCACCGCGATCCGCCTGAATTCGGATTGCGGCAACAGATAGACGCACCGCTCCTGACCGCGTGCCATCACCATGCCGGAACCCAGCTGGGCACGGAATTTCGCGGGCAGTGCCATGCGTCCCTTGGCGTCGATCTTCGGAGTGTAGGTCCCCAGCAACAGCGGCGGCAGATCGTCCATCAATCCGGCGGATTGCGCGGAATCACCGTCAGAGATGGGCTCTGTTCCAATGTTCTGGACCATCGCCGCACCTCCTTTTTCACCATCGTCCGGGCACACCAATCCCAAGCACTTTCACCACTTTACCCCACCGCTCACCATTTTTCCCCACAAAAAGCAAAAAAACGTCAATGGGCACCAAGTTTCCCCATATTCCGGACTGGTCGTCCCTTCTCCTACAGCCGCACATACGCCGGTCCAGCGCGTCATACGCGCATTCCGGAACGTTCGTAGAAGCCTTGGGGTACATTAGATTGCCTTGAGTTTCAGATGAAGGGACAGCAATGTCGAGTTATTCCGCCCAATTGCAGGAAGAGCAGCAGGCCGTCGACCGCGCGTACGACCGTCTGGACGCGTTGAGGGCCCAGGCACGGTCACGCCTCGACACGGTGCGCGCCGCGGGATCACATGGCTCGCCCACGCAACGCACCGAGCGCGACTCCTTCGCCACCATGTACGAGGATCGGCTCACGCAGCTGCGCGCCGTGGAGGACCGTCTGGTGTTCGGCAGACTCGACGACGTGCACGGCGCCCATCGATACATCGGACGCATCGGCCTGTCCGATGAGAACCATGAGCCGATCCTCACCGATTGGCGCGCCGACGCCGCACGCCCGTTCTATGAGGCGACTCCTTCGAGTCATGGCGACATCGTGATGCGCAGGCACATCACGCTCAATTTCAGGGAAGTGGTCGGTGTCGAGGACGAGGTGCTTGACGTGCATTCCGACCAGGTCGGCGAAGCCTCCTCCAACGGGACATTGACCGGCGAAGGCGCGCTGCTCGCCTCGCTCAACGCGAAACGCACCGGAAAGATGACCGACATCGTAGCCACCATCCAAGGCGAGCAGGATCGCATCATCCGAGCCGATCTCAACCAGGCGGTGGTGGTGCAGGGAGGCCCGGGCACAGGCAAGACCGCGGTAGCGCTGCATCGCGCCGCCTATTTGCTGTACACCCACCGACGCGCGTTGCAGCGTTCCGGAGTGCTGGTGGTCGGTCCCAGCTCGACGTTCCTGCATTACATCGACCAGGTGCTTCCCTCGCTGGGCGAAACGGGAGTGGTCAGCCGTACCATCGCGGATCTGATTCCCGGCATCATCGCCACCGCCCACGACGAACCGCATGCGGCGAAGCTCAAGGGCGAACGCCGCATGGCCAAGGCGATAGCCAATGCCGTGGCATCACGCGAACGCGTCCCCTCGCATCTGCCGTCCATCCGGATCAACGGCTTCAACGTGCCGATGCTGCGCACGGATGTCGAACAGGCCCTCGCCGACGCCAAACGCACCCGTCAACCGCACAACAAGGCACGCGAGACCTTCGTGCGCGACATGCTTTCTTCGATGCGCAACCGGTACGTCGAACAGCTTGATTACGAACCGGAGCAGGCCGAGCTTAACGACGTGACGCAGCAGCTGCGCATGAGCGACGGCCTACGCAGGACATTGAACCTCGCATGGCTGCCGATGACCGGCGAATGGCTTGTGGACCAATTGTTCGCGAAGCCGGAGCAATTGCGCCGGTTCGCACCTTGGCTGGAGGAACGCGATATAGCGTCGCTGACACGACCGAAGGGTTCGCCGTTCACCGTCAGCGACGTGCCGCTGTTGGACGAGGCCATGGAATTGCTTGGCCCCGACCCGAAGGCTGTGGCCAAGCAGAAGGCTTTGGACGCCAAGCGCGCCGAAGAGGAGCAGTTCGCCAAGGACACGCTGGCTCAGAACGGCATCGGCAACGGCATCGTCACCTCGCAGATGCTGGTGGACAACATCAACGGCATGGACGCCGAATTGACTGCGCAGCGCGCGGCCGCCGATCGCGAATGGACCTATGGGCATATCGTGGTGGATGAGGCGCAGGAATTGACGGCGATGGATTGGCGCATGCTAATCCGCCGATGCCCGTCGCGCTCGTTCACGATTGCGGGCGATGTGGCGCAGACGTCCGCTTTGGGCGGTACGCGTTCCTGGCGCCGCATGATGGATCCGTTGTTCGGCGAACGGAACTGGCAGCTCAACGAATTGACCATCAACTACCGCAATCCGAAGGAGGTGTCGCAGCTTGCCGGCGATTTCGCCTCCGGCGAAGGCCTGTACATCTCCACGGTGAACGCCGTGCGCGGCGTGCCCGATTCCGTCAAACGTCTCACTGTCCGCGATGATGGCCTGCTTGAGGATGCGGTCGCCCAGCAGACCATCGATCTGGTGCGTGAATACGTCGCATCCGACGGCACCGGACGCGTGGCGATCATAGCGCCCGACGGAATGCTCAAAACGTTGCGGAGACGCGTATACGCCCAGCTCCAGGAGGAACTCACCGCGAAGGAGTTCTCCCGTCTTGAGGAGCAAAGCTCCTGGGACGAACAGGTCACCGTATGCTCCACGCAGACCGTGAAGGGTCTGGAATACGATGCCGTGATGGTGGTCCAGCCGGGACGGATCGAGCAGGACGCGCCATCGCGCATCGTCGCGGCTTCCGACCTGTATGTCGCCATGACGAGGCCCACGCAGCGTCTGCTTATAGTGCGGACAAAGGATGACGAAAGTCTGCTCGAGCTATAAAGTAGGAACCATGCCCAAAGCATTATTACTTGAAAACATCCATCCCGACGCGGCGCAGTCGCTGCGCGACCATGGCTTCGAGGTGCAGTGCCTTAAAGGAGCCCTCAGCGAGGACGAGCTGATCGACGCGTTGGAAGGCGTCGATCTGCTTGGCATCCGCTCCAAGACCGCTGTGACCCGCAAGGTCATCGACGCCCGTCCGACACTCACCGCGATCGGCTGCTTCTGCATCGGCACCAACCAGGTCGACCTCGAATACGCGGGCAAGAACGGAATCGCCGTCTTCAACGCCCCATACTCGAACACTCGCTCCGTGGTGGAGCTTGTCATCGGTGACATCATCTGCCTGATGCGTCGTATTCCGGCGCATACGCATCACATGAAGCATGGCTTGTGGGACAAGTCCGCCTCCGGCTCCCATGAGGTCCGTGGCAAGACCCTTGGCATCATCGGCTACGGCAATATCGGATCCCAGCTTTCCGTCATCGCCGAAGCGCTCGGCATGCGCGTGGTGTTCTACGACATTGAGGAGAAGCTCGCCATGGGCAACGCCCATCGTTGCTCCACGTTGAACGAACTGCTGGAGCAGTCCGACGTGGTCACCCTGCATGTCGATGGGAGAAAGTCGAACACGGGTTTCTTCGGCGAGGACCAGTTCGAGCATATGAAGCAGGACGCCATCTTCATCAACCTGTCCCGCGGTTTCGTGGCCGACTTGGATGCGCTGAAGAAGCATTTGGATTCCGGCCACCTGTCCGGCGCCGCGGTGGACGTCTTCCCCGTCGAACCGAAGAAAACCGGCGACGAGTTCCTGACAGACCTCGCGAACGAGGACAACATGATCCTCACCCCGCATATCGGCGGTTCTACCCTTGAGGCGCAGAAGTCCATCGGACAGTTCGTGTCCCAGCGTCTTGAGGACTACTGGTTCAAGGGATCCACCATGCTGTCGGTGAATCTGCCGCAGATCACATTGTCCGGCATCAAGTCGAACTTCCGCATCGCCCATCTGCACGCCAATCTGCCCGGTGTGCTGGCGCGAGTCAACCGGGTGCTGGGCGAGGATGGCATCAACATCGCGGCTCAGGCTCTCGGAACTGAGGGCGAGCTTGGATATGTGGTCACCGACGTGGCACAGCGTCCGGATCAGAAGGCGCTTGATCAGCTCGCGTCCATCGAAGGCACGATTCGCATGCGTGTAATCAGCTGACGTACCCACGGTGTTTTCCTCTCTTATGAAGAAGTCCTCCAACATCATCGGTTGGAGGACTTCTTCATAAGAGAGGAATCGACATCACATGCCCGTATGAGTCATCATTCGTCCACATCGTTCGATTCCATGCCGTTCAATTCATCGATGGCACGCTGGAAATCATCCAGATTCTCGAAATTCTGGTAGACGCTTGCAAAACGCAGGTACGCGACCATATCAAGATCGCGCAGCGGTTTCAGAATGGCTTTCCCGACTTCTTCCGACTTGACCTGCGCCAGTCCGCGGGAACGAAGATCCTCCTCCACCTTCTGCCCCAGCATCTTCAGATCGTCCTCGTTGATGGGACGGCCTTGGCACGCTTTGCGCACGCCGGCGATCACCTTGTTGCGATCGAATTGCTCGACGTTTCCGGAACGCTTCACCACCAATAACATGGTCGTCTCCAAGGTGGTGAACCGTTTGGAGCATTTCGGGCATTCGCGCCTACGGCGGATGGAATGGCCGTCATCGCTGATACGCGTATCGACAACCTTGGTGTCTGGATTCTGACAAAACGGGCAATGCATGTCTTACACAATAGCCCGAACCCTTGAAATAAGCCCAACCGCGGCCCTACGCCTCATCGGGGACGATAAGCCGCTGTCCGGCGTGCAGGGATGCCGTATCCAAATCGTTCAAACGCATCAGCTCATCCACCGTGTCTCCGACATTGCCGCCTTCATGCGTGATACCCGAAGCGTACTTCCACAACGTATCCCCCGGCTGCACGGTGTATACGGTGACCGAAGCGGGTTCCGAAGCCGACCGCATCTGATGAACGGGAACAACCTCCACAGCGCACCAGAAAGCAATGAACGCCAGAAAGGCCATGCCAAGCGCGCCGCCAATCCGTCCATGCCCCATCGCCTCATCCATCGCAACACTCCTTTCGAACAATTGTTCTATCGAACGCTTGTTCAAAGTATGGCACAAATGTTCGAATATTGCAAACACACCTCGAACAGATGTTTGATTTTCTCGGCGTTTCGCGTTATGCTTCTGAGAACACATCGAAAGGAGCCCACCGTGAGCACCATCCCATTCACGCCCAGAACAGCCGCGGAACGTCCGGATGAAAACACGTTGACCGATCGTCAGCGCAAAGTGCTTGACGCCATCAAAACGCATCTGGCCACGCAGGGCTTCGCTCCCTCATTCCGTGAAATCGGCGAGGCCGCAGGATTGAAAAGTCCCTCGTCCGTCAAACATCAGCTCCAAGTCCTCGACGAAAAGGGCTTCATCCACATGAACGCCAACAAAGGCAGAGCCATCGAGGTGGTGGAATACGACGACGAGCCTTCCAGCGGCAAAGTTGCTCAGGTCATCCCGTTCCCGTCCCAGGAAGACGAAAACGGCTCCATCATGGCATCGCATGACGTCCCTCTGGTCGGTCGCATCGCAGCAGGCGTTCCCATCACGGCCGAACAGCATATCGATGACGTGATGCGTCTTCCGGAGCGCCTGACGGGCACCGGCAACCTGTTCATGCTGGAAGTGCACGGCGATTCCATGATCGACGCAGCCATCTGCGACGGTGACTTCGTCGTCGTCCGCGAGCAGAACAGCGCGGAGAACGGTGATATCGTCGCCGCCCTACTGGATGATGAGGCCACCGTCAAGACATTCCGCAAGGACCATGGGCACGTCTGGCTCATCCCGCATAATCCGGCATACTCCCCCATCGACGGAACTCATGCGGAGATCATGGGCAAGGTCGTCACCGTACTGCGCAAGATCTAATCCTCAAGCGGGACCAGTCATCACTGGTAGAACAGGACGACGACCAAAAACGGCCACGTCGGAACCCGGCTGCCCCACGACTGCATTTCCTACAGGTTTTCGATACGGCGACGCCGCAGGCAGCCGTTCGGGCAAGCCTGCGCATAATCACAGATGAAGGCCTTTTCGGCTGTCCGAATCGTATCCTTCCGGCTCCAACTGGAAAGTGGTGTGAGGCACCGACACCGGGAAATGCTCACGCAGACAGCTCTGCAGCTGGTTGAGGATGTCCGCGGCATCATCCATGGTGAGTCCACGCTCCACCACCACATGCGCCATGACGACTGGCATGCCCGTGGAAACGGTGATGGCGTGCAGGTCATGCACCGCGACGACATGCGGTGCCCGTCCAAGATGCTCGCGCACCTTGTCCAAATCCAGATCCTGCGGGGTCTCCTCCAACAGCACGCGTACGGCGTTGCGAAGCAGCACGAATGCGCGTGGGATCATCATCAGCGCGATGATGCCGCCGGCGACCGCATCAAAACCGGTCCATCCCGTCGAGATCAGCACGATGGCAGATACGATCACCGCCACGGAGCCCAAAGCGTCGTTCATGACCTCAAGGAAGGCGGCTTTCATATTCATGTTGTCCTCGCTTTGGCCGGCGAGGATGAAGATGGACCCGATGTTCGCAGCGAGACCAAGGATACCCATGAAGAGCAGCAGCCGGACATCATGAACCTCGTCACCCGTTCCGCCGAAGAGACGCATGCCCGCTTCGACAAGCGCGTAGATGCCGACGATGAGCAGCACGAGCGCCCCCACTGCGGCGGTAAGCACTTCGAGACGCGCCCACCCCCAAGTGCGTCTGCTGCTCGGCCTGCGCTGCATCAGCACCGCCGTGACGGTGGAGGCGACAAGCACCGACATGTCGGTGAGCATGTGTCCGGCGTCGACCAGCAGCGTCAAGGATCCTGCGATGACGGCGCTGATCACTTCGGCGACGAACACCGTGGAGGTCAGCCCCAACGACATCATGAGTCTTTTTTGGTGTTCGGCTCCGCCTTTCGCCATCGCGGCGTCCACGCCGGCGTGATTATGTGCCATGGGGTTCCCTTTCGTCCGCGGCCTTGATCCACAGTTATTGAAACCGCTTCTCAATACCATTTTCATTCGGCCCAAAACGCAGGAAACCCCAGCCCGAAGGCTGGGGTTTCCGAAGTCCGTTGACAGTCTAGCGACTCATCATCCCGCTGTCAATCATCACAACAAAAAAACGGCAACGCAGCTGGCACTCCGTTGCCGCAAACAAAAATAAGAAAAACACGGCAACGCGTGTGTCAGCAAGGCGCCCAGAGCGAAGGCGTACGAAGGTACGTCGAGCTCTGAGCAACGCAGCTGGCACTCCGTTGCCGCGTTTTGCATCAGAAGCCGAACTGGGCGGCGGTCTCCTTCAGGGTCTCCGCGGAACGCTTCAGGGCGGCAAGCTCACGGTCGGACACCGGGGTGTTGATGGCGGTATTGACGCCGGAGCGGTTGAGCAGGGTCGGCACGGACATGCACACGTCGGAGATGCCGTGGAAGTCGTGCAGCATGGAGCTGACCGGCAGGATGCGGTTGGAATCGCGCATGACGGCTTCGATAATGTCCACTCCGGACATGCCGATGGCGTAGTTGGTGGCGCCCTTGCCGTTGATGATCTTGTATGCGGCGTTCTTGACTTCCTGGTGGATCTGCTCGCGCACGTCGGCGTCCAGCGGATCGTGGCCCGGCAGCGGGGTCCAGTCGCACATCGGGACGCCACCGATGGTGGCGGAAGCCCACAGCGGAACCTCGGAATCACCGTGCTCGCCGGCGATGTAGGCATGGACGTTCTTGACGTTGACGCCGGTCTGCTGGGCGATCAGGAAGCGCAGACGAGCGGAGTCCAGGTTGGTGCCGGAGCCGAAGACCTGGTTCGCCGGCAGGCCGGAGATCTTCTGGGCGACATGGGTCGCGATGTCGACCGGGTTGGTGATGAGCATGTAGATGGCGTTCGGGGCGACCTTCACAAGCCCCGGAATGATGGCCTTGAGGATGTTGATGGTGGCACCGACCAGCTCGAGGCGGGACTGCCCCGGCTTCTGGCGCGGACCGGCGGTGATGACGATCATGTCGGCGTCGCGGCAGATCTCCGGATCGTCGGAGCCGTCGATGGTCACGGTCGGATAGAAGCTGGAACCGTGCTGCATGTCGAGGACCTCGGCCTCGACGCGCTCCTTGGCGATATCCTCGAGCACGATCTCACGTGCGACGCCACGCTGAGCAGCAGCGAAAGCGAGAGTGGAGCCGACTGCGCCGGCACCGATGATAGCGAGCTTCGTGGGCTTGATAGGTGAATCCACCATGTGCTTTACCTCTCTTTGAGCAAGAAGAACTTCCCGCGCGTGGCAGGGTATTTCTCTTATCGATTTCATCTTTACTTTATCCATACAGCATGACGTTTCGCCATGGATTCACATGAATCACAACCAATGAAACGTGATTTGCGTCACAACTTTTGTGAACGTTCACATACACTGTGCCCATTGAATTCCGGCATTTGCAATCTGTTGCATTGTTTGCAAAAATTTCCGTCGGCAACCGTCAAAAAAGCTCCAATCGGAAGACTCATCCGATGGCCTGCTCCACTATCTTCGCGGCCAGCTGGTCGTCAACCTCCGCTTCAAGCATCATGCCGTCATCGCGGTATTCGACGTTGACCACCTTGCCATACTCGCGCACGCGCGACATGAGCGACCCGGCCGTATACGGCAGCAGCGCCTCGACATGCACGTTCGGCGTCGGCAGCATCGATTCGACATGCTCGCGCAACGCATCGATCCCCTCCCCCGAGAACGCGGACACGATATGCGCCTCAGGCATCAGAGCTCCGATACGCTCACGCACGGCCTCGTCCATGCGGTCGGCCTTGTTGAACACCACAATCGTGGGAATCGTCTCGACGCCGTCTATGTCGGCGAGCACGTCATCCACCGCGTCGATCTGCGAGAACGGGTCGGGATGCGATCCGTCAACCACATGCACGATGAGATCCGCATCGGAGACCTCCTCCAGCGTGGATTTGAACGCCTCGATCAACTGCGTGGGCAACCGGCGCACGAAGCCGACGGTATCCACATATGCGTACAGTCGTCCGTCCTTGGCCTTCGCCCGGCGCACGGCGGTGTCCAAGGTCGCGAACAGCGCGTTCTCCACCAATTCCGTGGAACCGGTCAGCCGATTAGTCAACGACGATTTGCCCGCGTTCGTGTAGCCGACCACGGCCACCGTCGGCAGTCCGAACCGTCGCCGGGCTCCGCGTTTGACGTCACGGGCCGGCGCCATATCGGCGATCTGCCGACGCAGTTTCGCGATCCTGCTGCGGATCACGCGACGATCCATCTCGATTTTCGTCTCGCCCGGACCGCGGGAGCCGATGCCAGCGTCACCCGCCGCGCGGCCGCCCGCCTGACGCGACAGTGATCCGCCCCAACCGCGCAGTCGCGGCAACATGTATTCAAGCTGCGCCAGCTCGACCTGCGCCTTGCCTTCCCGCGAAGTGGCATGCTGAGCGAAGATGTCGAGGATGACGGCGGTACGGTCGACGACCTTCACTTTGGTGGCATCCTCCAGCGCGCGACGCTGGCTCGGCGGAAGATCATCGTCGACGATGATGGTGTCGGCCTCGTTCTGCGCCACAATGCCGGCCAATTCACGAGCCTTGCCGGAGCCGACGTAAGTGGCCGCATCCGGCTTGATGCGGTGCTGCAGCAGACCGTCGCACACCACAGCACCCGCGGTTTCGGCGAGCGCGGCGAGCTCCCTGAGCGATTCCTCGGCGGCGCCCTGCGTGGTCTCGCGGCTGGACCATACGCCGACGAGCACCACGCGTTCGAGCCTGACCTTGCGGTATTCGACTTCGGTGACATCCTGGATCTCGCCAAGACCAGCGACATGCTTCAATGCGTTGCGGGACTCACGTTCCTGCCACTGCTCGTCGTGGGCCTCCCGGAGGCGTTCCCCGCCGTCGGTATCAAGCAGCACTTCGGATTGGTCGGCGAGCACTCCCCCGACTTCGCCTGCGGTCATGCTCTGCTCGATATCGTTGTCTTGGCTCAATGGCACCTCTCACGGTTGAACTATGGTGTCTTTATTATCATCATTGTCTAGAGACATGGGCATCACCGTTTTCGCCACGTGGACGCGATTACCGCGCGGATGCCGGATGACGAACGTTTGCAAGGAGATAGCATGGCACAGGCCGAGCAGTATTTCGCGGCGGAACCGCAGTCGAAGGACGTGCGCAGGAAGCTGCATGTCACGTTGCGTGGCAATGAGGCGGATGTGGAAGTGTCGAACGGCGTGTTTTCCGGCAATCGTGTGGATTTGGGCACGTCGGTGCTGCTACGCCATGCGCCGGAGCCGCCTGAAGAGGGCACGTTCCTTGATCTGGGCTGCGGTTGGGGTCCGATCGCGCTGACGTTGAGTTTCGAATCGCCCAAGGCCGATATTTGGGCGTTGGATGTGAACGAACGCGCGCTTGAGCTCACGCGCCGCAACGCCGAGTTGAATGGCATGGGCAATATCCATGCCGTCACTGCCGAGCAGGTTCCGGCCGATCTCACGTTCGACCTGATCTGGTCGAATCCGCCGATTCGCGTCGGTAAGGAGGTTCTGCACGAGCTGCTCATGACGTGGCTGCCGCGGTTGAACGCGGGCGGTGCCGCCTATCTGGTGGTGCAGAAGAACCTGGGTTCCGATTCGTTGATTCCGTGGCTGGCCGCACAACTGGGCGACGGGTATGAGGTAGGCAAGTACGCGAGCTCGAAAGGCTTCCGCGTCATCGAGGTTGTGAGGGCATGAGATTCGAATATCCTTCCGAACTGCCGGTTTCCGCGGCTCGCGACGAAATCGCCGAAGCCGTCAAGTCGAGCCAGGTGGTGATCGTCTCCGGACAGACGGGTTCCGGCAAGACCACGCAGCTGCCGAAGATCCTGCTTGAGCTGGGGCGCGGTTCGCACGGCAGGCAGATCGTGCACACGCAGCCACGCAGGCTCGCCGCGCGCACCGTCGCCGAACGAATCGCCAGCGAAATGGGAGTAAAGCTGGGTGAGGAAGTCGGCTACCAGGTGCGGTTCACCGACGAAAGCTCGCCGAAGACACGGCTGCGCGTCGTGACCGACGGTATTCTGCTGGCGCAGATCCAACGCGATCCGAAGCTCATGCAGTACGACACGATCATCATCGACGAGGCGCATGAGCGCAGTCTGAACATCGATTTCCTGCTCGGCTATCTGACGGCGCTGCTGCCCAAGCGGCGCGATCTGAAGCTGGTCATCACGTCCGCGACGATCGATTCGGTGAAGTTCCAGGAGCATTTCGAACACGCGCTGCACACGAAGGTGCCGGTAATCGAGGTGTCGGGACGCACGTATCCGGTGCAGATCGTGTATGAGCCGTTGGGCACCGCGCCGGCGCTGATGCGTTCCGTGCCGGGTTTCGAAACGGGCGCGATGCCGGGAGACGCCGACTACGAGGCGCTGTCGGCCGTGCCCGATGGCAGGGATGGCCGCGATTCGCGCGACACGAACGTGGACATGCCCACCGCGGTGGCGCGCGCCTGCGCCGAACTGGTGATCCATTCGAGCCATGAGCGTGGACCGCGCGATATTCTCGTGTTCGCCTCCGGCGAGCGCGACATCCATGATTTCGAGAACGCGTTGCGCCGCCACTATGGGCCGCGCGCGGCGGATATGCGCCGTCCCGATGCGATCGAGATCGTGCCCCTGTTCGCCAGGCTGTCCTCGAAGGAGCAGCATAAGGTGTTCGAACCGCACACGCATCAGCGCATCGTGATCGCCACGAACGTGGCCGAAACGTCGCTGACGGTGCCGGGCATCCGCTATGTGGTCGATCCAGGCACGGCACGCATCTCCCGCTATTCGAAGACGGCGAAGGTGCAGCGTCTGCCGATCGAGCCGATCAGCCAGGCGAGCGCGAACCAGCGGTCGGGCCGCTGCGGCCGTATCGCCGACGGCATCGCGATCCGTCTGTATTCACGTGAGGATTTCGAGACACGTCCCGAATTCACGGAGCCTGAGATCCTGCGCACGTCCCTGGGCGCGGTCGTCCTGCACATGCTGTCGGTGGGCGTGGCGCGCACCGCGAAGGATGTGACGGATTTCGGTTTCATCGACCCTCCGGACATGAAGGCCGTGTCGGATGGCTTCAACGAGCTGACCGAATTGAAGGCGGTGGCGCGCAGACACGGCGAGGTGGTGTTGACACATACCGGCCGCCTGCTGGCGCGTATACCGATCGACGTGCGTCTGGGACGCATGGTCATCGAAGCCGCGAAGTCGACCACGCCGAACACTCTGGCGGCGGTGCTGGTAGTAGTCGCGTTCCTGAGCCTGCAGGATCCGCGCGAACGTCCCGACGAGAACCGTGAGGAGGCGGACCGCATCCATAACCGGTATGCGGACCCGACCAGTGACTTTCTGACCGCGTTGAACCTGTGGGACCGCGTGTTCCAAGCGGATGGCGAGCCGAGCAATTCCGCGCTGCGCCGCATCTGCAAGACCGAGTACTTGAGTTGGCTGCGCATGCGCCAATGGAAGGATTTGGTCGCCCAGCTGCGCGAAATGTGCCAGGAGTTCAAATTCAAGCTTGGCGAGCCGATTCCCGTGTCCCGTCCACCGTTGGAGATCCGCCAGCTGCCGCTTAACCAGCAGGCAGCGCATTCGCTGTGCTGCTCATGGGACGCGCAGGGTATCCACACGTCCATGCTTTCCGGCCTGCTGTCCATGATGGGCATGCAGGTCACGCGCGAGCCGAAGGCATCCGATTTCGCTGGTTTGAAGGGTGCGGCACGCGCTCGTGCGATGAAACGCGCGCAGAAGATGGCGAAGAACGACTATCAGGGCGCGCGCGGCACGCATTTCGCCCTGTTCCCCGCCTCCGCCGTAGCCAAATCGACACCGCAATGGGTGATGAGCACCGAACTGGTGGAGACAAGCCGACTGTGGGCGCGGTATTCCGCGCAGATTGATCCCGCATGGGCGGAGCCGCTCGCCGGAGCACTCACCCGTACCACGTACGCGGATCCGCACTGGTCCGGTTCGCGCGGCTCGGCCGTGGCGAGCGCGAAGGTGCTCCTGTACGGCCTGCCGATCGTGCAGGACCGCACCGTGCAGTGGGGGCGCATCAATCCGCTTGAGGCGCGCGATTTCCTCATCCGGCAGGGTCTGGTGGAGGGCGACATCCAGCAACGGTTCTCCTATGATGATTTCGTCACCAGGAACCGGGACATCCTCGAGGATGCCGCCGATGATGCGAGCCGCACCCGCCAGGTGGCGCAGACCGTCGGTGACGAGGATCTGTTCGACTTCTACAACGCCATCATCCCCAACACCGTCACCAGCGTGGCCGATTTGGCGAAATGGTGGAAGACGAAGCACGACGAGCAGCCCGATCTGCTGGATTTCGATCCGGACAAGGTGGAGCGTCTCGCCGGCTCCGATTCGGTGTCCCTGGACGACTATCCCGACCATTGGCATACGCTCGGCACCGACGGCTCCCCCATCGATCTAAGGTTGAGCTACATCTACGACCCGCACGACCCAAACGACGGCGTCACCGTGCATGTGCCGTTGAAAGCATTGTCTCGGCTGACTCCGGAACAGTTCTCGTGGAATGTGCCGGGATTGTTGGACGAGCTGATCGTCGGCATGATCAAGTCGCTGCCGAAAACGTTGCGCGTGCAGTTCGTGCCCGCTCCGGACACGGCACGCAAAATCCGCGCCTGGATCGACGAACGCTATCCCGACCTGCCGGGCTCCGGCAGCCAGCAGAAGCCTAACATCGCCCCCGAAAACGAGGATGGCATGGCCGCATGGCCCGACCTGCCGCACGTGTTCACGCAGGCGGCCATCAGTATCGTCGGCGCGCAAATCCACCCGGAAGTCCTCACCGGCGAACTATGGAACAAGCTCGCGCCATACCTGCGCATGACCTTCGCCGTGGAACAGCAGCTGCCGCCCAACCGCAAGAACCAGCACGGCCGACGACACGCGCGAGGACCCGTCAAAACGCTCGGCACCGGCAAATCACTCGTCGAACTGCAACGCAGATTCGCCGAACAAGCCAAAGCCTCCGCACGCCACATGGTCGAAAAACAAGCCCGAAACGCAGGAGACCAAGGCAAGTTCGTCGAACAAGCCAACCTGCTCAACAAAGCGGGAGCGACCACCGAAGCACGCGCCACCATGCTCTGGCAAGGCGCGCTCGACACGCTGCGCCTGCCCGGTGAACGCATCTCCTCACGCTGGCTCGGCACGGAAGCGCTCATGCTCGCCTCTGCCCCCTACAAGTCCACGAAGGAGCTCACCGAAGACCTGCAGCTGGCAGCCGTCAAACGGCTCCTGCCCAACATCGACCAGCTGCCCGACGACGAAGCGCTCGCCGACGCAGTGCTCGATGTGCGCGAAGTGTACGAGGACACCGTGTACGCGGTGGCGCATGACGTGATCGCCATACTGAAACGGTATGCGGAAGTCGACAAAGCCGTGTCCGGCAAAGCGGACCTGCCACTGCTGAGCGTGCTGCAGTCGATCCGCGAACACATCGCCACACTCGTATACCCCGGTTTCATCGGCAAGACGCCGCCAGAGGCATTGCCGTCCATCGAACGATACCTGCACGCCGACCTGCTGCGCCTCACCAAGGCGAAAAACGACAAGAACCGCGACGTGCGATGGGCTTGGGAAGCCGACGAAGCCAAACAACTTGCCGACAAGGCCGTGGCGAAAGCACAACGTGAACCAGCCGGCCCACGCCACGAAACGCTGATGAAGCAGGCGGAAACCGTACGTTGGATGCTGGAGGAATTCTACGTGTCCCTGTGGGCACAGGAACTCGGCACGCCGAAACCGATCAGCCTGCAACGCATCAAAAAGACGATCGCCTAGCCACCAGCCAAACCCCAACGGATTGTTCCGTTTCTTCAACCCCGTCAACGCTTCTTGAAGAAACGGAACAACTGCGATTCACGAATCAACAACCCCACCAATAGACTCGCCACCATGACACCGGCGAACACAGCCAACGGCGTACGCACCGCAGCCGCCAACACCGCCACCCAATCGGACCGGCTCATCCGCACCGCATACGCCAACAACAACGCACACGAAGCAAACGTAGCCAGCCCGGCCCAAACACCGGTCTCCACACCAATACCCAGCAACTGCGCACCCTTCGACTGCCCCGAATGCAACGCACCCGCATACTCCAACCTACGCCGGCGCACACCAAACACACCAACCAACACGCCAATCGCCAACCCCACCCACGGCATCCACCGCGTCGAACGATTCACATACGACGCACGCGCGTCATAATGCGCATCAAACCCCTTATTCACCTGCGTCACACCCGCATTCGACGAGCCGGAACCCGCCACCAACGTGGCATACAGCAGATTTTCCATCTGCCCATCAGACGGCCACTGCTTGACCCAGCATTCGTCAAACGTCGAAGCGCTCGCCGACACCGGCACGATGAACGCGTATGCGAAGCGTGTGTCACGTCCATCGTTTGGCCAGTCGAACACACCCGCCACACGCATGGTGCCTTCGCGTGTCCGCAATGCGCTGCCCACGGCAAGCCCGAAGTCCTTGGCCACGTCGCGCGGCACCCATACGCCGGACACGTCGGCCTTGGCGTTGCCGGCGATCAGCCGGATCATACCGGGCGTCACGTCATACGATGAGATGTCCTTGCCGGGTGTCGCGAGTGGCACGACCTGTTCGCCGGCACGCATCGCGCCAGCCAAGGTGCCCGTCATTCCATCGCCGGCGTCGGACAACCGGTCGCATGCGGTGCCATCCACCGTTCCACCGACGATGGCGTTGACGTCAGCGTACGCGTTGATGCGCTGCACGGCCTGCGATTCCAAGTCGATCACGGTCATCGCCTCATATCCGCCCAGCAGCGTTCCGGAGAGCAGCACGGCGAGGAACATGGCGAACGCGCGGCTCACGCCCGAGCCGATGTTGCGCAGCGCTTCGGAAAGCACCGATCCAAGTCTCACATACGCTCCCTTATTGGCGGTTTCATGCGGTTTTCACACTGTTTGGCGAAGCTCAACGGTTTCTTGCGATTCGTCCGCCGACTATTTGCAAACCAGCCCGTTGAGCCCGCTGCCGATTTCGACGTTGGCGATCGCGGACACGTCGGCATCCTGCGTCTGCACCAGACTCACGCCTAGCTCACTGCCCACGATGGTCACCTTCACCGGCGTATTGGACGCATTGTGGGATTTTGGTACGATGCAGCCGCTGCTGCCGTCGATGCCAAACACCGCTCCCGCCGGCACACGCAGCACCTGTAATGGTTCCTTCAATGCCACGGTGGCATCGAGACCGGCCTTTTTGGTCTGCATGTCCATGGACTGGAACGTTTCGTTTGCCGACACATTACGCAGGAATTCGGCGTCGGTGATTTCCGTGCTATCGGCCGGCAATATTCCATTGACGCCATACATGCTTATGGTGCGATCCTGTCCTACCGCCGCGCCGTTTTTCACGGTGAGTTTCGTCAACGCTCCCGGTATTTTTCCGATTGCCGTACCGCCCGTCACCATGGAACCGGTGGTGGCCGTCCACTCGTCGACCGCGACTGCGTTTTCAGGAATCCACATGGTGTCGGCAAGCGCAAGCGTGCCGTCGGAGGGGTTGCCGTTGTCGTTCATGAGTTGCCGCCAGCCGTCGGATGTTGCCCACCAGTAGGTGTCGGAACCGGCCACGCTGTTGTATCCGAGTCGGCTCAGCTCGTTGTTCAGTGCGAGCACGTCGTCGCCCTTGTCTCCGGTTTTGAGGTCACGGTATAGGGGTGTGGCGGTGTTCAAGGCCACGACCACGCGGTCGTTGACTTTGTATGCGCCTTTGCCGGAGGCGAGTCCGTCTGCGGACCAGTCGGCGGTGACGGTGCCGTTGGCGTTGCCGAGAAGATTACGTTCGGTGGAGATGGTGGGCACAACCGTCACTTGCTGGCTGCCGGAGTATTCCTGCACGCTGGCTGGCGCGGTGGTCGTCTCCCCTGCCGAGCCGAGCAATGCCGGCGCGCGGTCTGGCAGGAGCAGCGCGCATGCTCCCACGGACACGCATATGGCGGTTGCCACGGCGAGCAGGCTCCAAGCCCATGCGAGTCGTCCGCGTCTGGCACCGTTGTTCATGACTTTGGTGTCCCGTTGCTTCTTTCCCATGAGTCGATGCCTTTCTATTCGTCTATTCTTCCAATTCCGATTCCTGCGATTTGCTGCCGCCTGGCGCGTAGTCGGCGAGGTCGAGCACACGGTCGCAGGCGTCGCGGGTGTCGGGATCGTGTGTGGCCACGAGCACGATCATGCCTTGGCCGGAAAGGTTGTTCAGCACATGGCTGACGGAATGCGCGGTGCGCGTATCCAATTGAGCGGTCGGCTCGTCCACGAGCAGCATGTCGGGTTTGGAGCAGACGGCGCGTGCCAGCATGAGACGTTGCGCCTCGCCGCCGGAGAGGTCGGAGAACCGGCGGTCGGCCGCGTATTCGAGGTCGAACAGCCCCATGGCTTCCAAGGCTTTGAGCTCCGCTTCCTTGCGCCGCATGCCTTTGGCAAGCAGCGGGAACACCACGTGGTCGAGCGCGGTGCGTTCCGCCACACCGTACGGGTTTTGAAACACCCATCCCACACGGTTCACGCCTTCACGGGTTACGGTTCCGGCATATGGTTTCTCCCAACCGGCGAGAATCGACAGCAATGTCGATTTACCACAACCGGATGGTCCGCATACCGCGATGGTGGAGCCAGGTTCCGCCACGAAATCAAGATGCTCGAACAGCAGGTCTGTCCCCGGGAACCGGTGGGCCAGCCCTTCCACGACCACTCGCATATGAGCCCCTTCGCGCATCAGACTACTTCAGCGGATACCAGACCGTCTCATCCGAGGCGGTCACGTTCACTCCGGCCGTCACCAAGCAGGTCAGCGCCTTCCTGTTATCGCGCAGTCCTGCGCTTTCTCCGGATTCCAAATCCTTCTCCAGCTTATCGGCGGTGTAGTCTTTGGGCTTTATGCCTTCCTTGCGCAGGCAGTCGGCCGCAACCTCCTTGTCGTCGAGCAGCAGCTTCGGATTGTCCAACTGGAGCCTGTACACGGTGTTGATATCCGTGACATGCAGCATACTGCAGGATGTCAGATCGTCATTGAGTTTGCGGATCGCCTCTTTGCTGGCGTCATCGGTGTTGTACGAGGGCAGAGCGTAAATGCCGTTGTCGTACTTGTCGAACGTCGGCTCGGCATAGCCTTTGTCTATGATGCACTGCTTGTAATCCGCCCATGCGCGTTCGTAGTCGGCTTGGCTGACTTTTCCGCCTGAAGCGGCCTTCTCCAGCGCGGACTTCTGCTGATCGGATATTTTGCCGCCGTCGGAATCCAACAACGATCGCGCATAGTCCTTCAGCGACGACGCGATTCGTTCACCCTGTTGCGATGATTGACCCTGCTGGGATTGACGCTCCCGTCGCGAGCCTTCTTTCAGTGCCCCGCAGCCCGTGCAGCCGACAAGCAAAGCGAGACAGCATATGACGGCAACAGCTTTGCCACGCATGCCCGTTTTCCTCGACATCGTCATCAGCCCCCTCACAAACGACGCAGCCGTCAGGCCGCCATGGCCCGCTTTACCCCTATTCTATACCCCCAAGACTTGCCTCCATGCGCGGCATACCCAATATGGGTATGTAAACCAGGTGTTCCCCAGCATCATCCATTGAATCAATTGACGGCATCCATCATCATGCGCCATGTCGTGCGATTCGATCCGCGACATCATGTAAGCGGCATATGTGTAGAATTGACCCGTATGATGTTGAGTATTGACGAGCGCGACCTGAAAGCCAAACTCAATGAGCATAAAAGTCTCATTGGCGTTGGCTCCGTTGGTGACGGAATCGCCAATCTCATCGCCGGGATCTTTTATATTCTCACGGCATGGACGACCGACGGTCTGACTATGCCCTTGAAGGTGGCGTTCACGGCATGCGGATCGGTAATCGTCGTCATGGGTGTGGCTGCGATTCTTTCCAAAAGACTCAGCGCATCGAAACTATATAAGGAAATCATTGCAATGAACAGAAGAGCCAGTTCGCTCATCGCGGTCAGGGACGGTGCCGACGAGCAGGCAAACCGTTATCTCACTTATTATGACCAGCAATGGGAGTGTTGGTTCCTGCCGAACCATAGCTCATCCGGCTCATATGAAGAAGACAAAACCAAGCTCATCGGATATATGACATCGGAATTCAAGATTCCCTCCGATGCGTTCGACGTAAAATTCGTCGGTACTTCCACCAACACGAAATGGTCCACGGAGCATCAAGAGGAACGCACATACGATTACAGGCTGTATCTGGCTTCTGTGACACATCTGCCTGAATCGTGGAGGACTGACGGAGAATTCCAAGTTGGTTCCAAACGTTGCAGATGGATGACGGTTGACGACATGATCGCCGATCCCAAAATCAACGACATCAACCATGACGTCATTCATATGCTGAAGGACAGTATCTGAATCGTTGCCGATAGCGTTGTCGGATGGTGTTCCATCCGACATTCTGCACTCCCACTCCGCGCCGGAAAGCCATCAGTCAAACGGAATGCGCGCGTGGAACATCCATATGCCGTTCTCGCAATCGGTGGAAAGACTTCCTCCGATATGCTCGATTTCAGCCGCGAACTGTCTGAGACCATGGCCGCCGGGCAGACCGCCGGAATGCCGGGCACCCATATCATTCACTTCGGTGATTTCCAAGGAATGCGTCTTCACCAGAACCGACACCTCATACTTGCCTCCGGAAGGCGCATGACGCGAAACGTTCGCGTATACCTCGTCAATCAACCGGCCGATCACATCCTTATGATAGGCATACGGACGTGCGCACGGGACCAGAAATAGGCGAGACCGGTCAGCATAATCTGCATGACGGTAAACATCAATGCCATTGGCGAACCGGGGTGGCACACCGCCTCATAAACCATCAGAAGTTCGCACGTCATGATGGCCGCAAGACGGAACGGATGTTTGATTCGCGGCATATCCGGCCACCGGAGCTCTTTGTTCTTTCCGGTCATGTCAGCGCTCGTTCCCATGTTTCAACCATGTGATGATGGCTTGCCGTTGCGTACGGCAGTTCAGTCGTTTGACGATGTTCTGCATGTGCTTGCGCACGGTGGCGATGGATATGCCGAGTCGTTCGGCTATCTCGCCATCCGTCAGATATTCATTCGCGCACAGGTTCATGATGGTTTCTTGCGTGTTGGTGAGCGTGGACTCCGCTTGAGTATCGCATTTCAGCTTCGCATAAGCCGCCATCGAAGTTTCAAAACCGGGCAGGAAACATCCTGAAAGGACACGGGAGACGGCTTGTTCGAGCTGCGTCTCGTCACCTTTACCGACAAGCCCCTGCGCGCCAGCCGCCGCCAGCGGCACGCGATACCGGTTCAGACTGAAGCTGGTCATGCCGAGAATCGGCGTGGAACAGTCCATCAACCGCATGCGACGGCAGACTTCCGGGCCTTGCATACCTTCCAACGACATATCAAGCAGCACAAGAGCATATTGGTCGGCATTTGATGCAAACAATTCCAAAGCCTCAACGCCGCTGGTAGCCGAATCGACGATACCCACCGCCGGAAGAATCCGCTTGAATAGGTCAGTCAGCGTCTCGATGACGATTTTGTCATCGTCAACAAGCAATATCTTCGGACCACCAACCGTTTTCCCCGTCATGGTACAACGCTCCTTCCCCTGAGAAACACCCCCCTACCGCAATACAATACATCATTTCATCACCGCCCCTTACTCATATTGAGTACATCGTTCGCAATAACCCCGTAAAACAACTCATATCATATGAATCACCGGGCCACGGCGGCCCGATATGATGATGAAAGGTGGACGATGATGTCCTGGATGAAACACAATAAATTAGCGAAAACAATTGCCGCATCAATAGCAGCTGTCGGAATATGCTTCGGCGCCACTGCCGTGGCGAGTGCTGTATGTCGGTACCCTGTCACCAGTGGCTCATATAGCGAAGGCCCTTATCATGTTGAATGGAGTGTGCAACCGACAAGTTCACATGTAAGGACTCAAACCGATTACCATAACCAATATTGCTACGCACAGCAAGATAGGACTCAACATTCGCAGACAAGCAGAGCGCTCGCTAAGCAACATTGCTCCGCCTCAGTTAGCGGAGGCTCTTCATTGACTCAAAATGACTATGTTGAATATTATCAGTATTAGGAAGCTCGATCGCCATGCGGAATGGAATAGTCCATGTGTTGAGAAACATCACCACATGCTTGGTAGGCATAACTCTTATCGGCTGCGCGGGCTGTGGGGTGGCTGTCGACCAGCAGGATACGAAACAGCCGACCGGAAGTGCCGGCAGCGACACATCCAAAGCCAAAATCGCGAATTCGATACCGGATTACATCGATTTCCTTCTTGATTTGGACGCCAAACCCGATACCAAATATCCCATGAGTGACGCACAGAAAACGATTCTGAAGCGTTCCAGAAAGTCGGGAAGCGTATCGAAACCGGATTACGAGCTTGCCTGGTCGAATTACAAGCAGTGCGTGACCAGCTATGGGTATACGACACCGGTGCTCAGGCAGTTCTCCAATGGCCTGTACATGATCGCCATGCGGGATACCACCGGCATGAGCGACCAACAGCGCAAGAAGTTCAACGCGGATGAGAACAAATGCTATAACACTGAAGTCATTGCGGTGACCGGTGTATACCAGATGCAGATCGGCAATCCCGGCATGCTTTCCGATGGCGACCAGGCCATGGTCGATTGCCTGCATAAGGCCGGTATCGTGCCGAAAAACTACGACAAGGAAGCGTACAAGAAGGATCTGGACGCGCACGCCAAAAACCAGCCCACCACAGTGGATTTCTCAAACGCGGAAATGCAAAGCTGTTGGGTGGCGAACGGCGCGTCGTTCGGGGACGTCAATGACACCGATCAGTGGAAGCCGCTCGGCTGACCGCCGCGTTCCCGTCATGCATCAGCAGACGACCGTAAGCCCTGCATGATTTGGAATCGTGCGGAACGGAAACGTTCATGCGCGTTGGGTGGCATAGAACTTGCGTTCCTGCGCCACGAACGGACGCAGCATGGTGGTAGTGGCGATCGCGCATAGCAGGAACAGCGCGCCAACCGGGCCAAGCCATGTCAGTCCGAAATGTCCGTTGACCAGACCGCCGACCGCGGAACCAAGCGCGATGCCGATGTTGAACGACATGGAATTGAGCGACGCGGCCAAGTTGAGCGATCCCGGGTGCGATTGTGAGGCGACATCCATATACAGCACCTGTGACGCGGAATTCTGCAGATACATGAACATACCGAGTACCACGAGCAGCAACGCGCCGTATACCGGCACCCAATGCGCCACGACGAGCGACGCCATAAGCACCGCGTGCGCGCAGTAGATGGGACGGATGTGCGTCAGCGGCTCCACTCCCCCGCCACGGTCGGCCAGTTTGCCGCCGTACAGGTTGCTCCACAGGCATGCCGCGCCGAAAATCACCAGTCCGACGCTCAGGTACTGTTCCGGCACATGAACTTCGTCGCGCATGATCGGCGTCAGATACGTGTAGAAGACATAGCTGGCGGCCGCGCCGAACACCACGGTGAGCACACCAAGCTGGATACGACGGTCGAAGAACAGGCGGAACTGCGGCAGGAAGCCGATTTTCACGATGTGGCTGTTGCGCGGCAGCACCATGACCATGCCGATGATGAGAACGATGGTGAGCACATTGATCATATGGAACGCCCAACGCCAACCGAACGTGTTGGCCACCCATGTGCCGACCGGCACGCCCACCACGGATGCGATGGAGAAGCCGGAGAACACCCATGCGATGAATTTCGTACGGAATCTGTCCGTCGTCACATCGGGCGCGTACGTCATGGCCACAGCCACCAACGTTCCGGACACCAAGGCGATCATGATGCGCGCCACCACCAGAACCGCGTAGTTGGGCGCGAACGCGCATAGGATGTTGCCTGCGAGGAATATGCCGATCAGCGTCAGATGCGTGGCGAATCGCGGGAACCGTGCCGACAGCGCGGATCCGAGCGGGGTGACGGGCGCATACACGAAGGCGAACAGGGACACCAGATTGCCGACCGTCACCTCCGATATCTTCAGATCGGCTGCGATATCGGGCAGGATGCCGACCATGATGAATTCGCTCATGCCGAGCATGAAGCTTGACGCGATGAGCATCACCACCGGCAGATTGAAGAACCGTTCCTTGTCGATTCGCACTTTTCCGCTCTCCGCTTCCGTTCGCATTCCCCTATTCGTTTCCCGATATTTCGATTTGTTTAGCATCGCTTACGTCAATCGATTGACGATTTACTTTCTTCAGGAAAGGATAAACCGCGCGCGATACAATACGGTACCGATGACACGCAAGATGACACGCAAAACCAATCGGAGCGGAAACAGCGGCGGAAAAACCGGCGGAAACAGGTCACGCAACCGCAAAACAAGCAATCGCAAGACGGGCAACCGCAAATCCCTTGTTCCAAAGAATCTGCGCAGAAAACTGCGCAATACATGGAACAAGGCGAGCCTCAAGCAACGCATCGGCATGATCGCCACTACATTGGTGGCGACGGTCGCGGCGATAGCCATCATTGCGGGCCTAATCCGCTTTGTCGGCTGGCGTGTGCAGGTCAGTGAGGCGAAAGCGGCGCAGAGCGAGATGCGATCGCTGTACGATTTCAACCCGGGCAACATCATATCCGACGGCGCGTTCTTCAACGGCAACGCGTTAAGCGAGCGGCAGGTGCAGACCATCCTCGACCAGCAGGGCGCGACGTGCACCGGCGACAAGTGTCTGAAGACCATGACGTTCACCACGCAATCGCAGGCAGCAGACGATTACTGTCGGGCCTACGAGGGCAAGAAGGACGAAAGCGCCGCCGCGATCATCTACAAGGCGGGCAACGCATGCGGCATCAGCCAGAAGGTGCTGCTCACCGTACTGCAGAAGGAGCAGCATCTGCTCACCGCCACCGATCCAAGCGATTTTCAATTCAAATCAGCAATGGGCCTGAGCTGTCCGGACGACGCGAACTGCGATGCGAAATACGCCGGATTCTTCAACCAGGTGTACGGGGCGGCGAAGCGATACCAGTACTACGTGCGCCACGAATCGCAATACGCGTACCATGCCGGCGCTCTCAACTACGTACGATACAATCCGAACGCAGGCTGCGGCGGCAGCGACGTCTACATCGAGAACAAGGCGACCGCGCTGCTGTACATCTACACGCCCTACCAGCCGAACGAGGCCGCGCTCAAGGCCGGTGCCGGCGAAGGCGACGCGTGCTCGGCGTACGGCAACCGCAATTTCGCGATCATCTACAATTCGATGTTCGGCAATCCGCGTGGCTAACATCCGGAAAGCAAATGAAGGGCCGTCATCCGGATTGATGTTCCGGACAACGGCCCTTCAGCATATCGATTGCGCGATCACAGCTTCGGCAGATACTTCTTCAGTTCGAACGGCGTGACCTGTCGACGATACTCGTTCCACTCCTGACGCTTGTTGCGCAGGAAGTATTCGAACGCGTGCTCGCCGAGGACGCTCGCGACGAAATCGGATTTCTCCATGATCTTCAGCGCCTCATCAAGCGATTCCGGCAACGGCTGGATGCCCATGGCCTGACGCTCGGCGTCGGTGAGCTCCCACACGTCGTCGCTGGTGGGCTCGCCCAGCTGCATTTGCTTGTCGATGCCGTCGAGACCGGCTGCGAGCAGCACGGAATACGCGAGGTACGGATTGGCGACCGGGTCGAGTGCGCGGAATTCCATACGTGCGGAATTGCCTTTGCCGGGCTTGTACTGCGGGATGCGCAGCAACGCGGAGCGATTGTTGTGGCCCCAGCAGATATAGCTCGGCGCCTCGGCACCGCCCCACAGACGCTTGTAGGAGTTGACGTACTGGTCGGTGACAGCGCAAATCTCAGCCGCATGGTGCAGGATGCCGGCCGCGAACTGTCGTGCGGTGACGGACATGTTGAATTCCTGCCCGGCCTCGTAAAACGCGTTGGCGTCACCTTCGAACAGGCTCAAGTGCGTGTGCATGCCGGAGCCCGGAGCGTCGGCGAGAGGCTTCGGCATGAAGCTGGCATGGATGCCTCGCTCCAGCGAAATCTCCTTGACGACGGTGCGGAAGGTCATGATGTTGTCGGCCGTGGTGAGCGCGTCCGCATATCGCAGATCGATCTCGTTCTGGCCTGGCCCCGCCTCGTGGTGCGAGTACTCCACCGAGATGCCCATCTGCTCGAGCATGTTGACGGTGGCGCGGCGGAAGTCCATGCCGGGGCTGCGCGGCACATGGTCGAAGTAGCCGCCCTCATCGATCGGCTTCGGAGTCTGCGCCCAGTCATCCTGCTTTTCAAACAGATAGAATTCAATCTCCGGATGTACGTAGAAGGTGAAACCCTTCTCCTTGGCCTTGGCCAGCGCTTGCTTGAGCACGTGGCGCGGGTCACCCAAGGACGGCTCACCATCAGGCGTGAGCACGTCGCAGAACATGCGCGCGGTGCCCTGAGGACCACCTCTCCAGGGAAGAATCTGGAACGTCGACGGATCGGGTTTGACGATCATGTCGTCTTCGGACACACGGGTAAGGCCTTCCACCGCGGAACCGTCGAATCCGAGACCTTCCTCGAATGCCGCTTCCAATTCCGCCGGAGCGATGGCCACGGACTTCAGCGTTCCCAACACATCCGTGAACCATAGACGAATGAAACGCACGTCGCGTTCCTCGACCGTGCGCAAAGCAAACTCTTGCTGTTTATCCATAGTGCCCAATCGTTCCATGCGCATGTTACGAACATCGTTAACACGCGTCGTGTCGCACGATTCCGTTTTCAAGGCGAAATTTCGAATCGTGACACATCAACCGATATAGAAATACCCCCTTACCTTCCTCTCCACGCCGTTTTCGCATGGATTTTGAGAGTTGGGGGGTATTGATATGGGGTCGACTGTGTCACAATTCGAAATTTCAATCTAAAAATCGAGTCGTGACACATTTGCAACTATTGAAACGCGCCAAATGCTCTCAGAGTGCGACTTCGAGCGCCTCCTCCAGCGTGAAGGCACGCGCATACAGCGACTTGCCGAGAATCGCGGAGTCCACGCCCAATTCGGCGAGCTCCTTGATATTGCGCAGATCGTCGAGTTTGGAAATGCCGCCGGACGCGGTGACCTTCGCGTCGGTACGGGAGGCCACTTCGCGCAGCAGCTCGATGTTCGGGCCGCTCATCATGCCGTCGCGGGCCACATCGGTGACCACGTAACGGGAGCAACCGACGGAATCAAGGAACTTCATGGTCTCGAACAGGTCGCCGCCTTCCTTCACCCAGCCACGAGCGGCAAGGGTGTGTCCGCGCACGTCGAGACCAACGGCCACACGGTCGCCATACTTCTTGATGACGGAGGCGGTCCAGTCGGGATTCTCCAAGGCCGCGGTGCCGATGTTCACACGCGCCGCGCCGGCTTCCAAAGCCGCATCAAGCGACGCATCATCGCGCACGCCGCCGGACATTTCGATGTTGACCTTGTCGCCCAGCTCCTTAACGATGGCGCGCAGCTGGTCACGGTTGTTCCCAGTGCCGAACGCGGCGTCGAGATCGACCAGATGAATCCATTCGGCACCCGATTCCACCCACGTGCGGGCGGCTTCCAGCGGAGAGCCATAATCAGTCTCGGATCCGGATTCGCCCTGGCGCAGGCGCACGGCCTTGCCATCACGGACATCGACGGCGGGAAGCAGCGTCAAAGACATGTCTTACCTTTCGTTCCATATACCGGACGGTTTTTCGGCCGTCCGACGATTCTTGCGATTCTACGGTTTGTTTTGCGGATTGCGGCGTCCGCCATCATGCGGTCAGAACGTCGCGACCCAGTTGCGCAGCAGCTGGGCTCCGGCTTCTGCGGATTTCTCCGGATGGAACTGCGTGGCGAACAGCGGGGCGCGTTCGTATGCGGCGACGAAACGGCTGCGTCCGTACGTGCACCACGTCACATGCTCCTGCGCATCGCCGAAATCGATCTGATCGGCGGACATGTCGGCGGGAGCGGCGCTCATCGCGGCGAAGGAATGCACGAAGTAGAACCGCTCATTCTCCACGCCTTTGAGCAGCACGGAGCCTTCCGGCGCCTCAACGGTGTCCCAACCCATATGCGGCACCACGTCGGCGTCGAGCAGTTCGACACTGCCCTTGACCAGGCCAAGGCCGGGTGTGCCGTCGCCATGCTCCATGCCACGTTCGAACATGATCTGCTCGCCGACGCACACGCCCAGCACCGGGCGTCCGGCACGCAGACGATCCTTGATAACCGTGTCTCCCCCGACCTTCTTCAGCCCCTCCATGCAGGCTCCGAACGCGCCGACGCCCGGCACCACAAGCCCGTCGGCCTCCAACGCCTGATGATGGTCGGATGTGAGGGTCACATCAAGACCGAGATTGGCCAACGCGCGCACCATGGAACGCACATTGCCGAAACCGTAATCGAACACCACCACGGAAGTCATGGGAGTCCTCCTTCTTGTATGTTCGCCGAAGCACGGTGACGGCCACGGCGAAAAGCTTATTCGATGCGCGACGATCCGCGTCCGAATTTCGTATGCTCGGCCAAGATCCGCATGGCATCGTCGCGGCTCAGGCTCGCGGAATCGACGATTTCGGTTCCGGATGCGCGCACGCCCTCCATATCGGTGATGCCAAGCATGAGGTCTTCGACGAACGATGCGACGGATGCAAACAGCACCGGCGGGGCGAAGGCCTGTCCGGCCTTGCCCTGCATGTACATGGTCGCCTCAAGCTTGTCCGCTCGATTGACCGCAAGAATCGCCGGCATGCCGGAGACCACGATGGTCAGATCCTTGATGGCCGATTCCGGTCCGTCGCCGTCGAGGTTGCGCAATACTGCGACCGCGCCTTGCGGCGAACCGACGCATTGTGCGGAGATGTCGGACAACTGGCAGAAGGCAGCGAGCAGTTGGGCTGACGTGACCCGGGTGATGATCACCGCGGATTTCGCACGGTTACCCAGAAGTCCCTGCAGCTCGTCGTCGAACGAAAGCGACGTCTCAGCCTCGGAAAGCACCGCGTCGGCCTCCCGTGCCTCGTCCGAATCGACCGAAGTGGCCGAAGCGTCGGAATCCGAAACATCGGGCGTATCCTGCGTTTCGGACTTGTCGCCGTCCCGTTTGGCCGCCTCCTCGTCCTGGAGCTCCTTTTCAAAACCGGCCATGGCCGCTTCCAGCTCTTCCTCGCTGAAATGCATGCCATCATCGCCGGCTTCGCCGAAGCCGTTCGTGGAATCGTCCGGAAAATCGTCCAAATCGTCCTTGTCGTCGGACATCACAGGGCGCCCTTCGTGCTCGGAATGCCATCGACGCGCGGATCCGGTTCGATGGCGAAGCGCAGCGCACGCGCCAAAGCCTTGAACTCGGCTTCGGCGATATGGTGCGGGTCACGACCGGAAATCACGTGCAGATGCAGGCAGATGCCTGCGTGCATGGCGATGGATTCCATGACGTGCCGAACGAGCGATCCGGTGAAATGCCCGCCGATCATGCAATATTCGAAACCTTCCGGTTCGCCGGTGCACACGCAGTACGGACGTCCGGAGATGTCCACGACGGCCTTGGCCAGCGCCTCGTCAAGCGGCACGGTGGCGTCGGCGAAACGGCGAATGCCACGCTTGTCTCCGAGAGCCTGCTTCAACGCCTCGCCGAACACGATGGCGATGTCCTCCACGGTGTGGTGCGCGTCGATGTCGGTGTCTCCGGTGGCCTTGATTCTCAGGTCGATCAGCGAATGCTTGCCGAGCGCCGTCATCATATGGTTGTAGAAGGGCACGGACGTGTCGATATCGGTTTTGCCCGTGCCGTCGAGGTTGAGGCTCAGCTCCACCTTGGATTCGCTGGTTTCACGAACGATGGTTGCGGTGCGTGCCATGATTGCGACTCCTTTTCACGATGATTGCGATTCTGTTGCGTCGGCTTGTCTCAGCCTTTTTCCACGATACGCAGCGTTTCGACGAGCGCCTCGCGGAATCGCGCCATCTCCTCGTCGGTGCCCATGCACACGCGCATCCAGCCTTCCGGACCGACCACGCGGATGAGTACGCCCCGCTTGAGCAGTTCGTCGAAGATGCGGTCGCGGTCATCGAAGTGGCCGCCGAAGAGGATGAAGTTCGATTGCGTTTCGGCCACTTCCAGCGGCTGACCCTTGTAGGTCTGCTGCTTGAGCCAGGCGGCGGTGGCGTTGCGGGTCTCACGCAGATGGTTCACGCGGCTCAGCTGCTCGTCGGTGTGTTCGAACGCGGCGAGGGCGGCGGCCTGGGTGACCGCGGACAGGTGGTACGGCATGCGGACAATGCGCACGCAGTCGATGATGCCCTTGCTGGCGGCCATATAGCCGACGCGCGCTCCGGCAAAGGCGAAGGCCTTGCTCATGGTGCGGCTCACGGCGAGATTCTCGTATTCACCGATGAGTTCCAGCGCGGTGGGCGTTCCCGGATCGCGGAATTCGATGTAGGCCTCGTCCACCACGACCACCGGGTGCACGCCTTCGGCCGCGCCCGCCACTTCAGCGGTTCTGGCGGCTTCCAACACCCGCTTGAGGTCCTCAGGCTTGAGCGGGGTTCCGGTCGGATTGTTCGGGCTGGTGAGCACGATCATGGCCGGCTTGACCTCTTCGATGGCCTTGATGGTGGCGTCCACGTCAAGAGTGAAGTCAGCATTGCGGTGCGCGAGCTTCCACGTGGTGAACGTGTCGCGCGCGTACTCCGGGTACATGGAGTACGTCGGGTCGCAGCCAAGGGCGGTTCGTCCCGGACCGCCGAAGGCCTGGAACAGCTGCAGCATGATCTCGTTGGAGCCGTTGGCTCCCCACAGCTGGTCGACATCCAGTCTCACGCCGGATTCGCGTTCCAGATATTTCGAGAACGCCTTGCGCAGCTCGATGTGCTCGCGGTCCGGATACCGGTTGAGCGTCGGCGCGATCTCCTTGACGCGCTGGGCGATGGTTTCCACTACCGCCGGTTCCGGCGCATACGGGTTCTCGTTGACGTTGAGGCATATCGGCACGTCGAGCTGCGGCGCACCGTACGGCTCCTCGCCGATCAAATCGTTGCGAAGCGGCAGGTATGCCGGAATCGCGTTGCTTTCAGCTGCGGAAGTTGCGCTCATCGAAGACCAGCCTGCTCTTCCTGTTCCTTGATGGTCGCCTTGTCATACGGATCGTCGATGAAGCGGCTCAGCACGCATTCGCCGTGCGCCGGCAGATCTTCGGAGACGGCGAAGGCGTTCACGCGGGCGGCGAGCGTCTTCAGACCCTGCTCGTCGTATTCGATGACTTCGACGGGCTTCATGAAGGTGTGCACGCCGAGGCCGGCGGCGAAGCGCGCGGTGCCGGAGGTCGGCAGCACGTGGTTGGAACCGGACATGTAGTCGCCCAGCGGAACCGGGGAATACGGGCCACGGAAGATGGCGCCCGCGTTGCGGATCTTGGCAATCACCGCGTCCGGATCGGCGGTCTGCACTTCGAGGTGCTCGGCGGCGTATGCGTTGGCCGCGTCGATGGACTGCTCGATGCCATCCGTGAAGATGATGCCGGACTGGCGGCCACGCAGCGACGTGTTGACGCGCTCGGCATGCTCGGTACGCGGCACGCGGTATCGAAGGCTTTCCTGAACCTTGTCGGCAAGCTCCTCACTGTCGGTGATGAGCACGGAACCGGCAAGCTCATCATGCTCGGCCTGACCGATCAGATCGGCGGCGAGCCAACTCGGGTTGGCGCCCTTGTCTGCGATGATGGCGATTTCGGTCGGGCCGGCGACCGCGTCGATGCCGACGATGCCGGACACCATGCGCTTGGCGGTGGCGACGAAGATGTTGCCCGGACCGGTGATCTTGTCGACCGGGTCGCACAGGATCTCGCCGTCCTGCGGCTCGGATCCCTTGGCGCCGTAAGCGAACATGGCGATGGCCTGCGCGCCTCCGACCGCGTACACCTCGTCCACGCCGAGGATGGCGCAGGTGGCGAGGATGGTCTTGTCCGGCAGACCGTCGGAGTTGTTGCGGCTCGGCGGGGTCGCAATCGCCAGGGATTCGACGCCCGCTGCCTGGGCCGGCACCACGTTCATGATGACGGAGCTCGGGTAGACGGCCTTGCCACCAGGCACGTACAGTCCGACGCGCTGCACCGGAATCCAGCGTTCGGCGACGCGTGCGCCTTCGGCCAGATCGGTGTGGAACGGCGCGGGCACTTGGGACGCGGAGACGGCGCGGCAGCGGCGCACGGACTCCTCGATGGCGGCACGCACTTCCGGATCGAGCTCGTCGAGCGCGGCCTTCATAGCCTCGGCCGGCACACGCAGGTTCTCAGGGCGAATATGGTCGAACTTCTCCGCGAAATCACGCAAGGCCGCAGCGCCGCGAGCCTTCACGTCGTCAAGGATCGGCTGCACAAGTTCGGTGGCCTCGTTGGTGCCCATCTCAGCGCGGGGCATGGCTTCCAGCATTTCGGCTCGGGTCAGCTTCTTGCCTCGCAGGTCAATGATTCGCATATAGTTTTCTTCGCTCATAACGCACCATGGTAACAACGTCAAGTCACGAGAAAGCCCTGGCGTCTCACATTCAACCGCATTGTGAGACGCTGCGGGATATCGAGGGTTTCGCACGCGGCATCGCGCAGCTGCGTGCATCCATGCCCACCTTCCATCCGCGACTCGAGAATAGGGCATCCATACCCCGATGTGTTACGTGACAACCGTTACATGACGGTGTTAGGTTGCTGCCAATCAGACAACCACGATGGCCAAGGAGGACACCGCCCATGTCACAACAATCGTAAAAGATTCCAAAGACAGCAGCAAAACCGAAATTCTTCTACGGATGGTGGATAGTCATCGGCGGTTTTCTGATGATGGCCACCTGCTATACGACGTTCGTCAACTGTTCGTCGCTGTTCCAGACGCATATCGTCTCGGACCTGCACATGACCATCGGCCAGTACAACACCGGCACTTCGCTCGCTTCTCTGATTTCGATCGTCGCCACGCTGTTCATGGGCACCCTGATCGACCGGCTGGGCGCGCGCCAGATTGCGTCCTGTCTGGTGATACTTTCCGCGGTGCTGCTGTTCGGATATTCCGCGGCCACCGCTCCCTGGCATATCTATCTGCTTGCCGCGGTCTCCGGCACGTTGATCACGTCCGGCGTACGTCTGTTCATCTCCGTGGTGGTGACCAATTGGTTCAATCTCAAGCGTGGACTCGCCGTTTCCACGGCGTTGTGCGGTTCCGGTTTCGGTGGCATGATCCTCTCCCCCGTGGCCAGCGCCATCATCGCCAACTATGGCTGGCGCACCGCCTATGTGGTGCTCGGCGTCATCTGCCTGGTGGCGGCGCTGCCGATTCCGGTGATCTTCTTCCGCACCAAGCCGAGTGAGAAGGGACTGCTGCCGCTGGGCGCCGAACTGAGTGATGAGGAGATCAAGGAGGCCGAGCGCAAAAGCGGCCATTCGCTATCCGAAGTGAACGTCGCGGTCGGCTGGAAAGTGCTGCGCAGGCATGCCGGTTTCTGGCTGCTAGTGTTGGGATTCCTGTTCGTCGGCGTCATCAATGGCGCGGTGTCCGTGAACATGGTGTCCAACATGACATCCGTCAACAACAACGGCACCGAAGTGGTGACGGGAGGCCACAGCGTGGTGTGGGCCGGAACCATCATGTCGTTGTATATGGGCGTCGTATTGGTGGCGAAGGTGGCTCTTGGCTGGATTTTCGACCGTTTCGGCATGTACGGCGGCGTGTTTGTCGGATCCGTGTCCTGCCTGCTCGCCTGCCTGTTCCTGTGTTTCCCGACCACGGATTGGGGTCCGATTCTCGCCGCGGTTTTCTATGGTATCGGAACCTGCACCGCCACGATCGGCCCGTCGATTATGATCACGCACGAATACGGCCGCCGTGATGTCGGCAAGCTGACCGGTTTCGCGGTGTCCGCCACCGCGCTCGGCGGCATCATCGGCGCGATCGTGTCCGGTCTCGCGTTCGACAAGGCGCTGTCATTCACCCCGGCCTGGATCATCGGCATCGTCTGTTCGGTGTTGATGGCGGTGTCGTTGTCCGCATCCGCGGCCATGTCCAAGAACGTGGTGGCCAAGTGCATCGCCGACGGCGCTCCGAAGATCGATGCCGAAGGCAACATCATCGAGGAAGGCCAGACGGAAGAGCAACAGGCCTGATCTCAACTCCTTTGAAAGACACGGAACGGGCCGTGGAAATCCATCGATTCCAGATTTCCACGGCCCGTTTCGTCGCTGCTTTCCGCTAAGCGCGCTGAGCGCCCGACCGATCAGGACAGCGGCAGCGAACTTGGGCCGAACAGGATCTTGATTTCGGCAAACAAGGACGTGTCGCGCTTGACGCGGAACCGGTCGCCGAACGTCAGCACCTTGGCGTTGCCCTTGTCATCCATCAGCGCCAGTTTCACCTCGCACGGTCCGGGATGGCTGGTCAGGATCTCACCCAAACGTCGCACATGCGACTGGTCGAGAGCGATCGGCGGCAGGACGATCGTCACTGGACGCTCGTCCTGCGCCTCCAACGTCGGTACGGCGAATTCGGTGGCGCGCATGCTCACCGTCTCGTCGCGTTTCTCCACCTGGCCGCGTATCTGCGCCACGGTGTCAACCGCCAGTTCGGAGGCTGCGGCCTCGTATACCTTGCCGAAGAACATGCATTGGATGGAGCTTTCCAGATCCTCGATGGTCACGATGGCCCAGGGGTTTCCCTTCTTCGACACACGTCGGTCCACGTTCGTGATAAGTCCCGCGATAGTCACCTGCTGCCCGTCCGGCATGCTTCCCGCGCGGTCGATCAGATGCGCGATGGACATTTCGCGCAGCGACACCAGAACCGACTGCATACCGCTCAACGGATGGTCGGAGACATACAGGCCAAGCATCTCGCGTTCGAAGTTCAGTTTGGTCTTCTTGTCCCACTCCTCCACATCGGGCACCTGGACCATGGCGTCTCCCATCGCGGAATCGTCCTCACTGGAATCATCCAGATCCGCGAACAGGTCAAATTGGCCTTCCGCCTGCTTGCGCTTCAGCCCGACCACGGAATTGATGGCCGTCTCATGAATGGTGAACAGGGCCCTGCGGTTCGGATCGATCGAATCGAACGCGCCCGCCTTGATCAACGATTCCACCAGACGCCGGTTCAGCGCCTCCAATGGCACGCGCTTGATGAAGTCGGTGAAGTTCACATACTTGCCGCGGCCGCTCTCTCGTTCCGCAATGATCGCATCCACGGCATTCTTGCCGACGTTGCGGATGGCGCCGAGGCCGAATCGCACGACATCGCCGACGGCCGAATATTCGTACACCGATTCGTTCACGTCCGGTGACAGCACCTGGATGCCCATGCGTCGAGCCTCGCCCAGATACAACGCGGTCTTGTTCTTGTTCGTGCTGGCGCCCTGCAACAAGGCGGCCATGAACTCCACCGGGTAGTGGGTCTTCAGGTATGCGGTCCAGTAGGAAATCAAACCGTATGCGGCGGAATGCGCCTTGTTGAACGCGTAACCGGAGAACGGCACGAGAATGTCCCACACGGCCTGTGCGGCCTCTTTGGAATATCCGTGTTCCCTCATGCCGGCGAAAAACGGGATCTGCTCCTTGGCCAGCACTTCCGGCTTCTTCTTACCCATCGCTCGACGCAGCACATCGGCCTTGCCCAGCGAATAACCCGCGAGGATTCGCGCCGCGGACTGCACCTGCTCCTGATAGACGATCAGACCATAGGTCTCGTCCAGCACCTCCTTGAGCGGCTCGGCCACTTCGGGGTGGATAGGCGTGATCTTCTGCAAACCGTTCTTGCGCTTCGCATAGTTGGTGTGCGAGTCCATATCCATCGGACCCGGACGGTACAAGGCGATCAGTGCGGAGATGTCGTTGAAGTTGTTCGGTTTCAACGTCTTCAGCAGCGAGCGCATGCCGTCGGAATCGAGCTGGAACACGCCGAGCGTGTCGCCTCGTGACAGCAGGTCGTAGGTGGCGCGGTCGTCCAGCGGGATCTTCGTATGGTCGATGCGCTCCTTGCCGTTCGCCTCGATGTTGTTCAGGGTGTCTCGGATCACCGTCAAGTTGGACAGGCCAAGGAAATCCATTTTGACCAGGCCAAGCGTTTCGCATGTGTGGTATTCGAGCGTGGTGGTGATGGTACCGTCGGTGCGTTCCAGCAGCGGCGACGTGTTGGTGATCGGCTCGCTACCCATGATGGTGGCGCAAGCGTGCACACCGGTCTGTCGGATCAGTCCTTCGATGCCCATCGCCTCGTCCGTGATGCGTTTCGCATCCGGGTCGGAATCGTACAGTTCACGGAATTCGCGTGCCTCGGCGTATCGTTTCGCGCTCGGATCGAAGATGTCGTGCAGCGGAATATCCTTGCCACCGGTCTGCGCTGGTGGCAGCGCCTTGGTGATCTTCTCGCCCACCGAGAAGTCGTATCCCATGATGCGGGCGGAGTCCTTCAACGCCTGCTTGGTTTTGATGGTGCCGTAGATCACGCACTGCGCCACTTTGTCGCGTCCGTATTTCTCGCCCACATAATCAAGCACGCGGCCGCGGCCGTCCGGGTCGAAATCAACATCGATATCAGGCAGCGAGACGCGTTCCGGGTTGAGGAATCGTTCGAAGATCAAACCATGCTTGAGCGGGTCGAGTTCGGTGATGCCCATGGCGTACGCCACCATGGCGCCTGCGGCGGATCCACGGCCGGGCCCCACCATCACGCCGTGCGACTTCGCCCAATTGATGTAGTCGGCCACGACGAGGAAGTAGCCGCAGAACTGCATCTGGCAGATCACGCCGCATTCGTAGTCGGCCTGCCGTAGCACTTCAATCGGTGGATGGCCGTTGTAACGCCGTTCCAGGCCTTCCTCGACCTTCTTGAGGAACAGGGATGTCTCGTCCCATCCTTCCGGGCAATCAAAACGCGGCATGAACGCGCCGTCCTCATGGTCGTCGAACATGACGTTGCAGCGTTCGGCGATCTCCAACGTGTTGTCGCACGCTTCAGGAACGTCCTTGAACAGTTCTCGCATCTCTTCGGCGGACTTCAGGTAGTAGCCGGTGCCGTCGAACTTGAATCGTCCCGGCTCATCCAATTTGGAACCGGAGTTGATGCACAGCATGGCGTCCTGCGCGCCCGCGTCCTCGGCACGCGTGTAGTGCGAATCGTTGGTGGCGAGCAACGGCGCTTTGAGCCTTTTCGCGATGTCGAGCAGGTCATTGGCCACCTGCCTCTCGATTTTCAGTCCGTGATCCATCAATTCGATGTAGAAGTTGTCACGGCCAAAGATGTCCTGGAGCTCGCCAGCCGCACGCAATGCTTCGTCGAACTGTCCCAGAAGAAGTCGCGTCTGGATGATGCCCGACGGACAACCGGACGAGGCGATGACGCCTTTCGAGTATTTGGCCAGAACCTCCTTATCCATACGGGGGTAACGCATGACGCGTCCCTCGAGGTTCGCGTCGGTGGAGGCCTTCATGAGATTCACCAGACCCTCATCGTTCTCCGCCCACATGGTCATATGGGTGATGACGCCGGTGCCTGACACGTCATTCGGGTTACGACGCCGGTGCAGCGGGTCGAGATCAGGATTCCAGTTGGTGTCCCAGCTCACACGGGTGGGATCCTGACGCGCGGTTTCCGGCGTCACGTAGGCTTCTATACCGATGATGGGCTTGATTCCCACGTCGACCGCATTGCGCCACATCTCATAGGCGCCATGCATGTTGCCATGGTCGGTGATGCCGATGGCCGGCATGCCCAATTCCTTGGCGCGCTTGACCAGATCCGGTATTTTCGACGCGCCATCAAGCAGCGAATAATGCGTATGGTTATGCAGTTGCACGAAATTTCCGGAAGTAGCCATGTTTTCCAATCTACCTGCGATTGGTGACGTACGCCCCCATTCCATGCCGTACGGCCACGTAACTATTGCGGCTGTTCGGCGTGCCGTGCGCGCATCACATCAAGCGCGTGCTGCAGGTCTGCCGGATAATGCGATTTGACTGTGGTCCACACATGTGTTCTCGGGTGGCGGAACTCGAGCTGCATGGAATGCAGCCACTGGCGTTCGAGCCCAAGCGCCTCGCTCAGCTGCGGGTTCGCGCCATACATGGCGTCCCCGGCCAATGGATGTCCGATGGATGAGAAATGCACGCGGATCTGATGGGTGCGTCCCGTCTCCAGGTTCACAGACACGAGCGTGGCCTCGCCGAAACGCTCCAGCACGTCCCAATGCGTGATGGCCTCCTTGCCGGCCGGTGTCACGCAGAAGCGGAAGTCGGAGACTTTGGCACGCCCAATCGGCGCCTCGATTGTGGCTTTGTCCTCCTTGAGGTTGCCCTGCACGAGCGCATGATACGTCTTGACGACCTCATGTTCGGAGAACTGCCTGCGCATCTCCACATACGCCAAATCGGACTTGCATACGAGCATCAGTCCCGACGTGCCCACGTCAAGCCTTGACACAATACCCTGACGCCCCGCGGCGCCATACGATGTGATGTGCACTCCCCTGTCGATCAGGCTGCCGAGCACGGTCGGACCGGTCCATCCCACGGACGCGTGCGCGGCTACGCCGACCGGCTTGTCCACCACCACGACGTCGTCATCCTCGTAGACGACCGCCATATCGTGGGCGATCGGTTCAGGCTGGGCACGTTCCTCCACGATATCGAATTCGACGGTTTCGCCCGCCTGCAGATTCGACGATTTGGAGATGTCCCTGCCAAGCACACGCGCCTGTCCGCTCTCGATGAGATCCGCCGCTTTGGCACGGGAGATTCCGAGCATTTTGGCGACGGCCACGTCGAATCGTCTGCCGACGAGCGCGTCGGGAGCAGGTACAAGCCGGCTCATGCGGTCTTCGCCCCGTTAACGTTTTCGTTGGACTCCTTGGAACCTTCGAGTTCATCAAGTTCCTGCCGGCTGTACGGTTCGCCGAAGAGCAGCAGCAACACCGCGGCGATTCCGGCGAACATGAGGAACACGTCAGCCACATTGCCGACGGACCACCCATAGTTCAGAAAGTCCACGACCTTGCCGTTGAGGAATCCTTGGGCGTAGGCCACGCGGTCGATGAGGTTGCCGAACGCTCCGGCGAAGCCGAAGGCGAACACCACCGTCCATTTCATGGAGATGGTACGCACGGCAAGCGCAACCAACACCACGCAGGCCGCCATCGCCAGCAGGGAGATCAACCAGGTCATGCCGGATCCCATGCCGAGGGACGCTCCCGGATTACGCACCAACATGAACGACAGCAGTCCGGGAATCACACGTATGGTGCATCCATCGGACAACGCGGACAACGCCCACGCCTTGGTGAGCTGGTCGATAGCGATCGCAGCGACAGCAATACACGCAAAGACGGCCACGCGGATGCGCAGCCGTCTTTGATCATTCTTCATGATGTCAGACACAGGCTATTCTCAGTCGTTGTTATCCTGGGATTCCTGGTCGTAATTGTTCGAGTCGGACACCTGGTTGACGAGCTGGCCGAGGAAGTCGGTGAGTCGCGCACGGTATTCGGTCTCGAACTGCTTGAGGCCCTTGATGTTGCCTTCGATGACCTTGGTCTGGGTCTCGAGGTTGTCTCGGACCTGCTGGGCGTAATCATCGGCAGCGGTGCGGGTCTTCGAATCGTAATCGAAGGCGCGCTTCTGGACCTCGGCCTCATAGGTGTCGGCCTCGGTGTGCTTGTTGGAGAAGTACGTGTCGGCGTCCTGGGTCTTCTGAGCGAGGTAGTTATCGCCGTCCTGCTGCTTCTGAGCCAGATACGCGTCGCCTTCCTGCTGCCTGCCAGCTAGGTAGTTATCGCCGTCCTGCTTCTTGCCGGCGAGATACGCGTCGCCTTCCTGGGTCTTCTGAGCGAGGTAGGTGTTGCCTTCCTCGGTCTTCTGGTTCAGGTAGGCATCGCCTTCCTGCTGCTTCTGAGCCAGGTAGTTGTCGCCGTCCTGGGTCTTCTGAGCCATGTAGCCATCGGCGTTGGCACGGGTGTCGGCGGAGTACTGGTCGGCCTCGGAACGGGTGCGGTTGGAGTAGTCGTTGGCGTTGCCGATGATCTCCTCGTACTTGCGCTGGCTTTCCTCGGTGATTTCCTTCGCCTTTGCCTTGCCCTTGTCGACGTACTGGTCGTGCAGCTGCATGGCCAGCGTCAGCATGGCAGTGGCGCGTTCCGGTTCGGTGTTCGCGGCTGCCGCGGCGCCGGCGATCTTCTGCAGGCTGCCGGTTTCGGTGCTCGGCTCGGACTTGGAGACCTGCTCGCGCAGCTGAGCCTCGCGCTCCTGGGACTCCTGCAGCTGCTGGGCGAGCTGCTGAATCTGAGCATTCTGCTGCTGGATCTGGGCGGCCTGCTGCTGAACCTGATTGTCCTGCTGCTGCGATGCGGCCGCATGCTGCTGGGTCAGCTGCTGAGCCTGTGCGACCTGACCCTGGGCTTCCTCAAGCTTGGCGGTGAGCTGCTCGATCTGCTCGCGCTGACGCTGAGCCACAACCACCTGCTCCTGAGCGGCGGCCAGCTGACGGGACAGATCCTCGGTCTGGGCGCGGAACGTGTCACGCTCGCGCTGAACCGAAGTGAGCTGCTCGCCAAGATCAGCCTGACCGGCGGCTTCAGCGGCCTGAGCGGTGAGCTGGTCGACTTGGGCGGACAGACGATCGATCTGCCCCTTAAGCTGCTCGTTCTGGGAGGACAGCGCACGATTGCTTTCCTCCGCCTCGGACAGCTTGGTCGCAGCGACCTGAGCGGCCTGAGCGGCCTGATCGCCAGCGCCGGCTGCCTGAGCGGAAGCGGACTTCAGCGTCTCGTTCTCCTGCTGCAGGGACTGCACCTGTGCGGTCAGCTCGGAAATCTTGGAATTCAGCCCTGCGACATCCGGGCCAAGAGACTGCGTGGCTTGGCCACCGGCCACCGCCTGCTTGCCAAGGGCTTCCACCGTCTCAGTTACCTGATCAAGGAAGTCGTCGACCTCATCGACATCGTAGCCTTCCTTGAACCTTACGGTCTGAAAGGTATGCTCCCTAATATCTTTCGGCGTCAACAGAGCCATAAATCCTTACACCTCGCTTTGGGCTTGATGCCTTGCTGTTGTTGCTTTCCGTGTCTGACTTTATCACGAAACGACAGGGGTTTTGTGGAAAAAGCCAATTTTTATGCGTATTACACGAGGAAATCAACGACAACAAGAACAAAATAAAGAACAATAAATGCCGCATCAAAGTAAATCGGCCCCATGGGAATAGGGCGGATATACTGCCTCAACCATCGCAGCGGAGGCTCGGTGAGCTGGTAAATGGCATCAATCAGAGAAGCCACCACGCCTCGGGGGCGCCACCTGGGAGCCAATGCCGACACCCAGTCGAGAATCATGCGGATGAACAGAACCGTGATGTAGGCGTTCACCAGTATGTGGACGATGTATCTGATCAATGTCAAAATCATGAGATTCGACTCTACACCTGGCTACAGCCAGCGACGGATATGAAAACGGCCTCCGGATATTCGGAGGCCATTGAAAAACCAACCAGCAAAGAGGTGCGCTCAGTCAGCGAACAGATCGTGGGCGGGACCCTTGTCCTCGGGCTCCTCGACCTTGATGTTCACTTGGGCGGGGCTCAGCAGGAACACACGCGGGGTCACGCGCTCGATGGAACCACGCACGCCGAACACGACGCCGGCGGAGAAATCGACGATGCGATATGCCACGGCTTCGGCTACACCGGTCAGGTTCAGAACCACCGGAATGCCGTCACGGATGGCGCGACCGACCATCTGCGCGTCGTCATAGGTCTTCGGATGGATGGTGGTGATACGGCTCACCCTACCGCCCTGGAACGGGTTGGACTGTTCACGCGGAGCGGATGCTGCGGAAGCGGTCGTCGAGGAAGAGGGCATCGGGGTCACGGAATGATCCGAATCGAACGAAGTCTTGCCGGCATCGACCCCCTCATCATCGAAATCATCATCCTCGGCGACGTCGGACATTCCCAAGTACGACATCGCATTCTTCATGAAACCTGCCATGTATTTTCCTTTCGCGTCTTCGCGCTGACTTTACCGCAGGAAATCCGGAATATCGAGGTCACCCGGATCATTCGCGGAAACCACTTCATGCTCGGTGGTCTGGTCGAACGAAGCAACGCTTGGCGCCGGATTGGATGGAATGTAGCTGGACAACGGCTGCACCTGGGGTGCGGCCGGAGTCGCCTGCGGCTGCACCGGCTGCTGCTGAACCGGCTGGACGGGCGTCGGCACACCCGCGGACAGCGCGGACAGCGGCACGGTATCGTCCTTCTTGGTTTCGGCCCGCGCCTCATCGGCGGACTGGGCCGCCTTCTTGGAGGTTGCATCGAAGCCGGCGGCGATGACGGTGACGCGCACCTCGTCGCCGTAGGCATCGTCCAAGGAAAGACCCCAGATGATCTGGGCCTCCGGATGAATGGCCTTCTGTACCAGCGTGACCGCGGCGGAAGCCTCCTGCAGCTTCAGATCGGTCGGGCCTGCGATATTGATCAGCGCGCCATGGGCGCCTTCGATGCTCTCCTCCAGCAGCGGCGAGCTGATGGCGATTTCCGCGGCCTGCGTAGCGCGATCCTCGCCCCGCGCGGAGCCGATGCCGAACAGCGCGGTGCCGGCGCCACGGAGAATGGCGTTGACATCGTTGAAATCAACGTGGATGTACGAATTCGAGGTGATCAGGTCGGTGATGCCCTGCACGCCGGCGAGCAATGCGGTATCGGCGGTCTTGAAGGCATCGACGATGCCAATGGTGCGGTCGGACAGCTCAAGCAGGCGATCGTTCGGAATGACGATCAGCGCGTCGACTTCCTTGCGCAGGTTCTCGATGCCAAGCGCCGCGGAAGCAGAACGCTGCGGGCCTTCGAAGCTGAACGGACGGGTGACCACGGCGATGGTCAATGCCCCCTGCTGATGAGCGGCACGCGCCACGATCGGGCTGGCGCCGGTACCGGTGCCGCCGCCTTCGCCACAGGTGACGAACACCATGTCGGATCCCTTAAGCGCCTCTTCGATATCGGACTGATGATCCTGCGCTGCCTTGGCACCCTTCTCCGGGTCGGCACCTGCGCCGAGGCCACGGCTGGAAGCATCGTTCAGCGAGATTTTGACATCTGCGTCGGAACGCAGCAGATCCTTTGCATCAGTGTTGATCGCAATGAATTCGACGTTCTGAAGACCTTCAGTAATCATGCGATTGACAGCGTTGCCGCCGGCTCCACCGACACCGACGACCTTGATGTTGGTCTTGTCGTTGAAATTGTCAGTCTGGGCAATCTCGCTCACCATTGTCTCCTGTTCACTCACGTACATGCACAACTCTATCGCAATCGTGCCGATACTACACGCACTTTTCCACGCGTGTACCACCGTTTTTTTCACTTTTTTATCGTCGCCATGTCGATTTCGTCGGGTGCGGGACGATTTCACCACCACGACATCGCCGGTTCGGGCACCCGTAACCCCGCCGTCAGTAGCTGGCATCCATCGGGTCATCCCCGAACAGAGCCTCGCGCTCCTCGTGCGTGGTTTCCCTAGATTCCAACCATCCGTAGGGCAGATGCACCTTTTTCGCAAAGCGAACACGGCCCCTTGGCTTGTCCGCGATTCGCTCCGGGAAACGGATGCTGGGATCCAGCTTGTCTATCTCCCGTCGCACATCCTCAAGATTTTCACATTCCATGAAAGCCCGGCGTGTGGAACCACCCACGGGAAAGCCCTTCAGATACCACGCGATGTGCTTGCGCAGGTCGTGCACAGCCATCTGTTCATCGCCATCGTAGAATTCGGTCAGCAGTTCGGCATGACGTTCGATCACGTGGCACACATCGCCCAACGTGGGATCGATACGCTCGTCACTGCCGGCGAACGCATTTTTGATGTCGGCGAACAGCCATGGACGCCCCTGACATCCGCGGCCGATCGCAACGCCGGCGCAACCGGTTTCGGAGACCATCGCCAGAGCATCGTTGGCGCCCCAGATGTCGCCATTGCCGAAAACCGGAATGTCGAGTGCGGAGACCAACTCGCCGATATGGGACCAATCGGAATGGCCGCCATAGTATTCGGCCGTGGTGCGCGCGTGCAGGGTGACGGCCTTGCAGCCCTCCTCCTGCGCGATATGCCCCGCCTCGAGGAATGTCTCATGCTCATGGTCGATGCCGACGCGGATTTTGGCAGTGACCGGCACGTTGGCCTTGTCGCAGACCTTGACCACACGCTGGATGATCTCACGGAACAAGTCCGTCTTCCATGGCAGCGCGGATCCACCGCCGCGACGCGTCACCTTGGGAACCGGGCAACCGAAATTGAGATCGACGTGATCGGCCATGTTCTCGTCGATGACGATTTTCGCCGCCTGCTCCACGATCGCCGGATTGACGCCGTACAACTGTAGCGAGCGGATCTTCTCGCTCGGAGCGAACCGGCATAGCCGAAGGGCTTTCGGATTCCGGGCGACCAGCGCGCGGGCGGTGATCATTTCCGCCACGTACAGGCCGTCGGGGCCGTAGCTTTCGCAGATCACGCGGAACGGCCAGTTGGTGACGCCCGCCATAGGCGAGAGCACCACCGGGGTTTCGACGTGGACCGGCCCCAGATCGACGGGCTTTATAACGGGAGGAACCGACGGCCGCTCCGCGTCAGTACGCGGGTCGAGCACGTCGGATTCCTCGTAGGCATTCACAATGCTATCCGGCATAGGTCAGACTTGTTCCGTTCAACCGTTCGGCATGGCCGATCAGTACAGGCCACCGGCCTCGGCGATCTTGACGGACTCGGACCATGCCTCGCCGCCCATTTCGACCGGCATCTGCGGCACGCTGACGCGCTTCTCGCCGATGCGCTCGGCGATGTAGTCGGCCACCTTGTCCAGGCTGACGCGCTCCTGCTTCATGGTGTCGCGTTCGCGGATGGTGACGGCCTGGTCGTCCAGGGTGTCGAAGTCGACGGTGACGCACAGCGGGGTGCCGATCTCGTCCTCACGACGGTAGCGGCGTCCGATGGCGCCAGCCTCATCGTAGTCGATCATCCACTCGTTCTGACGCAGGTCGGCGGCAAGCTTCTGCGCCACGTTCTGCAGGTCGGGCTTCTTGCTCAGCGGCAGCACGGCGGCCTTGACCGGAGCCAGACGCGGGTCGAGATGCAGCACGGTGCGCTTGTCGACGCCACCCTTGGTGTTCGGAGCCTCGTCAACATCGTAGGCGTCGACCAGGAAGCACATGAGGGAACGGGTCAGGCCGGCGGCCGGTTCGATGACGTACGGCACGTACTTCTCACCGGTGGCCTGGTTGAAGTAGCTCAGATCCTCGCCGGAGTGCTTGGCGTGGGCGGACAGGTCGAAGTCGGTGCGGTTGGCGATGCCTTCGAGCTCGCCCCAATCGGAGCCCTGGAAGCCGAACTTGTATTCGATGTCGACGGTGCGCTTCGAATAGTGGGCCAGCTTCTCCTTCGGATGCTCGTAGTGGCGCAGGTTCTCCGGCTTGACGCCGAGGTCGAGGTACCACTGGGTGCGGGCGTCGATCCAATACTGGTGCCAAGCTTCGTCCTCGCCCGGCTTGACGAAGAACTCCATTTCCATCTGCTCGAACTCACGGGTACGGAAAATGAAGTTGCCCGGGGTGATCTCGTTACGGAAGGACTTGCCCATGTTGGCAATGCCGAACGGCGGCTTCTTGCGGGACGAGGTCATGACGTTCTTGAAGTCCACGAAGATGCCCTGCGCGGTTTCGGGGCGCAGGTAGTGCAGGGAGTTCTCGTCCTCGACCGGTCCGAGGTGGGTGCGCAGCATCATGTTGAAGTCGCGCGGTTCTGTCCACTTGCCACGGGTTCCGCAGTCGGGGCAGACGATGTCGGCCATGCCGTTCTCCGGCAGCTTGTCACCATGCTTCTCGGCGTAGGATTCCTCAAGCTTGTCGGAACGCTGGCGCTTGTGGCAGTTGAGGCATTCCACCAGCGGATCGTTGAAAACGGCCACGTGACCGGAAGCGACCCACACGGGGGTCGGCAGGATGATGGAGGTGTCCACTCCCACCACGTCGCCGCGGGTGACGACCATGGAGCGCCACCATTCACGCTTGATGTTGTCCTTCAGCGCGACGCCGAGCGGACCGTAATCCCATGCGGAACGGGTTCCACCGTAGATTTCGCCGGCTGGGAAAACAAAGCCACGACGCTTGGCAAGGGATACGACTTCATCGAGTTTGGATACAGCCACAATGCACCTTCTGGATTGAATGGTTTGGGGTCTTTACAAGCGGCAAGCCTACCGTCACATACTGACACCCGCGGCCAAAACGCACACGAACGGCGCAAGGAGAAGCCAGTGTAAGGAAAAGGGCCTCCCGCGAATGCGGAAGGCCCTGAAGGAAAGACGGGCAGACGACCCGTCAACCATGCGAGACGTGGCAATCCACGTCGGCAGGGTCACTGCTTGGTGGCGTTCTTGTCCTCGACGGTATCGTTGTCGAGCAGCAGGGACCAGATCTTGCAGTTGAGGGTTACGGAGTTCTTGGACGCGTCTCCGTCGGTGCTGATCTGGTACTGCACGTCCTCCGGCACGGCGATACGATTGATGTTCTGCACGCCTTGCACGAAGCTGCGCATCGGATCATAATCGCCGGATGCGGTGATGGTCACCGGCACCTGCACCAATGTGCCGGCCTTGATGGTCCCCTGCATTTCAGGAGGCATCACGGCAAGCGTGGCGTCATCGAAGTCCACGGAGGAGATGGTGACTCCGGCCGCTTCGGCAGCGCCGTTCAGCGCGTCGATGAATTCCTTCTGGTTGTAGCCATCAGGAATCTGACGCTGCAGCTGACGCAGACGGTCCTTCTGCAGGCTGATCGTTTCGCTGGCCACGCGCAACTCTTCGATGCGGTCGCGCAGCTTCTTGTTGGTCTCGTCGATCTGCGCTGTCTGCGCGTTCGCGTCCTTGATATGCGTGATTCGAGGAGAAACGCCCACCAGCCACGTGAGCATGATCACGATCACGATGCTGAGAGCCAGGGCTATCCATGCGATTCTATGCTTGTTCATGTTTCCTCCCGCTTATCAGTTGGACGAACCGTTGGAGCTGGACGTGCTTGACGATGAGGAAGCCTGCTGGTCGACTTCCGATGTGCCCTGCGCGGCCTTGGTGAGGCTCTTGCGCAGCTTCTCGAGCAATGCACGGTCTTCCTTGTCGACGCCTGCGGAGTTGTCGCTTCGCGAGGTGGTGTTGCCATCCATCTTCAACGACACGGTGCCCTCATACGTGTAGGTGGTGCCGCCTTCCTTGGAATCCTTGGTGATGGACTTCACATAACCGGTCTGGTATGTGGGGATGCCGGCAAAATTGGCGATGAAGTCCTTCGCCGAAATGAAGTTCGGAGACACGATGCTGAAGTCCACGGTGACCACACCGTTGCCGGACCACACCGTCGCCGTATCCGAAGAGGAGGACGAGGAGCTGCTGTCCGAATCCGAAAGCTGGTAGCTCTTAAGCTCCAGACTCGTGTACTGTCCGCCTTCCGGAAGCGCGCCGTTCAACGAATTGGCCACCTGCATCCAATCCATTTCGTCGTACAGCATGGAGATCTTGGCCTTCTGCGAATCGTCCAGCGAGTTCAGCGTCGCCTCGACATCCTTGAACTGCGCCTTCTCCTGTTGCAGGGACAGGGTCTTCTGCTGCGCCACGTTCACACGATGGTCAGCCCAAGAGGACTGCAATCCCATGAAGACGCTGATGATCACCGCGATGGCGATCACGAAGATCAGCACATACGTCAGCAGGTACTTAATGGCTCGGTCACGGTTGAGAATGACGATGGAACGCGGCAACAGGTTGGCTCGCGTGTCCCAATCGGCGGGATTCTCCGTATTGTTGTGGCCACTGCCCTTCAGCGTGCTGCCGATATCCGACATATGCATAGACAGTAGCGAGGTCTTCTCCCCTTCCTCAGAGACCCTCTTGCCAGTTATTTCCTTGCCGCGGCCACGATGCGACTTGACGGCTTTCTCTTTGTTCTTCTTCATGATCGCACTCACCTCGGCTTCTTTCCGATCACCAGTCCAAGCACACCGCCCAAATCGACCGCATGTGCCACGATGTTCTGCCGTTCCACTTCCTTGGACAACTTGAAGCGGACGAACGGGTCGCCAATACGCACCACCTTGTTTATGGAGCTGGCCAGCACGGGCGGCAGACCGATGAGTCGCGCGCCGGCACCGGCAAGGATGATGCCGCTGATGGGGCTGTCAGCATGATCGACGTCATACATGTTCAGCGTGTTGCGGATGCCGACGATAAGCTGTGCCGTTGTTTCACGGATCACTTCCTCGGCTTTCTCGAGCCGCTCGTCGCCGGTCACATTCTGCAGGCCGATCTGGTTCTTGATGCGTTCCGCGTCATCGAAGGAGATACTCAGCGCGCTGGCGATGCCGTCGCTCACGTCATCGGCGCCGGACGGCACGACACGCATGTAGGCAGGCTTGCCGTTCTTGAGCACGATGACATCGGTGCAGTTGCCGCTGACATTGACCACGGCTTCGGTCTGCGTCTGGTTGGCGTCGCCGAACAGTCGAGCCAACGCGAACGGGCCTGCGTCGATGGAGGTGATGACGAAACCAGCTTCCTCGGCGGTGCGCGCGGTCTTTTCCAAGCCGCTGCGCAGGGTGGCCACCAAAATGCCGTGCAGCTGCTTGCCTTCCTGCTCGTTGTTCACGATGGACATCGGCACGAAGTCCAATTCGGATTCGTCGATGGGCAGCGGAATCATGCCTTTGGCCTGGAACGGCAGGGTGGATCGCAGATCCGCCAGGGGCATGAACGGGAAGTCGGCCTCGCGGAACACCATTCGACGGCTCGAATAGACGAGCGCGGTGTTCTCACGCGGGAACTTGAACCGTTCCACCAGCGTCTTCAGAATGCCGGTAACCACGTCGATGTCCACCACTTCGCCATCCACCACGGCTCCGGTGGGAAGCGGAATCGCCTGGAAATGCTTGATGGTGGGCGAATCCGTGTAGGGATCATCTATGACCGCCGCCCTTATGGCGTCGTTCCCAATCGACAGCGCCGTTATTGCTCTCATGGTCTCTCCTTTATATATAGGTCCTGAAACACGGATGCGCTATGCGAGTCCGGTGAATTGCAGGTACAGTGTGGCGATCGGTGCGCCGGCGAAGATGCCGAGCCATACGCCGAGCAGCATCGATGGTCCGAAAGGTATGCCCCCATGCAGCCCTACCTTCTTGCTGGCCAGCAACACCAGGCTCACCACGCCTCCGATGAGGAACGCGGCGAATGAGCCGATGATGAACTGCGGCCAGCCGAGCCATCCAAGCACGAGTCCGAGGATGAATGCGAGTTTGATGTCGCCATCCCCCATGCCTCCTTTCCAGATGAGGGAAAGCACGAAATAGAACGCGAACAGTATCAACGCGCACAGCGCTCCACGCCCGAGGCGCATCCACTCCCCTGTGCCAAGCGATGCCAAAGCCAGCAACGCCACGGTGGCGACGAGTGTCGGCAGCAACACCACGTTGAGGATGAGATGGTGGTCCAGGTCGATGAACGCGATGACGATGGACACGCAGGCGAACACATACAGCAAAGGCAGCATCCACGGCGTGTACGCACCGAACAGTCCGCCGACGGTCACGGCGAGGAAGGCGATGCCGCCAAGCGATTCGACCAGCGGATAACGTGCGGCGATCGGCTCCTTGCAATGCCGGCATTTAGCGCCGAGCACCATCCAGGAGATGATGGGGATGTTGTCATACCATGCGATCTGCGCCTTGCATTTCGGGCAGAAGCTGCGTTTCGGATTGGTGATGCTGATGTGGTTCGGCACGCGCCAGATCACCACGTTGAGGAATGATCCGAACACGCAGCCGATGGCGAATGACGCCACCAGCAAAACCACCACGGTAGGAATGTCGTCGATAACGCCCATCATCAATCACCACTTCGTTTTGGAGACGTTGGAATCCACCACCGCGGAAAGATTGGTGTTGGACGGAATGGTGACGGTCGTGGTTTCCGTGGTCCACGTGTAGGAGCCGAAACCACCTTTATGTCCATAATCCACATCGGCGTTCCATGCCTGGGACTTGATGATGCGGCCGCGCACGTCACGGTTGGCTCCGCATTTGAGCATCTTCAGCATGGCATGACCATCCTTGCGATTGTATTGACGTTTTATGTCCTTGCCGTTTTCGTCGTTTGCCACGTAGTCACCGGGATAGATTTCGGTCAGGCACAGGTCGCTTGCCGTTTGGAACGTGCCGGCCCATGGATATTGGGTCTTGCCGTCAATCGTGACGGATTTGGTCTTGTTGTTCTCGTTGTACCGGGTGAATTTCGTGGCGTCGTTGATATCGGTCGTCAATCCGACGGCGCTACCTTCGGCCTTCAGATAGTGCACGCCGCCATTCGTGTCGTACAGTCTGATGGTAGTGGTCTTTCCGGATCCATCGGCGCTGGAATCCTCGTCATAGTCGGCTCGATCGGATGTGAAGTTGAAGTTCTCCTTATCGGCGGTCGGGCAGAAATGCGTGGTGACGAAATCGAAGCCTTGCCCCATGATGCTCTTCTGATAGCATTTCGCGTCGAAGTCGCCGGTGCGGACATCGCAGGTGTCGGTGTAGACGCTTTTGCCATCGGCGCTCAGGACGGTGCAGAATCCGGAGGACGAGTTCACGATCTGATTGGTGAGGTATCCCGCTTCGCCCGCCTGGCTGAATGATGCGGTGGCATCCTCCATATCGGCGCCGTTCGAGAAGTATGAATCGCTGAAATTGCTCGTCCACTTCGTCACCATATAGGCCTGTTCATATGGCGTCGCCTTGATGTTGCCGCCCGCGAAATGGGGATCGCCCTCATTGTTCGGGGCGGCACCGTAATGGGTGGGTTCCAGACGTTGGAATCTGGTCTTCTTGTCCCGTTGCACGCCCGCGACGGAGTATCCTTTGCTTTCCGGCAACAGAGACTTGTATTTGGCGGCTTCCGCACTGACTTCCCCCGTCATCTCATTCCAATATCCGGCATTGATGAAGCCGTTGTAGAAGATCCACTTCTGGTATTTGTTGAGCAGGCTGTCCGGATCGGATTTCTCGGCCTGCTGCGCGGCCTCATCGGTATAGTAGTCCGACTGGTAACGCACGCCGTACGATGTGCCGCACTTCTGCAAGGTGGCCGGAGCTTTGCCGTCCGCATCTTCGACGCTCACGCCGGTGACGCAAAGATTCATATTCGAGGCGAGACGAATGGAATTGTCCTTGTAATACACCCATGTGTTCAGCGATGAATACGCGCCGTCGGTACGGCATTCCTCGGTGTATTTGTAGGTGTCGCCGCCGGCGTTGTATGCGGCCGGAAGCAGGATCAAGCCGGAGCCAGCCTGGGGCGTCTTCGAAAGATCAAGGTTCTCGGCAATGGTCTTCTTCTCGTTGGTGACCGGAATCGTGGTGGCGAGCATGCAGGTACGGTTCACCGGATTCAGCGTCGCGACACCCTTTTCGAGGCCATCGAAATCGGTTCTGTCGGAACTCACCGCAGCGGAGAACTTCACTTCCCCGGACGGGTCCGAACCCAGATTCACTCCGGTGTAGTCGACCGGAACCCACACGAACTGCGAGTCCAAACGATTGTAGGGCGCCGCGGCATAAAATCCCATGCCCATTCGGCCACCACCGGCCACCGCCGAATGCGTCGTGGTGGTCGTATCCGTCGAGGCTCCGATCTTGCAGACGGCTCGTTTCAGCGCCTGGGGTTGTCTGGCATCGCCCGACGCACGGCCATCCTTGTATCTGTTGACAAAGCCGGTTCCGATGATCTCCGCATATTGCGTGTCCTTCAAATCCGATGGATTGGTGATCATGGTGGCCGATGCGCCGTCCGGGTCATCCTTGTAGAAATTGATGCGCACACGATAGGACAGATCGTCCGGCGTGTAGGATGCCGTGTCGGCCACGGAATCGACTTTGTTGAGAGCGACGTGGTTCAGCAGCACCGATGCGCCTTCATACTTGGTGAAGGTGCCGTCCTTCGCGCTGTTGCTCGTATCGGCGCTGGTCGCAGGAAGCAATCCCAAAAGCGCGTCAAGGCTGCTGGCGCCCTGCAGTTTCTCCAAGGTCTCCTGAAGATAGCTCAAGCCCACTTCAAGGCCGGATTCGGCGGCGTAGTTAGCTTGGGAGTTCTCTTTGTTGCTCTTATAGGGAATCGCCTGCGCGAACAGGGTGGTCATGACCAATGCGGCGGTGGTGAGCACCACCATGACGAACAGGATGGCCAGCATCATGGCAGCTCCGCGTTCGCCCATACGCTCACGGAGCTTCGCGCGGTACTTACGATTCAGTCTTGACCACAAACCAGTCTGCTTCATCTTCGGCTCCTACCTTGTATATAACGGATGAATACGATTGCTTATCGGCTATCAGGCGTTGCCGGCCTGGCCGTTGATGGCGTCGAACATGGAGAACATAGGCAGGTACAGAGCCACAACCATGAAGCCGACGACCACGCCAAGAACAAGAATCATCAAAGGCTCGAGCAGCGAGGTGAGCTGCTTGGCCATGGATTGGGCTTCTTCGTCATACGCTTTGCCCGCGCTGGCGAGCATCTTGTCGATGGCGCCGGAATCCTCGCCGATGGCCACCATCTGCACCATCATGTTCGGGAAGATCTTCTCGGTGCTCATGCTGTCCGCAAGACGGTAGCCACGTTCCACCAAGCGCCCCACACGCTTGGACGCTCCTTCAATCACATAGTTGCCGGATGTGGAGCCGACGATGTCAAGCGCCTGAAGAATAGGCACACCGGAGGCAAGCATGGATGAGAAGTTGTTGCAGAAGCGGGCAAGCGCCACATTGGTGCTGAGCTTGCCGAACACCGGAGCCTTCAGCGTGAACGGATCCCACCAGGTGCGAATGATGTCCTTGTTGCGGTTGCGCTTCCAGAAAATGGCGAGAGCGACGGCCGCGACAATGATGATCGGCAATGCATACGGCATCGCCTTGCCCATATTCACCATGATCTGAGTGACAAGAGGTAGCTGCGCGCCCATGGAATCATACATGCTGGCGAAGGTCGGCACGATGGTCAGCAGCATGGCCGCGACCAGAACCAACGCGATGCAGAGCACCACGACCGGGTATGCCAGAGCACCTTTGATCTGACCTTGAAGCCTCACATCCGCCTCGAAACTGTCGGCCACGGTGATCAGGGACTTGTCCAAGAAGCCGCCGGTCTCGCCCGCACGGATCATATTCACCATGATGGGCGGGAAGAGGGTGTCTGGATCCGCAGCCATGGCCTCGGAGAACGAGGCGCCGCCTTCCACCTGAACCACGCATGCCTGCAGCGCCTTGCGCAGTTTCGGATTGGTGACCTGTTCGGTGACGATGTTCAATGCTCGGATCAGCGAGACGCCGGCCGCCACCATGGTGGCGAGCTGACGCGCCATGACGGCGAAGTCCTTCTTGCTGGGGTATTTCTCGAACGCTTTGATATTGATTTCGGCATTGAGGCCGGTGCCCGCCGCCGTGTCAACCAGATCCGTGGGATACAGTCCAAGTTTTTTGATGCGTTCGATGGCCTGGTCTCGGGTCTGCGCCTCGACGGTGCCTTTCTCCTTGCGCTGGCCGTCGAATGAGACGCCCTTGTAACGCCACTGCCTTGTGCCGCCATCCATTTGAACCTGTGCGTCGTTGCCGGCCATGATTCCCCTTCGGATTGTCGAATACTGGTATTTATTTGATACGCGAAATGTCGGGGACGTTTGTCGTCCCCGACATCCAATTCAGGCGATTAGCGATATGCCTCACGGCTTAGCAGGAGTAGCTTACTGCTTGGCCGATTCAGAAATCTCGCCAGTAGAGGAGTCATACGTGTACTGCTTGGTGCCTCCATTGGTATCAGAACCGATGATGGTGTAGTTATTCGAGTCAACGCCCGCTGCGATGGTAATCGTGACATCCTTGGAAACCGTAACTTCCTGATCGGAAGATCCCAAGTTTTTCTTAGCGGGACCGGGACCATAGGGGCCCGCCCAATTTGCATCGAACTTCCCGTTGTTGGCGGTCATGGCGGTTTCGACCACGAGGCTGGCGTTCTTGACGTCGGACTGGATGGTGGAGTTCCACGCGGCCTTGCGCTGGTTCAGGTAGATCGGCACGGCCACCGCGGCGAGGATGCCGATGATGATCACGACCACCAGCAGCTCGACCAGGGTGAAGCCCTTCTCGCCCTTGGCACGACGGTTCAAAGCAGCACGCACGCTCTTCATGATGAATCCTTCTTTCCAAAACCCGAAGACCACCGCATCGCCTCCAACGATGGACCCGAGAAGCGGTCTTCCGCGGCCCCTAACGGAACCGCCCTTTTGTATTGATTTTTTCTGGCTCACATAACCAGGTGACTCCAGTATAGAACAGAAAAACCAGCCGCAAACACAAAATCGACACACTCCCCGATGAACTCCCGCACAAAAGCGCTTCACAAATTCATCACGGTTTCATACACATTTCCTTCACAAACATCCGACCCGGCCTTCACCCACGGATCAGCAGGTCTCAACAATCCAAACGACACAATTGGTTCAACGCTGAACCAATTCCATGAAACGTTTGCAATACTATTGAAACCGTTTGCAGTATTCACTGCAATCACACTGCAAATATTCGTGAAGAAAAAACATTAAATCATCACAAAAAACACACTGCATCGGCGTGTCGAGGGTACTAATTCGTAAAACCACCACACAACCAACACAAAAAAGCGGCTCTCCGAAGAGAACCGCCCTCATGAAAACGTTATGCAGGAATCACTCAGCTGCACTTGCTGAAATCTACCGATGCGCCGGAGGCGACGTTGCGCGCCGTGAATGACGTGGACGTGTTCGACGTGACCGGCTTGCCGCCAACGAACGAACCGGTGACCGGAGAGTACCGGACCACGCGGGTGCTGGCGTCCACCTTGAAGAGATCGGTATTGAACAATGCGTTGTCCGTAGTGCTGGCTGTGGTTGAGTTCATCACGGATCCCAGCACCACATGCCTGCTCCACGCGCCGGAACCGGCGTCATATGGTCTGGTCCTCACCGCCACCGATCCATAACTATCTACCGACTTGCCCGACCAGGTGGCCTCCGTGTAGTCGATCACCGCGCATTGCTTCACGCCATCGGCGTCATAGGTGACCAGCGTGATCTTGCCACCCTCGTCCTTGACACCTTCCGCGTTACGGATGTATTGGTCAAGGCTGCGCACCGAGGTGGCTATCTCCGTAGATGACCTGGCGCGGATGGTATCGGAGCTGGTGGTATGCAGATACTGCACGATCGACATGGTGAACAAGGTGGATACCACCGCGAAGATGAACAGCGAGACCGTCATCTCCACCAAGGTGACGCCGCTCTGCCCCTCCGCACGTCTACGCAATGCGCGCAGCAGCCTGCGGTTCAGACTGAATCCGGAATGATTTGCTTCCATGATGCGCCCCTATTCCCTAGTCTCCGACCACATTAAGCAGCTCATTGGTGGTATAGACGGCCGTCTTGCCGTTGTTCATGCCGTCTTTCCAAGTGACGCCCACTACCACGCGAACCATGGGCATATAGGTCTTCGAGTCGAAGATGAACCCCTTGGTGGGAATGGAGTTTCGGCTCAATATCGCGGTTTTCAACGATGAGTCCGCGGAACCATCCAACCCGGCGATGCTCGATGCGCCGGTGATACCGAGATCCGAAGCGGTTTTGCAATCCATAGTGCCGCTCAACCGATAGCACTTCTCCACCACAGTGTTCACCGTATATTTGGTCTGCTTGGCATCCTTGCCTGTGGTGTCCCTCACTGGCTGGATGTATTTGTTGGCGTCCGTGTCCGGCGTATCCGTCGCGGCCAGATCCGAAGGCTGGGATCTTATGGCTCCCACCGCGGCAAGATTGACCTGCGCCTGATTGACGCCATCCACACCCATGCCGGCCAGCAGATCGGCATAATACTGAGCCGGCTTCGATTTGTCGTCCGCTATCTGCGCGCGCATGCGTTCGATACCGTCGCTGCCCAGCGAAACCGCGGCGGACCGCTGCTGTTGGGAGTAGGACGTGCGGATGGCCGTGATGGCGAACTGCGCGGCGGCCAGGCCGGTGATGCTCAGCACCACCACGGCAACCAATACCTCCACCAGAGTGAAACCCGACTCGCCCCGCTTTGTCAATCGTTTGACGCGACCTGCCGCAAGCCCTGTCACATTGCCGCTTTCCGCTCGCTCCATGAGCAGCTCCTTCAGTGCGAAAATCACCCCATCTTCGGAGGTGACAGGAATTTTCTCAGAACCGTAGGCACTTCGGTCCCTCACAGATATTCGATACTGTATCACGATTCTATGCCAACGATTGCATCCCCCAATGTAACATGCATATGGTTCGATTTTGCCGGGCTGACGCGCTACTATATAGAAGAGTGGTACGTCGCAAGGCGTGGCCGCAGCTCACATGACCTTAGACAACTGAACATTTTTGGACCCTCGAATGCCAACATTTGCAAGGGTTTTTGTTTTTATGCCGCGTACACCAGTCCACGGTCCAGGAGGTCATTATGAGCGATGCTGGTTCAGGAGGGCGTTTCCCCTTCCTCAAACGCAATCGAAACGAAGACACGCCGAGCAGCTTCTCTCAGCGTATGGATCCGCATGTTCCGACAACGGGTGAGATCAACCAGATCTTCGCGCCAAGCCAGCCACGTCACGCAGCCGCTTCAGCCAACGATGCCACCGGCGACTTCCCCGCCATGCCCGATCCCAAGAGCGGCATGGACGAAAAAACCGAGCGCCAGTACGCCATGGCGTTGGCTCAAGGCATGAGCCTGCCATTCGTGGATCTCAACGAATACCAGATCGATAAAGAAGTCGTCAACATGGTGCCGGACGATTTGTGCCGCACCAACCAGCTTCTGCCATTGTCCATCGTCAATGGACGCATCACCGTGGCCATGGCCGATCCGAAGAACTTCGCAGCCATCGACGACGTCTCCGCCACCACCGGCATGCCGGTCATCCCCATGGTGGCCATGCCTTCGCAGGTCAAGGAAGCCATCAACCACTATCTGCGAGCCAATGCCGAACTGAACGAGCTTTCGCAGGAGATCGCCGCGACCGCGAAGAAGGAGGTCAACCTCGAGGAGGACAACGCCGAGGACGCCTCCCCTGTTGCACGATTCGTCAGCCTACTCATCAACCAGGCCATCGACGATCACTGCTCCGATATCCACATCGAACCGCAGGAAGACGGCCTGCTGGTGCGCTATCGCATCGACGGCGTGCTGCACGTGTTCCAAAAGGCGCCGAAGGCCATGACCCAGGGCGTGATCAGCCGCATCAAGGTCATGTCCGACATGGACATCGGCGAGCGCCGTAAGCCGCAGGATGGCCGTATCACCGTCAGGCACAATGGCAAGAAGGTGGATCTTCGTGTGGCCGCGTTGCCTACAGTGTGGGGTGAGAAGATCGTCATGCGAATCCTGAGCACGCCTTCCGGCAATCTCAAGGTGGAGGATCTGAACTTCAGCCAGCGCAACTTCGACGTGTTCTCCAAGGCGTACAACCGTCCGTATGGTCTGGTGCTGGTCACCGGTCCTACCGGTTCCGGTAAGTCGACCACCTTGTACGCCACTCTGGGCGATGTGGCGAAGCCGGAGATCAACATCATCACCGTTGAGGACCCGGTGGAGTTCCGTATGAAGGGCATCAACCAGGTGCAGGTCAACAACAAGGCCGGCATGACGTTCGCCGCGGCTCTCCGTTCGATTCTTCGTGCGGACCCGGATGTGGTGCTTATCGGCGAGATCCGTGATGAGGAGACCGCCAACATCGCCATCGAGGCTTCGCTGACAGGCCATTTGGTGCTGTCCACGCTGCACACCAACGATGCGCCGAGCGCCGTTACCCGTTTGACTGAAATGGGCGTGGAACCGTTCCTGCTGAGCTCGTCGCTCGCCGCGGTCATGGCCCAGCGACTCGCCCGACGTCTGTGCAAGAAGTGCAAGCGTCAGGACACCGCCACTGAGGTAGAGCTCAAGATGATGGGCGTGGATCACAAGCCCGGAACTCCTCTCCCCACTGTGTGGCGTCCGGTAGGTTGCCGTGAATGTGCCAACACCGGCTATAGCGGGCGTGTGGCCATCCAGCAGGTCATGGGCGTGGACTCCACGATGGAGGATCTCATCGCCCGTGGCGCCACTTCTATCGATATCGACAAGGCCGCGAGGGAACAAGGCATGACCACTCTTCGTGAGGATGGCTGGCAGAAGGTTCTTCAAGGCATCACCTCCGTGGACGAAGTGCTCCGCGTGACGGTGTGAGGAAAGTGAGCGTGCATCATGAGCGCAATCAGCATTTTCAATGTGTTCGGCAAGGAAGGCAAGTCGCAGAAGACGCAGCAGCCGACGCAACAGTCTCAACAGCAAAGGACGGAAATGACCGACGCGCAGTCGACATGGAATGGCCCCAACGCTCTTGCGGGGCTTAAGGGCGTAACCATTCCGAACACGGCGCCGACATTCGGCGGCGGCGATCCAAACAAGGGTCGTCATTGGTCGACCGACGACGCCATTCAGGTAGGCGACAGCGACCTGAAGAACATCTTCTCCACCATGGATTCCATGCCGGCAGTGCAGCAGGATGAGGTGGACATTCCAGGTTCGGCACCGGATGAGCAGCAGACGCAGGTGCAGCCTGCCGTACAGCAGACCCAGCGGGTGGAGCAGACACCCACCATGCAGCCGACCGTGCAGCAGCAGACTGTCGCGCAGGCGCAGCCGACCGTGCAGCAGCAGACTGTCGCGCAGGCGCAGCCGACCGTGCAGCAGCAACCCGTCCAGCAGTCGGTCGTACAGACCGCCGCGCAACAGGAATATCAGCAGCCGCAGAATGTGGAGCAGACCTTCCAGGCAGCCGCCGCGCAACCGCAGCCTGCCGTGCAGCAGGACGCTGTGCAGCAGGAGCAGGGCACGTACACGTTCCCGTCAACGCCCGAAAGCCAGCAGGTCGATCCCGACCAGCTGCAGTTCGATGCAGATGCCGACGCCGACGCCACGGAACCGACTCCCCAAAGAGTGGAATCCGGTCCTATCCAGCAAATCGACAGCGAGCCGCCGTCATTCGTGCCGGGCAACACGCCTTTTGCAAAGACCCAGGCCGATGTCACGCAGACCGCGGTGCAGAACAATCCACTGGTCATCAACCATATTCCGCAGGATGCCATGTATCAGGCGCCAAGGCAGCCGCAGGTCATGCCTTACGCTGATTTCGTGGTGCCCGAGACCAACGATTCCGATGAGGATGCGGTGCCGAAGGAGCGCAAGATCAAAGCGCAGCAGGTGGAGGATCTCCTGCGCGCCGAGCATCCGGAGGCGGATGACGAGTTCATCTCCGCGATTCGCCAACTGGTTGAGCTCAACGCCTCCGATCTGCATCTGGTGGTCAACGATCCGCCGATGCTGCGTGTGGACGGCAAGCTGAGGCCGGCCAAGGGGCTGAGCGTGTGGGACAAGAACCGCACGTACGAGGCCGTGAAGGTCATGACCAATGAATTGGAGCTTGAGCGTTTCAAGGAGGATTTGGAACTCGATATCTCCTTCGCGGTCGGCGACCTGCTCCGTTTCCGCGTGAACGTGTACCACGACCGTATGGGCGTGTGCGCCGCGCTCCGTACCATTCCGACCACCATCAAAACCGCCCAGGAACTGGGGATTGACCCACGCATCGCCGATCTGGCGTTGCTGCCGCGCGGCCTAGTGCTGGTGTGTGGCCCTACCGGTTCCGGCAAGTCGACCACGTTGGCCGCGATCGTGGACAAGGCGAACGCGGAACGCGCCGACCATATCATCACCATCGAAGACCCGATCGAATTCGTGCATCAGCACAAGAAGTGCGTGATGAGCCAGCGCGAGGTGGGCACCGACACGAAAAGCTTCGCGGAGGCGCTGAAGCGCGCGCTGCGTGAGGATCCGGACATCATCGAGGTCGGCGAGCTTCGAGATCTGGAAACCATCTCCACCGCACTGACCGCCGTGGAGACCGGCCACCTGGTGTTCGCCACCCTGCATACGCAGGACGCGGGCTCCACCGTGGACCGTCTGATCGACGTGTATCCGGAGAACCAGCAGCAGCAGATCCGTGTGCAGGTGGCGTCCACGCTGCGTGCCGTCATCGTGCAGACGCTGATTCCTCGCGCCACCGGTCACGGACGTGCTCCGGCCACCGAAGTGATGATTAACACTCCGGCCGTCGCCGCGCTGATCCGAAGCGGCAAGGCGCATCAGATCCGCACCGTGCTGCAATCCGGAGAGAAGGAAGGCATGCACACGCTCGACCAGGATCTGGCGCGTCTGGTGAACAAGGGCACCATCACATTCGAGGATGCCTTGGTGAAGGTGCAGGTGCGCGAGGAGTTCGAGAAGCTCTGTGGCGCACGCAAGTCCTTCTGATCGTCATCGCATATCCAGACAATGGCGGGTTCGTAACGGCGCGACCGTGGCGGATCCGCCTTTTTCAATGCGTCAAATCGCAATACATATCCATATATTTCGGAAGTGACAGGAAACGACAATGGGTGCAGCAACAGCAACCGCTGCAGGCAAAGCGAAAGTGACGCGATTCGATAAGATCAGACATTGGATTACGCCGTTCCGCCTACACTGCGCGGTTCTCGCCGTGTACGTCATCCTGGTGGCCACGGTGATGTGCTTCCACGAACCGTGGTTCGACGAGGCGCAGGCATGGCTCATAGCACGCGACTGCTCATGGCGCGAGATGATTCTGGAACGCCCCCACTACGAGCATCATCCGCCACTGTGGTGGATGATGCTCGCCATACCCGCAAAACTCGGCGTGCCCTACGAGATCGGTCTGAAAAGCGTCAATCTGGCATGCGCCATGCTCATGATCTGGCTGCTCGAATTCAAAACCAAGCTGCCGGAACTGTTCAAGGCGATACTGCCGTTCTCCTACTTCCTGTGCTATCAGTACGGCGTCACTTCGCGTCCGTACGCGCTGATGATCTGCGCGATGCTGCTTATCGCCATCAATTGGAAGAATCGCGACGAGAAGCCACTGCCGGTCATACTGAGCATGATGCTATTGTGCCTAACCAGCTCGTACGGCATTGTGATCTCCGGCATGCTCGCGGTCAACTGGGTGTTCCGGTTCCTGAAATCCGACCATTCGCTGATCCGCAATAAGCGAAGGTTCTTCGCTTTGCTTGCGCTGCTGGCATTCGCCGTGATTCTGATCATCGACGTCATTCCGGCGAAGGACGTGTTCCACAGCAATTTCGATGTACAGGGAACCGAGGAACCGGTTCCCGTCTGGCAACGGTTCCTTAACGCCTGGATCCTATTGCCGTCTGAAACGCTATTCACGTCAATCCTGACAAACTCATCCTTCAACTTCGTGACGCTCTCATGGGATCAAGTTCTTGAGGCGGGACTGTTCTCCGGGGCTGATGTGGGCGTTCCTCATCCAGATCAGCCGACGCAGGAGCAATGCGACACTACTGCTGACCACGTATTTGGCGATGAGCATCGTGTTCACACAGCACTTCTCCACGCACCACGACGGCATCATACTGGGATTCTTCATAGCGATTCTGGCCATCGACTGCGAGACACGGCCCATCAGCGCCGATGATTGGCCGAAATGGTGCCTTACTTTGGCCGATTGGCTCATCGGCCAACTTGGAGGAAGAACCTCGCTCCGCTATTTCAATCTGATGAAGGCACTTGGAATGCTGCTCATGCTCATCGGCGTGTATTGGACGGCCAGTGCGAGCATCTGCGACATCCGCTGCGATTATGCGCCATCCAGGGCGATGGCGAACTACGTCAAAACCTATCATCTGGATAAATACCGGTGGATGTCGGGATGGACACGTCTCATCAAAATGTCCGACACCACGCCAAGCGTCGCCAAATTGATCGACAAAGGCGGGTACTGCGCCGGTGGAGACAATTGCATCGACTACACTTCCTGGCTGCAGCGGACACAGGTGGAAATGGCCCCATACTTCAAACACAATCTCGCAGCGAACGCGTACCAGGGACACAGCTTTGCGTCATGGGACTGGATAGAGCACCCCTACGAGAGCAAGAAGGACCTCGCCACCTGGAGAAGCTGGGGCGAGCCGGAAGTCTACGACATCATCTACCAACCATTCTATTTCTCCGATCTGGGATACGATCGCAACGACTATACCAAGGTTCGCGTCGTCAATCTCGTCACGCCGTGGAAGGACCAGCGAACGACCGGCTCCTACGACATCTACGTCCGCAACGACATCTACAAGAACGTGATGCACTCCCCCGATACGGGTATCACTTGGCCGGACGGATCCAAACGGAAGTGATCACCCTGACATGCATGTTCGATACACGTTCGAGAAGTCAGAGGAAAGGGCGTACTGCGACGAGACACGGTACATTCCAGTAGACTGGGGTTATGCTGTTGATTGATTCGAATTCGCGCGGTTCACGAATCGCCAAGAATGTTCTGACCGTGGTCATCATATGCGCGGTATTCATCACAGCCATATATTTCAAAAAAGGCACCGTATCGGACGAAAATGATTGGGCCACGCAGCAGATCGAAACCATGCAAGGGATTCGGCAGACGGCGCAGGACAGCGTCGCTTTCGCGCAGAGCATGGAGGATCCGGACCAATATGCGGCGGAAATCGAAAATGTGCAGCAGTACATCACTGACTACGACCAGTTAGCGAAAACCAAGGAAATCCAGTCGATCACCACGCATGATCCGATGCAGCGGGCGATCGGTTCGTTGAACCGCAATCGTCAGCAGGAAGCCGTTTCCAATATGCAGGTCACGGCGCGCAACCTCGACGAGCAGACCAAGACGCTGCTCGACGCGGTGGACAAGACCATGTCCGATGATTTCACCCAGCATGGCGGGCAATGGCTGTTGCAGGTGGATGATCCGACGCAGGTGAACGAGCTGATCGACCGATATGGAAAGGACCGTCATTACTCGTCCATGCAGGATCTGCTCACCGACCTGCAGTCGTTGCAAAAGCTGCGTTCTACGGTGAAGCAGCAAGTATCGGACTCGGTGGCCAATCTGCATAACGCGGAAGTCTCCACTGCGGCGATTGCCGTGCCAGCGCTCAACGGCGATCTTGATCCGGCTGGTTGGTACACACTTGCGACGAACGTGGCGGGGACGATGGGCGTGCAGATCGAGCAGACCATGGAATACGGTTGCGGCGATCAGACCAGCGGACTCCCCCAGGAATTCACCGTGGCCTATTATTGCCAATCATCGGATCGCGCGCAGCGGAACGTCGTGCATATCCTCACCACGCACCCGTCATGGACGCAGACCGCGCGAAGCCCCTGGCTGGTGGATGTCGTCAAACATGAGCTTTCTCATCGTTCGATCATGATCTCCTGTGGAACCATACAGCCCGCGATCGCCGGCGACCGCACGGAAGCGGTGACAAATTCCTATTCCGTGCTGTATCTCGGCGCCGACCGCGGACGCATCGCCGAGCAACAGCAGGGTCTGGCCGAATACGCGATGGATGAGCAAAGCGACCAAATCGCCTCGTCCATCCACGACGGCAATTGTGGGTGAGCAGTAATCTCAGGAGCCAATACGGAATATTCCAGCTCGGGATATAGATTTTCGGAAAATATCCGACCACACTATCGTTTTCACCGTATTTATATGCTGTAAGTCATTTTCCCAGTCGAAAGGCGATCCATGTCAGCACCGAACCAATACCGGCCCTCCGATCAGAGCGATCACCAATACAACCCTCAAGATCATTATGGCTTCAACGATTCGAGCAACACGCAACAGCGATTCGGCGCATACCATACGGCGGAAAGCGACTCGTCCACGCACGCATGGCAGGCGGACGGTGGGTATAGGCGCCCCCACTTCGTCCCGTCCATCAATCAGCCTGCATACGGTTGCAGTATGCGTGAAGCGTTCCTGAGATTCTGGAAGAAGGCCCTTGATTTCAGGGGACGCGCGTCACGCAGCGAGTTCTGGCGGTGGATGCTGTGCGATCTTCTCATCGTAATCATGGCGAGTCTCGTCATCGCGTCGCTGTACAGAAGTACCGGCGGAAGCGGCTTTCCCCGCGCGGTTTTCGGCAGATTCCCGCTCATGTGGAAGATGGCGACAATCATTCCGTTCATCGCACTTTCCATTCGCCGATTGCACGATTCCGGTCGCGGCGGCAGGACGCTCGCCGTGTTACTGGTCGCATCGTTCGCCGGCACGCTTTTGGGAGATTCCGTGGGTTTGACGATCAGTCATGGCGCGATGCATACGATTGACGGCACCAATGCCAGCCTTGGCATAACCGCCATCGCGCTGCTGTTGACGGCCGGTTCCAAAATCGCCTACATCGTCTTCATGGCACTGCCGAGCAAGAACCCAGCCACACGCGACTAGCCCGTGTCAGCACCCTTGTATACATTGAAGGGGAATTGAACATGCGGGGGTGCTTGACGGCCGAGTCCGGCAAGCTGAGATAGGCTCAACGCCTGACCCTTTGAACCTGTTGGTTAGGACCAACGTAGGGAGCAGATCATGAGCATTGACTCATATGCCGACGGCACCGATAACAACGATGGCATGACGTCCGTTCCGGCCACCGATCCGATTCGCACGAAGATCAGGCAGGCCGTCATCGACGTACGCGAGCAGACTCCGCTGGCGCAGTCGTTCACCAATTTCGTGACCATCAATCTGGTGGCCAACGCGCAGCTCGCCGCCGGCGGCACGGCCGCCATGAGTTATCTGCCGGACGATGTGATCGCCACCGCCGAAATCGCCGGATCCAACTACATCAACGTGGGCACGCTGCTGCCGTTCTTCAAGGACGCGCTGCCCGAAATCGCATACAAACTGCACAAGAACGGCAAGACGTGGGTGCTTGACCCGGTCGCGGCCGGCATTGGCGAGACGCGCACGGCCATTCTCAAATCGTTCCGCACATATCCGCCGACCATCGTGCGCGGCAACGCCAGCGAGATTATCGCGCTCGACGCGATGTGGGGTCTCGCCAACGCCGAACCGGACAATCCGACCACTCGCCCCGCGGGCGTGGAGGCCGTCGATGAGGTCGATTCGGCCGTCGACGCGGCCAAGCGCATCGCCCGTCATCTGGCGAAGCATTCCCCCACCGGCAAGGGCGCGGTCGCGGTGTCCGGCGCGATCGATCTGGTGACCGACGGAGACCGCGTCTTCCGTCTGCCCGGTGGCAGCGCGATGATGACGAAAATCACCGGCGCCGGCTGCTCGCTCGGTGGCGTGACCGCGACGTATCTCGCCGTCGCCGAACCGCTTGTGGCGGCGCTGGCCGCATCGTTGCTGTATGACCGCGCATCCGAAATCGCGGAAACGCGGTCGATTGGACCGGGATCGTTCCAGGTGGCGCTGCTCGACGCGCTGTGGAACGTCACCGCAGACCAAGTGGCCGAATCCGAAATCAACGAAACCGTCTGATTCCGTCTTTCTGGACTAATTCCACACAACCACAATCGTATATACGAAATATATACGATTGCATGATTCACAAGACTTCTTCTGGAGCACTTACTCAATAAAAAAAGGGGAGAAATAATGGATAACTATCCATATGCATCCATGCGCGACTGTTTCGACATGAGCGCATATTTCGTGGTCGGCCCTCAGGATTGCAAGGGCCGACCGGTGACGGACGTGGTCGATGACGCGCTGCGCGGCGGCGCGACGTTCATCCAACTGCGCGCCAAGGATGCCGATGCGAAGGACATCACTGAGATGGCCCGCGACATCGCCCAGATTATCGAAGACAACGGCAAGTCCGATTCCGTGGCGTTCGTCATCGACGACCGCGTGGACGTGGTGTGGCAGGCCCGCAACAAGGGCATCAAGGTGGACGGCGTGCATATCGGCCAGACCGATATGGAACCGCGCGAGGCCCGTGCGCTGCTCGGTGAGGACGCCATCGTCGGCCTGTCCGCCGAAACCGAAAGCCTCGTCAAGCTCATCAACGAGCTGCCGAACGGTTGCATCGACTATATCGGAGCCGGTCCGCTGCATGTCTCCACCACCAAGCCGGAAGCCTCCGTGGGCGGCAACGACGGTTCCGGACATACGCTCGACGAGGAGCAGATCAACACGATCTGCACGGCAAGCGAATTCCCTGTCGTCGTCGGCGGTGGCGTGCATGCCGACGATATGGAGATGCTGGCACGTTCCAAGGCCGCCGGCTGGTTCGTGGTGTCCGCGATCGCGGGCGCGGACGATCCGGAAGCAGCCACCCGTGAGATGGTGACGCGGTGGAAGGCGGTGCGCGGCGACAGGAAGCACGGCTATGCTCCGCGTGTGAAGACCACGGCACCAGCCGAGAAGCCTTCCGAAGCAACCGAGAAGAAGTTCACGAACGCCAAGGAGGCCAAGGCCGCCTCCAAGCTGGCGAAGCAGCAGCGCGTGGACATCGCCGCCCGTGGTTCCAAGCAACGCGACAAGGCGCATATCCGCAAGACTACGCCCGTCCATTTCGAAAACCAGTTCGGCTCCTACGATCTGGAAGTGCCGTACACCGAGATCAAGCTGTCCGACACCCCCGGCGTCGGCCCGAACGCGCCGTTCAAGGATTACAACACGGAAGGCCCCAAGTGCGATCCGAAGGAGGGCCTGGCGCCGCTTCGTCTCGACTGGATTCGCGACCGCGGCGATGTTGAGGAATACGAGGGTCGCCGCCGCAACCTCGAGGATGATGGCAAGCGCGCCATCAAGCGCGGCAAGGCCTCCAAGGAATGGCGTGGCCGTCAGCACAAGCCGTTGCGCGCCAAAGACCATCCGGTGACCCAGATGTGGTATGCGCGCCACAACATCATCACCCCGGAGATGCGCTATGTGGCCGAACGCGAGCACTGCAGCGTGGAGCTCGTGCGTTCCGAACTGGCCGCCGGACGCGCAGTGATGCCGTGCAACATCAACCATCCCGAGGCCGAGCCGATGATCATCGGTTCGAAGTTCCTCACCAAGCTCAACGCGAACATGGGCAATTCGGCCGTCACCTCGTCCATCGACGAAGAGGTGGAGAAACTGACGTGGGCCACCAAGTGGGGCGCCGACACCGTGATGGATCTGTCCACCGGCAACGACATCCACACCACGCGCGAGTGGATTCTGCGCAACTCGCCCGTTCCGATCGGCACCGTGCCGATGTACCAGGCGCTGGAGAAGGTCGAGGACGATGCGTCCAAGCTGAGCTGGGAGCTGTTCCGTGACACAGTGATCGAACAGTGCGAGCAGGGTGTGGACTACATGACCATCCATGCCGGCGTGTTGCTGCGCTTTGTGCCACTGACCGCCAACCGCACGACGGGCATCGTCTCCCGCGGCGGCTCGATCATGGCGGAATGGTGCCTGCAGCATCATCAGGAAAGCTTCCTGTACACGCATTTCGATGAGCTGTGCGACATTTTCGCCAAGTACGATGTGGCGTTCTCGCTGGGCGACGGCCTGCGTCCGGGTTCGCTGGCCGACGCCAACGACGCCGCACAGTTCGCCGAGCTCATGACACTGGGCGAACTCACCCAACGCGCATGGAAGCATGACGTGCAGGTGATGATCGAGGGCCCCGGCCACATTCCGTTCGATACGGTGCGCATGAACATCGAGATGGAGAAAGCCATCTGCAAGGATGCCCCGTTCTACACGCTTGGACCGCTTACCACGGATACCGCGCCGGGCTACGACCACATCACCTCCGCCATCGGCGGTGTGGAAATCGCGCGTTACGGCACCGCCATGCTGTGCTACGTGACGCCAAAGGAGCACCTCGGCCTGCCGAACAAAGACGATGTCAAGCAGGGCGTGATCGCCTACAAGATCGCCTGCCATGCGGCCGACATCGCCAAGCACCATCCGCATGCCATGGACCGCGACAACGCGATGAGCAAGGCGCGTTTCGAATTCCGCTGGCTCGACCAGTTCAATCTGAGCTACGATCCGGACACCGCCATCGCGTTCCACGACGAGACGCTGCCCGCCGAGCCCGCGAAGATGGCTCATTTCTGCTCCATGTGCGGCCCGAAGTTCTGCTCTATGGCGATTTCGCAGAACATCCGCAAGAAGTTCGGTGACGCCGCGGCACAGGAGAAACTGGTCGCAGACGCGCAGACGATCGCGGCCGGAATGCAGGCGATGAGCGAGAAGTTCCGCGAAGGCGGCTCCACACTGTATCAGTGAGAGCCAAGCATATTCGTGGATTAGTGCCGTGCATTGACGAATCCACGGCGTAGACTGGCGGTTCTGTGATGCGATGCATGCAGATCCGCCAGTTCGCATACTGATTTGCATGGCGATTCGTATAACAGACGCCGATGAAGGCACCAGGAAGGGAGCATTATGACCAGCACATTGCCACCGGTATTGAGCATCGCGGGATCGGACTCATCCGGCGGAGCCGGCATCCAGGCCGACCTGAAGACCATGCTTGCCAACGGCGTGTTCGGCATGACCGCCATCGCGGCGCTCACCGCACAGAACACCACCGGCGTCACGATGGTCACCAACACTCCCCCAGAAATGCTTGCGGCACAAATCGACGCCGTATTCGAGGATATTCCTCCGGTCGCGGTGAAAATCGGCATGGTCTCCAGCGTCGAACTCATCAGCGTGATCGCCGACCGTCTCACCGCGCACCACGCGGGAAACATCGTCCTTGATCCGGTGATGGTGGCCACATCCGGCGCGAAGCTCATCGAGGACGACGCCATCGCGGCGCTCACCTCCAAGCTGTTCCCCCTGGCCACCGTCATCACGCCGAACATGCCGGAAACCCAAGTATTGTGCGACTTGGCCATCCAGCAGGGCGCGGGCGAAATCGATTACGAGAACGGCAGCTCCATCCGCACCGAGAACGACATGGTCACCGCAGGACATCTGCTCGCCGGCCACTTCGGCTGCGCCGTCCTCGTCAAAGGCGGCCACGGCACGCAGGACGCCAGCGACGTGCTCGTCGAGCCGAACGGCAAAATCACGTGGTTCCGTTCCCGTCGTATCGACAACCCGAACACGCATGGCACCGGATGCACGCTGTCCTCCGCAATCGCAAGCCATCTGGCGCTCGGCGAGGATCTGCCGACGGCTGTCGACCATGCCAAGCTGTATCTGACCGGCGCCTTGGAGGCGCAACTCGACCTCGGCCACGGCTCCGGCCCGATGGATCACGCATGGAAGTGGCGCTAGACCGCACAATCCATCGCAGACAAAGCAAGTACGCGCAACCGCAAGAAAGGAACATCATGACGCTCGATCGCAATGCCGAAAAGCAGGAAGTGCCTGTCGATCCGAAAACAGGCAAACCGTATATCAACACGCTTGCCGCGGTGGCCATCTCCCCCGCCGGTGCAAGCCCGGAGAAGTCCACGTACGTGGCGCAAGCCGTGGATGTGATCCGAGAATCCGGTCTGCCGAATGAGACGAACGCGATGTTCACCAATATCGAAGGCGACATCGATGACGTGCTCAAGGTGATTCGCGACGCCACCATGAAGCTTGCCGGCCAGGGTTACCGCACCGACGTGGTGATCCGTCTCGACATCCGTCCCGGTTTCGAGGGGCAGATCCATGCCAAGCAGGAACTGGTGAACGAGATTCTGTCGAAATAACCCCTGACGGAACAGGGCATTCCACACGTAAGGCGCGTTTTCTGGGAAAAGCACGCCTTTCGCTTTTGTTTGGGTATAGTGTTGCGATTATGACCACGATGAAGGAAATCGCCGAACAGACAGGGGTATCCATTTCCACGGTGTCCCTCGTGCTCAACGGACGTGACGAAGGCAGGGTGAATCCCACGCTTGCTTCGCTGGTGCGGAACAAGGCGACCGAACTCGGGTACAAGATCAACCCGTTGGCGCGAAGCCTACGCACCAACAAAACCCGCATTCTCGGCTTCATCAGCGAGGAAGTCGCCACCACACCGTACGCGGGCGGCATCATTCTGGGCGCGCAGGACGCGGCCAGCGCCTACGGCTACATGCTGTTCACCGTCAGCACCGACGGCAAGGCGAGCGAGGAAAACGAGATCGCCACACTGAAAAGGTACGGCGTGGACGGATTCTTCTATTCAAAGATGTCCAACCGCATCGCCCAAGTGCCGAAATCGCTGGACGACTACCCAGTCGTGATGGTGGACGCCACCGACCACGACAACAAGATACCCAGCGTCGAACCCGATGAGTTCATGATCGCGTACGATGCCACGAATAGGCTCATCAAAGCCGGCTGCGAACGCATCGCCTACGTCGGATGCTCGGAAAGCATGATCGCGCAGGACGGACGCTTGGCTGGATATCAAGCGGCGCTGCACGATGCCGGCCGCGTTTTCGATCCCTCATTGGTCTGCAATGTGCTGAACAACGGACCGGCGCTACGCGCGGTTAGCAAACTGTTCGATGACACCCATCCCGATGGCTTCTTCTGCTTCAACGACGCACGAGCTTGGTATGTGTACGAATGCGCGGCTCGCCGTGGACTGACGGTCGGCAAGGATATTTCCGTGGTCGGCGTGGACAACCACCGCGTGTTCGCGGAGACACTGGAACCGCAATTGACCACCGTCGAACTGCCGCATTACGAGATGGGATACTGGTCCGCCTGCAAGCTGATCTCCATGATCGAGGGCAAAGACGTGGATACCAGCGTCTGGCCGGATACTAGAGCTCCCCTGCCGCCGCTCAACGCGCCAATTCCGGCGAAGATCCACTGCGCGCTGCTGGAAAAGGGCTCGGTCGTGGTTCACTGACTGCGATCGGCGTGCGCAACGCACCCGACATGCCAAAAGATGGTTTCACGCTTCTGCCCGTATTGCGATTCCCTGTAATTTCAACACTTCTTTAGGTGTTGCAATCATTGACGTCAAACGTTTGACGTCAAACGTTTGACGAATCCCTTGCGATGTGTTATCTTATAGCCATGTTCGCTTTCGGCACGGCAGCTGAGAACGAACCGGCGAAAGCCAGATCAACATTAGAAGCGGTCGATACCGCGCGGCAGCGGCATCGCGAAGAGAAAAAGAGAATCAAAATGGCAAGCAACACACGTTCTGCTTGGAAGAATCCTTCCTACCTGCAGAGCTCTTTCGGCATCTTCATGTTCTTCTGCTCCTGGGGCATCTGGTGGTCCTTCTTCTCCCGCTGGCTCACCGACCCGACCCACGGCCTGGGCATGAGCTCGGCGGAGCAGGGCCAGATCTACTCCATCAATTCCCTCGCAACCCTGGTCATCATGTTCGCGTACGGCGCCATCCAGGACCAGCTGGGCATCAAGCGCAAGCTCGTGATCTTCATCTCCGCGGTCGCGGCGCTCGTCGGCCCGTTCGTCCAGTTCGTGTACGCACCGATGCTGACCGCCGGCGGCACCACCCGCTTCATCGGCGTGCTTCTCGGCTCCATCGTGCTGTCCGCAGGCTTCATGGCCGGCTGCTCCCTGTTCGAAGCCATCACCGAACGTTACTCCCGTAAGTTCGGCTTCGAATACGGTCAGTCCCGCGCTTGGGGCTCCTTCGGCTACGCTGTCGTGGCACTGTGCGCAGGCTTCCTGTTCAACATCAACCCGCTGCTGAACTTCTGGGTTGGTTCCATCTGCGGCCTCAGCATGCTGTGCGTCTATGCTTTCTGGGTTCCGGCCGAGCAGAAGGAAGAACTCAAGAAGGAAGCTGATCCGAACGCAACTCCGACCAACCCGTCCTTCAAGGAAATGCTCGCTGTTCTGAAGATGCCGACCCTGTGGGTGCTCATCGTCTTCATGCTGTTCACCAACACCTTCTACACCGTGTTCGATCAGCAGATGTTCCCGAACTACTACGCCTCCCTTTTCTCGACCACCGAAATCGGCAACGCCACCTACGGCACCCTGAACTCCTTCCAGGTGTTCCTTGAGTCCGCCATGATGGGCGTCGTCCCGATCATCATGAAGAAGATCGGCGTGCGTAACTCCCTGCTGCTCGGCGCCACCGTGATGTTCGCCCGTATCGGTCTGTGCGGCGTGTTCCACGATCCGGTCAGCGTGTCCATCGTCAAGCTGTTCCACTCCATCGAGGTTCCGCTGTTCTGCCTGCCGGCGTTCCGCTACTTCACCCTGCACTTCGACACCAAGCTTTCCGCAACCCTCTACATGGTGGGCTTCCAGATCGCTTCCCAGGTCGGCCAGGTGATCTTCTCCACCCCGATGGGCGCCCTGCACGACCACCTCGGTGACCGCCCGACCTTCTTCACCATCTCGGGCATCGTGCTGGCCGCTCTGATCTACGGCATCTTCGTGATCAAGAAGGACAATCAGGAAGTCGGCGGCGACCCGTTCTACACCGACAAGCAGCTCAAGGCCATGAAAGCAGCCGAAACGGAAGTGAAGGCCTAAGCGTAACCGCCAAAATCGGCAAGAACACAACTAAATCGTGCTGCCCGAAGCGTTTTCCCTTTTTCCGTTTCGGGCAGCATTCTTAAAACTTTTATCTAAAAATTCAATAAGCAACAATTCAACAATCGCAAGATTCAACAATCATTAAGAAAGGCTATTCAACGATGACTGGCTTCACTCCGGACGCACCCGTCCTCCACGAAATCAAGAATCACGACGAAGAACTCGCCAAGGCCGAGGCCGGCGTCGCCGATTTCGCAGCCAAGCGCAACAACCGCTGGTACCCGAAGTTCCATATCGCCTCCAATGGCGGCTGGATCAACGACCCGAACGGCCTGTGCTACTACAAGGGCCGTTGGCATGTGTTCTACCAGCTACACCCGTACGGCACCCAGTGGGGGCCGATGCATTGGGGTCACGTCTCCTCCACCGACATGGTCAACTGGAAGCGCGAGCCGATTATGTTCGCCCCTTCGCTGGAAGAGGAGAAGGACGGCGTGTTCTCCGGTTCCGCGGTGATCGGCGATGACGGCAAGCTCAGGTTCTACTACACCGGCCACCGTTGGGCCAACGGCAAGGACAACACCGGCGGCGACTGGCAGGTGCAGATGCTCGCCGAACCAGACAACGATGAGCTGACCAGCGCCACTAAGCGCGGTATGGTCATTGATTGCCCGACCGACAAGGTGAACCACCACTACCGCGACCCGAAGGTCTGGAAGACCGGCGACAAGTGGTACATGACCTTCGGTGTCTCCTCTGCCGAGAAGCGCGGCCAGATGTGGCTGTTCTCCTCCGATGACATGGTCAAGTGGACCTATGAGCAGGTGCTGTTCGAGCATCCGGATCCGGACGTGTTTATGCTTGAGTGCCCGGACTTCTTCCCGATCAAGGACGTCGAAGGCAACGAGAAGTGGGTTATCGGCTTCTCCGCCATGGGCGCTCAGCCGTCCGGCTTCATGAACCGCAACGTCAACAACGCCGGCTACATGATCGGCACCTGGACGCCGGGCGAGCAGTTCAAGCCGGAAACCGAATTCCGTCTGTGGGATTGCGGCCACAACTACTATGCCCCGCAGTCCTTCAATGACGGCAAGCGCCAGATCGTCTACGGATGGATGAGCCCGTTCGTAGCCCCGATCTGCATGGAGGATGACGGCTGGTGCGGCAATCTGACCCTACCGCGTGAGATCACGCTGGGCGCGGACGGCGACCTGCATACCGCTCCCGTGGCGGAGATGGAGGGTCTGCGCGAAGATTCCTTCGACCATGGCTCGATTAGCTTGGCCATCAACGAAGAACGAATCATCTCCGATGACGCCGAAGCTGTGGAAATCGAGATGACCATCGATCTCAACGCCTCCACCGCCGAACGTGCAGGCTTGAAAATCCACGCCACCGAGGACGGCGCCTACACTTACGTGGCATACGACGACCAGATCGGCCGCGTGGTGGTGGACCGCCAGGCCAACGCCCGAGGCGACCGCGGTTATCGCGCGGCCCCGCTATCGGACGCCGAACTCGCTTCGGGAGAGCTCAAACTGCGTGTGTTCGTGGATCGCGGCTGCGTGGAGGTATATGTGAACGACGGCCGTCAGGTGCTCAGCTCCTACAGCTATGCCTCCGAAGGCCCGCGTGCCATCAAGCTCGAATCCGAGTCCGGTACGCTTGAGGTCAAGTCCTTGATGCTTCATCGTCTGAAGTCCATCGGACTCGAGTAACGAGACGTCTGCCGCGTCATGACATATACGAACGGCAGGCAATCAGCCACAAGGCAGTAGCAAGGGGGAATGTGTCCTTCGCATCGTATGGTGCGGAGGACACATTGTTATATACGACATATATACGTTTGCATCGCGTATGGAAGGTGCCGCCGTTCCGTTTCCTGACTACGGCACTGCGTTTCCGCACCATCGTCTATACTGGCGTGCCGGTAACTGAACATTTCTGGCCGGTGGGCGAACAGGCTCCTCACCTTACTGGTTTCTCGCCACCGACCATGTGCGCGTCCACTTTGACGCAGAAAGCAAGGTGAACGATGGCAAAAGCGCACGTTCAACACAAACTGCTTGACATGATGAAACGTCGTATTCCGACAGTGATCGCCATCGTGTTGCTGCTGGCGGTATGGGAGGCATGGGTACGAATAGAGCATGTGCCGTCCACGATGATCGCCTCCCCCAGTGAGATTGCTCAGGCGACCGTCGAAACCTGGCCCACACTATGGCCGGCGACGCAGGTCACGCTACTGGAAGGTACCGTCGGTTTCCTGCTTGCCGTAGCATGCGGCATCTTGATCGGGATTCTGCTGTACTGCTCCCGTATTGCGAACGCGGCGCTGTTCCCACTGCTGTCCGCCGCCCAGACGATGCCGCTGATTTCAATCGCACCGCTATTTCTGATCTGGTTCGGTTTCGAAATTTCCGGCAAAATCGTGATCGTGGCCGTATTCGGCCTGTTCCCGATCGCGGTGCAGACAATCCGTGGTCTGGAAGCGGTGCCGCAGTTCTATTCGGATGTGGCGCTGACATGCGGCGCGACCCGCGCGTGGACGCTGTGGCATGTGAAGCTGCGCGTGGCCGCCCGGCAAATCTACGGCGGCATCCGCGTCTCCGCCGCCTATATCTTCGCCACCGCCGCCACCGCGGAATACCTAGGTGCGCGCAAGGGCCTCGGCATCTGGCTGCAGGCAGCCTACAATTCGTTCCGCACGCCGCTCATCTTCTCGGCCACGCTGGTCATCATCGCCATCACCGGCGTGCTCATGTGCCTGGTGAACCTGAGTGAGCGCGTGCTGCTCGGGCCCGTAGGCGAGGACGAGGATCCTGATGCCGGGCAGTGAGATCCGCATGCCGGCACAACCCGCTCGTCAGGCCGACCCGTATAATAAGATGCGCTGTCAAGCCAATGTGTGGCAAACCGGCAATGTTCCACGTCTCGGCGTCGTATGGGAAGTCATACGAACGATAGGACACCACAAGGAACGTCGGGGGCATTGGACGAACGGGGGCTGGGCCCTTCGTATCGTTTTCTGCCCGAACTCCGTCCGCAGCATCAATCCCTAGAAAACGGTAAAGCAACGGGATTCAAGGGAAATCGCAAGGAATGAAGAAGACAGTCCTCCACAAGGCAATCGCACTTCTCGGCGCAATCACCATGCTTGCCGGCGTCGCCGCATGTGGGCACAGCAACAATGCCGACGAATCGGGAAATGGTCTAAAAAAAGTGACGTTCATGCTGTCATGGGCGCCAGACACCAACCATATCGGCGTGTATGTGGCGAAAAACAAGGGGTACTTCAAGCAGGTCGGCCTTGATGTGGACATCGTGGCGGTGGCACAGGCCGGCGCCGAACAAGCGGTGAACAACGGCCAGGCCGATTTCGCGCTGTCGAATCTGACCAACGTGGGCATGTACACCACCAAGGGCGCGAAAATCAAACAGGTTATGCAGGTGCAGCAGAAGCCGAGCGCCATCTGGTGTTCGCTCGCCTCGAACAAGGCGATCAAATCCCCAAAGGATTTCGATGGCAAGACCTTCGCCACGTTCGGCTCGAACGAATCCGACGCGGTGATCCGCCGCATGATCCAGACGGACGGCGGCAAAGGCACGTTCGACAAAGTGACCGTGGGCACATCCACATTCCAGACGCTGTCCAGCGGCAAAGCCGATTTTGGCGGCTTCTACGCCACTTGGGAAGGGGTGCAGGCCGATATGTACGGCCCGAAGCTCAACTGCTTCACCGAGCCGGATTATGGCGTGCCAGGCAACGCCGACACCATCGGCATTATCACCAGCGACAAGACCATATCCTCCAATCCGACTCTCGTAAGGAAGTTCGTGCAGGCCACCAAGAAGGGGTATGAATACGCCTACTCGCATCCCGATGATGCGGCCGCGATTCTCGTCAAAGAAGCCCCCGACGCGAATCTCAAGCTCGCTTTCGTCAAGAAGAGCATGAAGACCATCGTGGACGGCCAGTATTGGGGCGATCCGGCGAAGATCAAGGATGGCTCGTTCGTGTTCGGCACGAACGACACCAAGGGCGCGCAACAGTATTTCGATTTTCTCGCCAAAGAGGACGCCTACACCGATTCGCATGGCAAGACAGTACACACCGTGCCGGTGGCCAAGAACATCTCGACCGACGAATTCCTGAAGTGAGTCTGATGTCCGTCAAACGCAAGCTGATTCTCGATGTCGATACCGGCATCGACGACGCGCTGGCTCTGGCGTATGTCTCCACGTTCGACGACGTCGAGTTGCTGGGAGCCATCGGCACCTATGGCAACGTGACAGCCGATACGGCCGTGCGGAACACGCGATATGTGCTGGATTGGCTGGGATTGCGGCATGTGCCGGTTCTCGCGGGCTCCACGCATCCATCATGGGCCGATTCCTTCATCGCGGACGCGGGATGCGCGCAATTCCATGGAACGGACGGCCTGGGTGGATTCGGGCCGGCAGCGGACCCGTCTACATCCGATTCGGCGGGAGCGTTCACGCTAACATCGCGTAGGCTGATTTCCGTAGGCGGCTACAACGTGCACGACCGCCATGCGAATCCTTCCACCGATTCGCTCACGCTTTCATTCACCGCATGCGACCGTACAGAAAGCACGCCTGCCTCGCCGGAAGGCGTACGATTCATCATCGACATGGTCCGCCGGTACGGCAGGGACGTCACAGTGGCGGCGACCGGACCGCTGAGCGACATCGACGCGGCGCTCACCGCAGCGCCGGATATCGCGGACGGATTACGGCTGGTGATGATGGGAGGGACGCTCACCCAAGAGGGAAACTGCTGGGATGCGACCGCCGAAACGAACATCATCCAGGATCCGGAAGCGGCGGATCGTGTGTTCCATTCCGGCGCGGACGTGACCATGGTAGGACTGGACGTCACACACCAGTGTCTGCTGGGAAGCGACGCGACCGCACAGTGGCGCCAGCAGGCTGCGCCGACCGGCGTACGGACGTTCCTTGCCGATATCGCCGATTTCTCGATCGCAGCGAATCTTCATACGGATGCGCGTCTCTTCTCGGCAGGCATGCCATTGCATGATCCCCTTGCCGCGGCCGTCGCATTGGATCCAAGTTTGGTGGAATGCTTCGATCTGCCGATGAAGGTCGAGACGCAAACGGGCGATTTCCACGGCACACGCGGCCGCACCGTCGGCGATCCGGCCGGCCTCATCGACCCGGCCGTGCCCCGCGTACACGTCGCACTGACCGTCGATCATAACCGTTTCGTGGCCGACTTCACCCGTAGAATCGCCGGCATCCGGCGTTGATGTGTGTTGTTTTGGACGAAATCCGGTTTGATTTCGTCCAAAACAACACACATCAACGCCGCGGCACACGTGCCTGCTCCAATCGATATGCCAAAACCTGGGCGTTGTCCAAATCCCTGTAGAACATGCGCACCATATCTACACCGCGCCTACTTAGGCACTGCTGTCGATCGCGTTCATCATCGACGACCTGCCGAATGGTCCGCCCCGCAGTCATCGACGGATCCACGTACTTCTGAACCCCGTCGAACTCCCCCGCGATCAGGGTGCCGTCATCTCGTTCCCAGAGAAAATCCACCCGATGCACACGGCCTGGATGGCTCAGGCAGGGGAACTCGACCTGAACCCTATGCACAGGAAACCCCAATTCGTCCAAAACGGCACGGCACTCCGACTCACCACCGTTTTCAACCCTTCCATCACCTTGGGCAAGTACGGCACGAATGCGTTCCCTGTCCCGAAGCATGGGAATCGCATCCACATATTCCAACATCTGCTCCACGGTGGTTTTCCCCTGCCGCAAAGCGGAATCAATCGGCGCCATCGCATAGCGACGCGGCATCATCGCAGCGCAATCGACAAGCGTACGAAGGATAGAGGTCACGCGCGCACCATCCACAGCCACCGTTTCCGCATCATCCAACACATGGAACCTCACATACCTCTGATTCCTCGGACGGCTGTTTCTGCCAACCGCGACATGAATCGGATGCAACTGCCGGTACGAGCAATCCAAACCATGCATGACCGCCGCGCTCGCGCCGCAGAACGCCCATCGCTCATGCCATTGGGATAGCGAACGGAGAATGTGCCGAAGCCGCTCATGCGGGTCGAGCCGATCCCAATATTCCTTGCCTGCATACAGACCACGATGCACCCGGACAATGTTCCCCTGCTTGACTCGACGTGCGACCACCTTGATGTCCGTATCCCAGAAAGGACGCATGCAACACCGATCCCGCTGCGCCTTCGCAATCAGGAGATTCAGAGAACAATGAGTTTCCTTTTCGCCCATCCGTGCAGTTTAGCGGATGTTGGGGGAAAAGGAAAATGTGTGCTTATTCGGACGAAAACCGGTCTGTTTTCGTCCGAATAAGCACACATTGACGGGAACAAATACCCCCTACTTCTTCACGCCACCGAAACGACGATCGCGGTGGATGTAGTGGTCGATAGAACGCCACAGCACCTCACGGCCGCAATCCGGGAACAGTTCCGGCACGAAATCAAGTTCCGCGTAGGCGGCCTCCCACGGCAGGAAGTTGGAGGTACGCTGCTCGCCGGACGTGCGGATCACCAGATCGCAGTCGGGAATATCCGGGTTGTACAGGTGCTCAGCAATCATCTTCTCCGTCACGCGATCGCCAGAGATCTTGCCGTCACGAACCTCGCGTGCAATCGCTGCGCACGCGTCCGCGATTTCGGCGCGACCACCATAGTTCAGGCAGAACACCACATCGATGGTCTTGTTGTTCTTCGTCTTCTCCTGTGCCACTTCCAGCTCGTCGATCACGGACTTCCACAGCTTCGGCCGGCGGCCCGACCAGCGCACGCGCACGCCCCACTCGTTCATCTGATCGACGCGACGGTGGATGATGTCACGCGAGAAGCCCATAAGGAAACGCACCTCCTGCGGTGAACGCTTCCAATTCTCCGTAGAGAACGTGTATAGGGACAGGTACCGTACGCCCGCTTCGATGGCACCTGCGATGGTATCGAACACCACCGGTTCCGCAGCCTGATGCCCATCGGTGCGGATCAGGCCACGCTGCTGTGCCCAACGGCCGTTGCCGTCCATAATCACGCCCACATGGCGCGGAACCTTGTTCTTGGGAAAATCGGGGATGATCGACGGATCGGAAAATGGTGCCGCCGGAATGTCAAGGGATTTGTAATCGACGTTCTCAAAAGCCATACCGCTAATCTAGCAAGCGCATGGAACGAATCGGCCGCTCCAGATAGTATTCACCCCATTCTTCCACCATTTGGTGGGTTTCCCGCTGAATCGTCTGGGTGACGGGAACGCCGTCCAACTCCCCCCAATCACCTTCCACCAAAGCGGAAAGCCGGCAGAGCGCATCCCACGAAATCGCTTTCGATTCCGGCGTATGGTCAGCTACGCACATCAATCCACCGGCGGGGATCGAAAAATACCAGCCAAGAGAGGCCGAAATCGGTTCTCCGCACACCACGCAAGCGCGCAATCGCGGAGTCCAACCAGCGATTGCCAGCGCACGCAGCACGTACGAATCACCGATTGCGGACGAGTCGTGTGCATGTTTGGCCAGCGCGTTCAACGCGCCCAATACCAGACGATATTGCGCGGCCGCAGGCTCCTTTTCCGTCACGACCAGCTTGTCGGCGGTCTCACAGATCACATTCGCCGCCGTATACGCTTGGAAATCGGAGCAGATCGAACCAGCATACGCGGAAATCGATTCGGCTTGGGACACGACATCAAGCGACCTGCCTTCCGCAATCAGCAGCGACACGCGCATGAACGGTTCAAGACGGCCACCGAATCGCGATTTGGTTCGTCTCACGCCTTTGGCCACGGCGCGGATTTTGCCATGGCCGCGTGTGAGCAAGGTAACGATGCGGTCGGCTTCGCCAAGTTTGACGGTGCGCAGCACCACGCCTTCATCCTGATACAGCGGCAATGCATGCCTTCTTTCCTATGCTTGGCGCGACATACGTGATAGCTTCAGTAAATGAACAGTCCCCAGAACGCGAAAACGAGCAGCACGGAGAACATGGCCACCACCGTCAGCCAGAACATCACACGGCCGAAACGTGTGGAGGCCAGCACCGGCTGACGACCGCTGACGATCTCGCCGATGGCTCCCTTGCGCGGCGGCCATTGCACGATGCCGCGATGGGACGCCTCCTCGATCAGGCGCATGAACACCCGAGACCACGCCCATACCACGGCGATGCACACCACCTGGATGACCGGCCAGCTCCAATACATCACGCCCGGATTCTCGGCGGGCGCGCTGCCCCATGCGAGCTTAACAACACCCATGATCACGTCACCGAGCCCCGCGCAGAACAACACGAACGTGGCCATGGTGGCGATCGTCAACGTGACCAGCGAGTTCTTGAAGCCCCGCGCCATTCCCAGCCGATACCGTCGTCCGTGCGCACGCGCCCAGATCTTGCGCGCCAGCACGACGAGCCACAGCAATCCCACGATAAGCAGCAACAGCACCATGCCGACATGCAGTGCCACCAGATAGATGGTCAGACCACGATTGGCCTTGAGCTCCAACGGAACGGCGATCGATTGGTACATTCTAGTGCCGGCGACGCGTTCGCTGGTTTGCGTGAGCCCCTGCGTGGTGCCGACGGCCCAGTCGACCACATCATCCTCATACGCGTCGGCGAATGGCGTGCCGGAATTGGCTTCGTCGCCGAGCCGAAGCACATGGTTGGCGATTGGATACGTGCGTATGGTGACGTTCCGGTTGCCGGCCTTATGCGCCAAATCGACGATTTTCTCGGTACCTTCCACCTGCGCGGTCATGACGTCCTTCGTACCGTACGCCACCAATGTGGGGATGGCGTAGGCTTTCGGCGTCAACGTGTCGATATCAAGATTGGTGAGGCCGAACAGCGAGGCATCGATACCGAACACACGGCGGACAATCGACTGGTAGCCGTCATGTGCGCCGACGAGCGCGAAGTCCTGCGCGGCAAGGAATCCCAACGAATATCTGGGCTCGTATACCATCGGGCTGAGCAGCACCTGGAAGACCACGTCAGGGTCCCGCTGCAGTAGATACGAGGATATCCACGTGCTTTCGGAAGTAGCGTAAATGCCCACTTCGGAGGCGTCCACCGTATCCATGCCCCTCAGCAGGTCAATAACCTGGTCGTAAATGACCGCCGATCCCGGGTAATCGCGCGTGGCGTCGTTGGTGGACCAGACCGGCTTGTCAAGCACTGCCGTCACGAAGCCGGCGGAGGACAGGTCGGTGGCCATGTCTCCGAAGGAGTTGTCACAGGTTCCGTAGCCGGCCCCATGCATGAAGACCACACCAGGTCGGTTGCCTCCAGCGCCTTTAGGCTCGCGGATAAGCACTTTAATCCGCTGTATCTCACCGGTGGAAGGCCGTTTCGCATTGATGACGACATACCGTTTCGTCACCTCGTAATCGCCCTTCTTCGCCAAAGCCTTGCCGGTGGTGTTTTTGAAGGTCACGGACGTGTCGGCGTCAAGTGTCTCAATGGTCTGTTCGGTCGGCTCATAGTTCCATGAGGAAGCCGTCAGATTGGCTACGGAAACCAAGATGCCCAGCAGAATGATGAAAATAGGCAGGCTCACCATCAGCCGCCGACCGCTTGTCCACGGACGGTGCGGTTCCCGTTGCGGTTCCGCGGAACGAGACGGCTCCTCCCTTCGCTGCGGGGATTGGCCGGCGATTGCTGACTGATGATCCTGCTCTGACACGCCGTCCATTCTAGCAATCGCCGTTTTGCGTCACCGGCACGACCACCGGACCGGTCGCGGAGGGAGGCACCTGGCCGTCCGCTTCCATCTGCGCGGCGATCTCCTGCGCCTTGGCGAGCAGGGTTTCCACGATCTGGTCTTCCGGCACGGTCTGGATGACCTTGCCCTTGATGAAAATCTGCCCCTTGCCGTTGCCGGAGGCCACGCCCAAATCGGCTTCGCGGGCCTCGCCCGGACCGTTGACGATGCAGCCCATGACAGCCACGCGAATCGGAGCCGTCACATCCTTCAGGCCTTCGGTCACGGCGTTGGCCAGCTGGATCACGTCCACCTGGGACCTACCGCAGCTCGGGCAGGAGATGATGTCGAATTTACGCGGACGCAATCCCATGTATTCCAGCAGCTTGCATCCGACCTTCACCTCTTCCACAGGAGGTGCGGACAGCGAGACGCGGATGGTATCGCCGATACCTTCGGCCAGCAAAGCGCCGAACGCCAAGCAGCTCTTGATCGTGCCCTGCCAGGTCGGCCCGGCTTCGGTGACGCCCAGATGCAACGGCCAATCGCCTTTGGACGCCAGCAGACGGTACGTCTGCACCATGGTGACCACATCATGATGTTTGACGGAAATCTTGAAATCGTGGAAGCCGACGTCTTCGAACATGCGCGCTTCCTTCAGCGCGGACGCCACCAGCGCCTCCGGCGTGGGGCCGCCGTACTTGGCATAAAGTTCCTTGTCGAGCGAGCCAGCGTTCACGCCGATGCGCAGGGAGATGCCCGCGTCCGTGGCCGCCTTGCAGATAGAGGGGCCGACCTCGTCGAATTTGCGGATGTTGCCCGGATTCACGCGCACGGCGGCGCAACCGGCATCGATGGCCTGGAATACGTACTTGCTTTGGAAGTGGATGTCGGCAATCACCGGAATCGGCGATTTTTTGACGATTTCCGGCAGCGCGTCGGCATCATCCTGGCTTGGCACGGCCACGCGCACGATATCGCAGCCGGCCGCGGTCAGTTCCGCGATCTGCTGCAGGGTGGCCGGCACGTCAGCCGTCAGCGTATTGGTCATGGATTGCACTGAAATCGGCGCTCCCCCGCCGACCGGCACCGGGCCGACCATGATGCGGCGGGATTTGCGGCGCGGATGCAGCGGGCTTTCGCTGATGTCCGCGTCACCGGTTTTGCGGAACGGTTTTTCGTTTTCTGGCATACGTGATCCTTGACATGTGCGGCGCGCTTCACACACCCCGCTATGGTTTTACGATTACTTTCGCTCTCTACCTGTTTATCAGCTTGTCGGCGCGGTCACGCGCCTCACGTTCGAGTTGGCTCATTTCCTCCACGGAAGCGAACAGCGGATTGCCGCGCAATTCGGCGTCCATCTCGTCGAGGACCTCGCGCACGGTGTCCACGATGCCGAGATACGGCAGCCGATGCTCAAGGAAGGCATGGACGGCCTGCTCGTTGGCCGCGTTGAGCACGGCGGTATGCTTTTCGGACGATTCGAGGCAGTGACGGGCGAGGCTTACCGCGGGGAAGGCCTCGTCGTCAAGCGGTTCGAACGTCCATGTGGCCGCCTTCGTCCAATCGCAGGCCGCGGCGACGTCTCCCAAACGCTCCGGAGCGGACAGGCCGAGGGCGATCGGCATGCGCATGTCCGGCGGCGAAGCCTGCGCGATGGTGGCGCCGTCGCGGAATTCCACCATGGAATGCACGATGGATTGCGGATGCACGGTCACGTCGATGCGGCTCGGTGGCACGTCGAACAGTCGGCTTGCCTCGATGACCTCAAGTCCCTTGTTCATCAGCGTGGACGAGTTGATGGTCACGACCGGCCCCATGTTCCATGTGGGGTGGTTGAGGGCCTGCTCGGGAGTGATGTCAGTCATCTGCTCACGTTTCCAGCCGCGGAACGGGCCGCCGGATGCGGTGACGATGAGTTTGGAGACCTCACCGTGCGTGCCGGCACGCAGCGACTGCCAGATGGCCGAATGCTCGGAATCGACCGGATTGATCTGCTTGTCCCGCACCTGCGAATCGAACAGCAGATGGCCGCCGGCCACCACGGATTCCTTGTTGGCCAACGCCAGCTGCGATCCTGCCTGCAGGGCCGCGATTGATGGTTCAAGGCCGATGGATCCGGTGATGCCGTTGAGCACCACGTCGGCGCCGGAGCCGGCCATGCCGATCACTGCGTCGGGACCTGCGGTCACTTCGACTTCCCCTGCACCGGCCTGTTCCAGCGCCTCGCGCAGCGCGGGAACGGCTTCCTTATGGAAAATCGCGACGGCCGGTACATGGAATTTCGCCGCCTGCTGGGCAAGCAGATCGACGTGCGCCCCACCGGCGGCGAGCCCCGTCACGGTGAAGCGATCAAGATGACGTGAGATAACATCAAGGCCTTGGGTGCCGATGGATCCGGTGGAACCTAGGATTACTACGGTTGATGGTTGCATGGATTATGCGTTTGCTCCCCGTATATGCTGCCGATGTCTCGGCATTGGTTTGCGACTATGTGGAACATGAGAACAGGCCGGCGTTTGCGCCAGCCTGTTCGTCGGAAATACGTCAGTCGAACGACGGGAACGACAGATCCGGAATATCAAGATTCGTGCTGTCGATGCTCGCCGGGAAAAGCGGTTGGACGGGCTTGTCCGTTTTCTGCTTTGTCTGAGCCGGTGGTTCGGGCGCCGGAGCGGCAGGTTTGGTGGACGGAACCGCGGACTCGGATGGCTTCGGCTGCGAAGTTGTCACGGCCGGCGCCGCAGGAGCGACCGGCGCAGGAGACGCGGGCGGCGTGACCGGAGCGGGTGCTGCTGGCGCGGCCGGTTCCGGAGCGAAGGACGGCGGAACCGAAGCCGCAAGCGAACCCAGGCTTGACGTAGCGGCGGGCTTCGTGGTTTCAGACATGGCCAGATTCGGAACCTGCGGAGTGAACGTGTTCTCCGTCACGTTCGCCGCATTGACCGTGTGCGCCAAATGAGCCAAGGCGGCAAGCGAGGAATCGGATTCCGTTTCGGGTTCCGATGGAACCGGCTGGACGGTCGGAGTCTGCGGAGCGGCAGCCTGCGGAACGCTGTCGGCAAGCGGATTGAACACCTGGGTCTCCTCGGACACCTTCGGTTTGGAGGACGGCGTCGCCGTCTGCGGATGGAAGACCGGAGGAACCACCGGCGGAACGGTCGGCGCATCCGTCTTCATTGTGGGCGCGCTCACCGGAGACGCGACCGCAGAAGTGAAGATCTCATGCTCCGCTTTGTTCAATGCATCGAAGGGATCCTTCTCATTGCTCGCCGCAGCGAACGGCACAGCCGACGCGGACGGCGCGGTTCCAGTGGAGGGCGCAGCGACCGCGGGATTCGCGAACAACGGAGTGATCATCGGGGAATCGCCGTCAACGGATGCCGGTGCGATGTTGGACTGCGCCTCTTCGGAAGGCTCTCCGACGAAATCGGCGACACGCGCATACGATTCCAGTCGGGTCAGCAACTGACCACAGGCGGCCAGATAATAATCGACCTGCCTCTCGTCATATCCCCTCTTGCCTTTGCGCTGGGTGAAGACCACGTTGGAAATGGTCTGGGCGTTCACGTCAGCAATCGCCTTGGAATCCTCTTCGCTGATCTGTTCAAGACCCAATTCTCCGGCGGCCTTGGTCAGACATTTGTCGATGACGCGATCCACCTGCTTGCGGTCATAGCTCGGGTTCTTTCCTTCGCCCGGCTTGAAACGCTCTCCCGGCTCGCGTTCGGCATGGGCGTCAAGCTTCTTGAACAGATCCTCGGTCTGCGCCTTCCAGGCGACACGGCCATGCTGGGAAATCTCCCAAGTCGTCTGCTTATCCACCACGGCGCGTTCCAGACGAGCCAGCGCCGCGTCCACCTGGGCGATCACATAGCCGCCCTTGACCAGTTCGAAGGAAACGTTCTGAATGTCATGCTGGGTGAGTTGTGCGCCTTCGCCCTCATACAGCATATGCGCGCGTTCAAGGAAAGCATCCACCTGTTCCGCATCGTATCCCCACTTCCGCTTTGCGGCGCGTGCGATCCCCGATGCGCTCCTCTCGGTTTCAGGTTCCTGTGCCATTGGCGTTCAACCTCCTGCTACACGTATTAACGTCACTACTTTACGTGATTGATTCGACGCAGCCGCCATGAAAGGCCGAATCGGCGATAATAGACCGCATGCCGCATCCTCGGGAAGCCCTCCACCGGCATGGATTTCGTCTCGGATCGCCGACACGCGCGGCCAACATCACAGACATACGGTACAGTGGATTGCTGCGGGCGATTAGCTCAGTTGGTTAGAGCGCCACCTTTACACGGTGGATGTCAGGGGTTCGAGTCCCTTATCGCCCACTCCCCGG
>NZ_JDTK01000029.1 GCF_000770925.1 Bifidobacterium ruminantium DSM 6489 | reverse complement strand
CGCAAAGGGTTCGAGTCCCTTATCGCCCACTTTCACCCACATACGAAAAATCCCTCTGGTCGAAGGAACCAGAGGGATTTGGAAACTCACGAATAGAGAATCTAAGATTCTACCTGCCCTTGCCGAACGCACGCAGGCGGACACCATTCCAATCAGCGCTGACGGTCAACGGAGTGGCCGCGTTCATGCCGGCGGTCTTGGCCGCGGACTGCACGGTGCTGGAGCTTGCCGCCCCCGGACGTCCCGGCTTCGGGGTCAGCACCCACAGCGGACCATCATCGCCGAGAACCGCATAGGCGTCCACGATGGTGTCGGACAACTCGTCCTCGTCATCACCGTCACGCCACCAGATGATCACGCCATCAACGGCGGAATCATAGTCCTCGTCGACCAGTTCCTCGCCGGTCAGCTCCTCGATCTTGGCGCGGATCGAGTCATCCACATCATCGTCCCACAACCATTCCTGTACCAGGTCGCCGGCGTGGAAACCGAATTCTTCAGCGTTATCAGATGCCGTTTGATTCACGTTCGCCAATATACCAACACTGCTCGAAATACATGTTACAGACGCTGGAATTGCTCACGTTTCGAGATTCCATGGCGATTTTCGGCAATGTCGAGGCATATCCCCCTGCCGATCGCGGCCAATGAAACGGTCACTTCCCGGCGACGCATTTCGGCAGGGATCCGCCTTTGCCATCGCGGATGGCGACCAATGCTTGGTATGCCTCATCCAAGGTGCCGACTTTCACCACATGTAGACCCTGCGGGACATGTCCGACGACATCGGAGCAGTTGGATTCCGGCGCGAGGAACCATGTGGCTCCGTCACGTTTCGCGCCGATCATCTTCAATCGAATGCCTCCGATGGCGCCGACCTTGCCTTTGGCGTTCATCGTGCCCGTTCCGGCTATGGTCTTCCCTCCCGAGAGTTTCTCCCCGCTTACTTTGTCTATCAAGCCGAGCGTGTACATCATGCCCGCGGACGGTCCGCCGATGTCATCGACATGCATGGTCACCTTCATGCCCGACACATCGTATCCGCGCGATTTGAGGAATTTCCGCGCCGCCGCCGTGGCCGCGTCCTGGGAGGACGCCATCTCCTTGTTGCTTTCCTTCTCGTAATCCTTGGCGCTTTGACCGACCGGGAACACCGCCTCCTGCGGAAGCACCGTGGACTTCGGATTCGCCCATGCCAGCAGAGTCTGCGCGTTGGACACCGGATAGCCCGGCACGCCGGAGGCATTGACCGTGACGAGCAGCAGTTTGCCGGAATCCTTATGCGTCTTCACTCCCGACACTGAAATGACCTGCTTGCCGCCGACCGCGCCCAGCACGTTCTGAGTAGGCCCGGGGCCCTGCACCACATACGCGCTGGGAAGGCAGAGAATCACCACGCAAAGCACGGCCGTGAACAGACCGGCGAGATATCGCCATGGGCGAACATCAAGCCATCGCCCGACACGCCACCACCATCGTTTGAGACGCGGCAGAACGCCTTGGGATTTCCCCGTACGTGTGCTTTTGGCGTGAACTCGCTGTGTTTCCTGCATATCGGCCATGCCTCCCATACTATGGAAGGCAAACGAACTTAACAATCGCTTGGAACAAGGACAGGGGACGGTATGGACGAGAATGCGATCCGCCAGTGGCTTATCGATTGCTTCGGCCCGATTCAGGGCGAAACGGCGTGGAATCAGCTTTCCAATATGCCGGAAGCCGTGCGCGACCAGCTGATGAGCCAGGATCCAAGCACGCTGCCAAAGCCCGAAGAAGTCAAATCCATGATGCAGGCGTTCACCGCTGGCGGGCTCAACACCATGGGCGACATCCAGCATGTCGCCGAGCAGGGGCCGATCAACATCAAACTGGCGAAATCGCTTGCCTTGCAGAAGGCCAATGGCACCGGCTCGGATGCCAATGTCAGCGCGGAGAACGGCGAAATCGCCAGACGTGCCATCAGCGAGGCGAATCTGTGGCTTGACACCGCCTGCGAATTCGATCCGGCACAAGGCGAGACGCAGTTGCTTACCCGCGCGGGCTGGGTGGAAAGCACTCTCGATTCGTGGGCTCAGTTCGTTTCCCCCGTGGCCGAGTCGATGAACGACGCGTTGGCTTCGATTTTGTCGCAGCGTTTCGGCGACGGCGAAATACAACCTGAGATTTCGGGGATTTTCGCAGGCCCGGTCGAGATTCCGATTCCGGACGATATGAAGGATCCCGCCAAGTTGATGCGTTTCGTCGGCAACACGTCGTTCGCCATGCAGCTGGGACGCGCGGCCGGCGACCTGTCACATGAGGTGCGCGGCAGCTTCGATCAGGGCATCGCGCTGTCCAAGAATCCCGCAGGCGGACTCATCGTGCAGAACGTGGTCGAATACGCGAAGTCGCTGGACATCGACGTGAGCGAGGTAATGGGGTATCTCGCACTGCAGGAACTCGCCCATGCGCGTCTGTTCGCCTCCGTGCCGTGGCTAATGCCCCGGTTCGAAGCGTTGCTGGGCAAATACGCGCGTGGCATCGCCATCGACATGGACGCCATGGAGGAGCAGATCCGTGAAGCCGAATCCATCGATCCGGATTCCATGGCCAGCGCGGTGAACATCACCAAGGTGGCGTTCCCGGACACGCCGGAGCAAAAGCAGGCCATGGCCTCGTTGGAGAATCTGCTGGCGCTGGTCGAAGGTTGGGTGGATGCCGTCGTATGGCGCGCAGGCATGGCACACATCCCGCATATCGAACAGCTTCGTGAGATGCTCCGCCGCGAACGCGCCATCGGAGGACCGGCGGAACGCACGTTCGAAAGCCTGGTGGGAATGCAGCTCCGTCCGAAGCGCATGCGCGAGGCGGCCGCGTTATGGGAAAGTATCGGAGCGAAGGAAGGTTCCGAGGCTCGCGACGCGAAGTGGTCGCACCCCGATTTGCTGCCACAGCTGCCGGACGAGCAATCGCAAGACAATGCCGACGGCGCGACCGAGGCAGCCAACGCAACGGACGCCGCCACCGATTCCAACAAGCAGGATGCCGCCGCATCACAGGAGGTTCTCGACTCCATCGATTGGGATGCCGAGCTGACCAAACTGCTTGACGAGGAAGAGCACAAGCACGACGTTTCGTCGGACGCCGATGGTTCCGACGAAACGGACGGCGAATCCGGTACCGACGGCGACGAAACGGACAGCGGTTCCGACGGCCCGCAGTCACCGGAAGAATCGTGATTCCCTGCGCCCGCGTTCGCCTGCGTCACCTTCGCGGGTACGCGCATAGGACACATCGAGCGTGTCTTCGGCACGCGTGACCGCCACATACATGAGCCGGCGTTCCTCCTCCAAAAGTTCGCCGGCGGGCGGCGAGCCGTACGGCATTAGCCCCTCTGAGCATCCGATCAGGAACACATGCTTGAATTCCAAGCCTTTGGAGGCATGGATGGTGGAAATGGTCACGCCGCTCAGATCGGCGCCCACGCCGAGCGCCTCCAACATGGCCAAACGGTTCTGGTTGTCGTCCGCAATCGCGGAATTCTGCCATCCACTGTCCCTTTTGATGCGGTATCGCAGATGCTGTTCGGTCAACGCCCGGCAGAAGATCCTCTGCTGCGCGTTGACTCGGGTGAGGATGGCGCAATCGCCAGCGGAGACTCCGTTGTCCACGAGCCTGCGGATGCGCGCGGCCACGCCTTGTGCCTCCTCGATGTCGCTGTTATAGACGGTTTCGGAGACGCGTCGGCCTTCCTCCCGTCCGGAACTCAGTTTGAGATAGTCCGTGCGCTGCGGCGATGCGGCAAGCATGCGGTTGGCGTAGTTCACGATCTGGGGTGTGGAACGGTAATCGGTGTTGAGCCTAACGTCCGCGGCAAGCGGCCCGAATTCGGATGCGAAGTTGAGCAGGCTGTAGCTGCTCGCCCCCGCGAACGAGTAGATGGTCTGGGCCGGATCCCCCACCACGCAGATGTTGCGGTTGATGCCGAGCCAGCGGGTGAGCAGGCGGTGCTGCAGCGGCGAGACGTCCTGATACTCGTCAACGGTGATCCATTTGATGCCGGAACGTATGTTTTCCGCCACTTCCGCGTCGCTGTCGATGAGGTGGCAGGCTATCAGCAGGATGTCGTCGAAGTCGATTTCGTTGCGATTGGTTTTCTCGGCTTCATACGCCTTGTATACGTCCACGAATTGGTCCGGCTCCAGTCCCGCCGGCGACTGGCGATGCGTGGCCGCGCAGACGCGTTCGTAATCCTCCGGGGCGATGAGCGAAATCTTGCACCAGTTGATTTCCGCCTGCAGGTCGCGCACAGTGTTGTCATCGACCTGGTAGGTGGTGACGCGTTTCAGGGAGCGTTCCACAAGTTCGAGGGGGTTCCGGGATATGAATGGCATGGGTCCCCCGCACACGTCCGGCCAGACCTGGCGGAGCTGGTGCAGCGCCGCGGCGTGGAAGGTCGAGGCTTTGACATCGGCCGCGACGTCGAGCTTCGACAGTCGGCTGCGCATTTCCGCAGCGGCCTTGACGGAGAAGGTTACGGCGAGGGTTCTGCGTGGATCCCAGGCTTTGGTGGCGCACGCGTAGGCGATTCGACGGGTGATGGTCCGGGTTTTGCCCGCTCCTGCACCTGCGATGATGCGGACGGGTCCCCGCACCGTACTGGCGGCCGTGCGCTGCGCATCGTCCAATCCGTCGAGAAGCTCTTGCGTTGTTGCACTCATGTGTTCCATTGTGGCAGATTGGCCGACGGGCGTGCCGTGTTCGCTTTCCGCCCACGTTTTTGCCCGCCGAATGGGATGGTCAGGCGATAAAAGCCGGAAAAGAGCGCGGTTTTACCGCCCGCTTGTATTAATGTTGGGTTTGTGACCGAACGAAGCAAATTTATGATGGCCGCCTTGGCGAGCGCGGCGATGCCGAATGCCGTCATCGCGGGCGCGCGTGCCAGCGAACAGAACAATGCCACCGATGAGGGATATGGCATCGATCATGCCGTGGTGCAGGATTCCGTGGGCAGGCTGTATGACACGCTCGCTTCGAACACTCCGGAGGGACGCAGACGTCTTGCCGGACGGGTGCGTGCCGCGCAGACGTTGGCGCAGGCCCGTGAACTGGGTGGACTCGGTTTCGATGTCGATCGGGTGCTTGCTTTTTCCAATGGTGAGCAGAAAAGGTCCGCCACGGGTGACGTTTCCGTGATGGTAGCCGTCCATCATCCCGGCCAGGCCCGTAGTCTGAGCTTGCTGACGTTGGATGATTGCGTCAGCGTGGGCACCGCGTTGGGCGCGATTCACCGTCTTCGTCCGGATTTTCTGCAGGAGGCGGGCTATCCGGTGTTCACCACGGGGCAGATTCGCGCGCAGCTGACCGCTTGGATCAAGAGGCTGCGTCAGGCGGGCCATGTTCCGCAGGAGATCACGACGAGCTGGTCGGACATTCTGGAGACCGACGGCTTGTGGTCGTTCACCACTTGTCCCGTGCATGGAGGTCTGTCCGACGGCGATGTGCTGTTCTCCGATTCGTCGATCACCGCCATCACGAATTGGCAGGATATGCAGGTCAATGATCCTGCACGTGATCTGGCTTGGATTTTCGCCCGTTTGGACGAGAATCATCGCAACGCGCTGTTGAGCGCCTATGGACGCATGCTCGGCAATCGTCTGGATGACCTGATCATGCTTCGTGCCAATCTGTGGCTGCAGATGGAGCAGGTGGGCGATTTCATCAACGCGCTGAACAAGGCCGACAGCGTCAAGATCATGCAGTTCAAGGCGCAGGTGGAGCGTCTGGCTCATCAGCTGGGTATGCTCACCGCCAAAACGCACAAGTCGAGCGAAACACGGCAGGATGGTCAGCAGAATCGCAGTCGCACTCCGAGCACCATTACCGTCGGCACGCTGCTGGACGAATCCGAGCGTCGCCGCCGAGAGGCCGCGGAACGCAATGGCGCGGATGACACGAACGACGCCACGGGCGAGCGTCATATCGACGCCGTCGACATGGACGATGACAGGACCGGCGATTTTGATGTCACCGATTCGCATCCGGTGCGCAAAACCGAGCCGAACGTCGAGGACGCCACGGAAGCGTTCAATCCTGTCGGAAATGACGATACCGCCGAACGCGGGAACACCACCAAGGAGGGATCGTCCATCAGCACGTTCATCCCGGAGCAGTCCGCAAGGCAACGGCATGAATCACAACCGTCCAGCTCGACCATCGTGATCAGCAAACTGGAGACCGCCGCCGGCAACGACGACACGAACGAAGAGACGATTCCTCAAGCTCACAGCGAAGCCGCGACCATGCTCATCCCACTGCTCGAACGCGACGAAGCCACCATGCAAAAGGCCAAAGCGCAGGTCGACCAGCAGCAGGCATCCGCCCAACGCCAATCCTGAAGACACCGTCGAAGGAAAACCGCGCGTAGAATAAGCGCATACATCGCAAACGAACACTTTTCACAAGGAGTATCATGAATATCGAACTGGGCATCCAGAACGTGGCACGCACCGTCACCTTCAGCACCAAGCAGAGCGCCGATGAGGTGAACGCCACCATCACCGACGCCGTGGAGAATGGCAAGACCATCAATCTGACCGACGACAAGGGCCGCCGCATCGTGGTGCCGTCCGGTTCGCTCGGCTATGCCATCATCGGCTCCGAAACCAAGCATGCCGTCGGTTTCGGCAATCTCTGATTCATTGAGATTCGTTCGAATCATATTTCAGACAAAACGGAAAACGCCGGACCTGATGGTTTGGCGTTTTTCATATTCGTTCATATTCGGAAGAGCGCCGGCGCATGACGCGACGTTCAAAAGCGGCTGCCCGAATCCACGCCCCTGCGCATGATCTCACGCACGGTGTCGTCGTCGGTAAGGTTCTCCCCCAGCGCATTGGGCTTGCCTTTGCCATGCCAATCCGAACCGCCGGTCACCAGCAGGTCATGCCGGGACGCGATCGCAAGCAATCGTTCCCGCTGTTCCGGAGGATTGCCACGATGCCATACCTCCAGACCGTCCAACCCATCATCGATCAGGGCGTTAAGCTGCGCGTCGGACAGCAGTCTGCGGTTGCGCCGCGGATCGCCCGCATGCGCAACGACCACCACGCCGCCCGCGTCCTTGACCGCGGCGATGACCTCATGCGTCGATGGCGATGGTGTGGGAATGTAGTATTTCGATGCCGCACTCACCGCGTCGGCGAAGGCATCGGAACGCGTCCGATACACGCCCGCAGCGACCAGCGCGTCGGCGATGTGCGGCCGTCCGATTGTGGTCCGTTCCCCTTCCTTCACTTGGGCGAGCACATCGCCCCATGTGATCGGATAATCCTCTGTGAGCCGCTCCACCATGCGTTTCGTGCGACGCAGACGTGCGGCGCGCGTGCCTGCGAACATGTCGGAGATCCGGGTGTTGGCCGGATCGTATCGGAAAGCGAGCATGTGCACGGACACGTCGTCGTCGACAGCGGTGATCTCCGTGCCGAGCAGCAGCGGCAATCCGGCTTTTCGGGCGGCCGCACGAGCTTCCCGCCATCCGGCGGTGGTGTCATGATCGGCGATGGCCACACCGTGCAGACCGAGCAGCCGAGCCTGTTCGACCAGCGTGCCGGGCGTTTCCGTCCCGTCGGAGAAGACGGTATGGCAATGGATGTCCCAACCTTGCGCGGGCGGCGCGGCGTACCTCACGTGACTCATACGACTATCGTAAGCTCCCATCCGCAATTTTTCGCGTAGACTGTGACATGACAACGTTTGTATTTTCGATTTTCCAAGGATTGACGATGGGCAATTTTGAAGGCAATGCCGCCGAGAACGAAACCGACGCCGCGATGACAGGCGTGGACGTCGTCGCGGCCGACGATGATTTCACGAAACCGCGCGGCTGGCGTCACGAAGCCACATGGACGTATCTGATCATGCTAATCGCTTCGACGGTGGCATTGTTCGTATCGTTCATCCTGGCCGCCGACACGTTGAAACTGGCCCGCAACCCCGGGCAGAAGCTCAACTGCGATGTGAACGCCGTGCTGTCCTGCTCCACGGTGGCCGAATCATGGCAGGCGGAGATCGTGAAGTTCGCCGGGCTGAGTTTCCCGAACGCGTTCTTCGGCATCGCCGCCGAATCGGTGTTCGTGACAATCGCAGTGATCGGTCTGGCCAAGGTGGCCGTGCCGCGCTGGTTCGCCACCTGCACGTGGCTGGGCGGACTTGCGGCATTGGCCTATTCGTATTGGCTGACCACGCAGTCGCTGTTCGTCATCAACGCGTTGTGCCCATGGTGCCTGGCGCTCATGTTCTCCACCACCGTGCAGTTCATGTCGCTTTCGCACGCCACGGTGACGGTGCAGGATCTGCCGGCGAAGAACACGGGACTTCGCAAGTATTATCGGCTGAATTTCGATCTGATGGTCGACGCGGTGTGGATTGTGGCGCTGATCGTGGTCATCCTCGTCAAGGATGGACCGATGCTATTCGCCTGACATCGGATGACGCCGAATATTTCACACATAAAGAAGGCCGGCCCTGCGGGGTCGGCCTTCCTCGTTGTTGTTGTCGACCTATGGTCGCGCGGCTACAGCAATTCGATTTTACCCACGATGGTGGCGCTGCCGGTGAGTCTCACATCCGTGTCGGTCACGTCGACGCGCAGGGTGCCGCCGCGCACGGTGATCGTCCAATGGTCGATGCCGGTTTTGGCACGCAACGTGACGGCGGTGGCACACAATCCCGTGCCGCACGACAGGGTCTCGCCGCAGCCGCGTTCGTTCACGCGCATGGTGGCTTCGCCTGCATCGTCGCCCTCGCTCTGCTCGTCGATGCGCACGAATTCGACGTTCTGATCCGTCGGGATCTCCGGGGAGACCACCGGTTTGACGGTCAGATCGAGATCCTCGACGTTCGGAAGGCTGGCGAACGCGTCCTCAAGAACGGCCACGACATGCGGGTTGCCCATATCCACGAACGTGCCACGGGCAGAACCCGCCGTACCCGGAATCGTCACTTCGTAACCGTCGACGTCGCCGTGCTTCCATGCGCCCATCTCCACCTGGAACACGTCCTTGCCAAGCCCTGGCACATCGCCGAGCGAGGTCAGGACCTTCACGCCGGCGCGGGTGCCGAGGCGGAACGGTTCTCCGCCCGGCTGGTCGGCGATGCCCTGCCTCTGCGCGAACAAAGTGATCGCGCGGGTGCCGTTGCCGCACATCTCGGCCAACGACCCGTCGGCGTTGCGGTAATCCATGAACCAGTCCGCATCGCCGGCCGCGCAATCGGCAAGCTGGGCGTCGTTCAGATCGGACACCGCCCGCGGATGCGCGAGACGGATCAGACCGTCGCCGCCGATGCCGAAATGACGGTCGCACAAAAACCGCACCTCATCGGCGGTAGGCTCGTACACGCCATCGGCGTCGAGATACACCACGAAATCGTTGCCCGTGGCGTGCGCTTTGTAAACAATGCTCGGAATGCTCATACCGATTCACTCTACACGCGGTAGGCTATTGAAGTGTTTGGCTCGATGCGCGCATGGCATTTCCGCGCACGGAACAGGCGGAGCAAGGGAGGACGTATGGCTTCAACGGCACCGATCGGCGTTTTCGATTCCGGCTTGGGAGGAATCTCCGTGGCACGTGAGATCCGCCGCGATATGCCGAACGAGCGCGTGCTGTACTTCGGCGATTCCGCGAACGCGCCGTACGGCACGAAATCGCCCGAACAGGTGCGCGAGCTGTCCGACGCCATTGTGAAACGCTTCGTGGAGCAGGGTGTGAAGGCGGTCGTCATCGCCTGTAATACCGCCACTTCTGCCGCGGCCAACGAATTGCGCGACAGATACGACATTCCGATTATCGGCATGGAACCTGCGCTGAAGGTGGCATGCGACCGCGGTCATGGCAATCGTCAGCGTGTCATCGTCGCCGCCACTCCCCTGACGTTGCGGGAACGCAAGTTCGCGGTGCTGATGAATCGTTTCAAAGCCGACCATACGATTTTCCCGGAGCCTTGCCCCGGCTTGGTGGAGATCGTGGAACACGGCCAGCTCGACGATCACGACGTGGTGATGCGTACGCTGCACCAGTATTTCGACCAGTACGACCTATCCACGATTGACGCGGTTGTGCTCGGCTGCACGCATTTCGTATTTTATCGCGACTATTTCCGCGAACTGTTGCCTGATACAGCGGAGATTATCGACGGCAACGAGGGTACCGTACGTCACCTTGGCGTGGTACTCGAATCGCTTGGCAAGCTCGCTCCGGAAGACACGGAAGGTGATATTAAACTAGCCAATTCCGACACTTCTGTACGAATCGCGCAGTTGGCACAGTCACTACTTAATCGCTGAACGCGAATGTCCCGACAAGGCGCGTAAAGTCAGGGGAAACCCGAAAAAGGGACGACGCGAAAGGACAGGTGCGTATGGCCAACAGAACAGCGATGATCGACGTCGGTGGCGGTTTCCGCGCGATCTACGGCGCGGGCGTGATGGACCGCATGATGGAAGACCACGTGCACGTCGATCATTGCTACGGCGTCTCCGCCGGCAGCGCCAATATGGTTTCTTATATCTCCGGCCAGCACGGCCGCAGCCACACGTTCTACACACAGTACGCATTCCGCAAGCAATATGCCAGTTTCGACAGCTACATCAAAAACCACAATTACGCCAATCTCGATTATGTGTACGGCACGCTGAGCAACCACGACGGCGAGAATCCGGTGGATTATGAGGCATTCGAGAAAAATCCGACCGGCTTCACCGTGGTGGCGTGCAATGCGGATGACGGTTCCACGAAATATTTCGACAAGTCGGATGTGAGTTATGACAATTTCGACATTATGAAGGCGTCCTCTGCGGTGCCGGTCGCGTGCGAACCATATGTGATCGACGGCGTGCCCTATTACGATGGTGGTATTGCGGATCCAATTCCGGTACAGAAGGCGATTGACGACGGCTACGACCGCATCGTGGTAATTCTCACCCGTCCGAAAGACACCGTACGCCAGCAGAAGAAGGATGTTGGTCCGGCCACGATTCTGAAGCGCATGCATCCTCAGGCTGCGGAAAAGCTGATGAACCGTTACCAGACGTACAACGACGAAGTGGCGCTGGCCAAGGAATACGAGCAGGATGGCCGCGTGCTCATCCTCGCGCCGGAAAGCATGTACGGCTTGGACACACTGAGTAAGTCATTCGAAGGTTTGGAACGCATGTACAGAGCCGGCTATGCGGCCGCGGAGGCGATTCCGGCGTTCTTGGAGAGTTGAGCGGCGCTTTTCGTTGGGTTCCACGGCTCCCGGCGGATCCACGGATCCGATGGGAGCATTCCACGTTGTGAGACACCGTTGTGGATATACACTGGTGATATATCGCCGATTGCGCCATCGGCGAATCGCCGCATGCTACGATGGCCAAACCAATGTCGGCGGATATGCAGCACTGCATTCACTCAGAGAAAGTCTCGGCGAATGAGCGACTACCACAACCACCCCGTTCCAGAAAATCCAACGTCAGGAGACACGGCTCCCGGCAATCCAGAAGATTCATCGGCGAATCCGCGAATCGCATATGCACAGCTCCCATACGGGACTGCCCGCACGCAGCAGCCCATGTACGCGGCACGTCCCGTCGGTCGCCAGCCCGTCGGAATGCCCATGCAACCACCACCCCAGCAACGGCAGCGGAGGGAATCGCGGTTCTCCTATAAAACCGGCGTCCCACCGAGACGGAACGGCAAATGGATGCCCGACCAACAATGCGGTTTCGGCAACGCCATCAAACGGTTCTTCGACGGCTACGCGGAATTCAAAGGACGTTCCAGCAGGCGCGAATTCTGGCTGACCATGCTTCCCATCGCGCCGATAACCGTTCTCCCGTTTTTCTTCCCGCCTTTCGGAACGCTCATAGGGCTGCTCTGGTCATTGTTTATCGCGATACCGTTCCTGGCCGTTTCCACACGAAGGCTGCATGACGCCAATCGCAGCGGATGGTGGCTTCTTCTGGGGCATTCCGGCAATATCATCGCTGTCGCGATTCTGTCCTTCATCGCCGTTGGCATGGTATTCATCGGCATTGGCGCAATCATGATAATCCCGAATGAGATGAAGCTCGACTTCCATAATCCGAATACATTCGCAGGACAGCTGCTCATTCTGCTATATGCCAGTTTCGGCTTTTCAGGCGTCTCGCTGATCATCCAGGCATGTCTGTACTCGTTGCCGAGCAAGCCCGAGGGCGCGCGTTTCGACTGACGTTTTGACTGACATTCCAGTTACATTCCCGTTGCATTCCAGTCAAAGAGGTAACTGCCGCGGCGCCCGCTACCACGGAATCCGTCAGAGCGATTTCAACGTGGGAGCCACGGCCTCCACAACTTTGTTGCCACGATCCGAGGATGATGACGGATACGTGATCTCCACGGCTCGGATGATGTCGTCGTCCACAAGCTCCCGAAGATAGGTGATAGTTCCGTCCTCCTGCCAAGTGGCCACGAAACTGCTGTCGCCCAACGCATGGTAGGTGACGTCATGATCCGACAGATATTGCCGCATCGCACTTTCAGGAGTGCCGCCATCGAGATTGCCGGAACCCCATACGGTGATGGTGATGTCGTCATCGTCGTCGCTGGAGAACTGACGCCCGTCGCCATTGTCGGATTCGCTGGACCATACGAAGTCCGACGGAGCCTGGATGGAGTATGAATACCTCGCATTGACGTATTCACTGGTTTCGATGGTTGAATTCTGCGATTGCTTCTTGGTTTTCTCCTCGGATTTCTTTGCGGCCTTGGCTTTGGCGGCTTTGTCAGCCTTGTCCTTGGCGGTCTGCTTGTCGATGCTCGCCTGCACCAGCTTCGACGCCTTGTTCACGGATCTGAGCCACGCTTTCTGCGATGTCAGATCCTTGCGGGCCTGCTCTCCGACAACGCGCAACCGAGCCGTGCCATCGGACGCGTCGCAGACATAGTCATCGGCTGCGATCGGCTTCTGCGACCCGAGGGCATTGGCAAGATCCGCAAGCAGCGATGCATCGTCCAGCTTCTCCTCACTGGTTTTGGAAAGTTTTTCAGCGGTTTCATACTCCGATTTCGCCTTGCTCTCCGAAGCTTTGACGCTGCTGACCGCGCTTTGGCAGGCGGCCAGCTGGCTACCGCGCTGACGGTTGCTCCATATCATCCATCCACACACCGCCGAAACCACAATCAAAACCACAACCAATGCCGCGATCACCGTGATCGTTTTCTTCGAAATCCCACGTCGATGAGGCTCATCCGGCGGAAAATCCTGAGCCATTTGCGACAGATCGATCGGCCGGCCATCCTGGTCGAGATAACCTTGCGGAGTGGTCAGAACCGGAATCGGAACCGTCTGCATGTCCTGCGGCGATCCGGCATCGGGTGCCGTCAACGGCGCTCCGCAATTGGCGCAGAAATCGCCGCCGTTGTTCGCAGTGCCGCAATGCGGGCAAAAATCGTATCGTGCCATCGTTTCCCTCTTCTTCGGACGCTCTCTTCATTATCGCAGGACGGTCACGACGAAGCCCGCTCATCGCATCAGTCGCTGCGGGTGGGGATGTACGGCAGGATGGCCGCCGCGACGCCGCTGACAGGCATGGTCTGAAGCCAAATCCGTCCAGGTCCCGTCAGCACGGTGTTGAACAGTCCTTCGCCGCCGAACAGTTTGTTCTTCAATCCTGGAACCTGACGGATCTCCATCTGCACGCTAGAGGTGAATCCTGCGATATTGCCGGTGTCCACCACCAATTGCTGGCCGGGCTGGAGATCATAAGTGACTACATCACCGTCGATTTCCGCGAAAGCGATGCCGCAGCCGCTCAGCCGCTGCATGATGAATCCTTCGCCGCCGAACAGGCCCGTGCTGAATCTTTTGCTGAAATGGATCGACAGTTGGACGCCCACTTCCGAGGCGAGGAACGCGCTTTTCTGCAGAATCAGATCCTGACCGGGCTGGATGTTCATGGCGAGGATCTGGCCGGGAAAGCTCGAGCCGAACGTGATGGAGCCTTCTCCACGGGCGGTGTAGATGTTCTAGAACAGGTTCTCACCGGAGAACGCTTTGGAGAACATGCCTCCGATTCCACCGGCCCTAGTCTCCATCTGCATGTTCGGCGTCATCCACACCATGGATCCGCCTTCGGTGATCATCTGTTCACCATTGGCGAGTCCGCATGTGACGACGGGGAATGTTCCACCGCTGATCTCGTATCTCATAGTGCTCTCCTTGCTCCTTCTTGTGGCGTGTTTGCCGTGGTGTGTCTATTGTGACACGTCTGTTGTGACGCGTCCGCGCCGGGATATACCCGATGTATGCGACACGCTTCGGCGCGTCCGTTGCCGAACGCTGCCGGAGCATTGCTGGAATATTACCGGACGTTGCTGGACGGCTATGTCAATGGTTTGTTCATATTAGCGGGCAAAATCAAACATATTACATATTAGCCGTGCGCGAGTGAAAGCAACGTTGACAGCGGAAGATTGCGTCTCGGCATTCTGACAGGTGCGCTTCGATTCGGATACGCCCAGAGACAGGTACTTGGGGACTTTTGCACCTCCTGGCGCTGTTAGACTGTTCGATGAAATGGTCAAGGAGGAGGCGACGCGATGACGGGACTCCAAGCGTTCTACGACGGCGACTTCGACCAGTGGATGGAAGAGGCCGGATCGGCGACGAAGGAACATATCGACGACTGATTTGGCGCGTATTCGGCGACGTTCCACGAATCGTTCTTCATCCTCGACGGGCCAAGCATCAGCGTCAGTGACGAGGAAGTGTACCGCTGGCTCAACTGGTGCGTCTTCTATGGCAGGCCGAGGGATGAGTATCCGGATGCCGAAAAGGACTGAGGGCATACGACTGCTACTGTCAAGGCCATAGCGCTATGCAATGGCCTTTTCCATACCCATAAAACCGTGAAAGTCCACATCCAAATTCCCCGATGGAATACGAGCCGAAAGTCTCGGAAAAATGTGGACTTTCACAGCAATTATCATTTCAGATGCCATCTGCGGATTTTTCTATCGACAGTACTGAACGCTTGAATTTTCCGTGCGACGCCTTCAACGTCAAGGTCATTGGAAATAGTGGCCTTTCGCTGTTTGGTGTGGATACAGGCTGGTCACGCGGTGACGGTTTTGAGGTCGAGTTTGCCGCAGGCCAAGTAGATCATGGTGCTGAAATAGTCCATGTTCCTGAAACCACGGGCGCGGGTCTTCACGTTCTGGATGACGCTGTTCAGGCCTTCGAGGATCGCGTTCGTGTACGGGTGGTCGAAGTGGGCGAGGATGTCCCGCCAGTGCCGGCGCAATTGCCTGGCGAAGGCCTTCATGGGTTCCAGCCGAGAATGCATCATCCACGAGCACAACGACCTGAACCCGGCCTCCGCCTCCACGCGGCTGGCGCTGCCGGCATAGATGTCCTGCAGGCATTCGCGCATTCCGCACGCCCTGGCGGTCTTCAACCGCTGTTTCGCCAGGTTCCGCTTGACCTCCAGCTGCGGATCCGTCAGGCTTGCCTCGTTCCTGAGCCACACGTACTTCGTGTTCCTCAATACCGGCCTGTCCCTCGCCTCGGCCTTGCGGACCTTGTCGACGGCCTCGTTGGCGTGCTTGACGACATGGTGTCTTTCGTCAAATAAATCTGCGTGTCGTCACCAGTCAATCTGAACACCGGGGGCTGGTGACATTTTGTTGGACTCGTCATTGATTCCATCACCACCGATCATGCCACAAGACCGAGCCTGCGTCGACGCTCCATGATGCTCATGCCGAACTCCGTCTTGATCCTCTTGTCCCGATACCAGACCATGTAGTCGTCCAGCATGTCGATGAACCCGTCCATCGAAACGCCCGCGAAGCTCCGCTTATGGAAGAACTCCTGCCTGGGACGGCCGAAGAACCCCTCCGCGGCCGCGTTGTCCGGAGAACAGCCTTTCGCGCTCATCGAACGCGTCAGACCATGCTCCTTGCAGATGCGGATCCACTCGGGCCACCGGTAGTGGCAGACACGGTCGGAATGGATGATTGGTTTCTCCCCGTCCCTGAGCGTGGAGCACGCGTCGGCGAGCATGCCGTTGGCCAATGCCGCGTTCGGGCTGGTGCCGATCGTCCACGCGACGGGAAGCCCGTCGTAGCAGTCGATCACGGGCGACAGATAGGCCTTGCCTGCGGGGATCGAGAACTCGGTCAGGTCCGTGACCCACAGCATGTTCGGACGCTCGGCGTGGAAGTCGCGGTTCACCAGGTTCT
>NZ_JDTK01000028.1 GCF_000770925.1 Bifidobacterium ruminantium DSM 6489 | reverse complement strand
AGCTGTACCGTTTCGCGCTCTTGAACAGGGGCGCCAGGCCATGCCCGGCCGTCAGCCGCATGACCCGTTTGGCCGATACCCTGACGCCCATGCCCTTCAGCTCCAGGTGGATCCGCTTGTACCCGTACCTGCGCTTGCCGTTCTCGGACGCCTCCTCGACCAAGGGCAGCAGCCACGCGTCCTTGTCCGGTCTGTCCATGGCCTTGATCTGGTAGTGGTATGTGCTGCGCGCGATGCCGACCATGGGCAGCAGTCTTCCGGCGGTCACGCCGAGCCTCTCACTGGTCTGTTTGACGAGTGTGTTTTGTCAAGCGCTGGTGTGCCGTT
>NZ_JDTK01000027.1 GCF_000770925.1 Bifidobacterium ruminantium DSM 6489 | reverse complement strand
CTTGGGAACAGCGTAAGCTGGGGGAAGTTGCACGTAGGGTTACCCGAAAGAATGAGAACGGCGATTCCGATCTTCCTCTTACCATTTCTGCTCAGTACGGCTTGGTGGATCAGAGAACTTTTTTCAACAGCCAGGTTGCAAGCAAGGATATGAGTGGATACTTCCTTCTGCATAGGGGAGAATTTGCCTATAACAAGAGCACCTCGACCGACAGCCCATGGGGAGCGATAAAAAGACTGGAAAAGTATGACATGGGCTGCGTCTCGACACTGTATATCTGCTTTGAATTGCTTTCTGGAGATCCTGATTTCTTAGTCACATACTACGAGACTGATAGATGGTATAAGTCCGTTCAATTAATCGCGGCTGAGGGAGCCAGAAACCATGGATTGCTCAACATTGCTCCAGATGATTTCTTTGAAACGCAGATCTGCATTCCCAAAAGAATTGATGAGCAGCGCCAAATCGGCGCGTTCTTCGACCGTCTGGACTCGCTCATCACCCTTCATCAGCGTAAGTATGATGGCTGCGCCAATCCCCTATTTTTAGAAAGGCGCATCTCATGCAGGAAACCATCACATCAGAATCGCTGTTCTGCGACTACTACGCCCAGTGGGTGAGAACGTACAAGGAAGGCGCCATCAGAGACGTGACCATGGGCAAATATCGACTTACGCAATCCTGGCTCGGCAAGCTCATCCCTGAACTCAGACTCACCGATATGGATCGAACCGCATACCAGCAGCTCATCAACGGATATGCACAACATCATGAGCGCCAAACCACCATGGATTTTCACCATCAGATCAAAGGCGCCATTCTCGATGCCGTCGATGAAGGACTCATACCCCGTGATCCAACGCGCAAAGTCATCATCAAAGGCAAGCAGCCACGCATTAAGAAAATGAAGTATCTCAACCAATTCGAGCTGCATGCCATGCTCGCGGACCTTGATCTTGGGGCCGAGGCAAGCTGGGATTGGCTTATCCTCCTTATCGCGAAAACCGGACTCCGATTCTCTGAGGCGCTTGGGCTCACACCCGATGACTTTGATTTCGCACACCAGACGCTTTCCGTCAACAAAACTTGGGATTATAAAAACGGCGGCGGTTTCGTACCCACGAAAAACGAATCGTCCGTGCGTAAAGTGCAACTCGACTGGCAACTCATCATGCAAATGTCTGGATTACTCAAGGATCTTCCGCATGATAAACCTATTTTCGTGCACGGCAAGGTCTACAACTCAACAGCCAACGACGTGCTTGCAAAACATTGCAGAAACGTGGACGTGCCAGTTATTTCCGTCCATGGTCTACGCCATACACACGCATCGCTGCTGCTGTTCGCCGGCGTATCGATCGCCAGCGTGTCACGCCGTCTAGGCCATGCCAGCATGACTACAACTCAGGAAACCTATCTGCACGTCATTCGCGAGCTGGAAAACAAGGATGTAGATATCGTCATGCGGGCACTATCGACACTTATCTAATGGGGGGGTTCCTACTCTTTTCAGATATTCGAAATAATCGAGCCACTCGAAGCGGCATATACCGTTTTTCACCATCTTCGGTAAAAGTGCCAAACACCGTTGCCAGACTCAATTCCGTAGGTGGTTTTGTGGTTCCGTAGGTGGTTGGTTCTGGTATTGGTGTCTGAGAATGGCTTAATTTAAGCCGTTTCTCAAACGCCTTTCCTCCGGCAACCACCTACGGAAGCGAAAAACCACCTACGGAACACCCGCTTGGGAACAAACCCGCCGCAAGTCACCAGGCCAAGACGAATCTCAGCACACGAGGAACCGGAAATTGTCGTTCCGGAGCGCAGCCGCACGGTCACACGCCACACTCCGGAACCAAAGGCTTTTAGAAATAGGTGCTACAGCCAAGCTTGACGGCGAGGACGATGCCGGTGAGCACGGCGGCGGCGCGCATGATGTTCTCGGGGATATGGCGTGTGACCGGAGGGGCGATGGAACTGCCGATGATGCAGCCCAGGCACATGGCGATGGCGAACGGCCAGTAGACGGAGCCACGGCAGATGAACATGATCGCGGCGGAGATGTTCGCGCCGAAGCCGACCACGGTCTTCAGCGCGTTGATCTGGTGGAACGGGCCGATCTTGCCGAGGTCGAGGATCGCCAGGGCGAGGGTACCGGCGGCGGCACCGAAATATCCCGAATAGATGCCGACGAAGCTCACGCCGATCCACAGCCACCACGGGTCGTTGCGCAGACTGCCATTGGCCGTCCTACTGGCGATCAGCGCCGCGCGCTCGCCTTGCTGCGATTGGGGCAACGCCTGCGCGACAGCGTCGCGTGCGGCCGCTTTCTTCCGCGGGTTCAGCGCGATGATCAACGCGCTGAACAGAATGAGCGGCGGCACAGCGAATTCGAAGACCTTCGCGGGCAATTCCAACAGCAGCAAGCCGCCGATGATGCCTCCGACCAAGCCGATGCAAGCGTAGACAGCCACACGGCGTCCCTGGCCCTTGAGCTCCTTGCGCGCGGACAGCAGCCCGCCGATGCCGGTGCCGCACACGCCCACCGTGTTCGTGGTGTTGGACAGCACCGGCGGGATGCCGAACGCCAGCAACGCCGGATAGGAGATCAGTGAGGAGGCTCCGACGGCGTATCCGACGAATCCCGCGCCGATTCCGGCGACGAGCACCAGCAGCAATGTGGTGATGGACACTCCTGCGATCATAACCGCTCCCCTTCGTAAAACTCCTACGTAGTCCTCCTATAAGTAACGGGAGCCAAGCTTAACGGCTTGGCTCCCGCATATCACGCGTTTGCCCAGAACGTGGCCGGGCAAACGTCATATCAGTGGTTGCGCTTGGCGATCAGCGACTCGGTCCAGTAGGCGGCGAGCGGGATCAGCGCCCACTGCAAGGCGAGTCCCGGCAGGCCGGCGGCCAGGTCGCTCGTCCATGTTGCGGCGGCCGCCTTGCTTGAGCCGAACGCGAACACAGCGATCGCAGTGGCCGCGGTCAGCACCACACGGCCGGCCAGCTGAGCGATGACCACCTTCGCAAGACTCGGCAGCTTGACTTCGCGCAGCAGACCGGCCACAAGACCATACGCGCACAATTCCACCATCATCAGCGGCAGCATCGCCAGCATCGGCATGCCAGACAGCAGGAAGCTGGCGAGCGGCGCGGCAGCTCCGGCGATGGCGCCGACGGCAGGACCGGCAATCAGGCCGACAAAGATGATCGGCAGATGCATCGGCAGAAATGCTACGCCAAGCATGGTGCCCTGCCCGGAAACGGCACCGATGACATGGAACAGCTGCGGCAATGCGACCGCGGCCACAATGGCCAACACGGTGGCCGCGGCTTTGGTGCTCAGGCTCAGCTTCGGCAGGTCGGTACGATGCAAAGCGCGCACGGACATAGTTGCAGAATCAGACATGTTCATTCTCCTTTTGTTTGCTTCTCTTCGTTAATTGTCATGCATCGTTCGGCAATGCAGTGTCGACCAGCATATCGGCGGCAGTTCGAACGTCGGTCGCTTCGAAATAGCGGTTCTCCAGCGGAATCCACTCGTCGACGAACCGTCGCAGCATGCGGGGGTTGCGTGACTCGAGCCGATGCAATTGCTCGGCCGGGTCGATCGCAAGGCAGATCATGAAATCGTAATACCCACGCAAGGCGGGATGCATGCTGTAGCTGCCCTCCACGACGGTCAGCCGTGCCGGTTCCACGGTGCGTGAAGCGGCGAAATCGCCCGCATGGCAATCCCAAGGTCGGTATCGCGCGGCTTTCCCGTCGGCAAGCGGCGCCAACGTCTCCGTCTCGAACCGCTCGCGGTCCACGTTGCCACCAGGTTCAGCCAGACGTTCCGGCATGCGCTGCTCCGGACGCAGGAAGAAATCGTCCATATGCAGCACATTGCCACCGAACCGTTCGTTGAGGATTTGGGCGAACGTGGTCTTGCCTGACGCGCATGGACCGTCGATGGCCACGAACACCCGTTCTCGGGTATCGTCCCCAAGCAGCGTCGCCAAGCGTGCGATCGCCTTGTCCGCGGTCCGCGGCGACGCCTCGTTCATGTCCACGCCCATTTCAGTCGAGCACGGTCAGACGGTACGAGCGTGAGCCGATGCCGAGCTCCTCGGCGTATTCGAGCGTGTGCTCGCCGTGACGTGAGGCGATGCGCTCGGTGACGGACGCGCCGTCGGGGGCGATATGGACGAGATCCACGCATGCCTGGTCGAGCGCCACCGGGTCAAGCGATGACAACACGCCGATATCGTGCATGTCCGGTTCGGAGGGGGTGGGGAAGCAGTCGCAGTCCACGGACAGGCGGTTCATGACGTTCAGATACATCATGTTGCCATGCATGTGGCTGATCACTGCTTCGTCGGCTTCAGCCATCGATTCGAGGAAGTCATCTTGGTCGGCTTCCACCCAGTGGTCGGTGGCCACGCCCGCGGAATGGATCCAGCGTTTGCCATTCGACGATGCGATGCCGATGGACACGTTCTTCAACGCGCCGCCGAAGCCGCCCATCGGATGGCCTTTGAAGTGTGAGAGCACGAAGATGGAATCGTAGTCGTCGATATGCTTGCCGACGATGTCGTATGCGATGTGACGGTGCTTGGCCACTGGAATCTCGATTTCGCCGCCCATGTCCATGATCTGGATCGGCGCGATGTCGGCGTATCCACGTTCCTTGAACACGGCGAGGCTTTTCTCCGGCGTTTCGCGGTTGCCGTCATATGCGGTGGCGCATTCCACGAGTGTGCCGCCGATCTCCCGCACGAGATCCTTGACGAGCGCCGGATTGAGGTTGTTGGATTTCTCCGATTCGCCGGAATGAATCTTGATGGCCACGCGACCTTTCGGCTTGGTTCCGAGCGCGTGGTAGGCGGCAAGCAGGCTGTCCGACGTGATCAGGGGCGTGAAATACACCTCCGGAGCCTGCTCATTGTCGGTGCGATGGGCCAATCCGTCCAGTGAGGCGATGTCGAATTCGGCCATGATCCTCCTTGATTGCTTCTTTGTTTCTTCGTTGTTGAGGCCCAGCATAGCAACTTCAAGTCGACTTGAAGCAAATCCACTTGAGTCGTTTTCATCAGAATCCGGGCAGCGTCTACGCGCCTACCATCGCGCGGGCCACCGTCATGAAATCGTTCAACGCGCTCCACCGGTAGTCCTGCCTGCGGATGCCGAAACCGATGGAATACCGCGCGCTTTGTCCGAGCGGAAGCACTTTGATTCCGGACAAGGCCTCATCATCCTGCGTTCCGTGCAGGAACTGGCGGACCATCAGAGTAGCGCCAACGCCCAGCTTCGCCAGAGCGAGCAGGGTCTGCATGTTGTCGGACCGCACTTTGACGATGGGGCGGAATCCCGACCGTTGGAACAGTTCGTCTCCGATGCGGCCGTCGATGTCGTTGCAGTGGCCGAGTACGAACGGGCATTGGTTCAATGGCGTCAGATCGCCCCGGGCGATGTACGCCTCGGCCTCGCCCGGCGATCGACCTACCACCTGCATCCACAGGGAACGTGATATGACCAGTTGCATCTCCTCATCGTAGAAATCGATGAACTCCACTCCCGGTATCGCGTGGGCGAAATGCGCGATGGCGAGATCCACCTCCCCGTCGGACAGTCTTTGTCCATGCGATTCGTTTACGCCCTCGATCATGTCGATGGCAATGCCCGGACGTTTCCGTTGGAACGCGGCGATGACGCGCGGCATGATGGCCTGCCCCCTGGTGTGTCCGACGGCCACGCGCAGCACGCCCGATTCGTCATGCGCGATATCGCCGAATTCCTGCATCATCATCGTGTGTTCGCGTTGGAATCCGTTGGCGTACCGCAGGAACGTCCTTCCCGCATAGGTCAGTTCCAGCGGCACATGGCGGACGAACAGCTCGCATCCCACCTCCCGTTCGAGGTTCGCGATGTGCGCGCTGAGCGTCTGCTGCGTGATGCCCAAGCGTTTCGCCGCCTTGGTGAAGCTTCGCTCCTTGGCGACCATGATGAAGTAATCCATGCTCAGGAAATTCATGCACAGTATTTTACCTGTGACTCGAACCAAGGAACAATGTGATAATCCTGTTAATCTGACCGTGTCCTCCCCCGGAACAATACAAGAACGATACAAGGAAAAGAGAAACCATGCCGGAAATCATCGCCTTGCTGCTGTTCTGCGCCGCACTCGTCACGTGCATAGCGTGCGGCGCGTCCATCATTCCGGCGCTACTGGCCGGCGTGGTGATCTTCCTCGTGCACGGAAGACTGACCGGACATGCGTTCAAGCCGATGATTGCCAAAGGATTGGCCACCATGCGCGCCGCGAGCATCGTGGTGGTGACCTTCGTGCTGATCGGTATACTCACCACCTTGTGGCGCGCGGCAGGCACCGTGCCATTCATCGTGGCGAACGCGACCGGCCTGGTGAGGCCTCATGGGGTAATCCTGCTCACGTTCCTGCTCAACTGCCTGATGTCTCTGCTGACCGGCTCGTCGTTCGCTTCGGCGGCCACCATGGGCGTCATCACCATGACCCTCGGCACATCCATGAACATTCCGCCGATGCTGCTGGGAGGCGCCATCCTTTCCGGAATCTACTTCGGCGACCGATGCTCACCCGTCTCAACCAGCGCGCAACTGGTCAAGACGCTCACCCACACAAACATCTTCGACAACATCCGTCTGATGCTCCGGACAGCGGCCGTGCCGTTTGCGCTGACCTGCGCGATATATGCGGCGATGGCGTTGTGCACCCACCCGTCCGCCAAGTCAGTGAACATCGCCACCCTGTTTTCCAAGGTGTTCGATCTGCATTGGGTGACGGTTATCCCGGCCGCGGTGCTCGTCGTTCTCGCGATCGCGAGGGTCGACGTACGTATCACGATGGGCGCCAGCGCATTATCCGCGCTGCCGATCTGCCTGTTCGTGCAGCATTTGGGTTGGTCAGAAATTGGACGCGCGCTGCTGTTCGGTTTCCATTGCGCCGATGCGCAGGTCGCGCCGCTTGTCGATGGCGGTGGCATTTTTTCGATGGTCAAGGTGATGCTGATCGTCTGCATCTCGTCTTCGTATTCCGGCATTTTCCAGGAAACCGGTCTGCTGCATGATGCGCATCGTCTCGTTTCCTCGATGGCAAGTCGCATCAGCGTTTTCGGCGCCACATTGGCCGCATCCGCCGTGACCGGCGCCATCGCCTGTAATCAGACGCTGTCCATCATGTTGACGGACCAGTTATGCGACCATCTGGAATCCGACGAACAACGCAAGGCGATCAATCTTGAGGACACTGCTGTGGTGGTGGCTCCGCTTGTTCCATGGTCAATCGCAAGCGGAGTGCCATTAGCTTCTGTCGGCGCACCCACGTCCAGCATACTGATGGCCGTGTTCCTCTATCTGCTGCCGTTGACACGGCTGATCGACGCCGCGGTCAGACGCAAGTAGTCTTATCGGAACGCGCGCCTGCAGACGATGCAGGCAATTGAATCTCGGACAGCACGATCGCACCGAAAATCAATGCGAACCCGCATATCGACGGAATAGTCAGCGTCTCGCCGGTGGCCAATACGGAGACCAGCATGGCGAAGATGCATTCCGTGCTGAGGATCACGGACGCCTCGGAGGTGGGTAGATTCTGTATGGCGATCGTTTGGAATATCTGGGCAATCACCGTAGAACCGACCACCAGATACGCGATGCACAGCACGATGTCCCAACGAGCCCAGTCCGTGGACGGGGCACCCGAGGTGAACACCGCGCCGACGCCGAAGAACAGTACGCACCATGCGAATTCGGCCAGCATCAATGCGACCGCGTCGAAATCCTTGCCGATAAGACCGACCAGCACAAAATTCAAGGCGAAGAAGAACGCACCGACGATGGTCATGAGGTCTCCGGAGCCCATGTGCATGAGCTGCGCTCCCCCACCACCGCTCAGCGACACCAATCCAATGCCGACCGCGCAGACGAGCGCGGCGACCAGATGCTGCCAGCTTGGCCGTTTGCGGGTGAACGCCCATACGATGAACGGCACCATCACGCAATACGTGTCGGTGAAAAAGCTGTTGCGGCCCGGGGACGTGGTCTCCAGCCCTTTGAGCTGGAACAGAAAACCCAGCCAATACGTCAGTGCGAGGGCCAGTCCCGGGACGACGTAGCGACGCAACCGGATCCCGCGCAGACGGGGGAAGAACACGACACCCATGAGCAGCACGGCCGCCGCCATGCGGAAGAACATCATCCACTGCGTCGGCATGCTCTCCTGCACGTGCTTGAGCATGGTGTATCCCGAGCCCCATACCGCCGCGTTCACCAACATCATCAGGCGGGCCGTCGGCTTCGATACGACGATGCCTTCCGATGGCTCGTCCGATGGTCCGCAGGCCAATCCTTCCATCCACTCCCCCTCAATATCCGACGTATGGCTCCGTCGTTGCATACGAAGGAAACTCTAGACGCATCAACGAACGCAACACGCTGGGGACGGCATGGTGTCTACTGGGCCTTGGCCGCTTGGCTGTTCACCCAATTGTCGGCCATGTCGATGGCCTCGTCGAGCGTGACCTTGGCCGCCTTGTAGTATTTGGAGTCCTTGATGTCACTGTTTTCGATGAGCTTCCGGCCGGAATCCACCGCCTTGGACAGCGCGGACATCAGCTTGCGTCCCGTCAGCGTCAACGTGTCGTCCTTGCTGAGCCGGTCCACCAACTTGTCAGCCTTGTCGATCGACTGCTGCAGCTCCTTCTTCGACTCGTCCAACTGCCCAGTGCCGGAGGAGCTTTCCTGCTGTCCGTCGGATGACTGGCCGGATGATGCGCTATCCGTCGATCCGTCCGAATCATCTTTGGCTTTCTGCGATGAATCCGTGGATTTCTTCTCACGGATGTTCTTCAGGCTCGTATTGAGGGAATCCGTGGCGCCATCCAATGTCTTCGCCACGAGATTGAGCTGCGTGATGGTGGCGTTCGCCTTGCAGCCCTCCACATCGACCGTGTTCTCGGCGCTGGTGGCCGCGTCCGCGAACGCGTCGAGGATGTCATCCACCCCGAACACGTCACGGGCCAGCTTCTGCAATTCGCCGCTGTTATCCGACGTGTCGAGCACGGACTTGCGCGCCGTGCTGAAATCCGCAAGCGATTGGCGGCAAGCGGCCAATGCCTCCTGCTGTCTGCCATGGTAGACGTATACGCTGATACCGCACGCCACAACACACGCCACAACCACGGCGAGGACAATCGGCCAAGCCCTTCTGCGGGGCACGGAAGGTTGTTCAACGTTTTGATAATCCATATGCGCCACACCCCTACGAATCAGCGTCAATCGACGCTCTCGTCATTTCCCCGCCCATTCTACGACCTTGAGGATGGGAATATCCTGAATGGACATCCGGCACAGACCAACGAATCAGGATCGGGTCGGCATATCGATTCACCACAGGCATGTCCGGACGACCCCATGTCCACCACTTCAAGCAGGCCACGCTCCCGCGCGCGGTCGATGGCCATGTCCACAAAATCGACCGGAAGACGCCGTTTGTCGGCGATCTGCCGTGCCGTCAATCCGGCGGAGACATCTTCGGCGACGCATGCGACGATATCGTCCGAATGACGATCACGATGACGGTCTTCATACAAAACGGACGAATCCGGCGAACGACGCGCGCGACGCCATCCGCGTGCAGGCATGCCATGCCACGCCATGCCTGATCACCACACCAATCGCAGCAATTGGAAAGCGACGACGGCAATCACATACGCCACAGCCAAGCTCAGCAGCACGGAACGCGCCGCGACTCTCGTACCGAACTGCCGTCTCATCTCCGCAACTGTCGCCAGGCATGGCGTGTAGGCGAGCGTGAACAGGAGGAATGCGATTGCGGCAGCCCTGCCATGGCCATGCGATGATCTGCCGAATGAGACGCGTAGTTTCTGCCCCAATGTCCCCTCGCCGCCGCGATTGCCGGCGGTATCGCCAGATTCGTCCGCATGATACGACTGGGACATCGAACCGACCACGACCTCCTTGGCCACGAATCCGGTGATCAACGCGGCCGATGCATGCCAGTCATCGAATCCGGCCGGAGCGAACACTGGGGCGACCGTGTCCGCGAGCACGCCGTATGCGGAATCGTGCACATCGTCCACATGCGCGAAGCCACCCGCATCGGCCTTCATGGGAATGCCCTGCAGCAGCCACAGCACCATGATCATGGCAATGATGATCACACTGGCGCCCCGGATGAACCCCAACAGGCGCAGCAGCACCGAACGCACCAACTGCACCGCGCGCGGGCACTGGTATGCGGGAAGCGCCAGCATCAACGGTTCCGGCTCAAGCCCCCGGAACATGGTGTGGCGCAACAGCACGCCGACCAGCAGGATGACCGTCACCGAAACCACATACATGAGGAACACCACCAGTCCGGCGTATTTCGGGAAGAACGCGTGGGCGAGGACCAGAAACACCGACAGGCGTGCAGAACAGGCCGCGAACGGAACCAGCATTCCCGTCAGAACCCGCTGCCGGGAATCAGGCAACGTGCGTGTGGCCGCCAATGCCGGCAGGTTGCAGCCGAATCCGACGATGATCGGCAGAAACGCACGCCCATCCAAACCCAAGGCGCGCATGGCGCGGTCCATCACGAACGCGGCGCGCGCCATGTAACCGGAATCCTCCAGCATCGACAGTAACAGGAACATGATGCCCATCGTCGGAATGAACGTCAGCACCGTGATTATGCCGTCGAGCAGGCCATCCACCGTCAGTGAGCGCAGCCATCCCCCATCCGCGGCCGGACCGAACAGGCCAAGCAGCCGGTCGATGCCGTTCGTGCACCAGCCTCGGAATGTCACGTCGATCCAGTCCTGCATGGGGCTGGCGAGCGTGGTCGTGGCCTGAAATACCATGAAAAGAACCGCGAGAAATACGATGATGCCGAATACGGGATGTAGAAGCACCCGATCGATGCGGTCGGATACCGTGACGCGCTCGTCCGCATGCACGTCAAGTCCGCGCAGTATGTTGGCCGTCCAATTCAGACGGGCGTCGGCACGAGATTCGGACCAGGCGCGTATTTCGTCGGTAGAATCACTGGAATCCGTCGCTCCAGACCATACCCTCAATCCGTGGGGAACGGGTGTACCGGAGAATCCTTCGGCGATCACGTCGGCCAACGCCTCTCCGCCTTTCCCGGTGCGTCCGTCGACCACGACGACCGGCATGCCATCCAATAGGCGGGACAGACGATTGGGGTCGACGCCGCAACCGTTGCGGAGCGCAAGATCGTCCATGGTGAGCGCCACCACGGTAGGCAGGCCAAGCTCCACCACCATCGACAGCAGATACAGGGATCGTGACATCGCGGTGGCGTCCAGCACCACGACGACCAGGTCGGGCACGGGCATGCCCGAAGCGCCGGTCAACGCATCGACGGCGACCTGCTCGTCGGGACTCATCGGCAGCAGCGAATAGGTGCCCGGCGTGTCCACGAACTGCCAGAACAGCGGTTTCCCGGACTCCGCCGATTCCTTCTCATAACGGTATCGTCCGCAGGTGATGGACACGGTGGTTCCCGGCGCGTTCATCGTGCGGGTCTTCGCCCCAAGCAGCGCGTTGAACATCGACGATTTTCCGACGTTCGGATTGCCGACGAACACCACACGCTTCATGCTCTCTCCGTGGGTTCCGCCGTCGGCGTGGCAGCATGCGTCATCACATTGTGGATGGCAGCATTCGTCGCCTCTGAGGCTCCGCAGGCTCAGCATTCGTTCCTATCCCCATTCTCGTCATTCCGCTTGGCTTCATCACGCGCGAGCCGTACGTGGACGGCACGGGCCGTGCCTCCGTCCAAGGCGATGCGCTCGTCGCCGAATGCGATGACGCGCCCGCCGAAAACACCTCGCTGGATGACCCGCAGCTCCACGCCCCGCGCCAATCCGATCTCGCGCAGGCGGAACCTGTGCCGGTCATCCAAATCAACGTCGTCCACAACGACGCGCACGCCGCGCGGACAATCGCGCAACGTCATGACGGTATTCTTCCGTTCCTTCCGCGACCGTTCCGTATCGTCGCTTCGACGTCCATGCGCAATATCCATGGCTTCCACACATAGCAGGAAAACCCGCGATGCACAAGGCATCCATACGAAAAGATGCCCGAATCCGATTCTCGGCGATCCCAGACCCAGGCAAGCATCGTCAGCATTTACGCAGCCACGCCATGTACAGCACCAGCAGACTGCCGCCGGGCTTGAGCATGCGCCACAGCTTCGGCATGATGCGCGGATGGTCAAAATACCAGAAGCACTGGCAGGAGGTGATCACATCGAAGGTTTCGTCTGGAAAATCTACGTCCTCGGACGCACGCCCCCAGTCGAAAGCCGCCCCACCATCAATGCCCGCGTCGCTGATTTCCATGGCTCGCATCCTTTCCCCTCAATGCCAATGTAATCCAAAATCGCCAATATGGGGAAGGCCAACATTCACATCACCACGCTGCCGACCATATCGGAAATAAGCCGCCACACTCCATGCGGATGTGTCCGAATATGCGTATGGGGCACCATCGCTGATGCCCCATACCGGGTTACGTCCCATTTCCAGCCATATCCGTCAACACGCGCGACGCATTCGCGCGCTTATCTCATCGACGGATTTTCGCCGCTACTTGCCCTTGGAGACGTTGAACTTAAATTCGTATAATAATATACTGACACCACCAACAATCCATATAATACCAATACTTACACATGCAAGCAATATAGCAATGGCACAATCACTATTGGCACAATGGCACATATAATAGAGCCATGAGCAAATCAGAAGTAATTCTCGGCGGACGCGCAAGAATCTATCAGCCAACAGCCGGAGACAAGAACTGGCGCATCACATACTATGACCACCAACACAAGCGACACACATCCCACGGAGGCAAGACACGCGATGAAGCAATCATCGCCGCCGCCAATCTGTTAGGAGATGTAGTCAATGATGACAATGCACACATCCCCACCATCAACGAATGCGTTGACGCATACATTCAACAGAACAGTTACCGCTGGAACCCCCGAACCGTCCAACAATACCGCGCACTCGCGAAGCGCTACACATACAAAATAGGAGACACACCCTGCACGAAAGTTAGCCCACAACTACTACGACAGATAACGAAAGTTGGAACACTATCACAGAATCAGAGACTCCGACTCCGAGCCGTAATACGCGGAACATTCGAACAGGCACAAGCATGGATTTCCATCAGTGAAGAATCATTCGCACAAGCAATACTAATAGGCGGCACAAGCGGCGACAATGCAAGGAACCCGGAAGTCCAGCGCGGCGACATACCCCCCAGCAAACTCGTTGCCGCATTCATCAACACCGCATACAGCACATATCAGATAACCCCCATCGACCCTCCCGGAACAACCATCAATCCAATAACTGGCGAGAAGACACTAGGCACCATCGCATATCGCGAACCAACACCCGGCATCACAGAGCCAATGGATTCCATATACCTGCAAGGATTACCAACGGACATAGTGAACAAGTACGCCGCACGGAAGATACCTATGCATTACCGCAACCGCGAACAGAGACTAACCGATGAAGTCAAGCGAATAGCAGGTATGTATCGCAGAACCGCACTCATAACAGCACTCGGAGCTGGCGGAGGGCTACGCATCGGAGAAGTGCTCGCACTAAGAGTGAGACACATACTGAATAAGCAACAGGCATATGACCTCATACTCGGCGCAAGCAATCAGGAACTCGGATATCGCGGATACATGGACATATGCGAACAGGCATCAACTGCAACAGGGGGCACCATATACATTACACACCCAAAAGGCAACAGAGAACGCGAAATTCACCTACCCGCATTCCTACCATGCTGGAACGGATTCGACTACAAAACCAGTCAACGAGAACAGATGACAGAATGGATACCGCGACTGGCAGACAACCATGAATCCATGTGGACACTCACCGACAATGAAGTATTCACAGCATGGCAACACGGATTCATCCCACTCGGATGGATGCTCATCAACCGACTCCGAGAGATGGTAACCGAGATACCCGGATACACCGGAATGAACAACAGAGAGCGCACACGCACATACTTGAACATGCTCCTATTCCCTACCAGTACACCAGCACGCAAGCAGATTCCCGGACACGTCATACAGCATGAGAAGGCATGGCACTATGACATCACCATCGTTCCCGGAACAGGGGGCTATCAAGTCGAAACAGCATACGCGAACAAGTACGCAAACCCGTTATACGATTACGTCAGCGAACAATACGAATGCTGGCCAGCACACCGAGCGAACGCAACCAGACGCAGGGGCTGGACACATCACGGACTCCGACACTATGCGTGCAGCAGCCGAATAATTGCAGGGGTACCAATCCCAATCGTAAGCAAGGAACTAGGACACAAGGACTCAGCATTCACCCTACAACGATACGGACACTTCATGCCTGACGCCATACCATCAGAAGGATTCGAATACTGAATACACTGCATACAAGCATGCGCGCAGACACAGGCACCACACCGAACAACAAAAAAAATAACACTGGACACGCGCCGCCGCACACACGCGCGCACGCAACTGATGACCGAGAATGTTAGGATGGCGCATCACTGTGCCACCCTCCTAACTGTGCTGATATCGCTGTTAGCATGCACACACATGCCAACAATGCACTCATATGTTGCGCGGAGGAGACATATGTTCCACACCCCCCAGCATACGGAATTAGCATGCTGGCAATGCACCCATGCACACACTGAACACATACGGTTATTAGTGATATGCGACTGCGGCGGTTAGGCATTACGGATAGCATTATGATGACATTGCATACAATTTGGATTCAATGGATTCATTACTAACGATTATAAGTATATTTTCTGTATTTCTGGGCTTTGACTCAATCTGCCAGAAGGTCAACAATCGGCGGAATTTCAACGATTTCGCCATATATTCTTTATCTGAAATCCGTATGATAATAATATGATGAATCGTATGATAACTCGTATGATAACTCGTATGATATTTCGTATGATATCCATATGATATTCACTATGCGACATACACATTAATTACAGTGAATGGAGTATAGATATGGAACAGAATAATGAGAATATTCAGAGGGGTCACCGTACATTACCGGCAAGGAGTCACCAATCAAATAACGGGAATAATCCGGATAGGCACCACACATCATTACAGGATAGGCAACCAACACTCGCACCTGCATTCCGGCAGGGACAACCAGCGCATCAACCGAACACACAAGCAAGCAAGAATGTGCACCCTGCGAACAATAAGCCATCCATGAATCCAGTGAGCACACATGCAAACATGCATACAATGTCTGACACATATAAGACACAGAATACACAGGCACGCAAGCAAGCGGAAATGAAATCCAGCGGACGCGGCGGCGTTCGACACGGAGCCACCGGTGAAGAACGAGAAGCGCGAATACAAACTATTATCGATTATTTACAACAGGTTAAGACAGCGAAAGCATGCGATATCGCAAGGGCAGTTGGATTAAGTATCAACAGCACCATATGCAGTCCACTGGCAACAACAATCAGGCGAGGATATGTACAGGAACTGAAAGATACCGGACTATTACCACACATATATTGCAACACACCAGCAGGTAATGATATGGCATCATTACCGACGAGCAAGCGCATAACCAACAAGGACATTATCGGAATGCCTGAACACGTAATAGGAGTATCACGCATTGCAGCCGCATTATTATCGCCATCAGAACAACCAGAATTATATGAGGGTATGAATGATGACAGAGCATACATACATGATGGAACAGCATTCCTTGTAGGAGAGACACTGATGCAATCATCATACAGGAAGCTCACCGGCGCATTGAAGTATCCGAATGATAAAGCACGCATGATAATCGAAGGATACCACCGTCAAATACGCAATCAGAATGAGGGCGACGCGCCAATTGATGCAAGTATTGCACGCGGTGACGCATGGCGATATGTCATACCACCAATCATCATTCCGAATAAGAATCAGTATGATAAGGCACGTCTTGCATGGCAGGGAGCAACAGGATATGTCGTAGATTACCATAAGTCAAGCGACACATTATTGTCATACCACACACCAGATCTTGCATTAGTATACAACACTGGAATTGCAGTCGGATATGAACTGGAACGTAGTGCGAAATCACAATCAGAATATGACAGAATCATACAATCAATGATGAACACATATACACGTGACATATACGATCAGTTCATATGGTTCGCAGAGAACGGATACATACGCAACCTCATACAGAAGTCAATAGACAAGTATAATGCACGCGATTACATACAGGTCACCATAGTCAAGCCAGACAAGCACGGTTCATGGTTAATGAGTCGCGGCATACATACCATCAATGCGAACAAGTGAATTCAATATATACATACCAACCACGGAAGGATAATCAATATGGCACAGTCAGTATACAGTAAGACAGAGCGGGATTACATGAATAACAGGAAGCCAGACAACATGAGTTCGAAGGACTGGGATTTAGAGATAACACAGTTTCTAATGAATCGCGACTGGGCATGCAGGACACCAGGCGGATGGGGCATGACATCGAAGACAGTCGGACATCCGAACGGCACCAATCCGAATCCCATCAAGTAATCCGAGCCACATAATAAGCGAACCCGCAGGTCACCATTAACCTGCGGGTTTCTTATATGAACACATGGAATCAATGAATCCACTGGATAAGCAAGCGTGAGAATAATTTAGTTCTCACACCATCAACATTAATATATAAGGCGTGCGGAACACCAATCTGATTATATGATGTCGAGCCGAGCAATCGGAATTTTGATGGGTAACAATATTCAATGGACGATAAAAGGGACAGCCATCACACCATCATAATCAACAGGGATATCAACACATTTATTCACATTAATAACCGGCATCGGACAATTCAGAATCATAGGATAATCATCAGGATTATAATGTTTCGATGCAGACAACTCACGATAATGGGGGGGGGGATGGAAGATTAGTATACCAATATGAATTAATAGGCATCAACGAAGAATCAGTGATGAACTCACTAATATTAGTGAATCCGAGATGTATATTACCATTCATGAATTCAGGCATTACATTAGAATAAGCTGGAACCATATTACAACCCACCAATAGGAATTTCATATCCCATTCCATGAGATTCTGGAATATTTTCCGCCATAGCGAGAACGGCGGATTCGACACCACCACATCACACTGTTGCATCAACTTATTCACCTCCAACGTGAAGAAATCGCCATCACGAACAAGGTCAACCCGCCGCGTCGGAGCACCACCATCACGAACCAGCGCGTATGACGGCGAACCATCAAGCGTCCTATGAGTGCAGGTCAACCCAGCCAACCCCAGCCGCTCATAGTTATCATCGAAGTACTTATAGAACGCAGACCACTCCGGATCATCGAACGGACACATCACATGCAAGCCAGTGAAATCATAATGCTCACACTCGGCAACCACATCCTCATACCGCGTGTAAAATTCATCATTCTTCACCATTTTCGCTTTATTCAAACTACTATTTCTCATGCAAGGCATATATCCGCCAGCATCAGGAATACGAATGCCTATCCAGTTACTTAACCGGATAGGCACCATCAGTGTTCACATGTATACAGCATCACGCAGCGTCATCATTGAACAATGAGACAACATCATCAACACCCGGATAATCCTCATGGGCATCCAATGAATCCAACACAGCATCAGGATTATCAATTATGCGTTTAATCAAGGTATCAGCATCCGACAATGACACATCAGCAGTCCGAGTCCACGCATCCCACGCGATAGCCCGTCGTTCAACCTCCGATAACCTGCGCTCATTGATAACAAATGAATACAACACAGCCGCCAACAGTTTCCGCGACACATCATCCATATCTGCAATGAGATTAATTAGCCCACCATCAATGATGCCAGATGACAATAACTGAACATCAACCACAGTCACCAGCGCATCCGACAAGAACTTATCCTCAGCATGCAACGACGCTTCAACCGCCATTTTCGACAAGGCAGGCGTGATAACACTGACACCAGCTGCATGCAATGACTGCATCGCCTCCGCCATACGATTCACACCATATTCCTTCGCGGCAGCACGCATATTTACCGGAATTTCAACTGACTCACTCATAATGAATACCTCCCATATATAACACTTATTTCAATGCAAATATCCCAGTGGACGGGCATGATATTACACACACGAACAATACTGTTCATATGCTCCAATTACGCACGATGCCAGTCCCACTCCTGACTGGCATCAATACGTACATACGGACAAGCAATCATATAGATATGAAGAATCCCGGACAGGCGAACCCATCCGGGATTAACTATTTCAGCATGTCAACATGCAATCATGATGACACTTATAATCACTTACCAGCCTTCATACGGCGACGAGCAACCACAGCCAGAGCAGCACCCACAGTCGCGAACGCAACCGACACCGCAATGTAAGTCATCACATCAGCACCAGTCTTAGGCATGTCCTTCAAATCATCAGTGTTCTCAGCAGTCGCGGATGCTGAATACACAGTACCCGTTGCATTCTCACCAACAGTATTCAGAGTGCCAGCAGTCGGTTTCGCTGCATCCAATGAGATAGCAGATGCATCAAGGAACTTAGCGAACTTGCCTGCATTCACTGAATAATCAACACCAGTCAACTCACCATCACTACCGAATTTCGGAGTCAATTTGACAGTGAATGTCAGAGGTTCCCCACCGAGAATATAACCTTCCGGTGCCTTAGTTTCAGTGAATGTATAAGTGGTAGCATCATCAGAATCAAATGCTAATCCACGGAATGCAGTGCCTTTCTTCAATGAGGCAGTATTCAGAGTCACCGTATTAGTGAGACCGGTTTCAGTGCTATCTTTCGCCTCATAATAATATGACTTATCCTCTGATTCCTTCCAGCGAACTGGAGTATCAGTACCATTCTTAGTCACCGTGAACTGAGCGCCATCAAGCTGGACGGTATTATTTTTAAATGCAACCTTAGACAGGTCAAAGTCAGCCTGATACAGTTTCTCATCATCAGAAGGTTTAGTATCCACGCTGCTCGCATCATACGGATCATTGCTAAATTCAATGTTCGTATTATTCACAGTGGTACCAGTAACCACACTATTCACAGTCGCATCATACTTAACACGAACTTTCTTACCACTGAAATCAGCAGGTGAATTCAATGACACAATGAAATCATTCGCATCATCAGTTGTAGTATCAGCGGACACAGTATAAGCATCAGCAGCCACATCCTCATACGCACCATCAGCACCAGTATTCGCCTGAACTTTCAGGTTAGAGACATCAGTGTAATCACCCTTAGCGGAGACAGTCAGATTGTCAGATGGATTATCATGAACCTTGAACACAGGATTAGTCCAATCCTGATAATCATTCTTATAATTCGGAACATTAGTATCAATCTGGAAGGTGCGAACTGAACCGAGTCCAATCAACTGGTCATTACCAACCACTTCCTTATCGACAGTTACCTTAGCTGATTTCAGTTTGATAGTTCCGACAGTGACATCAGTGGCACCATCACCCTGACCAGCAATAGTATTCACATAAGCATCACCGTTCTTGAACACTGAACCAATAACCATAGCACGGGATATGGTTTCACCATTCGCAGCGCCATGACTAGTTTCAACAATAAGATACAGACCGAGGTCATCATCACCGAGATTGAATGACGCAGAAGCATCATTAGCGCCAGCAGTCACAGTAGCGAACGAAGTCAAGCCAGCGGTACGCAATGCATCAGCAAACTTACGAGTGTCAGCATTGTTAGCATGATTGTTTGTATACACATCATCAGCATTGCCATAGAAGTGCTTAGCGATGAACTGGATAGCAGACAGATTAGCATCCTCATTCTTGAATGTGAGAGTTTTAACGCCGCCTTGACCAGCAACAACATTCGCGACATTCTTATAAGCATCCTTCACATTACCATCAGCATCAGTGATAGCAGTGATAATAGCGGAACGCAGCTTCGCATCATCAACCGTTGAATTCAAGTTATAACCGGTAACTTTCGCGGCATTACCCTCACCATCGAAGCGTGCATTTGAATAAGATGCAATCTTATAAGCAGTGAATGTGCGGCCTGCAACAGTGCTGTCATTGCCATTCTGTGACGAGATAGTTATGTCATTCGCAGTGTTAGTATCAGCAGCTGCATAAGCAGAATTAGCAAGTGCCATACCTGATAATGTTGATGCAACCGCAGCGACTAATGCTGTCATTTTCTTAGTAGTAATCATTAGTTTCTTTACTCCTTTAATATTCACATATGCACACTCAATTAAGTGATGCTGCATTATTTGTTGATTGATTACGCAATGCGAATATCAACATGCACACATTTTTCGTTTCCGCCAGAACATACGAATAACAACAATAAGAACAATGAATACAACCGCACCCAGTGCCGCAAGAATCACACCACGCGGCCATATCACATCACCCGGCGCATGAGCTGAATCCGGAGCATCCGGAGCCGGTTCACCCACCACCAACAGCCTGTGAGTGTTCACGGAAATTGGCGTGCAAGTCAGCAGAACAACTTTCGCTTTATCAGATTCATACAGTTTCCTGATGGCATCAGTATCATCAGGATTCACAGTAATCAAGTCAGTAATCCGATAAGAGAATTCCTTACCGAGAACAGTCACATAGAACAAGTCACCTGTTTTCAATGAGGGCACGCGAGTGAAGAACATTCCCTCCACCGCACCGGAATGACCCGCGATAACCGACACAGTACCTTTCTCACCAGTCGGCAAGTCAGTCCCCCGCATATGACCAGCGCCATTCAACAATGTTTCATCATCCGTGCCATGATACACAGGCACCCGCGTGCTAATAGACGGAATATACACTGACGCCATCACACCATTACCTGTATCCAATGCATTCAAATAATCAGTATCAGCATTAATAGCCGCCTTGCTATTATCGAAATCAGATGCCCTCACATCAAGTTTCTTATTATATTCATAAGCCGCATCCAATACCGATTCTTGTTTCGCAGAGGGCCATGAACCAGCTTTCGCATCCGACGCTTTCACAATCGCGTTCAGCTCATTATTCGTTGCAACCTGCGATGACACCAGATGAATCCACATGCCTACACTGCATACAACCATCAGAATACCAACCACAAGCAACGCAATAGTGAACCAATCCAATTTCTTACGCCTCATTTTTTTTCTCCAATCAACACAATGAGATTCATGAGGCATATATCCACCGGATATAAGAAATCCCAGTCAGCATACTATTGCCAACTGGGATTCCGGAACAATCTGCAATTAACTTATATCATTCAGCATGCGCAGCGCGACCACGACGAGCCGATGAACCAGCAACACCATCCTTCGCATGGAACAAGATAGCGTTATCCGACTTAGAATATTCACCCTTAACATCAGTGAATGCAGCTCGACCATCAACCGGCGTCACCGGAATCAACTCGCTAACAGCAGTCAGAACCTGCGGCAATGCAACACGGACACTCTTACCAGCCGCTTTCGCGAACCGGATAGCATCATCATCACCCTTATCAGCCGGAACAACCGCGACAGAATGAGAACGCTTATTCAACAGAATAACCGCATAAGCAGGATTACCAATAGCGGCCGACGCATCCGGAGAGAATAACAATGATGACTCACTAACACGCAATTTAATATTCACGTCATCATTCACCTGCGATGCACGCGACGACACACGCTCGAATCCACGCAATGACATACATACCACCTTTCAATCAACACTATCAATACCGTACAATATAACACAATGCCGCCATGAATACACATGACGGCACTGTAATCATTAATCAATCAGCCATTCAATTATCAATCATGCTTCCGCATAACCAGAACCGCAACCACACTCGCCATGATAGCAACTGCAATCACCGTGAACACAGCATTCCGGCCAGTCATAGGCAAGAACCCAGTGAATACATCTGGCTTATTCGATGCTTTCTCATCCTGGATAACATACGCACCATTATTCGTCAGATGCTGTGTATCCTCTGTTCCCTTGCCTTCATCTGGATACCATGCAAGAATACCATTATCACTATACCTGATTGACAGATGAATCTTACCGTTATCATTGCCCTCATAAGTCGCATACCCAGCCGGAGCTTTCGTTTCCACAATGTCATATTCGCCAATCATCGATGAATCCATAGTGAATTGCAGAAATCCATCCATAGAATTACCATAAGGAATACTGTAACCATAAAGCGACCACATTTGAGACGGCTTTATGCCATTAGCATTAGGAGTATCATTACGACAGTTATCCTCAGAGAAGGATTGATTTTTATCATTCAAGCATATTGACAATGAATATTCATCATTCAATCCTTCGTCAATAAGTTTCTTAACAACTGTTCCATCTTTCCTGCGAATTTCCCACTCACTACCAGTGAGACGTTTTGTATTATCAGTCGCATCAACTTTCATAATGCGAACGATAGTTTTTGCCAATTCATTATCAACGAAATGAATCGTGGAACCTGATAGAATTGCATTACCTTGGAATCCATCAGGACGTTTCTGAGAATCCGTTCCACAATTCTTCAAATAGAATTCCTGAGGTTCAGCTAATTCGAATCCTTTCGGAGCGGTTTTCTCAGTAATACGATAAGCAGTACCACATTCCAATTTACCGAGCGTAATAATGCCATCAGCATTAGTTATTCTATCAGCACCATAACCCCACTCTGAACCATTCCACGCGCTTACAGTGAATACAGCACCTTGTAATGGACCGAGATACATATTTGAACCATAAGATTTTCCTGTTTTCAGAATTGAAATCATGTTTCCAGTTGCAGTACCACCAGAATGACTGATAGTAACATCAAGAGAATAAGAAGCCCTTTTCATTGTATTGGGAACATTATCAATAACTGATATGGAATTACCTACGGAAGGAATATTGTCATCTGGACTATTGAATACAATAGTGTAATCAATAGCAACAGAGGTTCCATCCGGGACATTAGAGAATACTATGAGATTATGAACAGGATCCCATGACGCATTAATCCCAGTCAATGTTGAAGATCCATAACATGTCTTATCAGTTGGATACAAACCGTTAGTATTAGTGCAGAATTTAATAGATGATTTGTCTAATAAGACTGAGGCATTATTAGGTATATTTGACAGACTATCATGTATTGTTACCGGATTACCATTATTTAATTTGAATCCAGCAGAGTTATAACTAATATTGTAGTTAACAGCGGTTCCGTTCATTAGATAGTTTGATGATGATACTGACCCGCCCTTGTTATTTATACTACAAGTCATAGAGGAAGCAGGTTCAGACGAAGCGGTTTTCTCATAAGCGCTATCAATGATAGTATATTCGAATGGTTTAAGCGGATAAGTGTTGTACCAATCATCCGCATTAGATACTGCATCCGCAATA
>NZ_JDTK01000026.1 GCF_000770925.1 Bifidobacterium ruminantium DSM 6489 | reverse complement strand
GGAAGTGCGCTACCTCTGCGCCAACCGCCCGAAGCGAGTGCTAACTTACGTGGATTCTCGGCGGAATGCAAATCGTCGGCGTGTCGCAATGTCTTGCGGAACCCACCCGACTCCTGTCAGACAGCGGGCTCCACCTGCGGAAACTCCAAGGTTTTCGCGTCGTGGTCGGCCTCGCCGTCATGCGCCAGCGCAAGCCGCATCTGATGCCAGACCACGTTGCCGTGCGTCGAATCGGACAGACCCTCGTCCACGAATCCCAAGCGCGCGTAAAAACCAACCAGACGCTCCTTGCAGGTGAGCACCAGGCCTTTGCGTCCGGCCTTCGCCGCGTCGAGGATCACCTGACGCAGCAGATGGCTGGCGCAGCCGCGGTGCTGGTAGACGGGAGCCACATCCACGCCGAAGATCATCTGCCAATCGCCATGCTCGTCATGCATATCGGCGTCGTCGTACATGCCGTCGGCAAGATTCGGCTCGTTCGTGGCCATGCCGTCGACGAAACCGACCAAAGTGCCGTCCTCGACGTTCGCGGGGAACGGGGTGTCGTCGTCATCGGTGTTGATCAGAAGCCAGAAATGGTCCGGATACGTGGCTACGCGTGCGGTGAGACTCTCGTTGCTCGCGGCCTCCGCGGGCGGGAAGCAGGCGGCCTCCACGGCCTCGATCGCGTCCAAATCCTCCATCGTTGCATGTCGAATGAGCATGTGCATACTTTCTCGCAAGGTGTACCCAATCTTCACATTCCAATATGCGCCGACAGCGGAAACCTGAGGCGTGTAATACTGTAGAAAAACCGCAGAACGGCTTTTTCCCCGATTTCTGATAAGACCCTATATGAAAAATTGATAGCGGCTACGGCTTTTGACGGTTAGTGGCGCGGTAGGATGAACCGCGTCCGCAATCTATCGGATCGACCGCTGCACGAGAGAAGGAGGCGCGCATGCTTGATTGGGCTTTTGTATCGCACTATGCGCCGTTCTTCGTCAAAGGCGCCGAGATAACACTGATCATTTCAGTGTTCGGCATCATCCTGGCGGTCGTGACCGGCTTGGTGTGCGCCGGCATCGAAATCGCGCGTGTACCGGTGCTGAGGCAAATCGTCCGGATCTACATCGAGCTCAGCCGCAACACGCCACTGCTGGTCCAGCTGTACTTCCTCTACTTCGGACTGCCGAAACTGGGAGTCGTCTGGTCCGCAGAGCAATGCGCCATCGTCGGACTTGGCTTCCTGGGAGGCTCCTATATGGCGGAGGCGATGCGCGGCGGGCTCGAGACCATCCCGGAAGTGCAGCGCGAATCCGCGTATGTTCTGGGCCTGAGCCCATGGCAGACCCTGAGCCACGTGGTTGTTCCGCAGGCCATCAGCACTTCGATTCCGGGCGTGGTGGCCAATGTGATCTTCCTGATCAAGGAATCCTCCGTGGTATCCGCCATCGCGCTCGCCGACGTGATGTACATGGCCAAGGACCTGATCGGCATGTACTACGACACCTATGAGTCGCTGTTTTTGCTGATCGTCACGTATTTGGTGATTCTGCTGCCGATTTCCCTGCTGGGCACTTGGCTGGAACGGAGGTTCGACTATGAGCGGCGCTGAGATTCTGCTCGAGCCGGGCGTGATTCCACGCCTGCTGCAGGGCCTGTGGGTCACGGTGTGGATCGCCGGCGTGTCCGTGGCGCTTTCCGTGCCTGTCGGTCTGATCGTCGGCTGGCTGATGACGATGAAGAATCCCGTCGTGCGATTGCTGACCAGGATATATTTGGATTTCATCCGCATCATGCCGCAGTTGGCGCTGCTGTTCATCGCTTTCTACGGTTTCGCGCAGGCATGGAACTGGAATCTGGACGCGACCGGCGCATGCGTGTTCGTCTTCGTGCTATGGGGCGGCGCCGAGTTGGGCGATCTGGTGCGTGGCGCACTCGAATCGATTCCGAAGGCGCAGTACGAGTCGTCGTATGTGTTGGGATTGAGCGGCTGGCAGACGTTCACGAAGGTGATTCTGCCGCAGGCGCTGCGCAGACTGCTGCCGGCTTCGGTGAATCTTGCCACACGTATCGTGAAGACCACATCGCTCGCCGTGCTGCTCGGCGTGGTCGAGGTCATCAAGGTGGGTCAGCAGATCATCGACGCGAACCGTTTCCAATATCCGACAGGAACCCTATGGATCTACGGGGTGATTTTCCTCATGTACTTCATCGTGTGCTGGCCGCTGTCCATTGTGGCCCGCCGACTGGAAAAGAGGTGGAAGCATGACTGAACAGGTTGCGCGGACAACGCAGGCAAGCCTTGATGTCAGGCATCTGGTCAAGCAATACGCCAATGCGGACAAGCCTGTGCTGAACGACATCTCCTTCAGTGTGCCCCATGGCAAGGTGTTCGTCATCGTCGGACCTTCGGGTTCCGGCAAATCGACGTTGCTACGCACCATCGCGGGACTCGAACCGATTCAGGGTGGTACCATCTCGCTCAACGGAGAGGTCATCGAAACCGGCAAGCCCGGCACCGAATCGGCTGGACGCAGCAAGCGCAGCAGCGAGCTGCGCACACGTGTCGGCATGGTGTTCCAAAGCTACGATCTGTTCCCCAACAAAACCGTGCTCGGCAATATCACGCTTGCGCCGACGCTCGTGCAGAAGCGGGACAAGGCGGAGGCAGAGCAAGAGGCCATCGCGTTGCTGGAGCGAGTCGGACTCGCCGATCGCAAGAACGCGTGGCCCCATGAGCTTTCCGGAGGCCAGCGCCAGCGTGTGGCCATCTGCCGGGCGTTGATTCTGCATCCTGAGGTGCTGCTGTTCGACGAGGTCACCGCCGCTCTTGATCCGGAAATGGTGCGTGAGGTGCTTGACGTGATGTTGGAACTCGCCGACTCCGGGCAGACCATGCTCATCGTCACGCATGAGATGCAGTTCGCGCGTGCCATCGCCGACCAGATCATCCTGTTGGAGGGTGGCGACATCGTGGAGCAATCCGATGATGCCGAAGCGTTCTTCACCAATCCGAAGACCGAACGTGCCAGACGTTTCCTGCGCACCTTCGAATTCGACCGGCATCGCAAACCGGCGGAGACCACCGCGTGATCACCAGTTTTTCAAGTGCAGTCATCCGATGAGAGAGGAGCAACCATGACCGCATCAACCATCAGCAAAACAATCAGGAACATCGTAGCCGCCTCGGCCGCGTTGATTATGGCCGCCTCCATGGCTGCCTGTGGACCCAGCGCCGCCACGCCGAGCGAGGACGCCGCCGCCTCCGGCGGCACAGGTTCCTCGAAGGTGACCGCCCGTTCTCTGGATGAGATCAAGAAGTCCGGCGAGCTCAAGGTGGCCGTGTTCTCCGACAAGGCTCCATTCGGCTACATCGACAAGGAAGGCAAGAACGCCGGCTACGACATCGTCTTCGCCGAGCGTCTCGCCAAGGATCTGGGCGTGAAGGTCAAGTACACCTCCGTCGACCCGGCCGCCCGCGTGGATGTGCTCACCTCCAACAAGGTGGACATCACCCTGGCCAACTTCACCGTCACCGACGAGCGCAAGGAGAAGGTCGACTTCGCCAAGCCGTACATGAAGGTCGCGCTGGGCGTCGTCTCCCCGGAGAACGCCGAGATCACCGATGTGAGCCAGCTCAAGGGCAAGACCCTGATCATCGCCAAGGGCACCACCGCCGAAAGCTACTTCGAGAAGAACCAGCCCGATGTCAAGCTGCAGAAGTACGACCAGTACGCCGACGCCTACAACGCGCTGCTCGATGGCCGTGGAGACGCCTTCTCCACCGACAACACCGAGGTGCTGGCCTGGGCCAAGTCCAACAAGGGCTTCAAGGTGGGCATCACCAAGCTGGGCGACGAGGACACCATCGCGCCTGCCGTGCAGAAGGGCAACAAAGAATTGCTCAACTGGATTAACGACGAGATCGTGAAGCTCGGCAAGGAGAACTTCTTCCACAAGGATTACGAGGAGACGCTGGAACCGGTGTACGGTGACGACGTCGACCCGGATGACATCGTGGTCGAAGGCGGCGAACTCTGATTCCCGCTGATCCTCGGCCGGTCAGACGGCGCAAATGACGTCTGCCGAACCTGTTTCAAGCCTTCCGCGGTCCACGCCACGGAAGGCTTTTCCATACCCTGATAACGCTTAATAAAAAAGAATTATTGCGATTTGCGCCTTTCATAAAAATCGCATATAGCCACGCCGGCATTGACATGGATTTTTCCCGATATCTTGTGATTATAGCTTGAAAGAAGCATGCGAAACACGAGAGAGGAGCGCGGCTATGAAGTACGCAGTGATCGGCGCGGGCGGCATGGGTATCCAGTATGGTGTGCTGCTGCAGGAATTCGCGCACAAGGACGTCGACTTCATCGACACATGGAAGCCGAACGTCGAGAAGATCCGCGAGCAGGGCGGCGCCTACGTCTCCCAGGACGGTGAAGACCGCCACTTGGTGCCGATCGACGTGTACTATCCGGAGGAATACACCGGCAATCCGGATGCGTGGATCGTGTTCTTGAAGCAGATGCAGCTCGATGGCGTGCTCAAGCGCTGCGCCCACCTGTTCAACGACAAGCAGGTCGTATTCTCCGCCATGAACGGCTACGGGCATTTCGAAAAGCTCAACGAATATTTTGCCAAGGACCGCATCTACGGCGGCACCGCGTTGATCGGAGCCTACGTCTACGGTCCGGGCGACTTCAACTTCACCGGCGGCGCGCATGCCAAGGCCATGAACCTGTGCGCCTACGCCGATACCGTGACCGACAAGGTGTCGGCAGTGGAGCACGAGCTGTACGAGGACTTCAAGGCCGCCACCCTGAACCCCACCATCGTGGACAACTTCATCGGCATGTGCATGGCGAAAATCGTGTTCAACTCCGTACTCAACACGCTGTGTACCATGTACCAGATCCGATTCGGCGAATTCCACGCGCATCCCGACTCCCGCTGGCTCACCGAGCAGCTGGTGGACGAGGCTTACGGCGCGGCCGAGGCGGCCGGATTCAAGCTGCTCGGCACCCGTGAGAAGGAAGTGGAGACCATCCTGCATACAGCCGGCGTGGCGCACCCGCTGCACTACCCGTCCATGTACCAGGATCTGACCAAAGGCCGTCCGACGGAAGTCGACTACATCAACGGCTACATCGCCAGAATCGGCCGCGAACACGGCTACGTGTGCAAGCTGCATGAATTCCTGACGCGCGAAGTGCATCTGGCCGAACGCGCGTTCGCCATCCACAATCCCGACATCGTGGCGCAGGCCAGGGCGGACGCCGAAGCCAGCAAGCCAATAACCGAATAACCATATTTTTCAACACAAACAAGAGAGGGAAAACAATCATGACCATCGCTATTCTCAAGAAATCGAACGGTATCAAACGCGCCCTTGCGGCAGTGCTTGCCGCCACCACACTCGTTTCCGTGGCCGCCTGCGGTTCCGGCAACGATTCCGCATCCAAGGAAAGCCTGAACACCTCGAAGGGCAAAACCACCCAAATCACCGTCGGCGTATGCCCCGGACCTTATGGAGACATGGTCGAGAAGGTCATCGCGCCGCTGCTGAAGGATGACGGCTTCGAAGTGAAGACCAAGGTATTCAATGACTACGTTCAGCCGAACAAGGCCCTCGCATCCGGTTCCATCCAGGCGAACCTGTTCCAGCATGGCAACTATCTGAAGAAGTTCACCGCCGACAACAATCTTGACCTGACTTCCATCGGACAGACTCCGACCTTGGGATTGGGCATTTACTCCAACAAGTACAAGTCCATCGACGACATCAAGGACGGTTCCACCGTGGCCATCGCGAACGACGGTTCCAATCTGGCCCGTTCGCTCGGCGTGCTCCAACAGCAGGGACTGGTGAAGCTCAAGGGCGAGGTCGACGCCACCAAGGCCACCGTCAACGACATCGCATCCAACCCGAAGAACCTCAAGATCAAGACGATCGACGCGGCCCAGCTGGCGCGTTCTCTGCAGACCGTGGACGTGGCCCTCGTACCGGGCAACTACTCTTGGGCCGCCAAGCTCGATCCAAGCTCGGCGCTCGCCCTGGAAAAGCAGGATGACGGCGTGATCGAAGTGTTCGTGGTCCGCACCCAAGACGTCGATTCCGACTTCGGCAAGGCGGCCAAGAAGCTGCTGACCAGCCAGAAGTTCAAGGATGCCATCGCCAAGAGCGAGTTCAAGGACTTCGGCAAGCCGAAGAACTGGTGATCGACGCCGCACGGTGTCATACATCGGGCCTGCATGAGCCGTATAGGCCGCATGCGGGCCTTCCGATTTGGACAACGACCTAAACGAAACGAGGAAATATGAGCGTCATCGAGCTGGACGACGTATCGGTAACCTTCCATGAGGGCAAGCGCACCGTCGAAGCGGTGAAGCATGTGAGCCTCAACGTGGAAAAAGGCGAGATTTTCGGCATCGTCGGCTTCTCCGGAGCCGGCAAATCGACATTGGTGCGCACCATCAACCTTCTGGAGCGTCCGACCGGCGGCAAAGTGCTCGTTGACGGCGCCGACATCACCGGTCTGAAAGGCGCCGCGCTACGCGAGCTGCGCAAGAAGATCGGCTTCATCTTCCAGGGATTCAACCTGATCACCAACGTCACCGTCGGTAAGAACATCGAATTCGCGTTGAAGGCGGGCGGATACCCGAAGGCGCAGTGGGATGACCGGATCCGCGAGCTGCTGAAGCTCGTCGGACTGGAGAACAAGATCGACAGCTATCCGTCCAGCCTGTCCGGAGGCCAGAAGCAGCGCGTGTCCATCGCACGCGCGCTCGCCAACAAACCGGAGATTCTCTTGTGCGACGAGGCGACCAGCGCGCTGGATCTCGAAACCACGGAAGGCATCCTGGCTTTGCTGCAGCGCATCAACCGGGAGCTGGGCATCACCATCGTGTTCATCACGCACCAGCTGGACGTGGCCAAGCAGATCTTCGACCGCGTGGCCGTCATGGAAAACGGCGTCGTGGTAGAACAAGGCAACACCTTCGACGTGTTCAGCGCGCCGAAGCACCCCACCACCAAGGCGCTGGTGGAACGCTACCTCGGCATCCAAGTGCCGCCGCAGCTCGTTCCATCGCTGCCGGCGGGCACCATCGTCGAACTGCGTTACAAGGGCGACGCCGCTTTGGAGCCGCTCATCAGCCGCGTCGCGCAGGATTACGGCGTGAGCATCGACGTGCTCCACGCGAACGTCGAATATTTCGGCTCGCTGGCCATTGGCATTCTCATCGTGCTGGTCTCCGGTGCGAAAGAACGTCTGCCGCAGGCGCTGGACGAGCTGCGGACGCACGTGTTCAGCTATCGCGAGCTGGACCGCGCGAAACTGGCAGCGGCCGCCGAATCGTCCGAATCCGTCGAAAACAAGGAGGCGTGACATGAACGAAACCCTTGAAATCCTTCAACAGAACCTCGGCAAGGCCCTGCTCGACACGGCCTACATGGTGGTGGTGTCCGCCATCATCGGCGTGGTGCTTGGCACATTGGTGGCGTTGCTGCTGTACTTGACCGAAAACCGCCTGTTCACGCCGAATCGCGCGGTCAACGTCATCATCGGCTTCATCGTCAACGCCATTCGATCACTGCCGTTCCTGATCCTCATGGTCGTGCTTATTCCGGTGGCGCAGTTGATATTGGGCGATCCCTACACGCCGACCGGTGGCGTGATTTCCCTGTCGATCGCCGCGGTCCCGTTCTTCGCCAGAATCGCGGAAAGCGCGTTCTCCGAAGTTGATCCCGGTCTGCTCGAAGCGGCCATCTCCACCGGCGCCACGACCAGGCAGATCATCTTCGAGGCGATTTTCCCGCAGGCGTTGCCGTCGTTCATCCGCGGCGTGGTGCTCACTGTCATTTCGCTGATCGGCTACTCCGCGATGGTCGGCACCATCGGCGCGGGCGGCATCGGCGATATGGCCATCCAATACGGCTACAACCGGTACGAAACCGGCGTGCTTGTGGCGATCGTGGTCATCCTCATCGTCATCGTGCAGATCATCCAGTGGATCGGCGACGCCATCGCGCGCAAGGTGACCCACTGATTTCGCCCGATGCCCGGAATGGGTGTTTATAGCGAGTCCATAACGAAACGTCCGTAATGCAAACCGACGGCGTGCGTGGAAAACTGGGGCTGATTTCGCGGTTCGTTTCCATGCACGCCGTTTCCATATAAAGCAGGTGCTCTATGACTTCATATGTTTCTCCGGTCTCATTCACCACCATCGCGCAGTCGATTCCGCCGAACGTGTTCGCCGAGATGGACCGCAAGGTGGCCGCGGCGGTCGCCGGCGGCGCCGACGTGATCGACCTCGCGAAAGGCAATCCCGACGCGTTCCCGGCGGATTTCATCCGCGATGTGGCCCGCCGCGCCATCGATGATCCCGCAAACGCGCGCTACTCTCCGTTCGACGGCAAGCCAAGCTTTCTGAAAGCCGCGCAAGCTTGGTATCGCAACGCCTATGGCGTGAGCGTGGATTGGGAGACGCAACTGTTCGCCGTGGAAGGCGCGGTCGACGGTCTTGCGGCGCTGTTCGCAGTGCTCGTCTCGCCGGGTGACGCCGTGGCCTATGCGGATCCGTACTATCCCTCGTACCATTGCATGACGGTGATGAGCCAGGCTGAGGAAGTGCTGCTGCCGTCACTACCGGAACGCGGCTTCCTGCCTGATTTGGACGCGGTTCCCGCGAATACCTGGAACCGTGTGAAAGTACTGGTGCTCAACTATCCGAACAATCCGACGGGTGCGCAGGCGCCGCGCGAATTTCTGCAGCGTGCCATCGAATTGGCGCACGAGCATCATTTCGCCATCGTGCAGGATTTCGCCTACGCCGGGCTTGGCGTGCATGACCAGCAAATCAGCATTCTGTCGCTTCCCGGCGCGTTCGATGTGACCGTGGAGGTGTGCTCGCTGTCGAAGATGTATGCGATGGCTGGTTGGCGAGCCGGTTTCATCGCCGGCAATGACGACATCGTATCCCATGTGAAGCAGTACCATTACCAGATGGGTTCGATGGTTACGGGCAATGTGCAGGACGCAGGCGCGGCCGCGCTGGAATCCGACCAGAGCTGTGTGCGCGAACTGGCCGAACGCTACGCGAAAAGGCGTGAGATCGTGGCCGGAGGGCTGCGCGCCGCCGGATTGGACGTGTTCGATTCGGACGGCGGCATCTACGCGTGGGTGCATGCGCCGGAAGGGCTGACCGGCGAGCAGTTCGCCGACCTGCTGCTGGAACAGGCGGCCGTGGCGGCCCTGCCTGGAACCTGCTTCGGCAAGGTCGGCGTGGACTACGTGCGGTTCAGTCTGCTCAAGTCCGAGGATCAGTTGCGTGAGGCCGTGCGGCGTGTAGCCGCCGCGCTGTAGCTTACGATTCGTGTTTCTGCGGGAACGATTGGAGGACCTTGCCGTGGATGATTCATGATCAAATGGGGCGTGGTCCTGATGCCGCTAAGTGGATTTGGACCACGCCCCATTTGCCAGATGCATTGTCGAATGATCGGCTATGAGGCGTGGGCTGCTGCGCGTAATGCATCAGCCTTATCAGTACGTTCCCATGTGAACTCTTCACCAGACCTTCCGAAATGCCCATATGCTGCGGTTTTACGATATATTGGGCGGCGCAGGTTGAGCTCGTCGATGATGGCGAGCTGACGCAGATCGAATACTTGCTCGACTGCGTGTTGAATCGTTTCGCGCGGTACAGACTGTGTGCCGTAGGTCTCGATGTCGACGCTCACGGGGGACGCCTGATTGCGGAAATATCCGAGTGAGACCTGTACTCGTCTCGCCAGCCCTGCCGCTACAATCGTCTTAGCGACCCACCGTGCGGCATATGCCGCGGAACGGTCAGGTTTACGGGGATCCTTGCCGGAGAATGCGCCACCGCCATGAGCGGCAAATCCGCCATAAGTATCCACGATGATTTTACGACCGGTCAATCCGGAATCTGCCTTCGGTCCACCGGTGTGGAATGGCGAAGCGTTAATGACAACGTCGACATCATCGGTTGATATACCATGGAAAGTCTCCAGTACCGGGTCGAGAACTTCTGCTCGGACCGCGTCGCGTACTTCTTTCACTGACAGATGCGGATCATGCTGTGTGGAGATGAGAACGTGACGGAAAGCGATGGGTTTCAAATCGTCGGTGTATTCGACCGTTACCAAGACTTTGCCATCCGGCCTTAGCAAAGGAATAATGCCATTTTTGCGTGCATAAGCGAGTCGCTCGGCGATTCGGTTGGCTGCATATGCGGGCAATGGCATCAATGCGTCTGTGTCGTCGTTCGCATAACCGATCATGATGCCTTGATCTCCGCCGAAGGTGTTGTAAGCGGTTTCCTTGTCTGCGATTTTGTCGGTGTCGCCGTAGTTGCCTTGCGGATTGTCAAATACGCGTGGGCGGATGTTATTGATAATGCCGCAGCCATCTGGGTCAATGCCTGAGTCCGCGGTTGTATAACCGATATCCCGCAGGGCTTGCCGTGTGATTTCCACGTGATCAAGTATGCGTGGAACGCTTACTTCGCCTTCTACGACCACCAAGCCGTCCTTGGCCGTGGTCTCGACGGCAACGCGTGAATCCGGGTCAAGAGCGAGATATGCATCGAGAATCGAATCGGATATGATGTCGCATACCTTATCTGGATGCCCCTCGGTTACCGCTTCTGAGGAAATCAGTCGTGTCATGATATTGTTCCTTTCATTTGATTGGCGTGTGGTGTTTTGAACGGTTGTTGGAACGTTGGGGTTGCTCATATTCCAGCGACGATGGCGACATAATTGCCTCGTTGGTATCCCGGTTCTGGATCATGCGGCTCTTCGTTGTGATACGGCGGATTCTCCAGTAGCGTTTGCCAATGGCCAATTCGTTCGAACCCAGCTTCTTTGAGAGCATGGTCGTACCATGGAATTTCATGCCAGTAGGGCTTATACAGGTGAGTATCCACATTGAAGAAGGCCGTGCCCTCAAGAAGATGCTTGACGAGTGCGTCGTCGAGTCCGGCAGTTTGACGTAGCCGCAGTACAAGCCCCAGAGCCGATTCGGCTGGCACGTCAGTTAGTACGATTCTGCCATTAGGGGAAAGCGCATTACGGTTGCGCGTAAACGTATCCACGATTTCGTCATCGGGAATGAAGCCGAAAGACGATCCGTTGTAGATAATGGTGTCGTAGGGTGCTTGGTCATAATCGAATTCCTGCGCGGTGGCTTGTATGGTATTGAGTCCTTTAGCTCGCGCCTGTGCTCCGAGGGATGCGGATGGCTCGATTGCCTGGCGTACTTCGATACCATATCGCTGGTTGAGTAAAGTTTCGAAGATGCCGCTTCCAACGCCAATCGAAAGAATCGACCCAGGATCGGAAGCCTCGCCTTCCGGCGTTGTCGTTAGTGCTTTGTGCAGTAGTCGGAGTCTTGATTCGTATATGTTCGGTCGCTGTCGTCGGGTGTCATCGAGTACTGTAGCGTTGCCCTTGTAAGGGTCTTGACTCATATGTGATTCCTTTCCGTTGCTCTTTGCGGTCATATTCATCCTTCACGTCATTACGTATGTGTGCGTAGTGATTGACGAGTGATCCATAGTGCTGTAGCAACTTGTTTTCGCTAGAGCATCAACCTTTTTTAAAATTTGGGAATGATTGATTTTCTTAAATATATCTCATTGATAAACAAAATATGTGGTGTGGTTAAATATGTTTCTTATATGTGGTAAGAATAAAATATTATAAATATAGATTTGCTAATTAATTCTATATATTTGAAACTGGCTATAACTTTTTTGTATTGCTTAAACTATATCTGGTAGCTTTTGGCGTTATCTTGGTGTGATAAAATGAAAAGGAATATTTTTGAGGATAGGGATCGCGCGTTTTTATTTTTTGAAAATTGGCCCTATTGCATAATTTGCAAGGGCCAATTTATTTTATAAATCAATATCCAAATATTCGACGTCGTGGCGTTCTTTAAAATGTTGTTTTAGCCAGAATTCTTTCGCTGGTGGGTAGTTTTTTGCTACGAACAGACCAATGGTGGTAATGCCTCGTGCCTTGAGGGTGTCGAGGACGCGCTTGATCAGTGCTGAGCCGATTCCCTGTCCTCGATGGGATTCATCCACGGCAACATGGTAGAGATAGCCTTTACGTCCGTCGGTGGCTCCAAGCGCGGTGGCGATGAGATGGCCTCCTTCATCTATGGCCTTGAAGCAGGTGAACGGGTTGTTTTCGATGATGCTGCTGATGCCGCCGTAGGTGTTGTTTAAGGAATGCAGGTGCATACCCGGTGTGCGCTCCCACAGTGCATATGCTTCGTCGTAGTCTTCCGGGGCAAGCCGTTGAATGGCAAAAGTCATGTTTTCTCCTTGGAATCAATAATGTACTTCGTGAGGTGTTGTTCCGCCCGTGATGATGGCCAGGGCGTCATCCAGCGATTGTTGGGTCATATTTTTTACTGCGTGGTCCGTGAAAAACGCGATATGCGGAGTGAGTACCACGTTGGGCAGCGATTGAAGTTTGCGATAACGTTCATCGGGGATCGGGCCCTCGAAACGATAGTTGAAGATAGTGCCTTCGCCTTCCACCACGTCTAGTGCCGCGCCTGCCAGGCGCCCGTGTTCCAGTGAGCTGATGAGCGCGTCGGTATCAACTACTGGTCCTCGTGAGGCATTGATGAGAAAGGCGGAAGATTTGAATTGTGCAAGTCGTTCGGCATTGATGAGGTGAAAGGTGGAACCATCGAGCCATGTGTGTAATGTGACTACGTCGGAGCGCGAAATCAACTCCTCCTTGGTCACGAATTCATCGATGTCAGACAGCTGCGACCTGTCCCTGATATCGTTCCCGAGCACATGAGCGCCTAGGGCATGAAAGATGCGAGCCACTGTTGAGCCGATGCGGCCTACTCCGATGATACCGATGGTGATTTCGGAGAGTTCTCGGCTCATTAATCCGCTTACCACAAAATCGCCATTGGCTGATCGTTCGTCGAATTGCGGAATGTGACGTAGCAGGTGCATGGTTTGGGCCAATACCAACTCGGCGACAGCGGGTGGGGAATACGACGGTACGTTGGTCACGCGTAGGCCTGCCGCATGTGCCGCTGGCAGATCAATGGAATCAAGCCCCGCGGAACGGACAGCGATTTGTTGGATCCCAAGGTCGTGAAGGCGGCGGAAAAAACCGAAAGGGTCATCTGCGTTTGGTTTGGTCCGTTGTTTGTATGATAGGCCATTGAATCCTTTGAGCAGGGGCAATGTGTCATCGTGAAGTTCCTGGTCGAAGAACGTCACTTCCACATCGTGTCTGACGGCCCATTGCTCAGCGAATGGTCGTTCCTCGGGCAGGGTATGGAAGAAGGCAATGCGTGTCATAGTCTTCACATCCTTTCTGGGGTGTATGGGGCAGGGTTATTGGTGTAGCCATCTGCTGATGCGGCGTACTGCTTCATGCAGTTCCGACATGGAGGCTGCGTAGCTGAATCGGATGTGTCTGGATGGTCCTGAGACAAACGCTTCGCCTGGTATTGCGGCCACCTTGGCCTGTCTTGCAAGAGTTCTTGCAAAATCAATGCCGGAACCTGTGAAGGAATCCGGTATGCGGGTATAAAGGTAGAAAGCCCCGTCAGGCGAAGCTATGTCGAACTTCAGATCGGTGAGTGCATTGAACAGATAGTCACGTCGTTCTCGATATGCTTGGACCATGCCTTCTATATTCTTATCGCAGTGAAGATATCCTTCCTCTGCGGCGTCTTGGCAAAATGTCGCGGCTGTGGACACTCGTGCTTGATGTACTTTTCCAAGTAGTGCCGCTAACGGTTCGGGGGCGGCAAAATAGCCGACGCGCCAACCTGTCATGGCAAATGTCTTTGAGGTGCTGTCCACAAGAATTGTTCGATCGGGAATGTATCGGGCGATGGAGTCGGCTGTACAAATGTCGTTGCTTGGCTCGCCGAAATGAATCTCGGCATATACTTCATCGCTTATCACCAAGGCGTCGTGTTCTTTGATGACCTCGGATAATTTCCTGAGTTCGGCGGAATTCAAAGCCACGCCAGTAGGATTGTTCGGATAATTGATCGTTACGATTGGCTTTCGCCCGCGACGTCGTACGTCAAGAAGGGCGTTGTCCAAGGTTTCGGGGGTGATTTTGAAATCGCTGTGCGAGGTGTCGATTGGATAGGGCTCGGCATTGGAAAGTATCGCCATCGTGCGATAGAGATTGAAGGCTGGTTCTGGGTAGAGCAATGTAGTGTCGCTGTCCAGCAATCCGCCCAATATGCTGCTCAGCGCTTCGGATGCGCCCAGGGTCACAATGATTTGCCGAGGAGAGTAAACAAGGTCCCGGCGACGTTTGAGATAACGGGTGATGGCTTTGCGTAATCCTTCGGTTCCGGCGTTTGGGGCATAATGCGTGTGGCCTTCGGCCAAAGACTTGCAGGCCGCTTGGGTTATTTGCGCGGGCGTATCGAAATCAGGTTCGCCGAGAGTGAGTTTCAGGATGCCGTCGATGGATGAGACCTCACGGTCAAATGAACGAATCATAGAGGATTGCAGTGTGCTTACTTCGCGCAATATGTTGTCGGTAATATCGGGCATGTGTCTTCTTCTTTAATGCGGATGGGATATGGTAAGGAATCATGGAATGGTCAAGAAGCCGTTTTCTTGGCCGTCGTATCCTTCCATGGAACAGGTAGTCCGGCTTCGTCGGCTATCTGTGCAATCTGATGTGCCGTTACCTCGTCAATGGGCACGCCATGTTGTTGGGTTTGACGCAGTGCGACGCGTTCCTTGTCTCCTGGAACCAGTATCTGTTTGCCGGGCTCCGAGGGCAGTGAGCGTAATCTGCGTTGCATGTCTGAGACCGCGAACTTGAACATACGGGAATCGCCGAAACGTGCCGGATCGATGGTCAGAAACGTGTGGCTGATCGCCTTCCCCTTAAGGTCGGCCGAGAGCGGCCCTCCCGCGAGCAGGCCAGTCAGGATTTCAATGACAAGGCCCAGACCGTAGCCCTTGTATCCGCCGTTTACCTCGCCAGGGCCGCCGATTGGAGTTAAACCCCCGATGCGTTCGGGACGTGTGATATTCCTCATTACATGGTCGGCTGATATATCGATGTTTCCCTGTTCATCTACTGCCCATTGTCCGGGAATTGCATTTCCGGTTTTGCGAAGGACTTCGATTTTCCCAAGCGATACGGTGGAGGTAGCCGCGTCGAATTCAAAATCTTCTGGATCCCCGGGTGCGCTGAAGGCTATGGGATTGCTGCCGCCGAATGGGCATACGCCAAAAGTCGGAACAGTGAGTGGATTGCTATTGGTGGAGACCAATCCGATGAAACCCTCCTCCAGTGCCATATGTGCCCAGTGTCCGGCTGTCCCGAAATGGTTTGAATTGCGTACGGCAACGATGCCGATACCGTATCGCCGGGCGGTTTCGATGGACAGACCCATCGCTTTATGGGCGATGACCTGTCCCATGCCGAGTTCTCCATCGATTAACGATGTAGCGTCGGACTGCGAAATGATTCGTCCTTCGTGACCTGCAATAATGGTACCGGCTTTGAGCTTTGCGTCATACATGGCCAAGCGTTGTACGCCATGTGATTGGATGCCATGAGAATCGGCACTAATCAGGGCATCTGAGATATTTGCCGCTTGATTGACCGTAAAACCGTAATGATTGTGGAACAGGTGCTCAAGAAAGGTGCGGAGCCTCGGGATAGGGCAATCAAACGTCATGTACGGTTCCTCCTTCTTCGGGTCTCGGCAATACGGGTGATGGGTGGGATTCGCGCCGCCGCGTTCGATTCGTGACAGCTTTCGTCCGTAACCGTACGAGTAGGCATGATGGCAATGCGGCGCATCGTTTGCTCAGACGATAACACGGTCGTCTGGATGGGCTTGCCGTGTTGGCAATTGAAAAAAGTTATGGCCGGTATGAAAGAAAAGACTATATATCCTCTATTTATAAGTATGCCCTTGTTTTATTTAGAGCGGCATGCGCTTTGATGTTTTTCATAGTGTGAGAAATCAGGTTTCTATAACTGTTTATAGCTGTTGTTTATAGCTTCAAATGATGAAAACACATTAAAAAGCGGCTTGACGGTATTCTTTTTTTTCCGTAGCATCCAAACCAATTACCGCAACGAAGAGAAACATGATTTGCGGCGAATCCAAAGAATGAATCGTAAATGAATCGTTGTCAATAGTTCCCAATGATTCGATAAGTCGGGGTGAAAGCATGACGAATGTGATTGAAATAGTCAATCTCAAAAAAACGTATTCCTCCAGCCATGGCATGCATTCCGCATTGAAGGACGTCTCCCTTACCGTACCTGAAGGATGTATCTATGGCATTATCGGTCTGAGTGGCGCAGGGAAAAGCACTTTGGTTCGATGCATTAATGGCATCGAGAGCAAGACCGGAGGCTCCGTCAAGGTGCTGGGGCAGGAAGTTGGTGATCTGGGCGCCAATGGTCTCAAATCGCTCAGACGTAACATCGGCATGGTTTTCCAGCAGTTTAATCTCATGCCTTCGCGCACGGTAATTCAAAATGTGCTGTTGCCTCTTCGGGGTACATCCGTGCCGCGCGGTGAGCGAAAAGTCAAAGCGGAACGCTTGCTGGAGCTGGTCGGCCTTGAGCGTTACGCCGATGCCTATCCCTCCCAACTTTCAGGCGGGCAGCAGCAGCGTGTTGCCATTGCTAGGGCACTGGCCAATGATCCGCAAATTCTGTTATGTGATGAGGCGACCAGTGCTCTTGATCCAGATACCACCAAAACGATTTTGGACCTTCTCGTCAAGTTGAATCGAGAATACGGATTGACGGTGATCGTGGTGACGCATCAGATGGATGTCGTTAAGACCATCTGCACTGACGTATCTGTAATCGATCAGGGAAGAATCGTAGAGCAGGGGAGCGTGTACAAGATATTCGCTGATCCGGAGTCCTCGCTGGCTAAACGTTTCGTGGAAAGCTCCACGGGGCTGAATCGCATTCTGTCTTTGATTGATTCCGGTTCTTCCGCCATAGGACTTGATGAAGGTGAGCGGCTGATTCACATGCAATATGTGGATAAAAAGGTCTCGGAGGCATTGGTCTCTGAAATCACCAAGCGATTCGGCCTGACGGTCAATATCGTTTATGGGTCTCTTGAAATCATTGAGAACTATCCGTTGGGTGGCATCATAGCCAAATTCGTGGGTAGCGGGCATGGCGTGGAGGAATCCATCGACTGGCTAAGGTCCAAAGGAATCAAAGTGGATGATCTAACACCGCGTTTTGGCAGCAAAGCAGAGGCGGATGCTAAGAAGGAGAAGGGCGATGACTGATGCGAATATCGCGGCGGATGAGGTTGTACGCCTGCTTGTGGAGTTGATTCGAATCGATACGCGTAATGGCGGTATGCAAGGGGAGGCCAAGGAACGTCCGGCTGCTGAATGGGCTGCGGAATTGCTGACGGATGTTGGGCTTGCACCGCGAATCTTGGAAAGTAGGCCGGGAAGAGCCAATCTCATAGTGGACATCCCGGGGGAGAACCACGATCTGCCGGTACTTCTGTTACATGGACATCTCGATACGGTGGCGGCCAATAATTCCGACTGGACGGTTGATCCCGTGGGAGGTGAGATCAAGTCTGATGGAATCGCCGAATGCGTATGGGGTCGTGGCGCCGTGGACATGAAAGACATGGTCGCCATGACATTGGCCGCCATTCGTGCGGTTATCCGACGAGGGAAACGGCCGAAGAGGGATGTGCGAGTGATTCTGTTTGCCGATGAGGAGGCCGGCGGATTCGCCGGTTCGGAATGGATAGGCGCCCATCATCCTGAATGGTTTGATCGTGTGGGCTACATCATCAGTGAGACCGGCGGCTTTTCCTCGTACGTGAATGGGAAGCGCGTGTACTACGTTCAGGTGGGAGAGAAAGGCACGCAATGGTTCAAGATTGCGGCCCAGGGCACTCAGTCCCATGGCTCGCAAATCAATTATGATAATGCCGTTGTCAAAGTTGCGAGAGCGGCTACGCGCGTAGCCGAGTACCAATGGCCTGTTGAACTTAATCCGGTCACCAAGCTGCTGCTTGAACGCTTAGGGAAGATCGCGGCAATCAATATCCAAGAACCAGGTGGAGTGGAACGTATAGTCGATGCCACGGGTTTTGCTCGTCCATGGATCGCATCCACCATCCGTAATACATATAACGTGTCTTCGCTGGATGCTGGCAGTTCGGTGAATATTGTCCCTGCAACTGCCGAAGGATTGATTGATGGACGTGCCCTTCCGGGACAGGAAGATCATGTCTTAGAGACTCTTCGGAGTTTGGTCGGGAAGGACGCTCAACTGGAGGCCATTCACCGTTCCACCGGATATTTGTCAGATCCCAACGGCGATCTTTTCGACTACGTGGAACATCTGATTGCCGACCTGGATCCAGAAGCCGCGGTAGTTCCGTTTCTTTCATCCGGGGGAACTGATTCCAAAGCCATACTCAAAGTCGTGCCAGATGCGCAGGTGCTTGGATTCATTCCGTTGCGCATCCCGGAAGGATTCAATTACATTGCCAATTTTCATGGTGTCGATGAGCGAGTGCCTCTGGAGTCTGTTCGATTCGGCGAAACCGTGCTGGAACGTTTGATCGTAGGTTTGTGAATCTGTCCGAGTCTCAACTGATGAGCATATATCATAAGGAGTCAGTGCAAAAGTGCTAACTAGTCTATTCCCCCATGTCGCGCAGAATCCTGAAGCCTTCTTGAAGGCGGTCACGCAGACATTCCAGATGTTTTTCATCGCCACGCCTTTCTGGTTTGTGCTTGGCGTCTTTTTCGGACTGCTGCTGTCTATCACCAGAAAAGGAGGCCTATGCGAGAATCCGTTAGTATTCGAGCCAATCGACAAGCTGGTGAATTTGTGCAGGTCTATTCCGTTCGTCATCATGATAGCCCTCTTGTTCCCCCTGACGCGATTGATCGCGGGAACAGCGATCGGCGTCGACGGCGCGATTTTTCCATTGATTGTTGGCATAACGCCGTTCTTCTCTCGTCAGGTTGAGTCTGTATTCAACGCTTTGAGACCAACATTAATCGAATCCGCGCAAGCTATGGGCTTTGGGCGAATCGCCATAATTTGGCGCGTGTTCCTTCGGGAAAGCATTTCGAAATTGGCGCGCGTGACCACCATCACCTGCATCAGCTTCAATTCTGAAATCGCGGTTATCGGTGCCATAGGAGCCGGTGGCTTGGGTGACTATGCGATCCGTTATGGATTCGAACGCAACCAGCTTGATGTCACTATCGCGGCGGTCCTCGCCTTGTTAGTGTTCATCACCATTATTCAAACCATAGGAACATTCATCGGAAGGATTAACAATCATGAATAGCAATCACATTCATAATGGGACAGCGAAAAAGATTCTGTCAGTAGTTGCTGCGGTTGGCTTATTGGCAAGCGTAGCGGCATGTGGATCGGCAAATTCGTCGGAGGACGTGACTGTAGTCAAGGTGGCCCTGACCACAAGTTCCGATGAGCCTATCTGGGAACAGGTCAATAAGAACCTCAAAAATGCGGGAGAAAAAATCAAGGTCGAACCCGTAGCCATGAAAAGCGCCGTGCTTGGTAACCAGGCATTGGTCGCAGGTGATGTCGACCTGAGTGCGCAGCAGCATTATGCCTTCCTGAACGGGGAGATCAAAACCAAGGGATATGAGATCTCGGCTATCGCTGAAACGTATCTGAGCCCCCTGAATATCTATTCCAACAAGCTGAAAAGCATCAAGGGACTGAAAAAAGGGGATAAGATCCTCATTCCCAATGATGTGACTAACGGTGGGCGCGCGTTGACGGTGCTGCAAGCAGCTGGGGTCATCAAACTCAATCCGGATAAAGTCGATCCGGCAAATGGAGTCTACCCTGCCCAAGAAGATATCACGGAAAATAAATTGGATGTCCAACTGGTCCCGACGGATCGTAACCTCATCATGGGCTCGTTGGATGACGCGGCTGCGGGAATAGCCAATGCCAATGCTGTGGTGGATTTCGGTCGCAGTGTGAATGACAATATCTTCGCGGTGGATCTCAATCCCAAGTCCGCGATTAACAAGCCTTGGATCAACGTAATTGTTGCTAGGAGCAAGGATAAGGACAGTGAGGTCTACAGAAAGATCATTAAAGCGTACCATACTGATTCGGTCAAAAAGGTAATCAAAGACACGCTGGATGGTTCCGTGCTTCCGGTGTGGTGATTCCGCAAAAATGGAAACAAGTGGTATGGCGAATGAGCTGCGTTCTCTATTCCGGTGGACTGTGAAATTCGGTTCCGATGGATTTGAAACGCAGCTCATTCCGTAATTGAGAGAACCGTCTTCGACGAGGTCGTTCTCCGACCGGTAAAGGTTCTATGGCATCCGATAAGTATTTTGAATAGCGATTTGAACGTCCTATAAGTAAGGACGATAGCTTCCGGCGCGTGGCGAAACCGGAGACAGGGTTAAGTGGGAACCACCGATCGCGTGAACGGCACGCGGCAAGGAACCACAACCCGAGGGGGTGCGCATTATGACTAGATTCAACACTCAGCTTGTTCATGGTCTGCCGGTCGATGATAACAATACCGGGGCTGTGAACCCGCCGATCTACAATTCGTCAACCTATGCTTTCGAATCGGTTGATGCGATGCCCCGTTGGGATTATGCGCGCAGCGGCAATCCGACCCGTGAGTTTTTGGAGAAGCAGATCGCGCAACTGGAGCATGGCACGCGCGGTTTCGCGTTCGGCTCTGGACTGGCCGCCATCCATGCGGTGCTTTCGATTTTCCAACCAGGTGATCGCATCGTTGCCGGCGACAACGTATACGGCGGTTCGTACTCGCAGTTGAATGAGCATTTCAACCGTTGGGGACTTCTTGTTGACTCTGTTGATACCCGGAATCTCGAGGACGTCGAACGCGCCGTCGCTGGAGACACGGCGCAGGGCAGACTTCCCGCGAAGGCCGTGTATTTCGAAACCATCACCAATCCGTTGCTGAAGGTGAACGATGTCCATGCGATCGCTGAGATTGCCCATCGTTATGGAGCGGTTGTGATCGTCGACAACACCTTCGTGACTCCGTACTTGCAGAACCCGCTTGATCTGGGCGCGGATATCGTGCTGCATTCCGCCACGAAATATCTGGCCGGCCATTCCGATGTGATCGCGGGTTTGGTGGTCGTGAAGGATGATGAGCTCGCCCAACGCGTCTACTTTGCGCAGAATCGTCTGGGCGGCGTGCTCGCCCCAAACGAGTGCGATTCGGTGCGTCGTGGCATCCAGACGCTCGCCTTGCGCTTGGAACGCCAGCAGGAGAACGCCATTGCCGTGGCTGAATATCTACTGGGACATCCGTTGGTGAAGGCAGTGTATTATCCGGGGCTTACCGATGGCGAGGACTTGGCCGCCAAGGGACTTCGCGGCGGTGGCGGCGTCCTGAGTTTCGAAGTTATTGACGGCGTCGATCCCGCTGACGTGCTGGATAATCTGAAGCTGTTCCGTTTGGCGGTTTCCTTGGGAGCCGTCGAAAGCCTGGCGGAATTGCCATGTCGCATGACGCATTTCGAACTGCCTCGTGAGGAGCGCCTGAAGGTTGGCATCACCGACGAGCTGATTCGGCTGTCCATCGGTATCGAGGACGCCCACGATCTGACGGAGGATCTGGAGCAGGCGTTCAGGCACGCGGAGCATGCCGACTCCGCAGTGCGGGATGATGCGCTTGCCGAAAGCGTGTTGATCTGATCTTCGTCCGGACTATGACGATTTGAGGTGCATGGAATGATACAGATTCGTGGTGTGCGTAAATCATTCGGAGCGCAGTTGGTGCTTGACGGTGTCGATTTGGACATTCCGCAAGGCGCAGTCGTTTCGATTATCGGCCCGAGCGGATCGGGAAAATCAACGCTGTTGCGTGTGATCGATTATCTCGAGTCCGCGGATGAGGGAACGATCGATTTCGGCCAAGGGGCCATCTCCCTGGCCAGTGCACAGCCGAAGGACATCTTCTCCATTCGTTCAAGAATCGGATTCGTATTCCAGAATTACAATCTTTTTCTGAACAAGACCGCTTTGGACAACGTGTCGCTAGGCCTTGTGCATGCCAAGGGAAAGAGCCGCAAGGAGGCCGAGCGCATCGCGTTGGATGAGCTCAAGCGGGTCGGGATGCAGGATTTCGCCGATCGTTATCCGAGCAAACTCTCCGGAGGCCAACAGCAGCGTATCGCCATAGCCCGGGCCATTGCGTTGGAGCCTGAGCTGCTGGTGTTGGATGAGCCCACATCCGCGTTGGATCCGGAAATGGTGGACGAGGTGCTTGCCGTGATCAAATCCTTGGCCGACTCCGGAACGACCATGCTTATGGTCACCCATGAGATGCGTTTCGCCCGTAACGCCTCCGACCATGTCGTCTTTTTCGAACACGGCAACATCGTGGAGCAGGGCAGCCCGGAACGGATCTTCAATCATCCGACTGAATCCCGTACCGCACGGTTTCTGTCATCGATACATGATCCCAGTCTGATTGATGATTGGAAGCCCGAAGAGCTTGCGGAACTGGCTTCGCCGGCATCGCGCCGACAGGCTCTGGACCGTCTTCGGTGATGTATAGGGCTCAGAGCCCTAGAGCTCTTGAGAATTGAGAAGAATCTACAATAAGGGGAACATAATAATGTCTCATACACATTCCGTATTGAGGAAAATCGCCGCCGTCGCAGCTGCCGCAGCCGCCATCGTCGGTTTCAGCGCATGCGGATCATCGAATGGTTCCGCCGCCAGCAGCGAGCTTGACCAAATCAAGAAGAATGGGGAAATCGTATTCGGAACGGAAGGCACGTATGCTCCATTCTCCTATCACGGTTCCGACAACAAACTGACCGGTTATGATGTGGAGGTCGCGACGGCTGTCGCCAAGGAGCTTGGTGTGAAAGCCAAATTCGTGGAATCCAATTGGGATTCCCTGCTGGCTGGAGTCGATTCCAAGAAATTCGATAGTGTGGCCGACCAGGTCGCTCCGAACGATGAGCGCAAGCAGAAATACGATTTCAGCGATCTATACACCTATTCCCAAGGAGTCGCGGTAACGAAGAAGGGCAATAACGACATCAAGACTTTTGCCGACATCAAGGGAAAGAACGCCGCCGAGACCAAGACCAGCAACTGGAACCAGACCGCCCAGGAAAATGGCGCCAATATCGTGTCGGTCAATGATTTCGCCCAGGCTGTCGATGCCATCACCGCCGGTCGCGCTGATGTGACGCTCAACGACAAGCTGGCGGTCCTGGATTATCTGAAGCAGAAGCCGAATGCGGATGTGCAGATTTCCGCGAAGTCGGAAGTGAGCCCGGCGGCGGCGTTCCCGATCCGCAAGGGCGAGGACAGCCTGGTGAAGGCGCTGAACGAGTCGCTTGCCAAGCTGCAGAAAGACGGCACGTTGAAGAAGCTGTCCGTCAAATACTTCGGCGAGGACGTTTCCGTCAAGTAGGTTGCATAGTGGCTGATGGTGGCTGCGAATCCTGGAATTCGCAGCCACCATATGTTCGGCGTGGAAAACGGAGAAAGCATGGATGAGAGACTTTGGGGAATTATCGTCGATTCCTTCGGCAAGCTGCTGATTCCCGGGTTGACGGTGACTATTCCGTTGACTCTTATATCGTTTGCCATCGGTCTGGTGCTGGCTATCGTAGTCGCGCTTGTCCGGGTGGCGAAAGTGCCGGTGGCGCAGCGCATAGCGCAATGCTATGTATGGGTGTTCCGCGGCACACCGTTGCTGGTGCAGCTGTTCGTGATCTTCTTCGGCCTGCCGTCGGTAGGCATCGTCGTGCCGGCTTTCCCATCCGCGGTCATTGCTTTTTCCCTCAACGTCGGCGCATACGCGTCGGAAACGTTGCGCGGAGCCATTCTCGCGGTTCCCAAGGGACAGATTGAAGCTGGTTTGACCACCAATTTGCGGTATCTGACCATTATGCGGCTCATCGTATTGCCCCAAGCATTCAGATCGGCGTTTCCGGCGCTGTTCAACACATTCATCTCATTGGTGAAGGATACGTCGCTTGCCGCGAATATCACCGTGGTCGAAATGTTCATGGCGGCGCAGCGCATCGTTGCGACCACATACGAGCCACTGGTGCTGTATTGCGAGGTCGGCCTCATTTATCTGGCGTTCTGCACTGTGCTGACTTGGCTACAAGGCGTGTGCGAAAAGCGACTTGCGGAGCATTTCTGACGCAATTTCGTGACACGTCGGTTTCATTTGCTCTGGAAGGTGATGCATCTCACGGGCCGGACAATGGGAATTGTCCCCCCCCC
>NZ_JDTK01000025.1 GCF_000770925.1 Bifidobacterium ruminantium DSM 6489 | reverse complement strand
CCCCCCCCCTGCCCGGCTCGTGGACAGGGTGCGCCCATCTCGCGGACAAAATGGGCGGAAACGGTCGATGTGTTGGTAAATTTTTATCAAGGTTCGGCAATGGTTGCGGAACTTACGAAAAGGCATCGATAAAGCCTTGGGATAAAGAAACCAAAGAAGGGAGTGATGACATGGGCTTCCTTATCGCACTCATCGTCATTGCGCTGATCATCGCATTCCTGTTCCTGTCCACGTTGTTCATCGTGCCGCAGCAGCAGGCCTACATCATCGAACGATTCGGCAAGTTCAACAAGGTCCAATTCGCGGGCATCCACATCCGCATCCCATTCGTGGACCGCATCGCCATGAAGACCAACATGCGCGTCAACCAGCTCAATGTGCAGTTGGAGACCAAGACACTCGACAACGTGTTCGTCACCGTCGTGGCCTCCACCCAGTTCCGCGTGAATCCGGAGAACGTGGCCACCGCCTACTATGAGCTGCGCGATCCGGCCGGTCAGCTGCGTTCCTACATGGAGGACGCCCTACGCTCCGCCATTCCGGCGTTGACGCTCGACGACGCCTTCGCCCGCAAAGACGATGTGGCGTTTGATGTGCAGAAGACCGTCGGCAATGAGATGTCCCGTTTCGGCTTCACCGTGGTCAAGACCCTGATCACCGCCATCGATCCAAGCCCGCAGGTCAAGAGCGCCATGGATTCCATCAACGCGGCCCAGCGTGAGAAGGAGGCCACCCGCCAGCGCGCCGAGGCCCAGCGCATCCAGATCGAGACCCAGGCCGCCGCGGAAGCCGAGAAGACCCGTCTGCAGGGCGAAGGCCAGGCCAACTACCGTCGTGAGATCGCCAGCGGCATTGTCGACCAGATCAAGAGCCTGCAGGCCGTCGGCATGAACATCGGCGACGTGAACAACGTGGTGCTGTTCAACCAGTATCTCGACGTGTTGCGCTCGCTGAGCGAATCCGACAATGCCAAGACCGTGGTGCTGCCCGCATCCACCCCCGGCGGATACCAGGACATGTACAGCCAGGTCACCCAGGCCATGATGACGGCCAACGAGACCGCGGAACGGAGCGCGTACACGCCGAAGCCGTCCCATACGGCCGCCCCATCGGTGCCGCGTATCTGACGAATATTGATCGAATGGCGTCTTTGGCCGCATGCGCCAATCGCGGGGTATGCGGCCAAAGACGAAACGAATCCCTCCTTCCATCGGGGAGCCGCGTGAATGTGACGGAGAATGCGGAAACGATGGAAGGAGGGATCGCGTATGGGTGCGTCGCCGTACCACGACGCACATCTTGTCATGGGAACGCTTCTGGACGCTATTCCAGTCCGATGAGCGCCCCGTGGGCCGGCATGGACGGGCGTTCCGCCTCATGCTGCTTCACGGATTGGATCTGTTTCTGCAGATCCATGACTTTCTTCTCCAGCCATGCGATGGTCATGGATTGGGAGATGACGAGCAGGTCGCGTTGATCGGCCGCGGCTTCATTGGCGAACGACTGCGCCTCCAGCATGATCTGCGGATCGGTTTTCCAGCGTGCGATGGCACGCTCGATGCGCTTGCTGCCCACGATCTTCGGGTTGAGCCCCGCGCTGGCGAAGATACTGGTCGGACCGTTGCCCCGCAGGTATTGCGCCATGCAACGCACCTGGAAATCCCTCGAATAGGTGATGCGGTCCATCGATGCCCGCTCCACCGCGGGCAGGGTGTTGAGGTAGTAGACCTCCGCTTGTGTGAAACGACGTTTCATGATGTCCCCCTCATGGTATGGAACCGTTCAGCTTCGTTTTCGATTCGTTGCGATGCCTTCATTCTATTTTCGTCGTTTCACGGTTCACTGCCATTTGGCACGAAACAAGGGATTCTGGCATGAAACAACATGTTCCATATCGTTCAGGCGGGGTTTCTTGAACGGTTTTCGAGTTTCAGGCACGCGCGGACCGTGGCTTCAGGGTGTTCCCTTAAGGGTGGCGAAGCGCGGTGAAACACTTTAGACTTAGGAGCAATTATCAACATATTCCCAGAAAACGAGGAGGTGAATGTGCCGGTAGGTAGCACATCCAACGCTGGGAAAACCGGTCGCGGTCCCATTATCGAGGTTAAAAACCTACGCAAGGAATATCCAGTGCTCGATGAGACCGTCGTAGCACTGGAACGTGTCAATCTCGCCATTCCGCAAGGGCAGATCTGCTGTATCTATGGCGAGTCCGGATCCGGTAAATCCACCCTGCTCAATCAGCTTGCCGGCATGGAAAAACCAACTAAAGGTGGTGTACGTATCACAGGTGTGCCCATCAGCAGGCTTGACGAACGGCAGCTGGCCGAATTCAGGCAGAAGCACCTTGGCTTCGTGTTCCAGTCGTACAATCTGCTGCCCAATCTCAATGCCATCGAGAATGTGGCCATGCCACTGATGTTCCGAGGCGTGCCGAAGCGTAAACGCGAGACGATCGCGCGTGCCATGCTCAAGCGGGTCGGCCTTGGCAAACGCATGAACCATTATCCGACCCAGATGTCTGGCGGTCAGCAGCAGCGCGTTGGCATCGCCCGCGCTTTCGTGACACGTCCGCAAGTGGTATTCGCCGACGAGCCGACCGGCAATCTCGATTCCAAAACCAAAACCGAAGTGATGGATATGATTTGCTCGTTCGCACGCGATTTCAACCAGACCATCGTGCTCGTCACACATGACGACAATATGGCGCAATACGCCGATCGCATCGTCACACTTCTTGACGGCCGCATCATCGGCGACCGGCTTACGTAACATTCATGACAACGCATATCGACAACTATGACGACAACAGAAGGGCCTTCCATGGGCAACAACACAAGAATCGCAACACTGCTCAACGGGGCAATCTCACTATTGGCGGTGGTCGCCATCACGTTGGTGTGCATTGTGCCGACGGCGTTCGCCGAAGATGGTGCCAATACTTCCGATGCTCCGGGTGCGGGAGCGGACAACAGTGTTGAGCAGATTGCTGGGCCGGTGCCGAACATCATTATCACCAATTTCACCTATGGCGACGGGTCGGTGGCGGTCGGCAGCACCTTCAACCTCGGTTTCACCTTCCAAAACATGGGCAAAGTGGCGGTGAGCAATATGGTGGTCACCGTGGACGGCGGTGAGAATTTTGCCATCTCCGGCGGTACGAACACGTTCTACTACGATGCACTGAATGCGGGAGCTGCGTTGACGCAGACCGTGCCGATGCAGACACTGGCCAGTGCGAAAAACGGCGCGCAGGGCATCGACATCAGCTTCAAATACGAGTATGTGGACGGTGCCGCACGCAGCTCCAACACTTCCGACATCAAAATTTCCGTACCCGTTTCGCAGCCTGATCGTTTTGAATTGAACGATCCAGTGGTGCCCAATATCGTCAACGCGGGTGAGGAAACTACTATCACCATGGATTACGTGAACAAGGGCAAGGGCGACGTTTCCAATGTCGAGGCGAGCGTTGAAGGCGACGGTATCACCGCCACGCAGGCCAAGCAGTACGTCGGCAATGTGGCGTCCGGCGCGTCCGGCTCCATTGGATTCGCATTCACTGCGGACAAGCCCGGCGAAACCGAAGCGAAACTGACGGTGACGTATGAGAATTCCGATGGACAGCCGCAGACCAAGGAATTTCCGGTGAAAATCAATGCCGTTGAAGCTCCTGTTCCGGATGATTCCGATACGGATGTTGACGTCCAGGATCAGAGCATGCCGGTCTGGGTGTGGATAGTGGCGGCGGCTGTTGCACTCGTCGTGATTGTACTGACGGTCGTATTGGTGGTCCGTCACCGCCGTAAGAAGGCAAAGCAGGCGGCCGATGATGACGATTGGGATTGGGAGCCTGCCGATCTTGGAACCGATAAGCAGGGTAAATCTACTGCCATGGCTGCCGATGCGCCGACGCAGGTAATCGCCACGGCAGGTGGCACATCGGCCGCCTCCGTATCCGCAACGTCATCTTCCACTCCATCCGTCAAGGAGTAGGCATGCGATTTTCGGATATCGCACATACTTGCGCGCAGAATTTGCTGCGGCGCAAATCGCGTACGATTTTGACGGTGCTCGGCGTGATCGTCGGCTGCTGCTCCATCGTCCTGATGATTTCGATTGGACAAGGCATCAGCGAGCAGAATGAGCAGATGCTCAAGAGCATGGGCAATCTCAACGACATTACCGTCACAGCTGCCGGCGGCTCGGGCGCGTACGACAGCTCTGGCGTCGGTATGTCGAGTTTGTCTTCGTCGGACATGACATCATCGGATCAGCAGGCCAAGCTTGACGATGCTGCGGTACAGACGTTCCGTGGCATTTCAGGCGTCGCAGCCGTGATGCCACAGCGGTCGGCGCAGAGCACCGTGGATCTCACTGCGGGAGCCGGATCCCGATACGTGGCTCAATATGCTTCTGTGATGGGTACGGATATGACCCAGCTTGAAGCATCGGGATACAAGCTCGTTCAAGGGCGTATGCCGAGGCGTGCCGGAGAAGTATTGCTCGGCAAATACGCGGCATACCAGTTTATGGATAAGTATCGTTCCGATGATGACTCCAGGCGTATCGCTCCCGGTGATTATGAGTGCGATGAGAACGGTTGCAAGGAGAGCGAGGGGGAGAAGCCGTTCTTCGACGTACTGACCACGAAACTCAATTTGATTACCGGAGCCGATTATCAAAGCCCTGACGATTACCGCAAAATAGGCAGCACTTCGATGAGTTCCACCGATTCAGGCGACGGCGATGGTACTGCCAGTTCGCAGAATCCTGTGGTTTCCATGCCTCTCACCGTGGTCGGTGTGTTGGACGCTTCAACCAATAATTACGATGCATTCAGCTCCGGTGTAGTCATGTCGCTGGAGGATATGGACACATTGCAGGCCAAAATCGACGGCAAAACCAATACCACCAGCCGGACCAAAACAAACTACGATCAAGTGGTGGTGCACGCTCAAAATATCAAGGATGTGCCGGGTATCGAAGCGCAGATCAAAATGTCTGGCTACCAAACCACGTCCTTCGAACAGACCCGCAAGGAGATTGAAAAGCAGAGTCGTGGCATCCAGCTCGCATTGGGAGGCATTGGCGCGGTGTCATTCCTGGTGGCGGCCATCGGCATCGCCAACACCATGATTATGTCCGTGTCGGAACGCACTCGGGAAATCGGCATTATGAAGGCGCTCGGCTGCTATGTGAAGGATATTCGCACGATGTTCCTATGTGAAGCAGGTGCCATCGGTCTGGTCGGTGGACTTATCGCCTGTCTGATTTCCGCCTTGGGGTCGCTGAGCATCAATCTGCTGTCGTTTGGTGGATTCAGTATGGAAAACGTAGGCAAAGCGATTATGGGCGGTGACGACGTGAGCCGAATCTCCGTGATTCCATGGTGGTTGTTTGTCGTGGCCGTGCTGTTTTCGATTCTGGTGGGCATACTCGCCGGTTTTGGGCCAGCTAATAAGGCTGTGAAGATTCCTGCGTTGGACGCCATCAAGAACGAGCAATAGCGATTGCGATTGACAATAATGCCTATGGTCGGCCATGTGCTGTTCAGTGGGGCCGGCATTTCGCGATTGTTCAACGTTCCCTGTCGATTTTTTGACGGTGCCGGCTAGTTGCGTGATTAACGGGCCAACACGCGGCGAATGCGATCAGCCACCGCTTCCACAGTCAGCCCGTAACGTTCGTCAAGCTCGGCAAGGGGCACACGATCGGTGAATTCTTTCGATGCGCCGAAATTGAGCGCATGCACAGTGGCTGCTTTCGGATTAGTGGAATTCGCGTAGAAAGCGGTCACTTTCTCACCCCAACCGCCTTCCAGCTGCCCATCCTCCAGGGTGACGACCACACGATGACCGTCGGCGAGCACATCCAACAGCTCGCCATCCATCGTGGAATACTGCAACGCGTCGATAAGCGTCGCGTCGATGCCATCATCATCCGACAGCCTGCCGGCCACTTCGGCGGCTAGCGGCATCGTGTTGCCCAAGCCCATAACCGCCACCTCACGTCCCGGACGCACGATCTGATACCGCATGAAGGGGCAATCGCCCGTAATATCGACGGATGTCTCATGCGCGTCGGCCCGTTCGGACGGATCGAACGCCATGCTGGCGGAACGTTCCATGGCGAGGATCTGCTCGCCGGGCATTCTGATGGCCACCACGCCATGATCGGACGGTCCGGTAGCCCATGCCAGCATATCCAGCATCTGCTCTCCGCCGGTCGGCGCCAGACAGGTCACGCCGGGCGTATTGGCGAACATCGTCATGTCGAATGTGCCGGAATGTGTGTTGTCCGTGCCGGAAATGCCGGCACCGAAGATCAGCAGCGTCGCCGGAACATGGTTGAGCGCGAGTTCCTGCTGCAGCTGGTCGTAGATGCGTTGGAAGAACGTGGCGGACGTGGCCAGAACCGGTCGGCCGCCGGCTTTCGCAATGCCTGCCGCGAACGCGGCCGCATGCTCTTCGGTGATGCCGGTATCCACGTAATGCGCGCCGGCGCGTTCGCGAAAATCGCGGGTGATGCCGTTCGACCCCGGAGTCGCGGGGGATATGACGACCAATCCCGGTTCCTGTGCGAACCGTCGTTCCAACGAGGCCATGGCCATCTGCCCATAGTATTTGCGCGCGTCAAGCGGTTTGCCGAGCGAGCTGTCCGGATCCTGCCAATGATTCGCCTCGCATTGGCCGGCATGCGGTTGCGGATTGGTTTGGCTGCAACCATCGGAGCCATTCCGCGACATGGTCTCAGTGCTGAATCCCAAACCCTTGGTGGTGTGGATGTGCAGTACGACGGGGTGGTCGCTGTCCTTGAGCCTGCCAAGCGCATCGACCAGGACATCCACATCATTGCCCTGCTCCACGTACCGATAGTCCAATCCGAACGCTTTGAACAGGTTTGGTTCGGCGGTGCCGTCCGATGCGCGCAGCTTGGCGAGCTGCCCGTACATGCCTCCGAAATCCTCGGCGATCGACATTTCGTTGTCGTTGACGATGATGATGAGATTGCCGCCCTGCTCCGCGGCGTTGTTCAGCCCCTCAAAGGCGATCGCCGAACTGAGCGAACCGTCTCCGATGATGGCGATCACGTTGCCGATGCCGCTTGATCCCGTCGCCGCGCGCTGCATGTCGCGCGTCTTGGCCAGACCGCAGGCAAGCGAAATGGATGTTCCGGTGTGCCCCAGCACAAAGGAGTCATGATCGCTTTCTGATGGATTGGTGAATCCCGTCACCTCGTCGAAATGCGATTCATCCAGATAGGCTTCGGCCCGGCCGGTAAGCATCTTATGCACATAGCTTTGATGGGAAACGTCGAAAATGAAACGATCCCGCGGCGAATCGAATACGCGGTGCAGAGCCACGGTAAGCTCCACAACGCCAAGATTGGAACCGATATGGCCGCCGTGCTTTCTGCCATATTCCAGCAGTGTGGAGCGAATCTCAGCGCACAGGTCACGTAGCCGCTGCGGGGGAAGGGCATGCACATCCGCCGGAGTATGAATCGAACCCAGTATGCCAGCGGTCATTATGCGCAACTGTCCTTCCCTGAACCTTATCTTCTTACCGCGGAAAATCGTATCCCACCGTATGCCCTTGCGGGGTGTTCGCGGGCAAATGACCGCAAAGTCTACCCAACTGCGGCACAATGGGAGAAGTCATCCGACATCGCGAATCGCTGAAAACCGCAAAGGAGCGCAGACATGAAAGCCGTATACGCAGCAGGGACCGATTATGCGGATCCGTTGTCGAAACTCAGGGTGGGGGAACTCGAAGAACCCCAAAACAAGCCGTTTTGGAGCAATATACGCGTTGCTTCGGCGAGCGTGAACCATCACGACATCTGGAGTCTGCAAGGAGTGGGACTCTCCGCCGACCAGACGCCGATGATCCTCGGCACCGACGCCGCCGGTGTGCTCGAAGAGGACATTCCTGTTCGCAAAGGGCTGAAAGCCGGTTCCGAAGTGGTGCTCTACACCTTCGTCGGCACCGATGGCGCGGGCGTCATGCCGGGGGAGCGCCGCACCATCCTGTCCGAAAAATACGCGGGCACCATGGCCGAGATCACCCAGGTGCCCAGCGCCAACGTGTTCGCCAAACCGGCCAACCTGAGTCTCGACGAGGCGGCGACGCTCGGCACCAGCTGGCTGACCGCTTACTCGCTCCTGTTCACGTCCGCCAACGTGAAGCCGGGCGACACGGTGCTCATCCAAGGAGCCGGCGGCGGCGTTTCCACCGCGGCCGTCCAGCTTGCCCACGCCGCCGGGCTGGAGGTGTTCGTCACCTCCCGAAGCGAGAGGAAACGTGCCCTTGCCACCTCCATCGGAGCCGACGCCGCCTTCGAAACCGGAGCAAGGCTGCCCCGCAAGGTTGACGCCGTCATCGAATCCGTCGGCGCGGCCACGTGGAGCCATTCCGTTAAATCCGTGCGTCCCGGCGGTACCATCGCCATCTGCGGGGCGACCACGGGAGACCAGCCCAGAGCCGAACTGACCCGCATATTCTTCCAGGACATCCGCGTGCAGGGCAACACCATGGGCTCCCGCGAGGATTTCGCACGACTGCTCAGATTCGTGGAACACGCCGACCTGCATCCCGTCATCGACTCCGCATACGCGCTCGCCGACGCTCCGACGGCGTTCAGGAGAGTGGACGAAGGTGACGTTTTCGGAAAGGTCGTGCTGCACATCGAGCCAAGTAAGTAAAGTAAGCGGTGTTCTGGAACACGTTGTTTACGTATATCTTCGGAGGTTCTTGATGGCAGATAACAAGCCTGAAGTCGCGGTGATCATGGGATCGGCGAGCGATTGGGAGACCATGAAGCACGCATGCGAGATGCTCGACCAGTTCGAGGTGCCATATATGAAGCAGGTGATCTCCGCGCACCGCACACCGGAACTGATGGGCGAGTTCGCGCACAACGCCCGCGCCAACGGCCTGAAGGTCATCATCGCCGGCGCAGGTGGAGCGGCACACCTGCCGGGCATGGTGGCGGCGCAGACCACGCTGCCGGTCATCGGTGTGCCGGTGCGTTCCCACGCCCTGTCCGGCTGGGATTCGCTGCTGTCCATCGTGCAGATGCCGGGAGGCATTCCGGTGGCCACCACAGCCGTGGGCAATTCGGGAGCGACCAACGCCGGCCTGCTCGCGGTGAGCATTCTGAGCACCACCGACGAGCGTCTGGCCAAGGCGTTGCAGGATTATCGTGACTCCCTGAAGGGAAAGGTGGCTGAATCCAATGCCCAGCTTGTCTGAGGAAACCAACGGTCGCGTCGAGCGGCTGATGCCCGGAGCCACCATCGGCATCATCGGCGGTGGCCAGCTGGGGCGCATGATGGCCCTGTCGGCACGCTATATGGGATTCCGCATCGGCGTGCTCGATCCAACTCCCGACTGCCCGACCGCGCAGGTGGCCGATTTCCAAGTGACCGCCGAATACGACGACATCACCGCCATCCGCGAATTGGCTGAGAAATCCGATGTGCTCACCTACGAGTTCGAGAACGTGGACGCGGACTCCATCGACCAGGTGCGTTCCCTCGCGGCGGCTCCGCAGGGCACCGACCTGCTGCGCGTCACCCAGGATCGCGTCAACGAGAAGCAGTTCATCAACGACCATGGCACGCCCACCGCACCATGGAAGGCAGTCAACAGCGTAGAGGAGCTCGACGCGGCTCTCGACGAGATCCATTACCCGGCGGTGCTCAAAACCCGTTCCGGCGGCTACGACGGCCACGGCCAGACCGTGCTCAGGTCCGACGCCGATCTGGAGAAGGTGCGCGCCCGCGCCGACCGTGGCGGCGGCTTCCCGCCGAGCATTCTGGAAGGATTCGTCGACTTCGCGTTCGAAGCGAGCATCCTCGTCGCCGGCAACGGCAAGGACTACGTGACCTTCCCAATCGTGCGCAACGAGCATCGCAACAACATCCTGCACATGACCATCGCGCCGGCCGAAGTGGACGAGAGCGTCGCCAAGGAGGCGCACGGACTGGCGTTGCGGCTGGCCAAGGGCTTCGAACTGGCCGGCATTCTGGCCATCGAACTGTTCATCACCAGGGACAACAAGGTGATCGTCAACGAGCTGGCTCCGCGACCACACAATTCCGGCCATTACACCATCGAGGCATGCTCGTTCGACCAGTTCGACGCGCATATCCGAGGCATTGCCGGCTGGCCGCTCGAACAGCCGCAGCTGCTCAAGCCCGCCGTCATGGTCAACGTGCTCGGCCAGCATGTCGCGCCGACACGCGCGCTCATCGCCGACCATCCTGAATGGAACGTGCACGACTATTGCAAGGCCGAGGTGCGCCACGACCGCAAGATGGGCCACATCACCGTGCTGACCGACGACACAGCCCGAACCGTGGCCGACCTTGAGGCCACCGGTTGCTGGGACGACTTGAAGAAAGCCTGACATCGCAAGCAATGAGTGAACATATCGTGCGGCAGACCCGCCAGAAGGACGCCATCCGCGACGCGCTGAACGGCTGTGACGAATTCATCTCCGCGCAGGAACTGCACCGCAAGCTGGAGGATCGTGGAGAGCATATCGGCCTCGCCACGGTATACCGGCAGCTCAACGCCCTGGCCGAGGCGGGCCGTGCCGACACGGTCCGCCTCGACGGCCAGCAGCTGTTCCGCCTGTGCGGCGACGACGGACACCACCACCACCTCGTCTGCACCGGCTGCGGCAAGACGGTGGAGATCGAATCGCCTTCGGAAAGCTGGCTGAAAGGCATCTCCGACAAATACGGCTTCACCATCGAACGCCATACGCTGGAAGTGTTCGGATTGTGCGCGGACTGCCGGAAATCGGACAAATGACGGTCTCGTGACGTATTCTCCGGACGGTTCCCATCGCCGTCGGCGCAAAGCAATCGCATAAATCGTAAAGAAAACCGGACCGGCGTTGTCTTTTCCAGACGCGTATATGACAATAGGGCATTGCAAACAAGCTAAGTGGGGTTATGCGTGACCAAAGCAACAACGAAAAACGAGCCGATTGAGGAGCTCAGCATCGCCACCGTGGATCCGACGGCCAGGAAGACGGGCAAGGAATTCCCGGGATGGCTTTACGGTGTGCTGTTCGTCCTGTTCGATGCGGCGGGCGTCGCTGCGTTGCAGATCGGCGTCAGCGAATCCGCGACGCGTGTGCAGCTGTCGAACAACATGTGGCTCACCGGTTGGGGATTCGTCGGCAAGATGTTCACCAGCGCCAATTTCGTGGCGGTGCTGAACCTCATCCTATGGGGCGTCCTGTATGTCATTCTGCTGATGCTCACCAATCGTTTCTGGGTGGCCACGCCGGTTTTTCTGGCAGTCACGTTCATCGTCGCCGTGATTGAGCATTTCAAGGTTTCAATACGATACGAGGCGATTCTGCCAAGTGATTTGAACTTTCTGAAGGCCGACGCCGGCAATTTGATGAGTTTCATGCCGTCCGGCGCGCAATGGACCATTCTGATCGCGGTGGCGGCGTTTGCCGCGTTCGTGGCGCTGTTCGTCTTCCTGAACCGCCTCGACGCGCGTCACGGCAGACTGTTTCGCGGCTCCGATAAGCGATCCCGTTCCGTGAACGCGATCGCAAGACTGCTGCTGATCCTGCTTCCAGGCTTGTTCTTCACGCTGTATTCGATGCAGGTGAGCACCGTCGGCTCGTGGGCCAAAGGCTTCGCCACCGTCATGGGGGACAAGCCCTCCATGTGGGACTCCGTATACGACGCCCAGCGCAACGGGCCGCTGGTGGCGTTCACCCGTCAGCTCAACCCGAAAGTCATGGTCAAGCCGGACGACTATTCCGAAGAGACCATGAAGCAGGTCGCGGCACGCTATGAGAAGGCCGCGAAGAAGATCAACGCGAAACGTTCCGCGAACATGACCGACAGCACCGTCATCTACGTGCTGTCCGAATCCTTCTCCGACCCGTCACGCGTACCGGAACTCAAAGTCAACAAGGATTCCATACCGAACATCCGCAAGATTAAGCAGAATACCACGTCCGGCCTGATGCTGTCCTCCGGATACGGCGGCGGCACCGCCAATCTGGAATACATGGGACTGTCCGGTCTGAGCATGGCGAATTTCGATTCCTCACTGACCAGCCCATACCAGCAGCTGGTGCCGAGCGAGCATTGGACGCCGACCATCAACCAGATGTGGGGCGCGTCCAAGAACTCCATCGGACTGCACCCGTACGAGTCGTCCATGTATTCGCGCGCCACCAATTACAAGAAGTTCGGCTTCTCGCATTTCTACACGCTGACCGGGCCGGACGTCATCTCGCATCAGGACAAGATCGACGATTCGCCGTACGTCTCCGACGAGGCCACCTACCAAAGCACGCTGGAGGAAGTCAGGAAAACCAAGTCGAACCAGTTCCTGCAAGTCATCACCATGCAGAACCACATGCCCTACCATGACTGGTACAAGCACAACGACTTCAAAGCCTCCTCCACCACGGGAAAGCCGTTGAAGGACGGCGAGAAGGAATCCATCGAAACCTACCAAAAGGGCGCGTCCCTGACGGATGGGGCGACCGCCGGATTCCTCAGCGAACTCGACAAGCTCGACAAGCCGGTCACCGTGGTCTTCTACGGCGACCATCTGCCTGGTATCTACTCCTCGGCATCCGCGGACGACGACAACTCACTGGCCCTGCATCAGACGGACTACTTCATCTGGTCCAACAAAGCCTCCGGCACGCAAGGCAACAAGATCGACAACGCCGAATACTCGTCGCCGAACTTCTTCGTGGCCCAGGCGGCCGAGCACATGGATGCCAAAGTCTCCCCATACCTGGCGTTCCTCACCGAAATGCATTCCAAGATCTCCGCCATGGAACCGCCGGTCGTGAACAACATCCAAGGCTGGGACCGCATCCCCGAAGGACAGAACATCTATCTGAACTCCAAGGGCGAGCCCATGGCCGAAGACGATTTCGACGCCGAAACCAAACAGCTGCTGGCCGATTACCGGCTCATCCAATACGACATCACCACGGGGAAGAATTATCTGAAAAACACCTCGTTCATGACCCTGCCGTAACGAGGACGGCGCGCCTTCCGCACGGCACTACACTCGACGTACCTTTGTACGCCCTCGTGTCGTGCCGCGTGGAATTCGCGCGCGTCCTCGTTACGGCAGGGGTGTGGTGGGCGACGACGCGCCTGCCGCACAAATCTTAAAACGTTGAGGGGCTGTTCCAAACTATTGGAACAGCCCCCTCAACGGCTATTGGTTCAGCGCAGCCAACACACCATCATCACGCATTCAGCGCTTTGAAACCGATGTCGTGACGGTAGAACATGCCCTTGGTGTCGAGCTTGTCGATGATCGCGTAGACCTTGTCCTGCGCGGCCTTGATGTCCGCAGCGGAGGACTCGACCAGCAGCACGCGACCGGAGTTGGCCACGAGACCATGCTCGCCACGTGCGACGCCCGCATAGTAGACATGGGAATCGTCATCTACCGTGATCTCAGGAATCGCGGCACCCTTGACCACATTGGTCGGATAGCCGTCGGAAGCGAGCACCACGCCGAGAGTGGCATTGTCCTCATCCCAAGTGAATTCCGGGGTCTCATCGTTCAGAATGGCGTTGATGCCGGCGCCAAGGTCGGAAGTGAGCTTCGGCAGCACCACTTCGGTTTCCGGATCGCCGAAACGCGCATTGAATTCGATGACCTTCGGACCATCCGCGGTGGCGATGAGACCCGCGTACAGAATGCCGGTGAACGGCGTGCCTTCGTCGGCCATAGCTTGCACAGTCGGTTTGACGATGGTTTCGATGGCAGTGTCGATCACATCCTGTCCGATTTGCGGAACCGGGCTATAAGCGCCCATGCCGCCGGTGTTCGGACCCTTGTCGCCATCGTAAGCGCGCTTGTGATCCTGGGAAATCGGCATCGGCCAGAAATCGGTGCCGTTCACGAAGCTCATCAGGGAGAATTCCTGTCCTTCAAGGAAATCCTCGATGACCACCTTCGCTCCGGCGTTGCCGAAGCGGTGATCCACGAAGATGTCCTCGAGAGCCGCGATGGCGGTCTTCTCGTCCATCGCCACGGTCACGCCCTTGCCTGCGGCCAGCCCATCGGCCTTGATGACGATCGGCGCGCCATGCTCACGCACGTATGTGGTGGAACGTTCCAAATCATCGAACGTCTGGTATTTTGCGGTCGGAATGCCATGGCGCTCCATGAGCTGCTTGGCGAAGTCCTTGGAACCCTCGATCTGCGCGGCGGCCTTGTTCGGACCGAAAGCCTTGATGCCGGCGGCGGTGAAATCGTCCACGATACCTTCGATAAGCGGCACCTCGGGGCCGACGAACACCCAATCGTATCCATTGTTCTTCACGAAATCGATGAGCGCGGCATGGTTGGACGGGTTGAGCTGCGTGGTGCGAATGCCGTCAAGCTCCATACCCGGATTGCCTGGAGCCACGGTGACCTCGCTGACGCTGCCACCGCGCATGAGCGCGTGGGCGATGGCGTGTTCGCGTGCACCGGAACCAATGACCAGAACCTTCATTTTTCCTCCTGTAAATCCCTTATGGGAAAGCCTTGAAAAGCCAAAGAAATAATCGGGGGTGGCCGTTCCGGTCACCCCCGTATGTTCGTCTATCGCAGTTCGACGTCCTCGCCGGTCTTCTTGACGATTTCACCCAGCACGTAGCCGGCCTCGCCATTGGCCTTGAGCAGTTCCATGGTCTTGTCGGCATCCTCGGCGCTGACCGCCAGCACCATGCCGATGCCCATGTTGAAGATGTTGAACATTTCCATATGGTCGATTTCGCCGGCCTTCTCCAGCACGTCGAAGATCGGCAGAACCGGCCAAGAGCCGAGGTTGATATGCGCCGCGAGACCATCGGGGATCATACGCGGGATGTTCTCGATGAAGCCACCGCCGGTGATGTGCGCGACGCCCTTGACCACGCCGGCCTTGAACAGCGGGGACAGCGTCTTGACATAGATCTTGGTGGGGGTGAGCAGCACGTCGCCGAGCTTCTCACCGCCGAGCTCATCCAGCTGGGTGTCGACGGTGTATCCGGCCTGTTCGAACAGGGCCTTGCGTACCAGGGAGAAGCCATTGGAATGCACGCCGGTGGAGGGAAGGCCGATCAGCACGTCGCCTTCGACAATCGAGGAACCATCGACTATGGCGGACTTCTCGGCCACGCCCACGGCGAAACCGGCCAAATCGTACTCGTCCTCGTCGTACATGCCCGGCATCTCGGCGGTCTCGCCGCCGATCAGGCCGCAATCGGCCTGCACGCAGCCGTCGGCCACACCGGATACGACCTGCTCAAGCAGGGCAGGATCGTTCTTGCCGCAGGCGATGTAATCCAGGAAGAACAGCGGTTCCGCGCCCTGGGCCGCGATATCGTTGACGCACATGGCCACGCAGTCGATGCCGATGGTGCTGTGTTTGCCCGCCATCTTGGCGACGACCAGCTTGGTGCCCACGCCGTCGGTGCCGGAAATCAGCACCGGCTCCTTGTAACCCAGGGAGGCGAGATCGAACAGGCCGCCGAATCCGCCGATGCCGCCGACCACGCCCGGACGATTGGTGCGCGCCACATGCGACTTGATGCGCTTGACGACTTCGTAACCGGCTTCGACGCTTACGCCGGCTTCTTCATATGCTTTTGGCATATCAAACCTTTCTTGGGTCTCAGTGTTCTTCTTGGGGTGAAGTGGTGGTGTACTCGTTGCCTTCGTACTTGCTCTTGTACAGGGCGAATTCGGGTAGTCGGACACGATCCTCCGGAGTGAGCGACTTCAGGAAGTCGGCTTCGTAGTCGTCCAAGGCGGTCGGATAGTCGCCGTTGAAGTAGGCTACGCACAGGCCGCCATACGGTGCGTCCGCTCCCAGGCCGATGGATTCCACCAAGCCGTCGAGCGACAGGAACGCCAGTGAATCGGCTCCGATGTAGTCGCGGATCTCGTCGACGGACTTCTTGGCCGCGATCAGCTCCTTGGTGGTGGAGATGTCGATGCCGTAGAAGCACGGGTACTTCAGCGGCGGGGAGCTGATGCGCATATGCACTTCGGCCGCCCCGGCCTCCTTGAGCATCTGCACGATGCGCTTCGAGGTGGTGCCGCGCACGATGGAATCATCGATGACGACCACGCGCTTGCCCTTGACCACGCCGCGCACTGCGGACAGCTTCATGCGCACGCCCTGCTCGCGCAGCTCCTGCGTGGGCTGGATGAAGGTGCGTGCCACGTACTGGTTCTTGATCAGACCCATTTCGTTCGGCAGGCCGGCCTCCTCCGAATAGCCGGAAGCCGCCGACAGGGAGGAGTTCGGCACGGCGATGACCATATCGGCGTCGACGGGGGATTCCTGAGCCAGGCGCGCGCCCATGCGCTTGCGGGCCGAATGCACGTTCACGCCGTAGATGTTGGAATCGGGGCGTGCGAAGTAGATGAATTCCATCGAGCAGATGGCCAGCTGGGTCTGATCCGTGTAACGGTCGATGCGGTAGCCAGCGTCATCCACGACCACGATCTCGCCCGGGCGGATGTCACGCACCAGTTCGGCTCCGACAGTGTCGAGCGCGCAGGTCTCGGAAGCGAGCACATAGGCGCCGTTCGTCATCCTGCCAAGGGACAGCGGACGGAATCCGTTCGGATCGAGCGCGCCGATCATGGCATGTTCGGTCATGATCAGATAGGCGAAGCCGCCGTGCACGGTGTTGAGCGCTTCCTTGAGCTTGTCCATGAACGTGGGCTTGCTGGAACGACGGATGAGGTGCATCAGCACTTCGGTGTCGGAGTTCGAATGGAAGATCGCTCCCTCGTTCTCCAGCTTGCGGCGTAAGGAGGGGCAATTGGTGAGATTGCCGTTGTGACACAACGCCATATCCCCGTCATGGAAGCGGAAGATGAACGGCTGGATGTTGTCGGTGCCGCCGGAACCGGCTGTGGCGTAACGCACATGGCCGATCGCTTTGTCTCCTTTCAGGCGTTCGATTTCCCGTTCGTCGCTGAACACTTGGGTCAGCAGACCCGTTCCGCGATGACCGATGAGATGACCATTATCGTTGGAGACAATGCCGGCACCCTCCTGACCGCGATGCTGCAGCGCGTGTAGACCGAAGTAGGTGAGTCGGGCGGCGTCCGAGTGGCCCCAAACGCCGAAAATACCGCATTCCTCGTGGATGTCTTCGAGTTCAGCTGACAAGCCAAAGCTCCTTCCAAAACCATGGAGACAAGGGGTTCGCTACCGTTTAACCCTACCAACGGGAGGCTACAAGCGAGGCGCCGCGGGGCGTCCCTCCCGCGCGTTCCCCTGTGTGTGGAAACGAACACGCAATCGAACAACCGTTCGAATATTCTGATATGATGGATCCGTCGAATGGCGAATCGCGGTTTTTGGCGTGTGGAACGCGTCAATGCGGACCATTGCACGGAAGGAGCGTCATGGTCGAACGGACATATATGGCAATCGACTTGAAATCCTTCTATGCCTCTTCGGAATGCGTCGAACATGGTTTTCCTCCTCTGTCCACGAATCTGGTCGTGGCGGATCAGTCGCGCACCGACAAAACCATCTGCCTTGCGGTCTCTCCGTCGTTGAAGGAATACGGACTGCCGGGGCGCGCCCGTCTGTTCGAAGTCAAGGCCAAGCTGAAGGAAGTCAATGCGGCCCGCCGGGCCGCTGCCCCGGGCGGCATCCTGACGGGGGAGTCGTACGACGCAAAGGCGCTCGCCTCCGATCCGAATCTGGCCGCGGGGGTGTTCATAGCCAAACCGCGCATGTCGCATTATCTGGCGATGAGCGCGAAGATATATGGCATTTATCTGCGATATGTGTCTGCCGAGGACATCCATGTGTATTCGGTGGACGAGGTGTTCATGGACGTCACCGGGTATCTGCGGGCCTATGGCAAGGGTGTGGAGGAGATGGCGCGCGACATCATCCGCGACATCCACTCCCAGACGGGCATTACTGCCACCGCGGGCATAGGCACGAACATGTATCTGGCCAAGGTGGCCATGGATATTGTGGCCAAGCATATCCGTGCTGGTGAGGATGGCATCCGCATCGCGAGGCTCGATGAGATGTCGTATCGGAGACTGCTATGGAATCATCGGCCATTGACCGATTTCTGGCGTGTGGGCCGAGGGTACGCGAGGAAACTTGAGGCGCAGGGGCTGCTGACCATGGGGGATATCGCGCGCTGCTCGATCGGCAAGGCCGACGAATATTACAACGAGGATCTGCTGTATCGGATGTTCGGTGTGAACGCCGAGCTGCTTATCGATCACGCGTGGGGCTGGGAGCCGTGCACCATCGCGGATATCAAGGCGTACAGGCCGGCCGGACACAGCATGAGTTCCGGTCAGGTGCTGACGAAGCCCGTCGATTTCGACGCGGCTCGCCTGATAGTGCGCGAAATGGCGGATGCGCTGTCGTTGGATTTGGTGGCGAAGGATGTGAAGGCCGGACGTGTGGGATTGATGGTCGGTTACGATACGGCAAGCCTTGATCCGAAGAAGCTCGGTAGGGATGGGGCCAGGTGGAGGGCGGTCGCCGAACATGCGGCGGCGACATATGATGGTCCGGTCTCGCTTGACAGATACGGTCGTCGTGTGCCCAAACCGGCTTCGGGGTCGATCGCATTGCCTGAGCCGACTTCGGCGACGTCGAGCATCTGCGATGCCGTGGACGGCCTGTTCCGCTCGATTGTCGACAATCGGCTGCTGATTCGCCGTCTGAATGCGATCGCCGCTGATCTGCTGGAGGTCGATCAGCTGGAGGATCGTCAGTCCGACGATTCCGAATACGTCCAGCCTGATCTGTTCGAGACATTGGATGCCTCGTCCGGAAATGTTGCTTCCGGCGGTGGAACCATGCCGGAAGCGGAGCGTTCGGGAAGGCTGAAAGACAGGGAGGCCGAGCTCCACATGCAACGGACGCTGCTCGACATCAAACGCAAGTTCGGCAGAAACTCCGTCATCAAAGCCATGGACATGTTCGATGACGCGACCGGACAGCAACGCAACCATCAGATTGGAGGTCATGCGGCATGAGTCTCGCCGAAACGCATCGCTACGACGACATCATCGATTTGCCGCACCACCGTTCGAAAACACATGCGCATATGAGCATGCACAATCGTGCGGCCCAGTTCATGCCGTTCGCCGCCCTGACCGGCTACGACGACATTATCAAGCGGACCGAGCAGGCCAGTGGTGAAGCCGTGGAACGTGCCAACACGCCCGTCGATCTCTCCGACGGCTATCTTCCCGCCTGATGAACTGCGCCCCTCTTTCCAATAGGGTGTTGAGAGAAATTCCGGTGCCAACTGAATCTCCTTCCTGCGAGGCCGCGGATAATGGGCGTACAGCGTCGCTGCCGTCACCGCGCAGCCATAAGAGAAAGGGAAGATCATGGCCTCCAATGATGGATCGCGGCCAGAACCGCAGAAACCTGTTGACGGACAGTCCACCGAAATCATGAGTCCGCAGAGTATGGGGGACGTTGCGAAACCAGAGAATCCAACTAAGCCCATATCTCCGGTGACATCGTCCGCTGGGCCCGTGCCGGACGCTTCTGCGGAGCCGTCCCGGGAATCCACGACCCAACTGCATGCCCCGAATGCCTACGCGGACTGGAACGCCTTGAAGGAGACACCCACGATGACGATGCCGCAGGTCGGACAGCCGACGACTGCCGGTGGCGGGGTGTCGATGCCGGATCCGGCGGAATCGGCGCAACAGCCGTCGGCCTATGTTCCACTCGCAAATGCGGATCAGGAGCCGAAAGCCGCGGAACCGAAAACGAAAAAGCCGGTAATCGCTATTGTCTTTGCGGTGATTTATCTGCTGCTGGCGCTGATTAGCGATGGCTCGACGTTATCCGTTTCGCTCATCGTAGTCTTCGCCATTCTTCCAGCGTTGTTCAGCGGACTGGCGTTTCTGGACACGCGCGAAAGCCCGAAAAGCAAGAAACGCATCTACACGTATATCGCCATTGGCATCACCGTGCTCAGCATAGTGATCATGGGTGGAAAAATGGTCGCGGAAGATATGCATCAGAAAGCATTGGAGAAGGAAGATGAAACATCGCTTTCCTCTGATTCCTCCAAATCCGATAACAATACCGACAAGGATACTGACGGGGACGCCGACTCCGATTCCAAGGATGCTGATACCAACGAGCAGGATCAGCAGCAGTCCCAGAACACCCAAGACCCTCAGGATTCCCAGCAGGCTCAGCAGCCGCAACAGCAGCAGCCGCAACAAGGCAACGCATCCCAGGTCGATCCGAACTTCAAGGCCACGATGGACAGTTATGAGCAGTTCTTCGACCAGTATGTCGACTTCATGAAGAAATACAAGGATTCGAATTACTCCGCAGACATGCTTGTCGATTACACAAAGATGATGCAGCAGTACAGCGACACCATGACCAAGATGGATTCCATCGACCAAAGCACGTTGAGCTCCGCGGACGATGCGTATTATCTTGAGGTGCTCGGCCGTGTCACCCAGAAACTGGCGTCGGTGCAGTAGCCGACGTTCGGACTGGTCAGGGTTCCGTGGCGCGGATGCGCGCTGCGGAACCCTTCCTTGGATGGGGCGCCGAATATCGGAAGGAGTTGAATATGGAGGATTACCGGTACGGTCCGGACGAGACGAAGGTGCTGTCGGATAGTGACGTCCGCCGATGCGGGGATCCCAGCGGTCAAATAGGTCGTGAACTGCTGCTCACCAACCGGAACATCGTATACACGTGGGAGACTCGCAAACTTATCGGACATGGAGCTCGGCAAAGCGACACGTATCCGCTCTCACGCCTGAAGACGATCGACGGCGTGGCTCAGGCGAAATACACGGAAGGTGCCTACAACGCGAAGCTTGACCTGTTCTTCATCGACAGCACCGTGTCATTCGAATTCCGTAAGGACTCCAAGGATTCAAGCAAAAGGGCAGTCGCACAATGGCTTGACGCCATCAGTCGGCAATTGACGGGACGTCCTTCCGAGGAGGCTGCGAAACTGCGTAAGACCATTTTCGGCGTGGAGATGTTCGCGGGCGCGTTGAAAGGAACCATCGATTCCTTCACTAAGACGTTCTCCGGACGGGACTTGGATGATGGCTCCGCAAAAACCGTGACATCAAAATGCGTCGGCTGCAGGGCGCCGCTCACCGGCAGACAGGGCACGAACGTGCGGTGCCGTTATTGCGATACCGAGCAGACGCTGCAGTAGACGACGATTGTGGAAACATGCGGAAAATCATGGCATTGGCAAACAGGGAAGGTTAGGATATGGGCATTTTGCGGGCGATTGGCGGAGCGGTCGGCGGAACCTTCGCCGACCAGTGGAAAGACATCATCACGGCCGGTCCATTCGATGGGCATACTGCCGTGGCGCCAGGAATCATGCGTAATACGGACAACGGCAGAGGTTCCAATGGGCGCGGCTCGGAAGGCGTCATCACCAATGGCTCGAAGATCTACGTGCCGGAAAACACGGCCGCGTTCATCTTCAGCCAATCGGGCATCGAGAACATCATCGCCCAGCCGGGCGGTTACGAATACTATGATGGCCAGGACAGCGTGTTCGATGGCGATGGCATCGGCAGTGCGCTGTTCAAGCAGATGGGTGATCGCATCGGGTTCGGCGGCATCAGCTCCGACTATAAGAAAATCGAATTCGTCAATCTTCGCGAAATCCGCGACATCAAGTTCGGTACGCGTGGTCCGCTCATGTACAACGACCTGTTCTACGGCACCGATTTGGAGATCTACGCGTATGGTTCGTTCTCTGTCCAGATCGGCGATCCCGTGAGATTCGTGCGTAACTTCGTGCCGGCGAACGTCATGTCGTACTCTTTCGACGATCCGCAGGCGCGCTCGCAGATTCTAGCGGAGTTTCTGCAGTCGTTTACGGTGGCGTTGAATGCGTTGTCGACGCAGTATAGAATTTCGCAGTTGCCCGCGCAGGCGAATGACATTGCGGTCAAGGTGGCGAATGATGGGCAGAATGCGGGAACATGGCCTGCGCGCTTCGGTTTCAACATCGTGAAAATCGGCATCGAGAACATCGAGTTTTCGGATGCCTCGCGTGAACTTGTACAGAAGTTCTCTGCCAACAAGATGGATTTGAAGGCGTATGAGGATGTGTCGCAGCATGCTTCGAATGTGGCGGCGCAGCAGAAGATCGCGCATGGTGTGGAGGAGCATGGGTTTGGTGATGCGGGCGCGATGATGTTCGGCGCGGCTTTTGCGCAGGGGATTAATCCGATGACCGCAGCGCAGACCAATCCCGCGATTGCGGAGCAGCCTATGGCGGCACAGCGGCAGACTTCTACTGCTGCGGCGCCGTCCATGTCGGTCGTTGAACAGTTGGATGCGGTCAAGAAGCTCAAGGAACTGCTTGACGCGGGGATCTTGACTCAGGATGAATTCGATTCCAAGAAGAAGCAGATTCTCGGTCTATAAAATCCGATGGTTTGTTATTTGCTGGTATCTCTATGTCGATGTGCGATTGTGGATTTGATCGTGTGTCGCGTATGCTGTATGCCGGCATAGGGAATATCGAGGAAAAAAAGAAGATTATGCCTAGGAGTTCCAGAAAGAGTTCTATGAGGAATCCGATGGGAAGCATGAGCACCAAGGCGAAGGTGATTGCGATCATTGTTGCTGTCGTAGTGATCATGGTGGGAACTATCATCGGATACCGCAAGATAGGGGGAATCTTCAATCCGAAGAAGGCTGAGCCTGAAATCACCACCACGATTGTCTCCCGTCAGCTGCAGACGATGCAGGACCTGACCACCGCCAAGGAAAACGACTACGGCTTCGAGAAATTCTCTGAGGGGAAGATCGCCCATGTGAACAAGAAGAAGTTCACGATGTTCTATAGCTATGAGATTCGCGCTGGCGTCGACTTGGCCAAGGCTGATATCAAGGTGCATGACGACACTCGCACGATTTCGATTACCTTGCCCAAGGCCACGCTGCAATCCGTGTCGGTGGATCCCGACTCGTTGCGCTTCTTCGACTCGGAGAGCTCGTTGTTCAATGGCAATGGGGTAGCGGACACTGCCGAAGCGTTGAAGCATGCCAAGAAGTCGGCAGCTGATAAGGCCTCCAAGAGCAAGCTTTTGCAGGAAGCCGATAAGCAGGCCAAGCAAATCGTGGAGAAGGCGTATTCGCCAATCGCCAAAGCGGACGGCTACAAGGTCCAGGTCCAGCTTGCAAGCGAGTAAGTGATAAGCGCTTTTACCGTTGAAAGAAGTATCCGATGACTGAATATTATGTTCCTTCTCCGATTCTTGATTTGCGTGAGAAGAAACGTCTTGACAAAGTGACGCGTGACTACGAGAAGATGCTTGAACCTGGGCCTGTGCAAAAAGCGGGCAACGCGATTGCCAGAGTTATTCCCGATCAGGTCAAGTCTTTTGCCGATACCATGGGTGTTGCCGTTTCCCAAGCAGAGCTCTACACGCGGATTATGGAATATGTGGTCCAGGCGTATGCGAAGCTTGAAGAGCAGGCTGTGAGATATACCATCGACGAGGACAACGTCTGCGAACGGTTGAACAAAGTCCATACGGATGGCGAGATTTTTTCATTGGGTGAAGTATGCCTCATGAGGGAATATGACATTGCCAAAGCCGTTGATGATGTCAAGAACTGGAATCTTGGATTTGCGGCCGCAGAAGGCGGCGCAACGTGTGCGGTTGGCTTGGTTGGATTGATTCCGAATCTGGCAGCCAGCACGTTTCTGTATTTTCGTGCGGTGCAGAACATAGCCATGATGTACGGATACGATGTTCGTAATGACTCTGAGGAGATGGAAATCGCGTCAGCCGTTTTGATGAACGCGATGAGTCCGGGGTTCGTTGGTTCCGGTGAGCTTTCTACGATGATTGGGAAAATCATGGTTGCCGGAGAAATGGCGGCAGTCAAGCAAGCGGCTAAAAAGAGTTGGACGGCAATGGCTCAGCATGCCGGTCTGCCATTGCTTATGGCGCAGATGCGGGCACTTGCCAACAATGCCGCAAAGAAGGCTGTGCAGAACGCCGGACGGAAGACACTTGAAAAGACAGTGTATGCCAATGTTCTTGAACAGGTAGGTCGGAAGCTTACATTGAAGACCGCGCAACGAGCGGTACCCGTCATCGGAGGCGTGATTGGAGCTGGGCTTGATGCCTATCAGATGAACGTCATTCTTGACTATGCCGAGAAGTTCTACCGCAAGCGTTTTCTAGTGGAGAAAGAGGAACGCATTATTCAGTTGACATCCGATGACATCGCCGAAACTGTTGATGCATCGGTTGAAGACCATTGAACAGATCCTCTCTCGACTGACTTCCTTCCTGCGGACATTCATCAGTCATTGAATACGCCGGTGACATCAATCTCGACCATGCTTGGCTGTTGTTGACTTGTCTATGATGCTGGCTCGAAAAACTGCTGTCAGCGCAAGTTCATGGGCCATATGAGAGAAGGTTAGGCTCGAGCGTCTAGTGGTGTAGACGCCGTACATGTCAAGCACTGGTCAGCGATTATGAAGTGACGAACAAGCATCCTGCTTTTTGTTGGGATCCTTCAGACGGTTATAGGGTTTATCCCCATGTGGGCGCTATTCCGCCCAGAGAAGCAGGTTTTTGATTTGTGATCAGGCTGGAGCGTGACGCTATATCGCTTGTTTGTGGCAGATTCCGGGGGTTGGGATTTGCTTGTTCTCTTGTTTGTGGCACCTTT
>NZ_JDTK01000024.1 GCF_000770925.1 Bifidobacterium ruminantium DSM 6489 | reverse complement strand
ACGGTTATACAAACGATACATCGTCACCGAGGGGCTTTTAGCCGGATCAGTCACAAGCAACGAATATTCAGACCCTTCTCCGGTGTCGCTAGTAAGCCACGATGAATCCACCTGCACATAGTATGAGCCCTTATCCAGAGTCAGAACCTTGGAACTCGAGGAAGTCTGACTGCATGGATTTTCGACCCTAGTCAATTCCTTATTGATGTCATTGCCACTATACACATATAACATCCAGCTCCCATACTTTTGGAGCTGTGCCTTGTTCGTGAAATAAATTTGAACCTGTTGTCTCTTGTTTAGAGAGAAACGGTACCAATCCCTGTCAGAACTTTTTGTAATATTACCCGTGTAGGTCTTACCCAAAGCAATGTCACTAGCTTGGCTTGAGGAATTGTTAGGCTCTTTCTCCCATAAGTCAGTACTTGTGAAATCTACCGTCATCGCATATTCAAAGGACGAATACGACGACATGTCCACATAATACGTTCCTTTAGAAAGCCCGATCTTTGGAGACGAATGGCTCGTGGAAGTTAAATCGAAATCATTGCGATAAGAACTGTCAAAAATCGCGTTCCTCATATCACCACTCTTGTACAGCACCGCCGTAATATGCCCGCTATCCAAGATTGAATTAGTGAATTTAAGCTGAACGATGCCATCCTCCCCAAGGGTGAACTTGTACCAGTCATCAGCGTAAGAGGAATCGAACGAACCATGGATGGTCCCGTTGGGACGCACCGTGTTAGCCGCACCTGCAGTGTCGTTAGGCTCTATCTCCCAATCACTCCGCTGTGCATAAATGATCTTAAGCGTATAACTTATGTCCGCAGCCCAACTGCCGTCAATACGTAGATAGTATGTCCCGCCCGGGAGCCCATATTTCTGAGAAGACTCGTTGTTCTTACTGCCCTCATGTTTCCATGAGAAGATGCCGTTTCTAGTGTCATTTTCTCTATACAGCGTCATGTCCCACCGAGGACTTTCCGATGTGACGGAATTACGCATATTCAATTGGACATAACCGTTTGACGGAACGGTGAATTTGTACCATTTGCAATACGAATAATTCACCTCATGAATGGTATCGGGAATATCCTGATTCACCTTGACGGACCGCGCTGATTCGGCAGTAGTATTGGATTCCGTCTGCACGGCTACCGATGACTCTTGCTGAGTTGAGTCATCCAATGCGCATGCAGGGTTGGCCACTGCAAAACACCCCAATGCAGCAATGGCTGCCGCCGAAGCTACCAATCTTCTTGGAAATTTCATATCCATCGCCCTTCCTCTATCGGATTAAGCTTGACAACACCCTATTTTACTCAATCACGACATACCCGACAATCGGATTTAAGCTCGATTCCGATGGAGAAAAATGCTCTATAGAAAATGCAACAACATCGCTTTTCCAAAAACATCAAAGATGGCGAACTGTCATATTCCTGCTATTTTTCATCCTCAATAAAATACCTACCGCAGCAAACAGCAAATCCGCAAAAGTCATGGCTATTCGGCTCACAAGCACGACTGCGAGAACGCCACCGGAAGTCAATGTACTGGTGAAAAAGAGGCCTAGCACACCTTCTCTCACGCCAGTGCCGGCAGGTACGAAAACAACCAGGAAACCAACAATCCAGGCCAATGCGTATGCGCCGATGGATAATGCCATGCCGTATGCTGATGGCTGCATGCCGAAGCCACATGCAAGTAGCCAGATTTGCACGCCTGCGATAATCCATGCAATGACAGCGAGCAACGTAGCTAAGCCTAAACCCTTGAAGGTTATCTGTCGTTCTGGTGCTGGGCGTTTCAGCAGCTTGAAGCCTAAACCAATAAGACGATTCAGCACCGGCGGCATTAGTAGCGCAACCAAAATAGCCAACAGAAGCACGATGAGCCATGTCGGTACTTGAATGGATACTGACGTGCTCAGCACGGTGATTACGCCGATACCGGCGCCAGACAGCAGGGAAATCAGCACGGCCACAGTCATAGCCGTCACCGAACGCCGTGCTGGAATCTCGTGATCTCGGCCAATCTCCGCCGCAGCCACGATATTCCACACACCGCCGGGAATGTATTTGCCGATTTGACTGAGACCGAACAACTGAATAGATGTATTCCAATTCAACGTGGATCCCAAATCCGCCAGAATCACTCGCCAGGACCACATGGTAAAGAACACATAGACCACAGCCAGCACGAAACTAGCTACGGCGATTTGCCAAGGAAGAGTCGCCAGCGCCTTGGTCAGCGACCCCCAGTTCTTGATGATCACCCAAAGCAATCCCGCAAGCGCGACCGCTAGGAAGAACCATCGAATGATAGACGAGTTAATAATTTTTTTCAGCTTGTTCATAACACCTTGGCACTACTTGTTATTGCTGATCCACTGGGCAAGGTCTCGCGCGATTACGTCACTAGTGAATCGTTGAGCTGCGGTCCGAGCGTCATGCTGTTTACGTGTTAGATATTCCGTGTCGGCGACCAATGACTCGATTGCATCAGCGAGCGCTTTGGGATCACCTGGACGCACGAACACCACGCCGTTCTCCAAAACACGTCGTTGCGGAGCAGTGTCGCTAGTGATGACAGCGCAACCAGCGGCCATGGATTGGTACACCTTATTGGGCACGACGTGCAAACCTTTAGGCGTAGTGGAGAAAATTCCCAACGAAATCGCGTGCGACGCGACCACAGACGGCAATTCTTCAGGTTCTACCCATTCACGGAAAGTAATGTTATTCATGCCTTTGCTGATGGAACGAACCTTCTCATAGTCCTGCCCTTTACCAATCAAAGTGAACTTCGGCGTAATACCCCGACTGACGAGAATCTGGGCAGCCTCCACAATAACCGGTACACCCTGCAATGGCGTATATAACCCATAGAACACGATATCCGTCGAACGTTCGCCGGCTTGCTTGCCGGCCTCATACCATTCGTCTGGGGCACCGACCGGAACCACCATACTGGCATCTCCGGGTTCCAGCATCTCCTGATGTTCTTTGGTGTCAAGTACCACCAGTGAGGCGGCGTTGATAGCCATGCGATCAAGACGTTTGAGCAGTTTAACCTTCAGACCTTGAGCGCCACGGTCCTTTGCAGTATCCCCGGCAAAAATGAGATGGTCAAGAACAATTGGCACGCCCTTGAATACATGGTGGGCAAGCAGTACATCGAAATGTCCCATATAACCCACCAATACGGCATCCGGCTTCCCGTTGGTTTTCATCCATGTGCGTGCATGTTTAGCGATACTATGCCACAATCCAAGCAGCTCGAGGCCGAACCCGAATAGCTTCCATGGCTTCTTCAGAATCTCCACCCGTTCAGCGGTGGAAAGCATAAGCGGCTTATTGATTTCAGCAACCTCACATCCATTCTTCCGCAAACCATCAATCAGGATGCCGACACGTGGATGTTTGCGAACATTGTAGGTGCCGAAAGCCAGAACCCTAGGCATAATAAGTCAGCCTTTTCCCTCGATGATTGTTCAGTGCAGATCCTGCGCCGGCGGGAATTCGCCGTACTCGTTCTGCTTGGCCCAGATTTTCTGGCAGTCAGTGGAATACAGGAGCTCTTTGGTACGCTCAAGCTGATCTTCCACCAACTTGCGTTGAATACGCTGCACTTCCGAGATAATCTGCAACGCCACGCAAAACACACCAATCATGAGCAAAGCAACACCCAAAAGCAAAGATTGCACATGCCCCGCGGAATGACCCATGCAGACCAGCACAAGGAACCGCACGAACGGAATGAGACCGAGGATGCCGAAGATAATCGCCGCCCATCTAAAGATGACGTTCGACTTGAACATCAGGAAGCTGCGAATGATTGCTCCGCCGGACTTCGCCATATGCTCGAAAATGTTGTGGAACAGACGTGATTCACGGGTCTTCGGATTGGTCTTAATGGCATAGGAGGCAATAGCAATGCGCTTGTTGCCCGCCTGAATGATGGTTTCCATACAATAACTGAATTCAGTGACGATATTCAGTTTCAACAGGGAGTTCTTGGAATAGGCGCGGAAACCGCTGGCCGCATCTGGAATGTGCGTTCCAGCTGCTTTGTTCACCACCCAAGATCCGAAATGCTGCATCTTACGTTTAAACCAGCTAAATTCCTTGATGGTGGCAGTCTGTCTATCACCGACCACGATATCGGCTTCATGGCGGATGATCGGCTGTACCAATTCGCTGATGGCATCACTCGGATACTGGTTATCACCATCCGTATTAACCACAATATCGGCACCATGCTTCAGCGCGTAATCCACACCATCGCGGAATGCCCGGGCCAAGCCCATTGGCTTAGCGTGATGCACAAAATGCTTAATTCCGAGATTGCGGGCCACTTCGACAGTTTTGTCAGAACAGCCATCGTCAATAACGAGCAGTTGGATGTCATCGACGCCGGGAATCTGTGTTGGCATCTTTTTCAAAACCAAAGGAAGGGTCTTTTCCTCATTAAGACATGGAATCTGGATGAAAACTCGCATTCAATCCTCAAGGTAGCAATATCAGTCTATTTCTTATTATTTTATGCACTATTACAGACCTGCATAATCCGCCAACCACTTTTTGTTTCAGCCAGCGAATACCACAAGCTCTGGAGCATGGTACAGGAAAGAAGAAATATATCCATCAATAATTAGCATGATTGCAAATACAGAACAAAGCCAATTTCCCAAGCCAGTCAGGCTACGATCATCACGACACAAATCATTATCCGCAGGCTTTGCAAAATACTGCAATATCAACGCGATAATAGCAAAAGCAAAAATTGATATCGCACATAGATAATACCGACTCTGGAAAGCGCCCGCATATCCATTCCGATAAAAACCCTTCAATGCAGACCAGAACTGATACAACATGACGATCCATGTACCAGCAACACCAAGAGCGATGTATTTCGAAAGCCGAGCTTTCGCGCAAACAATAATGACGAGAGGCAAAAGAAGCACGCATGTAACAGCAATGGAATCAAGTCCGAACGCAGTCAAAGTTGGCCTTTGAATATCACTTGCATAGGGAATCGCGCACCAAGAATGTACAAAATTGGTCCAATAATAGACGAGATACTGGCTAAGTGACATATCAAGGCGCTTGGTAATTGGCGTGTAGAACGGACCACTCAAATATTCACCGAGAGCCAGCTTCTGATAACTAGGCTGTACGGTGCCATAGCGCATAACTAATGTTGCATAATATGCGATTGGAAGAATATAAATCGGCAGAGAACAAGCGAATTCTTTCCGCAGAATAGCTTTCCTTGCATGCTCCCGCAATAGGCCATAACCTACAATCAGTAATGCAATGCAGCCCACAATCATACCTGCAGTAAGCTTAGTCAGCAGCGTTGAAGCAGCGCCAATGGCTATGAGCAAGAAAGTGCACAATGTGTAGCGCCGCTCAATAAAACGTATGCAGCCAAAAACAAGAATAGTCACACACGTAAAAGCTAGAGTGTCATTATTTAAACCACTCATAACAAAAATCAAATTAGGAGGGCTTACTATCATAAGTGCATAGAGCAAATGCAACAATGGAATTCTGGCAATTCTGGTATACCCAAGATAGAAGCAGAGCAGAATACCCACAAAACCAAGAGCAAACGATTCGCACCGTAACACCCCAAGATGATAGGTGACTTCCGCTCCTGTATTAGTGATACCAGGCATATGACTCATGATGAGGTAATACAGCGGCGGATGCCCCAGCTGATTAAACTGCACGGAATCATTTAGGCTGATGTGCCCAGTAGGATTCACTGCATCACGATAGATCCGGATATCCTCAAATTTGGGCACTAGCTGATTATGGACACGTTCATAGGCCACATAGGAAAGATGCGCCATCTCATCATTCGAATGAGAATAATATTTGAGATACACCACAAACTGTCCAACCGTAAAAACGGCGGCGAATATGTAATCGACGATACATGTCAAATTACGTTTGCTTGCAGAAAAATTTCGAGCGCGATTGTTCAGCACAACCAGTAAAACCACTACTACAAGCAATCCCGAAATAATCGTCCTATACGGGAACTTGCTCGCAGCAAGCCCCGTTCGTCCGAACCAAAGATAGAACAAAAACATTAGGATGCCTGCAGTCACGACGGAGGAAGCAGCAAAATAGCCTCGTCGTACACGCGAAAATACCGTCATTCTGCTAATAATCAGCAGATACAACATTGCGAGAACAGCTACGATCCCCACTTTTAAGGCCGATTTCTGTCGAATCTGCCAGTTGAAATGACTCAGCGCCTGAGATTCGGCGCGAAAGAATATTGTCCCATTCCTACTCTGAATATGAAATGCCTCAGCTGGCAAGCTGGCTGCAGTGCACCAATCTCGACCATCACTGTGTACTACTGCGTTAACTGAAATCAAACGGACATTGGAATTTTTGGCTTTTATCCCAATCGTGAGGGTTGAAGATGAATAGTTCACGGGATCAACACGAATAAGTGCCGTATTTCCCTCGCCGATTGCTGATTGTCGACCTAAAGAAGATTTGGGATCATACGTGTCAAAAACAAACGTCACAGATTCTTTGTTGATATTCCTGTCGAATTTTGCCTCATAATTTATATTAATCGGAGATAAAGGTAATATCGCAACAGCGACCAGCAATATGGTGAAGACAATCGTCACAGCCAAGCAACAATGTGTACTGACATATGTTGAGGCCTTCTTCACAAATTTCATAGGCATATTTTCAGCGTTTTCGGTGACGTTCTTTTCCCTCATCCAAACCATACTTCAATAATCTTCTCAAAAACTTGATTTTTTGAGAAGCCAATCAGAATCCACGACCGGAAACGATTAATCTTTCATCAGCAACCTGCTGCAGATGCTTGCCGTAATTGGACTTGCCATATGCATGGGCCGCCTCAACAAGAGCTTCCTTCGTAATCCACCCCTGTTCAAAAGCGATTTCCTCCGGCACAGAGATAGGCAAACTTTGTGAACGCTCCACGGATCGTACAAATTCTCCCGCTTCATAAAGTGATTCCATCGTACCTGTATCAAGCCAGGCATACCCTCGTCCAAGGGTACATACATGCAATGAATTGTCATCCAAATACATCTGATTAAGATCAGTGATTTCCAATTCACCTCGCGCCGAGGGCTTGACTCGCTTGGCAAAATCCACAACGCGATCGTCATAGAAATATAGACCAGTTACTGCATAATTTGATTTAGGTTTTACAGGTTTCTCTTCAATCGAAATGGCCTTGCCATCATGCCCAAATTCAATGACGCCAAACCTTTCCGGATCTTCAACATAGTATCCGAAAACAGTCGCTCCACCTTCTTCCGCACGGCGAACAGCGCTCTTCAGCTGTTTCGATAAGCCATTTCCATAAAATATGTTGTCGCCCAAGACCAAAGCACAGCTATCTCCATCGATGAAATCCTCACCTAGAATAAAAGCTTGAGCAAGACCATCAGGAGAAGGCTGCACGACATAACTCAGATGGATGCCGAATCGGCCGCCATCCCCAAGTAAACGCTCGAAGTTAGGCAGATCCTGCGGAGTGGAGATTATGAGAATATCTCGAATCCCAGCCAGCATCAGAGTGGATAGGGGATAATAAATCATTGGCTTGTCATATACCGGCAGAAGTTGCTTGGATGTTACAGAAGTCAGCGGATACAAACGAGTTCCCGAACCACCAGCAAGAATAATGCCTTTCATACGATGGCCCCTTTCATTGACATAGCATATTCGCCAGGTATTAGACTAAGGTAATAGTACAAAGTATTTCCGAACAAAGAGAAGGCATGCCGCAACTCTCCATCATCATTCCAGCGTACAACAACAGCCGATATCTTCCCGAATGCATACGTAGCCTTACAATGCAGGATTATCGAGATATCGAAATCATCGTCGTTGATGATGCCAGTACCGATGACACTTCGTCCGTAGTCAAAGACCTCGCTGAACATGATTCTCGCATCCGCTTAATCCAGCATAAGAAAAATGCCGGAACTTTGGCCTCTCGAAAAAGCGGGATTTTAGCCTCGCACGGCAGCTACGTTATGCTGATAGACCAAGATGACGCATTGGCTCCGAACGCTCTGACATCACTCATGCTATTTGCTCAGCAGCATCCCGCGGACATCTACCACTTTGGGGTGAAAGTGCATGCCGCCAATTCGCAAGCACAACAAGCAGCTGCCGGAATGACGTCCTTCCTTACGCCCACACCGAGGACTCTGCAGGGGGAGGATATTCTTCAGTATCAGTTCGCATCGTCCAAAGGATTTGACTGGCATGTACATCACAAGATGTACTCCGGAGATTTCGCCCGAAACGCATATACTTTGGCCTCCGACACGAGACTCGTTCTGTCTGACGATCTGTATATGAGTTTTATTTTGTGCTCAACCGCTTCAACCTATATCGCCATTCCCGATTCTCCTTGGTATATCTACCATCTGGGGCGGGGGGACACTCTTGGCCAGCAACTTACGCCAAAAACGTCCGAAACAATAGCGCAACGCGATGCTCAGGCACTATCGCTGTTAAAAAAATTCGTATCGCAGGAGAGTTCCAAGATAAAGCGCTCTGATTGGGACGATAGGCTTGCTGACGTTCGTAATCGGCTCATCGAACATACCATGAATGAGTGGAAGGATAATCTCCCCAGCGAGAATCAAAAAAAGACGCTACAGCGCATACTGCAATATTGGGAACCAGATACGGTTTGCGGAGAAATATACCGCTATGTCAGGGATTACGCATATGCATATCTCACGGCAAAGGATCATAAATCACAAAAAGCGTTATGCGATAAGGCCAATGCTAAAACATACTTGGATATGGCTCGATACATCGAAAAAAATAATGGACTTCCCGGCAGTTCAAAGAACAACCACTATCTTGGACTTCGAGAAATCGCATATACGCATCTATACGATTCCGGGCTGCTTGCCCGTCCTCAGTCTCAGCCGCGTGGACTAAGGGCTTTGCTTAGTACCTTTTTAACAAGACTTTAGGGAAAGCCACCAGTTAGACTTTTACCAGTTTTGAAATTTTGAATTTTTGAGCAAGGAAAGATATGCCTAAAATTTCCATCATTGTCGCCGCATATAATGTCGAAAATTATCTCCAACAATGCCTTGACAGTCTCAGCAACCAAACATTTTCGGATTTCGAGGCGATTGTCGTCGATGACGCCAGCACCGATGCCACTACCGAAATCATCAGACATGCCGCAGCAAAAGATCCACGCATCAGACCCATCACCCACCAGCGCAACCAGGGGCTTCACCTCACCCGCAAGACCGGTGTCGAGCATGCCACCGGCGAATACGCCTTTTTCCTCGATGGAGATGATGATCTCGCACCGGAGGCATGCGCTCAATTCGCAAAGGCAATGAGCCAGTATCCTGTTGATATTCTGCATTTCGGAATTACCGTCATTGGGGAAAACGGCATTCTAGACGATGAATGCAAAGCTTTCGAGACGTTCAACAACGCCCCAACTGAAGACTGCACTAACGCCGATATTGTTCAGAATATCTATGCAGAAGCCAATGGACAGCAAGTGGACTGGCGAGTAACCCAGAGAATGTACCGGACATCTCTTCTGAAAAAAGCATTTGCCGCAATGACCAACGAGCGTCTTGAACGCGCGGAAGATGGATATGAGTGCCTTGTTATATCAGCTCTGGCGCACACCTATCGATCCTGCAAAGAATGTCGTGGATACAAATATCACTACGGTCGAGGCGTTACTGGAACGAATCAAATCACAGTCCAAAAATATGCTGATTTCTGCCAGCAATTCGCCCGTTGCTTCGCTGCGGCACAGGATTTCACCAATCAGCATCAAGATCTCGATTTACAAGATTGCACGGATGGATATCGATGGAAAGCAACTGAAATTCTTGCCAACGACCTCAATATTCGTGTACCCGATGTGGCCAAGGCTGACGCGATTCAAGCCATGATCAAAGTATTCGGCCCAACAATCGTTGCACGCGAGGTTTGGCGTTTCGTGCGAGACAACGCGTGGAAAGCCATCATTTCGAAAAATAATGGCGAGGCTCTGAATCGTGCCAGAATGTGGCAGGATTTGACGAATTCCATCGACGTACCGGCAGCAGGCAATATCGAGAATAATCGATACTTGGGCATCCGACATCGCGCAGAAGAGCTGCTCACTGACTTGGATACCGCGCAAAACAAACAAGCATATGCCGACCAGAACATCCGCATCTTCGTCACCACTCACAAAAACGTTGACACCTTCGACAGCGCCATCATGCAGCCGGTGCAGGTCGGACCGAAGAGCTATCGCTTCCCTTGGGCATTTCACGATGACGAAGGCGAGAATATCGCCGATCTCAACCCACGTTACTGCGAACTGACCACGCAATATTGGGCTTGGAAAAACATCGACGCCGACTACTACGGTTTCTGCCATTACCGCCGTTACTTCGACTTCTCGGACACTCCGCATGAGGAAAATCCCTACGGCGAAATCATGGACGACTACATCGATGCCGCCGCGGCAAAGAAGTATGGCCTGGATGACGAAAACATCGCCAACGTGGTGAAGCAGTATGACGTCATCACCACGCCATTCGGCAATCTCGAAAAAATCATCGATAAGCACGGCACTCCACGCGCGCTGTGGGAAGCCGCTCCCCTGCTGCATGACGATGATCTGAAGCGTTGCTACCAGATCCTGTGCAGCATGTACCCCGACTACAAGCAGGACGCACAGGCATTCTTCAACGGCAACAAGGCCTGCTTCTGCAACATGTTCATTATGAAGAGGGAGATCTTCTTCGACTATTGCGAATGGATGTTTCCCATTCTCGAAGAGTTCGACAAAAACACCGACTACAGCACGTACAGCAAGGAGGCCCTGCGTACGCCAGGCCATCTGTCCGAGCGTCTGCTCAACATCTACCTGCTGCATCACAAGCGTATCGGTTCCAACTGGAAGTTCAAGGAACTACAGTGCGTCCACTTCACCAATCCGGAGCCAGCGGAGCAGCTCAAGCCGCTTGACATTACCGACAAGCCAATCGTTCCTGTGGTGTTCGCAGCGGATGACAATTATGTCCCTCAATTGACCACCACCGTGTATTCGGCCATGAAAAACGCCGATCCGCATTACTTCTACGATGTGACGGTGCTGCAGCGCAACATCGCATGGGACAAGCAGGAACGTCTGCGTGGCTTCTTCAAGCAGTTCCCGAATATGAATCTGAGGTTCACCAACGTGGACCGCGAACTTGCTGGCTACGATCTTTCCACCAATAACGCCCATATCAGTGTGGAGACGTATTACCGCTTCCTGATTCAGAAGGTTCTGCCGTTCTACGACAAGGTGCTGTATCTCGATTCCGACATCATCATCAACGGCGATATCGCGAAGCTTTACAACATCGATTTGCAGGGCAAGATGCTCGGCGCGATTCGAGACATCGACTTCCTCGCCAATCTCAACGTGAAGCACGGCAAACGCATGGGCTACGCGCAAACCGTGCTGAAGATGAAGAATCCATACGATTACTTCCAAGCTGGAGTGCTGGTGCTCAACACCAAGGCGATGCGTGAGCATTACACCATCAAACAATGGCTTACCTACGCCTCGAATCCCGATTTCATCTACAACGACCAAGACGTGCTCAACGCACACTGCGAAGGGAACGTGCTATATCTGCCATGGGAATGGAATGTGGTTCACGATTGTGGTGGCCGCGTAGGTAACCTCTTCACGCAGGCGCCGAACGATATCTACGACGCATATATGAAGTCGCGTAGCAATCCGCAAATCATCCATTATGCCGGCTTCCAGAAGCCTTGGACTGATCCGGATTGCGATTTCGCCTCTATCTACTGGAGGTACGCGCGTGAGACCCCGTTCTACGAGCGTTTGCTCAAGCGTGTGGTGAAGGCGAACGAACCGGAAATCCCAGAAGGAGTATTCCGCCCGCAACATGAGCGCGCAGTCGGAGAAGATAATCCGATTCGCAAAATCGTCGATCCACTCATGCCGATCGGCTCCCGTCGCCGTGATGCGGTGAAGGCGATTGGGCGTGTGATCCGAGGAAGGAAGTAATCACGTTGGCGCAGTCAGTAAAGAACTTCAAAAACACCAGCCGCAACTTCGCTTACCTTATTCCCATCATCTTGGGAACATTATTCGGCATGTGCTCCTTTATTGGTAGGCATGAAGGCAAAATCAATATAGGGAATATACTTCTGTATGCAAATATTCTTTTCTATATCCTTTTATTTGCACTGGCTTTCTTTGCTATCGCAAAAATAACCGCATATGCGAACCGTCATCGTTCGTCATTGGACAAACCGTTTGCGCCATTGCGCAGGATCACATTAGATTGGTCGCCACGATCCATAATCACATTGTGGTGCGCCATAACTGCGCTCTGGATTCCATATTTCATAACATACTTTCCAGGTGTCTATTGGTACGATACTTCATGGCAGCTGATGGAGTACTTTGATTCCTCTGTACCTTTCACAGATCATCATCCCTTCATGATGACGTATCTGTTTGTCGGATTCGCTCATATTGGTAAAGCACTGTTCAACAACGCTATATATGGATTGTATCTGCTAATACTCATACAAGCTCTGCTGTCCACGCTATCCATAGCCTGTGCAACCTGCTACACAGCCAAATACAACGTGCCTTGGAAATGCCGCCTTTTCATGGCCTTGTTTCTTGCCGTTTTCCCCATCATTCCCATGCTGTCTATGACACTCGCCAAAGATACATTCAACACACCATTTTTTGTGTTCTTTTCCATCGCTTTCTGCGAACTCTGGAAAACTCAGGGAAAGATTCTAAAATCTGTACCGTTCGATATTTTCTTTGTTATAGATGTACTGGCTGTGTCTCTGACAAAAAAAACAGGTATGTACATCGTAATTTTGGCAATGATATTTTTAGTTTGCACTGCCATTAAAAGCTGGCGGCGTAAACTGGGTACACTGATTTTGGCAGGTATTCCATATCTAATCGTCGGCGTCGTCATTCCGACTTTCGTATTGCCGACATTGCACATTGCACCGGGAGAAAGCAACGAAATTCTTGCCGTCCCCATGCAACAAGTCGCCAACGTGGCACATAACCACAAGGATGATTTAAGCGCATCTGAGATAACTGATATCGAACAAATTTATCATATGGATATCAACCAACTTCAACAGGCGTATTGCTGGTACAAAGCCGACCCAATTAAAGGGCAACAGCTATCGTCCGAAGACGAACATAAATTAATCAGGACATGGGCCGAACAACTAATCAAACATCCTGGGGATATGCTTGCCGCCTGGGGAGGCCTCTCTGCAGCATGGTTCTCATTCAATGTCACCGTCGGAAATGACCGAAACCTTAGTATGTTACTTCCAATCAGTAATTCCGGCCATCACTATCAAGGCATCGAACGCTACGTCCCTTGGGTTGATAACACTAAAGCAGGTAATGCAGTCGAGACGTTCTACATGGATACGCTATTGGCTACGCCCGTATTCAATGTCATATGGCAGAAGGCTTTCTGGGCAACAATACTTCCCTCCGCAATCATGTTCCTTATACTGACATTCGGACGGCAAAAGAAGAAGCTGAATCTGCTAACGCTCAACGCACCAATGCTTATCACAATGCTCGTGCTGTTCGCAGGACCAATTTCAACTTATACAGAAGCTACGCGATACGTATTGCCTATGCTGTATATCATCCCGTTGTTCTTGTTCCTCACACTCGGCCAATTGCAATCCGAAGATGATAGGTAGCATATTTGTCACCTGTCATCTCGATGACGCAATCTGCTTTATTTTTGCAATAATCCACTTGCCGATGTATACCGCGATACCGGTAAGCGCATAGACCACAATGGCCTTGATGAACGGATGAGTTTGTCCCAATGTAATAAACCCTCCGATTGGCCCGCCCAAAGTAAGGTTCACAAGCAGCAGATGGAACATATACACACCCAGCGAGACGCTGGATACTTTACGGATCATGAGCTTCATCTTGTCGGAACCGCGCTGGAAAAACGGCTCCAGCGTTTTGCAAAGCATAAATAGCGACACTGCCGATGTCACACAAAGCGGAGAAGCGGTGCCGACAAGATAGTTATAGTACTCCGTTCTCATCGTTTCTTGGAAAAAGCCATTCCAGCACAGTCCTCCAAGGAACATCAATGCCGCAGACCCGACGAATGAACCTGCCCAAGCCGGAGCTTTCCATCGCACCGGCAAGCCATAATTCTCCAGATAATATCCGAGCAAGAAATACAACAAGGCGCTGGACGAGAACAGCGGCCAGCTCAGCAATGGACTGAAATATTTTTCATTGACTCCAATGGCCTTAACCGCTGGAATGAGAATCGAACAGAACAACGTCAATGCGATGGCATATTCCATGAGACGACGGTCATGGACGATTTTCGAAAGCAGCGGAGTCAACAGATACAGATAAATGATGGAGTACAGGAACCAGTAAATATCAATAATAGAGTTGGTAAGGAATCGCTTGCAGAAATCGACAAAGCCGAAGCTATCGGCGATCGACTGCGCTCCGTAAAATAGACCGGGAAGCAGACCAAACAACAGATAGCATGCGATGCTTCCCAGAATCAGCGCTCGCCCCACCCGCACGAAACGTTTTTTAAAAAACACTTTCGTCGAATATTTCTTCCGATAATCCAGTAAATTCATACCGCTGACCATGAAGAAAATCGGCACCGCAAAAATGAACACCGCCTGCATCAGCTCCTGAAATGCCCATAACCGGGTTCTCTGAGGCGAGAACACACCCAAAGATGTGTGCAAGCAGACCACCGCAAAACAGGAAATGATGTTCAATACATCAACAAACACAAAATGTGCTTTTGCTTTACCTCTTTTCCATTCATTCGCAAAGCCCTGTTCCGCGTCCAACTGTTCCGCTGTCATCGACTGGCGTTCCCTTCTTCCTGACATACGCACTTCAGCATAACAAATAATGACGTCCCTTCTTGACGGAGGACTGCGAACCGGCGTCCGTGCTCGTCCCTAGGCTATGAAAGCAATGAATTCCCATTGACGTATCGAAAGATCAAGCATGGCAAATAGATTCAGGAACAGTCATATCTGCGTTGCAGAACGGATCCGCACCGGCTCATTTGTCCGAGCGCTCAGGAACCCTTTCGCGATTCTACTTGCATTTATTCTGCTATTCAGTTGTGCGTCAGCCAGCGCTGCGGAAGACAAGGAAACAAATCAAAACGGGAGCAAGTTGACTTTGCCAAGCTATGTGATGGACGGCATGGTTTTGCAGCAGAACAAAATCACCACCCTGAACGGTTCAACAGCAAAATCCATGTCAGGGAAAACCGTTTCAGTCACCTTACGCGGAGGCAAAAACCAATATAACGCTTCATCAAGAATCTCCAAAGCCGGAACGTTCTCGGTTCAGCTGCCTAAAATCAAAGGATCACTCACCCAATACACCATGAAATTTATGGTGGCTGGCACCATGGTAAAAACCGTGAATGATGTATACGTCGGCAATTTGTTCATCGCTTCTGGGCAGTCGAATATGGAAATAAACTACAACGACTATTTCAAAAGCGATTCGCTTTTCAAGACAAGCACCTCATTGCACTACACACGCAACGATATTCCACGCAGCATCAATGACAAATATGTCCATTTTCTTTCACCGAACAAGGTCCTCAACACAAAGGATTATCCGCTGAGAGATTTTGAGAAATCCTGGCTTTCCGCCACAGGAGATGACGTCAATTATCTTGGCTATATTCCTCAATATTTTGCACAACAGCTTCGCAAACAATATCCGAATATACCTATCGGCTTCATTCAAGCCGCTTGGGGAGGGACAGCGATATCCCGCCATATAAAAGGTGGAGACATTTACAAAAGCTGTATCGCACCGTTACAAGGACTTGCTGTAGCCGGCGCTCTGTGGTATCAGGGCGAAGATGATTCCGCCTCCATGGATCTGGCATTACGGTATGATATTTCCTTCGCCACACTTGTAAACGATTACCGAAATCTATTCAACGATGCGACATTGCCGTTCCTTTATGTGCAACTAGCCAGATACGACGGTTACGGCTACATCTACGACACCATCGTGCGCAATGCTCAATTGGGCATACTCAGCAATCCCGTCGTTGCGTCGCACAAGAATCTTGGCATGACCGTCTCCATCGATACGGATAAAGGCACGCCGAAGGCGATCCATCCACTCGGCAAGGAAATCGTCGCCCAACGCATGGCTAACCAATGGATCGCCATGAATGAACACAAGGCAGTGCCATCCGGACCGTTGCCCAAAGAAGCACATCTTGATACAAACGACAAGTCAACGGCCATTATCACTTTCCAAGAAGGCACAGCCGTCAAACTGCAAGCGAAGCGGCCGAATTACACGACCAGCGCAACAATCGACAATATCGCAAATGCCACCAATACTCCGCTATCAGGATTCCAAGTCGCCGATGGAGACGGAGCCATGCACAATGCCACCGCAACTATAACTGGCAGTACACTCCGCATCCACTCCGACGAGGTGAAACGCGTATCTCAAATCCAATATCTATGGCAAAGCAATCCCAGCTGTTTAAGCATCGTATACAACGGCTCAAACTTGCCTTTGAGTCCGTTCACCCTCAATGTGAATCAATAATCGGTCTCATACCATCATGCTATATCGGCCAGTGCAAAGGATATAGTGGGATTCATGCCTGATAATTCGAACGTTTCCGTCGCCGTGCTTCTTCCCTGCTACAACGAGGAAGTCACCATCGGCAAGGTGGTGCGCGATTTCAAAGCCGCGCTGTCCAATGCCGACATCTACGTGTACGACAACAACTCCACCGACCACACGGCGGAAATCGCCACCAGCGAAGGCGCCATCGTCCGCAAGGAGCCACGTCAGGGCAAGGGCAACGTGATCCGCGCCATGTTCGAGGACATCGACGCCGACGTGTACGTCATGGCCGACGGCGACGACACCTACCCCGCGGACGCAGCCCCTGCCATGGTGGACAAGGTCCTCGAAGGCTACGATATGGTGATCGGAGACCGTCTGAGTTCCACCTACTTCCAGGAGAACAAGCGTCCATTCCACAACTTCGGCAACCGCCTGGTGTGCGGTTCCATCAACGGCCTGTTCCATGCGAATGTCACCGACATCATGACCGGATACCGTGCCTTCTCGTTCACATTCGTCAAAACCTATCCGGTACTGTCACACGGGTTCGAAGTCGAAACCGAAATGACCATCCATTCGTTAAACAACAATCTACGCCTGTTCGAGATGCCGATTCAATATCGTGACCGCCCGGAAGGCTCCGTCAGCAAACTTGACACCGTGGGTGACGGCATCAAGGTGATGAGCACCATCTTCCGCATGATCCGCGAATACAAGCCGCTGCCGTTCTTTGGAGGGCTCGGAGCCGTCCTCGGCATCATCGGCATCGTGCTATGCGGCAGCGTGACCGTGGACTTCTGGCATACCGGTATGGTTGCGCGATTTCCCACGCTCATCGGCGCGGTCATGCTTGTCATCGCCGGATTGCTGCTGTTTGTGGCGGGAATCATTCTCGACGTCATGGCTAAAAACGACCGCAAGGCGTTCATCATCGATGCCAACCAGTTCGCCATGCTGAAACGTAACGCCAAATAATCACTACACTTCAGCATGTCTGCTTCAGCGCTTACCGAAAATTGTCAACACTGAAGCCGTACCGACAATGAGGAACGTTCTCGTCAGGCACGAGCACACGTCTAATCATTCTCCATCTACAGGTACAACAAAATTGGTGCACTTTGAAACGAATAACTCATATACATTCCGCGCATGATGCCACACACGTTCAAAAAGACGTCCTTTATGCCGATCAATAGTGCACCAGAATAAAAACTGCCTCACAAAATCCAGCATCGTCGTTACAACGACAATAACGATAACCGCTGCCAATGCAATAAGTAGAGAATATCTAGAATGGTAGAAATTGCCTAGCACTATCCGGTGCCATAGCATTTCATCGCGAATATAATGCTGCTCAGTAATCAGGTACACGGCAAATGCAGATTTTGCGCAACGATTAATAAAACGGCTTGAGAATGTCATCCGGCTGAATATTGTAAATAAGCCAAATGAAACGGAAAGAATCGGCAGTGACCATTCTTTCTGGGCGGGGTTGATATAAATCGTTATCTGTCCGGGGTCGGCATGGCATACTTTCCAGATTACGGAAATAAGCACATTCCATCCAACAATGACTGCCGTACCGATGACTACCATCCACACAGCGCATCTGGTGCTAATCGGTTTGACATACCATTTGTAGTACATCAGTAGCACGGCCACATAGACAAAACCTATCACATTGATATACATATCAAGATAGGCACCTGGAACAAGATTCATTATGCCCCATAATCCAATCATGGCAATGCAGCATTTACCATGATTGGATTTGCCTATACCACGTAGCCCATCAAGCAGAAAAGGCAGAAGCAGCAGCAGAATCGCGTAGCTCGTCGCATACCACCATACGTCCCTTGAAATTGGGAATAATGCATCAAGCCAGGAATCGGCAGTAACGGATTCAGGGGCATCGAAATACTGTACTGCCAGGCCAACAAATCCCCAAAACAGGAGCTCTCGTTCAAGAAGCCATATTCTCCGACATGCTCCCTTGATCGTTTGTTCTCTATCAACAAGGAACCACAAGGAGATCAACAAGAACAAAGTAATGCCAACTTTGCCAAACGGCATAAAGCACATCTGGTAGAACAGCCTGCGCACCGAAAGTGGCTCATCAAAAAGGGGGTAACCGGAATGGCAAACCAGATGATGCGCGACAATCAGCACAACCGCGACAATACGCAGTAGCTCAAGACCAGATTTTCTCGGCTGCTTTCTGTTCTTGACCGTATTTTCCATTTTCGACCCCGCGAAATCACTCCACCCGCCTCTGGGCATTCATTCCATTTACACCGTAAAACGCACATTAGCACCGTTGACAATGAAGGCACTTGAAACGTCCAAGGCCTCATTCTCCGCAAGCAAGAAATAAAAAGTACGCTCCCGCTTACCCTCGAAAAGAACCGCCAGGAGAAATCAATTGCTCTGCCACGCGATACCCTCTTTATGCCATCCTACAGAACCAGCCGAATTGTATTCTTCGAGACCCTCCGTAAAGACATGGTCTCCAGAATAGGGGTTATACAGTCGATAGACATTCGCCTTCCCCTTATCCGGAACAAACCATCCAATTCCTTCATCTCGCCATCCAAGAGATACGAGATAGTTCTTTTCCTCACTATCTTTTGTATAGTGATGATTGCCATCATGAGGGTTGTAAACCCGATAGACAGGATTCCCCTCTCTAGCCGCGAAAAACGATATTCCCTCAGCAAGCCAACCTTTCAATGACAAGTCAAGAGCTTCGTCATAATTTGCCGTGTAGTGGTGCAATCCGCTATTTCGGTTATACATGCGATAAATAGGAACATTCTGAGAGAGCTCCTTAACCCCAAAGGCACTCATATCCACGGAGCCACTGATACCGTTGATATGACCGCTTTCGGTATATTGCCAACCACGATCGTTAGTGCCGAATGCAGTGAATTCCATCCGTGGACCGTATTGCGCCACCCAACGTGTCTTCGCATAGATGTTCGCATTGTTCAACGGCCCCTGCAGGTAGCTCGTGTAGGAGTACACGCCGAGATTCTGGTAACCGCCTGACTGCAACGCGCCATACCAAGCGTTGACTATGCCGTTATACACGTTCGGATCGGTCGGTGGCGTGTGCCCGGTCCATGTCCACTTCTCAAGGTCGTAGTACACGGGATACTTCAGATCATTGGGGCTCACGCCAAACTGACGGAGCTTGGATACAACATCGCTGCCTTCATGTTTCGCGCCGTCCGCATCCTCCGCATACGAGTACCAGTAGATGCCGAACGGAATGCCCAACCGCTTGCATTCGCTGATGTTGCGTTGCGCTTTGGCATCGGCGTCATTGCCCCATCCAAAGCCAAGACGGATGATCGCGCCTTCCACGCCGTCGGCTTTGGCCTTGGCCCAGTCGATGTCTCCCTGCCATGAAGAGACGTCGATCACGCCTTTGGCCTGCTGGGCGAACAGGTTGTTCTTATAGTCGAAGAAAGCCTTCGTGTTGTTGTAGGTTCCCCAATGCGCGCCGTAATCGTTGCCATCGAATTTGGCAAGCTTCACGGTGGCTCCGTTTTTTGAGGACGATTGCTCCACGGATTGTTTCACAGATTGTTCCACGGCATCTTTCACATCCGATGCACTCACCGGAATGAACGATTCGCCATCCGTCTTGGCCAACGGGTCGGGCTGCTGATCCTGGGTGCCGACAAATGTCTCATCCGTCACGGCCTTGCCGGTTTCGATATCCCGCACCTCGCCTTCGGGAGTGACCGCAAGCTTTTCCGATACCACGGTGGAATCGTCCGGAATCCGTTCACTCACCGTATCCGGCAATGCCGCATTCGGATTGTCCGGCATACTGTCGCCGGCACCCTGCGCACCCTCCACAGCAGTGGCGAAGGAACGCGACGAATCATCAATCGCGATATCCTGCATCGCGTAAGCCGGAGCCGCGGCAACGAACAGCGTCAACGCGACCGCAGAAACAGCAGTGGAAATCCTCAACAATTTTTTCGGCGATATCATCGTCAGCCTCTCTTATGAGTCCATGTCACATGCTTTGGCGCATTTTGGCACGGAACCGCACACATAGGCGTGAGTATACCCGCAAGCCCCACCATCCCCGGAAATGCCGTGCACCGGCCCGAACCAGGATTCCCCATCGATCGGATTCCGACACCTCGCAACATGAGACGCAAGGAATCGGGGGACGCGACGAGTACCATATGCCATGTATTGTCATTGGAAGACAAATGATTCGGAAGACATATGATTGCCCGTCAACCCGTCGCCAATGAATGATACGGAAAACGGCAATACGATTTCTGGAGGGGTGTATGGCACGGCACGGCAGTCATTCGAACGAGGACAAGCCCTCCCGTCAGACAATCGACGGCCAGACAACCGGCAGCCAAACGAAAACCGGCAATCCGGCAGCCGCCAATCCCCCATCTGTCACCCGCAACAAAAACAGCGATCCGTTCCGCGACGCCGTGGAGCAAGGCATCCAAGACGGCGTCGAACGCGTCAACAAACACACGAAGCACGTCCTCACATATTCCATCGCCACGTTCGTCGCAATAGTGGTGGTTTGCGTCGCCGTCTTCGGCGTCATGAGCGTCCGGACCTCGCAGAAAATGCGCGAGATGAACGAGATCAACGCCTGCAGAGACACCGTCGCCGCATTGAACGCCTCCTATTCCAACGCCTTCCAGCTGAAAGGCAAGGTCGTGGACGCGTTCTCCAGCATGGATTCCTCCTACAATCTGGAAAAGCTCAGCGCGGTATACAAGGAGGACGTCAAGTCACCGGCCTCCTTCGACTGCAAGGTCGATCCGTCCGCAACCGCAAAAAAGGCGAAGACCGCGCGCGTGGCATACGACAAGCAGGCCAAGAAATTCAAGCAGGCACTGAAGCAATACGGCGCCAAGCAGGATGAGGAACAAGCCAGCGAAGAAGAATGATCGAAACGGCGTCTTGAAACGACGTTCGGTCGAACATAATCTTTCATCCGCGTGCGTCGAACCGTTTGAACAACGGTCATGACAATCGGCAAAGCTTCCCGTCAGTGTAGGCTCTTCTGTGCATAGTTCCATATCCGAAACGAATGTCTTGAACGAACACCTGACCGAGGAGCTGGAATATTGAACGCAAAACGACTGTTTCACGTGGCACTCGCCGTCGCCGTGACCGTGGCGGTGATCGTCGCAGCCATCATCGGCTGCGGACCCAAGTGGGGTGACGGATCGGTGCTCCACGAATCGGAGAACGGCCAATCGCCATCCGCCGCCGGAGCGGACGCCGCAGACGCCGTTTCCGTCACTCTCCCCTCCTACTACATGGAGAACATGGTATTCCAGCGCAATCAGCCGCTTGTGGTCAAAGGTACCGTCATATCCAAGCAGGACGGCAAACCGGTCAAAGCGTCGAAACTGTCCGCGACGCTCTCTCAAGGCAGGAAGTCCGCGAGCGCCACAGCGCAAATCGGCAAAAAAGGATCGTTCACCTGTACTTTGAAGGCGCAGAAGGCAAGTCTCAAGCCGTATTCGCTGCGATTGCGCTATGCCGGTAAAACGGTGGCCGAGCTCACGAACGTGTATGTGGGTGACGTGTTCGTCGCAGCCGGCCAGTCGAATATGGAGCTGAATCATGCGCAGTATTTCGGAAGAAGCGACGCGCCCAGCTTCTACGGCGGTTTAATCACGGAGAGCGACCTGCCGAAACCGGTGACCGACGCGAACGTGAAGTTCGTGGAGGCGGACGACACTGCGGAGGGTTCCGATTTTCCATTGCGCGATGTCAGTAGGCAGGCCGGAAAATGGCTGGATGCTGATGCCGAGAGTTCCCAGCATTTGAGCTATCTGGCCCAGCAGTTCGCCATGCAGTTGCGGGCGAAGCATCCGAACGTGCCGATCGGCATCATCCAGACCGCGTGGGGCGGCACCCCCATCCGAAGGCATCTGCGCGGAGGCGACATTTACGCGAACCATATCGCGCCTTTGCAGGGGCTCCATGTGGCGGGCGTGCTGTGGTATCAGGGTTGCGACGACGCCGCGAATTACGCCACGGCCATGCAATACGAATCGCAGATGACCACGCTCATCAACCAGTATCGTTCCGTGTTTGGGCGCAGCGATCTGCCGTTCCTGTACGTGCAGCTCGCGCGTTGGCCGGGATACCAGTACACACAGAATGTACGCGAGGCACAACGGACCGCGCTCAGCAGCGCGAATCTGCGGAACGCGTCGAATATCGCAATGACGGTTTCGCTGGATACGGATAAAGGCACGTCCGTATCGATCCATCCGCTCGGCAAGGATATTCTGGGAGCGCGCATGGCAGCACAGTATCTTGCGATGGAGAATGGTTCGAAAAACAGCGCCGCCGTGCCCAACGGACCGCTTTTCGAAAGCGCGCAGCATGCCTCGGATGGTTCGATCACACTGTCCTTCGAAGAGGGGACGGCAAATGGGTTGAAGGCGATGCGGCCGAACTACACGAAGAGCGCGGGCGCGAAAGTGCCTGATTATGCAAAGAAACCCGGGGCGACCCCGCTTGATGGCATCAGCAATATCGCTACTTCCACCACCTTGGCTTTGCAGGGATTCGAGGTCGCCGACCATTCCGGACAATGGATGCCCGTCACCGCCACCATCAAAGGTGATCAGGTGAGGCTCTCCGCAGCCAGCGGAACAGGCCTCAGCAGCCTCAACGACATGACCCAGGTGCGTTACTTGTTCAGCGGCAATCCGAAGTGCGCAAGCATGCTGTATAACAGTCTCAATCTTCCGGCAAGCCCGTTCATCGCCATCGTCGAATGACGGCCAGACAGCCTCTTCCCCTTGACTAATCGCGAAAACTAGACAAACCGCTTCCTCCCACCGGTTTATTCGCGCGCCGAGCCCTCCTACTATGACGTACGGAATATGACATGTACGGAACGCGACGTACGCGAGCAAAAGAGAGGAATCGTCATGAGGAAAAGCATCGCAGCGGTAGCGGCAACGGGAATCCTGACCATCGGAATGATCGCATTGCCGTCCATAGCTTCGGCCGATGAAATCGCACCGTCCACGGACGGACTGGCGTCCGGGACCACCATCAGCGAGCGCATCGATGACAATATGGGCATCTGCGGCAACGACAAGGCATGCAGCGCCATCGACCACGTGCACCAGACGAATCAGCAGATCAAGTCGGACATCGACACCACCAAGGAGCATGTCAAGCAGCTGCATCAGAACGCGCATGAGGATGCCGACGCGATCCGCCATTACAACGAGCAGGCTTGGAAGAATTACGTGCAGGACCGCGAGGATGTGAAGAACGCGCTCGACGCGGCAGCCAAGCGCGCCCAGGAGCGTCACGACACCCTGCATCAGGATATTCAGGACAACCAGGCGCATCTGAATCAGCTGCACGCCGATGCGAAGGAAACCCACGACGAGCTCAAGACGCAGCATGACGCGTTCGTGGCCAGCAGCCATCAGTGGCATCAGTCGTTCATCGAAGCGTTGAGGGAGGCAAACGCGAAGGCGGGTCAGCAGAACGGTTCCGCCGCTACTGGTTCCACCTCCGGCTCCTTCAATACCGCCTCCGGCTCCAACGGCACCGTGCAGACGATTGCCGACAATGGCACGACGAGCGGCAACAGCTCTTCCTCTGGCACTTCTTCGGCGACCGGCGCTTCCGGCAGCCAGACCGCCGCATCCACGGGCGCGCTGACCAAGTCGGAATATGGACAGCTCGCGCAGACCGGCATCGGCATTTCCCTTGCCTGCGCCGCGATTCTGCTGTTCGCCGGCCTTGCCTACGCTGTGAGGATGTTCGCGCAGTACAAGCGTGAAACCAGCGAAAAGTGAGCGAAACCGAAGCTAGTTAAAAGCTCATTACACCGAGAAAGCGGCCTTGTATTTCCAAGGCCGCTTTTTCGTAGGCAATGCTTCAGTTCGAATGCTTCAGTCCACGTAATGCGGGGCGCTGCTAGCGATTCGAGGCGCCGGCATATGCCCGTCCCCTGTCATCGTTTTGCCGACATTGTCCGCATTTTCCGCATCGCCATTTTTTCTACACAGCGATCCTGCGGACAACGAGCGAATGGATCGTCTGAACCGCGCATGCTTCTCCTGCGTGGTGGATTGTATGGCGGGGAAAGCGCCCGCCACTGGGCGGATGCGGCCGGTTGCGGTCGGAATGAAGCTCGGTGGCAGAATCTGCGTCGAATCGTCGTTTTCGGACGATTCGGAATATTCGGGCGATTCATGGGATTGGCGGGATTCATGGATGACGCGATCATCGGCAGCACTGCCTATCGCCGGCCGCTCCGTGGAATTTCCCTCCTTGCAAGCCGTTTCCATCCGACCGTTTTCCTGCGATGTGCTACGGCGTCGGGCAAGCGTGGCCAAAGAATCGCGGGTGACCGTGTCACGCGAATCATCCTGCTGGATTCCAGGGGCCATCGAATCACCCATCGTCGCGCTTCCTTTTCTCGCTCTTAACGTCACGGCTTCGAGCGTAGCGCACCTTCAAAGCGAGAACACGCCTAACCCGACAATATGCGCAACTCTCCCACCGATGGGAGTATGGCAGGAACAGCCACGGGGCGCAACTGATACTAGTCACAAGACCATATCCCCATACCAAAATTCCATATGCCGGTCGGTCAGGCATCGGAAATATTCCAAAATATCCCAATCGAGAATTGAGCAAATCGATTAACGTTTTTGCTGGAAGTCGTGTGAGCCACGTTGACTTCAATCACAAATAATGTTTATACTTGTATAAACATAAGGAGGGGAATATGACGACCCTTACACTCAGCAAATGGGGCAACGCGCAAGGAGTGCGCATCCCCAAGGACCTGCGCGAGCAGGTGGGCATGACGGACGGATGCCAAATTGATGCAAGTGTTCAAGATGGAGGCATCATGCTCAAGCCCATCCATGATGCCGTACGCGTTATCCAAGTACCACGGCTGTCGAACGTGTTCAAGAACCGTACCACGGAATATCAAGCGGAAGAAGACCCGTTCGGCGCACCCAAGGGAGACGAACTGCTGTGACAAATTGGCGATACGGCGACATAGTTATGGCAGACCTCGACCTCTCGAAGGGACATGAGCAGATCAAGCGGCGGCCGGTTCTGGTAGTCAGCAACGACGATTTCAACAAGAACTGCTCCCTGACCATCTGCGCGGCCATCTCCCACGGACGCGGTGATTTCGAACTTCACCTGCCCTTCAAGCCGGCCCCCAGCGACCATATCGAAGGAGGATGCGTCGACGGGCTCGTTCAAATCGAACAGATCCGTGCACTGGACTTATCCGCGCGCAATCCGGAAAAAATCGGACGTCTCGCCGACACTGACCTCGACAAAATAACAGGCATGATCATCGCTTGCTTCATCCAGCCGAACATGATGGTCATTCCCGACTATGGCTGACGTCCATCAAACCACAGCCAGAGAAAAACCCGGCCAGACCGGACTGAACCACTCCCCGGCCACCGGCCAGGTATCCGCGGATTCCAAGCGGATGGATACAGCATTGTCCAGAATCGCTGAGAAAGAAATCATTTTTAGGCATGAAAAAAGGGCTTTCGAATTTCTTCGAAAACCCTGCTGGCGGAGAATACGAGATTCGAATTACATAGTACCGGATTCTCGATAAATCGAGAGAAACGGCGACACGCCGGGGAAAACAGTGTGATTCCAACGGTTCCGGGCATTGTGCAAAAGCGGATGCTGCGTAGTTTTCCTGCCGGAACGTACCCAACGGAGGGTACTAGGAGGGAACCGCGATATGCTGTTGTCGACAACGGCGGGAGCCGGAGAACGGACGGCCGTCCGGAATTTCATGAAAGGTGGCGGGCGATGAGTGGAACGAGTGGATCGCGCAGGAGCTGGGGCAAGATCAGGGTGAAGAAGGTGCGTGGCGGCACCTCCTATTACGCCGAATATCCCGATCCCAGACCCGACAGGAAGGGCGATGACGGAAGGCGCAAGCGCATCCGTGCGCCCTTCGCGTTCAGCAGCAGGCAGGCCGCCGAGGGATGGCTCGCCCAGCAGAGGAACCGCATCGACGGCGGCATCTGGGTCGACCCCCGCGATGAGTATGAGGATTCGGCTTCCGCGAGGAAGGCCGAGGAGCGGCGTTCGGAGTCCTTCCGCGACTATGCCGAACGCTGGTTCGGCGGCAAGATCGCCCGTGGGGAGATCCGTCCCTCCACCGTGCGCACGTACCGGCAGCGGTTGGACAGCGTGCTGTATCCCGCGTTCGGGGACAAGGCCATGCGTGACATCACCGTGGAGGACGTCGAGCGCTGGTACGAGGAGATGGGCAGGCCGCGCAAGGTGGACGGCAGGCCGTCGACCAAGGAGAGGCCGCGTCTGAGCACCCGTGGCAACGCCTACGGTCTGCTCAGGCAGATCATGCAGTCCGCCTGCACCGCGCCCAACGCGATACTGGACTTCAATCCCTGCCAGATCAAGGGCGGCTCCGCCCACAAGGGCAGGGAACGCGCGGTCATAGGGCCGGAGAAGGTGCGGGAGATCGCCGACAACATGCCGGGCAAATACCGGCTGGTGGTGCTTCTGGGATTCTGGCTGTCGCTGCGTATAGGCGAGATCCTCGCCCTGCGGCGCAGGGACATAGACCTTGACGGCAAGGTGGTCCGCATCACGCACGCCGTGACCTATTCCAAGGAATACGGTTTCGTCGACGGCGATCCCAAAACCGAGGCCGGCGTACGCTCGATACCCATTCCGGACGGCCTCGTGGCCGAGATCAGGAAGCACATCGACGAATACGCCGACCCCGGCGATGACGGCAAGCTGTTCCACACCGCCACCGGCAACTACGTCCATCATTCGGAGGTCGAGAAGGCGTTCATCAAGGCGCGCAGGAAGGCCGGCTGCGAGGACGTGGTGCTGCATGGCCTGAGGCACAGCGGCAACACCTACTTCGCGCAGAACACCGATGCCACCATCGCCGACCTGCAAGCGCGCGGCGGCTGGTCCACCTCCTCGATGGCCGCCCACTACATGCACAGCTCCCAAGACCGGTTGAGGCAGCTGACCAAGGAAATGAGCGCTGCGAATACTGTCCATGAGACCGGAAGCGACAACAGCGCCGGAGCCGCAAGCGAGCTTGAATCACTGCGCAGCCAACTTGAGGAAGCCAATAAGAAAAACAACGAGCTGATGCAGCTCGTTACGGAAAGGTACGGAACCAAAAAATAGCAGACGGAAAAAGACAATCGGCCCCGTATGGCGTGATGCCGTACGGGGCTTTTTCATGTTTAAACGAGCATTCCCGGTTCTCAGATAGTGGGTCAGTTCCCAAACCCTGCTCTTCACAAAATTTGCACATTTGCTTCCCTTCAATAGTCGTCGCTGAAAGTGCCGAGAAACGTCGAAATTGATTGAAAACCAGTCCGAAGCGGAGGCTTTCGATTACCAGTTTTGCATGAACTGATCGGTAGGACACCGAGCGCACGACGTTCCACCGTGGAACGCGCAGTGGCTCGGATTGCGAGACCTGCCATGGGAAAATGGCTTACGACTTATGTCTGCCTTGCCGCCTACCTGGGACTAACCGCCGACGGAATCCGCCGAATCCTGAAGAACGAGGAGCTTCTCCTTCATCTTGTGCGCTGCAACGCGCAGGAAGCCGGTGCGGACTGGCGCAAGGAGTGCGCCGAATACCGGGCGCGGCTCCGGCATCCGGCGGGGCGCGGCTTCGTGGACGTTCGGATGTGTTTTGTCAAGCGCTGGTGTGCCGTTTT
>NZ_JDTK01000023.1 GCF_000770925.1 Bifidobacterium ruminantium DSM 6489 | reverse complement strand
TCAGTTCCGCGGCCTTCAGTTCCGCGGCCTTGGCTTCGCTCATCAGATAGCCGCCGCCGAAGATGGCCTTCTTCATGGCCTTCTGCGAAGCGAGCCTAGGCGTGAATGCCACGTCCGAAGCCTTGACACGAAAATCCACGCCAGCCTTGCCGACCTTATTCAGCCGTGTGACGGTCAACAATTCCGGCGGATACGCATACTTCGGCAGATGTTTCCTGCTTTCGCGCCTGACTCGTTTCACCGTATCGTTGACCAGCTTCGTCAGATCCGGTGCGGTGCGGATCAGGTCATCGCCGAAACTCGTCACGAAGCTGGTGTTGACGATAGCGCCGTTGGCGTATTCGATCGCGCAATCAGTGACCAGCATATGCGCGCCGTTGCGCGACGCGCTGGAGAAGATCGTGAGGTTCGGAGCGAACAGGAAGAAAGGAATATGGTTGTCACGATAGAACGCGCATATCTTCGACAGAATCGAGAAAGGTGGGTTGTCCACCACCACCTTGCCATCGGAATAGTCGAACCGTTCGTAGTCGCCGCCCGGATAGAAGGGCCGCACCACCTTGCTGGGGTCGATGCCATACTCACGGCATGCCCAGTCCTTTATCGCCTCATACACCGCGGGGTGGGTGTAGCAGTCGTCCGTGGTCTTCTTCGGTTTGAATTTCTCCACGAACGCGCCGTAATCGTCAATCGTCTGTTGTCTGATGCCCATTTGAAAAGTCCTAAAAATAAAGCCCCTCCTCCAAACGGAGAAGGGGCAAATTTAAAAACAGGGTGCAAAAAATTCCACGGACACTACAGTGCCGCAAATTTTTCCACACCCGAGTTTGAGTCTCACGCCAGAAAATTAATCACGGTTAAGTGTTGTGCCTGAAACAGGTGCAATACTTATTTTTCGCTGGAACCGTCCGGCTTGGCCGCCGTGAGCTGGCTCACGCCGATCAGGGCGCCGACGAACACGCCGACGGCGTTGATGGTAGTGACGAGCTCGCCGCAGTGCGGCAACCCCCACTGCGGGCCGACCACGCCGACCAGCCACGCGACGGCCGGCAGGGCGATCAGCGCGACCCACTTGAGGATCTCGTATGCCTTGTCCGGCAGAAGATAGTCGAGCTCGGTCTTGGTGTCCTTGTCCATTACACACCTCCTTAAGTGTTGCATAAGACCGGCTCCACAACTTTTAGAATCGTGGAGCCGGGATCCGATCAGCGGAGCCGCTGGCCGGGATAGATTGTGTACGGCGGGCGCAAGCCGTTGCGCTGCGCCGCCGCGTACCAGCCGGATCCGTAGATCTTCCACAGGCTCTCGCCTGCACTGACCACGTGAGTGGAGCCGTAGTAGGTCGTGGACGGAGCTGCAGTCGCGGAGACGGAGCCGTAGTAGGTGATCGTCTGGCCAACGTAGATCCGGTTGATGTTGCCGGAAGGCACGCGCCACGCGGAGGCCGGCTTAAGGCCGGTACGCTCGGCGATGGCCGACACGGTGTCGCCGGAGCGGACCACGTAGGTGCGGGACGGCGTGCGGGTCACGGTGGTCTGAGTGGAGGATCCGCCGCCGAGCTTGGAGTTGACGATCGCCATGACGGCGTTGTAGTTGCCGCCGAGGCGATTGATTCTCTCCTGGCCGTTGCCATAGTCTCCGTGGATGACCTTGTCGGCCAGCACGTTGAGGTCTGTCGGCGTCTGCTCCGCTGGCTTGTTGACCTGTGGGGCCGTGGTGACGGTACCGGTGGAGCATCCGGCGCGTTCGCCGCAGGCGATCTTCTTCCAGGCGGTTCGATCGCCGTAGAAACGGTTGAGGTCGAGCGGGCCGCGCCCGTTGATGTAGCCGGTGCTGGCGTACTGCGTCATGCCTTCGCCGGACGCTCCGCCGTTCCATGGGCTGGGCTGGTATCCGGTCGGCTGGCTGTTGGCGTACTGCGCCACCCAGAGCATGCACCGCTGTCGCACCCAGGTGTTGACCTGCCAGACCGCGGAGCGCTGGACGTAGACGATGGGCCAGACCTGCGTGCGGTCATGCACTCGGGTCACCCATGTCTGGATCCATGCCGAATTGCCCCAGTTTGGGTTGGCGGTCGCGCAGCCGTATCGCCCGTAGGCGAGGCACTGCTCCCAGTCGAGGGCGAGTATGGAGCGTCCGACGCGTCCGGCGACGGCGTTGACGAAGGTGTCGGCCTCCGCCGTGGCGTTGCCACCGTTGGCGAAGTGGTAGACACCGGTCTCCTTGCCTGTACGGTCGGCGTTGGCCAGTTGCGTGGCGTAGTTGTTGTTGCTCCAGTAGAGCCCCTGCGTGGCCTTGACGATGACGAAGTCGGCCGAGATGGCGGACGGTATATCCGCCGACTGGTAGCCGCTGATGTCGACGCCGTTGAGGTCGGCCATCGCGGCTGGCGCCACGGCCATGGTGATGGCCATGACCACGCCGGTGACCGCCAGGCGGAAGCGTTTGAGCCACGGAGGCTTGTGCTTGCGCATTCATTTCCTTTCTCTAGAAACGGGAAACCCCACGCTTTCACGTGAGGTTTCATGGGTTATGGCGGCGCCACATGTGGGCGCCACGGTTGAAAAGCAGGACGAGCGCGAGCAGTAGCAGGTATATGCCGCCAGCGATCATGAGACGCATCATTGCCTGTCCTCCAAGTATTTTTCGGCGGCAGCGACTATCCAGCATTGCGCGTCCAATTTCTCAAGCTTCGACAGCTCGTAGCTGACGGCCTCGCTGTGGTCGGTGTCCTTGTCGCCGTAGATCAGGCTGATGATCGTGTTTTTGATCGTGTCACGGCACAACTCGTCCATACGGTCGTCGAATTTCGCGGTACGCTCGCCGAGCTGTCGGGTCTTGGCGAAATGCTGGGAAAGCGGCGAATCGTAGGGCAACCGTTCCGGTTGCACGTGCGCGTACAATCCGGTCGCCAACGCGTCCAAAGCGCCAGGCCATATCCTGAGCATCAGCGTGATGACGGCGCACGCGCCACCCACACCACCAAAACCCGCTAAAAACGTTTGAAACACATTACATCTCCTTGAAATCGTTTAATCTTTTGGCATGGTGTCGCCATCGAAATAATTGCCCGTCAATCCCAACGAGACGAGCTGCTGCCACTGGTCTTGAGGCACGCACAAGCCCTTGCTCAGATTGACCGCGCAATCGTTCAGACCGACGAGAATGCCGTGAGTGGTGTTGGCGGCGGTGAAGACGTAATCCACGCGACCATTCGAGGCGACCAGCCCGCTGTCGCTGCCATTGGTGGTGAGACGCAAGCGCGGATTGTCGCCACTCGTGGAGTACATGTAACAGACGACGCTCACATGGTATTTCACGCCCGCCGTCAACTCCGTGAATGTGATGTCCGATGGTGTCGTGTTCGTCGTCTTGACGCTCACACCGCCTTTCGGCATGGCGCAGTGATTAATGATGAGAGTCATGCCACCACCCCCATAGGGGTTAGGCGAGCGGCATCGTATCCCCGTCGAAAAAGTAAAGGCCGTCGATCAAGGCTTTGTTCGCCTGGTATTCGCCCAGCTCGCACATGACCATGTTCCACACCTTGACGGTCGGACTGCCGGACACGACCTTGTAGCTCAGGTTCATCGGATTCGCGATCGTGGACGTGAAGGACCATCCGATGCGTTGGCTCTTGCTGAAGGTGCCCGGACAGTTGTCCACCGTGACGGAGCCGCCCGACACGTCCAGCCAGACCGTGCACCAGTATGTGGTACCCGGAGTCTTCTCGATGGTCGTAATCGGCGTGTACTCGCCCGGCTTCAGCGTGACGTGGGCGCTTGGATTGCTTATCAGGTTCGTGACCATCATCGGACATCACCCGCCCGACGGACGCTCCTATGCGCGCGGCATCGTGTCGCCGGTGAAGAAGCCCGGAAGCCCCCCCCCACGGCAGTGTCATACGTGTCGGCACGTTCGACAAGGAAGTCCGTGGCCTTGCAGCCGCAGACGGCAAAATGACATGAGTCGGAAGCGGTCTGAACGTCCAGCCGCATCACGTTGACGCCGGTGGCGACATCATGGATGTCACAAAACTTCACGTGATTAACTTCATCCCAGTATTGGATTACCGCGTTTGCGCCGCTGCGCTCCGTGACATTGCATGAGGCAACGTATTGTCCCGGCTGCAAAGACGTCATGCTTCCGTTTTTGAAGTCATGCCAATCGGACGTAACGCCGTCCAATGTATCAAGGGTCTCAGCTGGTTTTGGGCACAGATTCGTTCTTATCACGACAATTCCTCCTTGCCGAGACTGTCGAGCACATCCTTGGGGATCAGTTTCATGGCCGCTGCGAGCTGGCTGTTCAGGATTGCGATTTGCTTGGTGAATGTGCCGATCTGCGCGGAGAGCGTGTCGATGACGTCGTTCGCGTCGGCTGGAATCTGCTGAGTCAAAATGTCTCCTTAAATACGAAACCCCCGCAATCCGCGTGGATTGCAGGGGTTGAAAAATGGTGAAAAGCGGGGTTAGTCGGCGGCGGTCATCGTGTCGATGCGAGTCACGGCCTTCAATTCGTCCAAGGTGAGCGTGCGGCCGAGATTCGTCTTCACGTCCGTCAACGTGACGGACGTGCCGGAATCGTCGAACGTCGCAAGCACGCCACGCTGGTAGTCACGCCACGATTCGGCGGTGCCGTCAGCGCTGGAAAACTCCAATCCCAATCGGCACAATTCCGCTCGCACCGACTCCTTCGGCGGACGCAAATCAAGCACGCCGGAAGCCTCCACGTCGGAATCATCCTTCTTGCCGGTATCCGGTGTCGTGACCTGCACGTCATCCGTGGTCGTATTTTCATTGTTTTCTTCAGCCATGATCAATCTCCTTACTATTAATGGCTTTGTCTTGGCATGAGCGCTTCGTAGAAGCGCTCCTCGCATTCGCGCGTCGGTCTCATTCGGAGACCGGGACAACGGTGACCGACAGATCGAAGTCCGTGTACATCCCCTTATCGCCTGGCGAGTACGTCCGGTATGCGACGTTCACGAAATATTCGGTCCCCTCTTCCAGCTTGACGGTCGTCGGATTCGAGCCGACAGTGACGACGGCTTTCGATGGGGAGCCAGCCATGCCGGAGTTGACCTGGATCATCCTGCCGGTGCTTCCGGCATTGGTGATTCCATCACCTCCGCTATGGCTACGTCGTTTCGTGGTGAAATCAATGGAGACATCGGTCGCGGCAATGCCGTGTCCGTCGTTGATTTTTTTGACGTTCAGCTGGACCTTGAATTTGCCCGTCCTGCTCCTGACCGAGCCATCCAACGATTTTTCGACGAAATAACTTGACCATTCGCCGCCCGTCGTCGATGCCTGCGATTGGATGTGACCCTGCCATTGCAAGGATTCGTCATCAGCACCGTTGGCGATACCGTTCAGGCTGTCGAGATAATCGACACGGCCTGCCAGAGCGTTGTACTTGTCCTCGCTCACGAATGTCATGGACTGCTGCTGCGAGCCGCTTGGAGCCGTCACGATGATTCCCAGCTGCGTGTCGAAATACGCCGTGGTCCATGTGACGGTATTGCCGGACTGGCGAATGCCGACGATCAGGTTGATGCGTTCGGTTCGTCCAGACTTGCCGTTGACTGCCAATGATGAGGCATTGAGTTTAGCGTTGGAGTCCGTGAATTCCAAAGCAGCAGCGCCGGACTGCAAGCGGGCAGTGCCGACACCGGCCACGGTTTCCGAGAGGTAGACCATGGCTTTGCCGGCCTTGCTGTCGGCGATGTCGCTGAAGGCTGTGAGCTGTGCCACGCCATTCTGCGATTCGTCCTGCAAGAGTGTCAATGTGGCGTTCGGCCTGCCCGTCACGCGGAGTCCGCTGGATGCGGTCAATCCGCTGACCTGCTTGCCGGCGCCGGTCACGAGTTCGGAGCTGACGAATGGATAATTGCCAGTGCCGGTGAAACCGTCACCGACGAATCTGACGCCCGCACCCTGTGAACTGTATCCGGTCGAGCTAGCCAAATTGAATGCCGGGTCCAAGTCAAGATATCGACCACTGATGCCGGTCTTGAGCCGTCCGGTGATGACATTGCTCTCACCTTGGCCATCCAGATAGACGGTCTGGTTGTGGTTGGAATCCCACATTTGCAATGCGGTCGAATTGAGCTTCATGCCAGTGTTTGCATCGTCGGAGCTTTGAAATATCGCGCCGGTGAACACGTAGCCTCGGAACTGGCCTGCCGCCACCTTGTCGGACGTGATAGTGCCAGCCGCGATCTTGACAGCCGTCACGCTGTTTGCCGCCAGCTTGTCGGCGGTGATCGCTCCGGACACTATCTTCGAAGCGTTCACCGAGTTCGCCGCGAGCTTGTCCGCGTTAACCGCGTTCGCGGCGAGCTTGTCCGTCGTGATTGCACCGGACACGATGTCGCCCGCCTGAATCTTATGGACATTCAACAAGGCCACGGTCATATCCTCCGTGACCTTGAGCTTCGCGGTGGTCACTGCGTTTGCGGCGAGCTTGTCCGTGCCGATGGCACCGGCCTGCAACTTGCCCGCCGTCACCGCGTTCGCGGCGATTTTGTCGGCGTTAACGCTGTTCGCGGCCAGCTTGTCGGTCGTGACCGCGCCAGCCGCGATATCGCCAGCATTGATCTTGTGCGCGTTGAGCAGCGCAACCGTCATATCCTCGGTGACCTTGAGCTTGCTCGTGGTCACCGAATTGGCCGCGAGCTTGTCGGCGGTGATGGCCAATGCGACGATATTCCGCGCCTGCACCGAGCCAGCCGCCAATTTGCCAGCGGTCACCGCATCGGCAACCAGCTTCTCGGTCGTGACCGAGTTTGCCGCCAGCTTGTCCGCCGTGATGGCATTGGCCTTGACCTTTTCGGCGGTCACGGAATCCACGGCGAGATGCTTCGCGGCCACCGTGCCAGCAGCGAGGATGTTGTTCGCCACGAGGTCAAAAGGTTCGAAGCGCGTGCCATCCCACGTCAGGACTTCGACCACGCGATCTGTGAGCGGCACCAAGACGCTCGGACTGTTGTTCGGCGCGCCTTGCCAGTACGTGTAAAAGTCCGCGAGCATGGACGGCGAATTATTCTTCTCCCCTTGCCAGCGAGTCCAATACTTCTGCGTGCGCCACCACATGTCACCCGGCTTCAGCCCATCATGCGCGGGTTCGTCGGGGCCACGGTAGATCAGATTCTTGCCGTCAGCGGTGGTCTGCGCCTTTTTCGCGGCGGCCTGCGCCTGATTAGCCTGCGCGGCAGCGTTCGCGGCGGCGGTCTGAGCCTTGTCAGCGGTGGATTGAGCGGTTTTGGCCGCATCATTCGCCTTGACGGCGGCGTTGGCCGCATCGGTAGCGGCCTTGTCCGTCACCGCCACCCAAGCCGACCCATTCCACCGTTTCGGCGTGTTCGCGCCACCGGTGGTGTCAATCCACAAGGTAGTCGGCTTGCGCATCGACGTATCCGGCGCAGTGGACTGGATCAGCACGTCGGCCTTGCCGTTCGCCACGCCAGCGGCGGCGGCAGCAGCCGTATTCGCCTTCTGCGCGGCATTGGCCGCGTCCGTGGCGGATTGGGCCGCGCTGTCGGCGGTGGCCTTCGCCTGCGTCGCAACGCTCGAAGCGTTCGCGGCGGCGGTCTTGGCGTTGGCCGCATCCGTCTTCGCGGTTGAAGCGTCCGATTTGGCGGAAGCCGCGTCGGACTTGGCCGCATTGGCCGAAGCGTTGGCGGTGTTCGCCAAAGTCTCCGCATTGCCAGCGGTCTTCTTCGCGCTCTCGGCGGCGGTCTGCGCCGCATTGGCGGCATCCTTGGCCTGACCGGCGGTCGCGGTCGCGCTCTTCGCGGCGGCGTTGGCCGCATTGGCGGTGTCCTGCGCGGTCTTCGCCGCACCATTTGCCGTGTCAGCCGTGCCCTGCGCGGTCTTCGCGGCCGCAGCGGCATTCTCAGCAGCCTTGCGGGCATCCGTGGTCTTCGCCGCATTGTCCGCGATATCCGACTTCGCCTGCTCGATCTGCTTCGCATTGTTCTCCACGTCGGCATAGCCCATGTGGTTCCACGCGGAGCCATCCCAGACAAGCGTATCGATAACGCGGTCAGCAAGCGGCACGAGCACGGAAGGCGAATTATTCGGAGTCCCGAGCCAGTACGTGTAAAAGTCCGCGAGCAGTGAGGGGCTTGCGTTCTTCTCCCCCTGCCAGCGCGTCCAATACTTCTGCGTCTTGAGCCACAGGTCACCGACGATGAGATTGCCCTTCGGCTCGTCGGGACCGCGAAACGTATGGTTCTTGCTATGGGCTTCGGCATACGCCTGCGCCGCCGACTCCTTCGCCTTGCTGATCTCCCCGTTCGCCGTGGCCAGGTCGCTTTTGGTCTGCGCGATGTCCTTCCGCGCCTGCGACAGATCGGCCTTGGCCTGCGAGAGCGTCTGATTCGCCGCATCAAGACCAGTCTTATTCGCCTGAATGTCCTTCTGCGCCTGCGTCAGCTTCGCGGTGTTATCACTCAACGTTGCGTTGGCAGAGTTGATGGCCGACTGGTTCGCCCTGATGTCCGACTTCGCGGATTCAAGAGCATTCGCCGTGGCCGACTGCGCCTGCTGATTCGCGGCGATATCCTTCCGCGCCTGATCCAGCTTCGCCGTATTATCCTTCAACGCCGTCTGGTTGTCAGCCAAATCCTGCTGGATTCGTTTGACCTCCTCCGGCGACACAGCGGAAGCCACGGTCACAGTGGCAAGAGCAGACCAAGCGGAACGGTTGCCCGCATGATCGACGGAACGGAGCGCATAAGAGTGCTGTGAGCCAGCCGTCAGGCCGGTGATGACGTAATCGCCCTGACCCGACTGGGTGGCGCTGATGACCTGCATTCCAGCGACATTGATACCCTCGCCCACCTCGATATGGTCGAAGTCAGGCTCCATCTGAGCGCCGGCAGCGGTCTTGCCGTCCCAGTGGACGGTCACCACGCCAAGCTCGGACGACAATACCGGCTTCGACGGTACGGAGCATGGCGTCGTATCCGACTCCACAGTTGCCACCACGACGGCCGACCATTCGCCAAGCTTGTCCGAATACGTCGGCACAGCCCTGACGCGCACCTCGATTTGCGTGCCGCAATCCAAGCCTCCGAAACCGAGCTGCGTTTTGTCAGTCGTGCCGGCGGAATGCCAGGGCGCGCCATCCTTGTGCAGCTTCCACTCGACCAAATAATTGGAGATCTCGATGGCTGTGTCATTCGTGGCCTGCGTGACCGCACTCCACGAGGCTGTGGCCAGACCGTGGGCGTACCCGTCCGAACCAATGTATGCGTCCGTCTGCACCACAAGCCCAAGCGGGGCCTTCGGTACGCGATGGTCGCGATCGGAAGAGGCGGTCGTGCCGCCCTCGCTGCCGGCCAATGCGGCACCGCCGGTGATGCCTTTGATTTTCTTCGCCTGACGCACGGAAGCGTCATACTTAATATCATTCAGAGCGATTGAGCAGGATAAGCCCTCGTTCTGGCGCATGCTCAGGTCGATTTCCTGCACGCGCACCTTCTCGCCGTGAGCCACGGTTGGGGCGGTAATCCAGTCACCGGCGTGATAGTCGATGAGCGGCAGATTATCCACATTCGCGGTCACCAGATCGCGCGTGTACTGACCACGCACACGAGCCGCATCATCAAGCGTGGACTGCATGAATGCTTGAGCGGTGTCCTTGTCGGACACGCCGCCCTGCGACGAATAGGATTCCCACTTGCCCCACGGCGTCGGAGCAGCCGGATTATCCATGCGGAAAAGCAGATTATTGTCACCCTCGACAAGAATGGTGGACGCGAGATCGGCGATGCTTTCCTCGTATGGTGCCTCGCTGATATCGCGAGCAAGCTGGAGCACGACGCTTTTGCTCAGGTCACGGCTCAATGCCGTGCTGTCGGCGTTCCACATTTTCAACGTGCGCCCGCTGGTGCGCCAGTCGCAGCCGCCACCATTGACTAGCGAGCTGAGAATGGTCTGCAGGTCGGTGCCCAAGGAATAGTAAAGCGTGTACTTCCTCGCCCATGCCGCGCCGCCCGCGTCCCTCGCGGTGTCGAAGCCGAGCGTCAGGCCGGTGGCCACGCCGCCACGCGCCTTGTTCTCATCCACCAGGGTCTTGATAATCACACCCGGATTCGACGAATAGAAGGGCCGCTTGCCCTTGTTGTCGCCATCCGCGAGCAGATGGCTGGAATCGTTGTTCTCCGCCTTGCTCAGGAGCCAGCTGATCGACTGGCCGGAATAGGTGACTGTACGCGTCCGGTCATCGGTCTTGCCGGAACGGCCGGTGATGACATAGCGAGCGTTGTCCGGCTCACGATAGCCAGTGCCGTCCGACACCTCCACGGCCACTTCGAGGCCATCGGTAAGCTCACGATCGAACGCCTGCGCGTCACCGGACAGCATCGAATATTCGATGCTGATCGCACCATCATCATCGTGGAGCATTGAAGCGCTGAAGCTCACCGGCTCCGCAAGGACGCCGATACGCGCGCCGAAAGGCCGGTATGCCACGAGACGAGCATGCAAAGTCTTTGCCATGAATCACTCCCAGGATTGCAAAACCGGCATGTCACCTTGTCGGTGCCGCCGGTCTGTTTGATGGTGATGCGATAGTCGCCGGAATCGATTGCGGGCCACACCTGCAGTGGCTCGGTGGTCCAGTCGATGCCATTCGATGCGTCCGTACCACCGGACCATGCGTCGGCATTGGCCGCCGTCCACGCCTTGCGATTGGCCGCATCGATAAAGAGGTAAGGTCGTGAGGCGTCACGTTTGCCGCCCCACATGAGATTCGTTCCACTCACCGGATCTGAAATGGTCACACCAGTGGCGGCACCGAAACGCAATACCAGCGTGCCGATTGGCGCATTGGAAAGCCAGCCCTCCGGCACGGTGTCGAAAAGCTCGGACGGACTGGCGTTAGGCAATCCAGCCCACCGTGTCCAATAACCCTTGTTGCTGGGCTTATCGACACTACCGGCCATGAGACGCCCGCCAGTCGCGTCCAAGGTGCGCTCCTGCCACTGCTCCCCCTGCCAATAAACGTCAGGCAATTGGAAGACGGCGGTGGCCGCGCGGTGGTCATCCCACGGAATCTCGTCACCGTCCGGCTGACATGACGTGCACACCGCGCTGGCGGTCATGCGCCGAGTCCAACCGGACACCGTGTCACGCTCCACGCGCGTCAACTCGGACGCGAGGCGGCAGAGACGATAAAAGCGATGCATCAAAGTATCCGCATCAGGCCCGTCAGTGATGAATTTGAGTGTGATTTCCGGCGCGTCGAAAGCCACCGGCCCAGCCGGAAGCATGACGCCGTTCCGGCCGTTCACCGTCACGGAATCAATACGCGGGCTGATGCTCGTGAAATGGGTGGTGCCGACTATCAGGTTCGAATGCTCACCGGTCAGCTGCTGACCATTGATGAGATAATCCGTGAGAATCATTGCACCACCCTTTTCGCTCGTGTGTCACCATTGCGGCATTGCCGCCGTCTGCAATTTCTGCTGCGTCGAAATCGACGTGGGCGCGATCGCCGGATAATTGAACGTCTGCGTGACATACGTGGCACCACCACCGCCATTGCTGACATTCGCCCGACCAGACTTCGACGCATCCACATCAAAACCGCCATTGATCTGCGCATTCATGCCATTGACAGTGCGCTGCACATCCTTCCAGCCAGCCTTGAGGCTCTTGTCAAAGCCCTGCATGATCGCCAAGCCAGCAGGCTTAAGCATCACCTTGTCGTAGCTGAGCGGACCCTTGTGTCTGACGATCCAATCGCCGATGCCACTCACAAAGCTCTTCACTCTGCCGAAAGCCGCCTTCAGACCATTGAGCAGACCATTGATGATGCTCGCGCCGGCGTTCCACAGCAATCTCCCCGCACCGGCGAAGATGCCGATAATCGCACTGCCAATGCCCCCCAAAAAGCCGAGCACGCCTTGCACAACACCATGCACAATTTGACTAAAGCCGTTCCAAGCCTGACTCCAATTGCCATTAATCAGACCGGTCACCAGATTGATGACACCCTGAATCACATTGACGATGCCCCTGACCACCATCGTGATGCCGCCGATGATGCCCTGGATGAAAGGCAGCATCGCTTGAATGGTCGGCAGCAATGTCGAGCTGATAAAGCCGACGATCGCGGAAATGATGGTGGACACCAATGGTGCGAGAGCTTGAATCACCGGCACCAGAGCCTGAATCACGCTGGTAATCGCCTGCACCACCGTCGTAACCAAAGGCTCAAGGCCCTGAATCACCGGCGTGATGGCAGCCACCACGCCAGTGATGAGACTGCTGATCTGCGAGATGACCGGCATGAGCGCCTGAATCACAGCCGTGATGGCCGCGACCACCGCCGTGACAACCGGCTGGACTCCTTGGATGGCCGGAGTTATCGCCTGAATGACGGTGGTCACCACGGTCAGAATGCCTTGAATGGCCGGCACCAAAGCACCCACAAGCGTGGAGATTATCGGCGTCAGCAGCGGGATTATCTGGCCGACGAGATTGGTGATTACCGGCATGACAGCTGCCGCCAATTGACTCAAAGCCGTCATGAGCGTCTGAATCGACGGCTGAAGCATTTGGAATGCCTGCTGCAAGCTGACGAAAACGTTCTGCAGCATCGTGCCGAATTCGCTGCGCAATTGCGGGCTCGTGGCAATAAGGCCGGCCAGAGCGCCAATCACCAAAGTGACAGGACCACCAAGACCACTCAGGACGCCGCCGAACTTCGACAGCAATCCGCCAATCACCGGCACGCCACTCAATCCGCTCAAAGCGCCGCCAAGACCAGCCGCGCCAAGCAGACCAGTCACGGCTGCGATAGGGCCGGACAATCCAGACAATTGGCCCGTGAAGCCGCTGAAATTGATTTTGCTGATCTTGTCAGCGACAGCGCCGAACACTTTTTCAAGCGGCGGGCCGATCTTCTCGGCCAGTGCGGCCACCTTGTCGAAAAACGCGGTGATGAGCGGTTCGACGGCCTGCACCATCTTGATGACCGCGCCGCCGACACCGCCGAAAGCAGCGATGAGATCATTGCCGATCGAAGTCTTCAATCCAGCGATTTCATGCTGTAGGATGGTCATCTTGCCCTGCGGCGTGTCCGCCAGGGCCTTGTTGATGCCGCCGAAATTCGCTTCCAGGACCTTCGCGGCCATCGCGGCCTTCTCGGAAGCGCTACCCTCCTGAAGGACCTTCTTCTGCGCGTCCGTCATGGTCACGCCATATTTGCTCAGCGCGGTAGCCGAGCCTGTCATGACCTTGCCAAGCAGATTCGCTATCTGCACGCCATCCTGCGCCGTCGCGTTATAACCCTTGTTGTTGGCGATCATGTCCGCCAAAGCGGGCGTCAAAGTCTTGACCTGATCCGCCGTCAGCGCGAAAGTGCCGAGCTGTGCCTGAGCGGCCTTCAACGTGCCGCCGGATATGACGCCGGTCTGTCCAAGCGTCTTATTCAGGCTGAGCAGCGACTTCTGCTCCTCATCCGTCCAATTGTTGTTCTTGGCGACCTGCTGAAATTTCGCGGTCACCTCACCGGCCTTGAGGGCCGCATCCACGGCCTGCTTGCCGAAATTCACCAGATATCCGCCAGCGGCGGCAGCGGCGCCGGACACGACGGTGGCCATGCCCTTAGCCGCCTTGCCGATGCCGGACACCGCCTTCGAAGCGAACCCGGAAGCCTTGCTCAAACCCGAATGCAACGCATTACCGGCCTTCGCGGCCGCATTACGCGCACCCTCCGGCAAAGCATTCCAAGCAGCTGAAAACTTGCTTTTGATGTTGGACGTGACCTCGCCAGCCGTCGAACTGATCTTCTGCACCGCCGCGTTCACGCCCGGAATCTTGCCGACAATCTGCTGGGCGGTTGACGTGAAGCCGGAAGCCATACGACTGAACGCGTTCTTCGACTTGTCCGCCTCGGCGGCCAACTGCGTCTCAAGATCCTTGAGCCGTCCCTGCGCCGTCTTGAGGTTGTCGGACGCCGCCTTGAGATTGTCGGCGGCCGCTTTTTGCTTGATCTGCGCCTGCTCCAGTTTGATGGCCGCAGCCTGAGCCTGCGTGCTGTCCGCACCATATTTCTGCGTGGCCGCGTTCAGCTTCTCCTGAGCTGCCTGAACCTGCACGCCAGCCGCCTTGAATTTCAGCAGCGCGTCAGTATTCTTCTGGCTCGCCTGCGCAACATCCTTCTTAAAGGACTTCAAAGCATCGGAATTCAATTCGGCGGCGCCACTATTGAAACCGGACTTGAAAGCGCTGCCGACCTTCTTGCCCTGCTGCGCTCCATTGAAGCCCTTGCCAAAGGCCGTCTTCATGTCACCGACGGCCTTACCGGTCTCCTTGGCCACGTTCTGGCGGAAGCCATTCATCTGCGGGAAAATGCTCACATGCGCGGAGCCAAGCTCGCTACCGCCAGCCATGGCAGCCTCCTCTATTCACTTGTTTTTTTGAAGCCGAAGATGCTGCTCATCGACGCCAAAGCCGCACGACGCTCCTCATCGGTCACTTCGACATGCTTCTTCCCAGCCTTTTCCGGCGCGAGGTCACCAAGAATCGACGTGCCGCCAGCCTGAATCGCGGTAATGATCGCCGTCGCATCCATCGGCAGCACCATATGCACCGCAGTCATGCCCGTATATGTGCTCGGGTCAGCCGAAAGGCTCTCCCACAAGGCGATCGCGTCCGCAAAGCGGAGTCTGCCGCCCAAGTCAGCCTGCAGACTCCACCCGCGAGCCGCGAAATCGGCTCTTATTCGACTGCCACCGTCTCCTTGGAGGAGCTGGCAGAAGCCGACGATTTTCCCAATTCCACACCCTGAATCTTCGACAAAACCTCGCCGTAATCGTTGAGGATGTTGAATGGAACCATTACCGGCTCCTTCGCCAACTCATTGGCCGCATCCTCGCCAGCAAAAGCCGCGAGAATATCCTTCAAAGCCTGAATCTGCTCCGTGTTGGACTGCAGATCGGACAGGCGCACGAAATCATCGATGCTGAGATTCAGAGGCAGCTTGTAAATGTGGCCGTGCGGTGCGAGGAACCACACGCCGTCGTCCTTGATGAGGTGCTTCACCTTCATCCGCTCGGCCGACGCTTCAAGCGCCTTCTCCTCGTCCTCCTGAGTCCAGGCTTCGAAATCGGCGGCTGAGGGCATCACGGTGTTCTTGGTCATTGCTTCCTTCTTTCAAACAACTATGAAAAATTCCTTTACTCCACTGGATGAAGAGGAAGAATCCCAGCACATGCGAAGAAAGGAAGAAAGAAACACATGCTGGGAAGAGTTGAATCAGTCAGCCACCGGCTGAGACTCGGAATCATCAGCCTGATGATCGGTGGCGTGAGACCCGGACGAAACAGTCGGAGTCACGAAGGACTCCAAATACTTGCTGTTGCCGGAATCACAGGCGTCGTCCTGAATCCATTCGATGGTCCAAGCGTCACCGGTGTTCTCGCCGGCCTTATCCTGACCCTGCTCGTTGCCGGTCAGATTCACGACACCAAGACGACGGCGATGCGTGCCATTCTTGAACACCGTCTCCTGATAACAGAACCACTTGCCGTCCTGAATCACATCGGTCACGTGATACACGCCACTGGAGTCCGGCTTGCCGATGGTCATCTGGCGCGTGATGTCGTTATCCTCGGCCACCGTGAACTGCGCGGTCAGCGACGCCTTGCCATTAATCGAATATCCAGGCTGGTGGAACTTGATCGCATCATCGGCGTCACGGCTGTCCTGCGGCGCGCCATCCTCGGTGATAAGGCCGACGAAGCCACCCTTGGTGAAAATCTTGTCCAAGCCGGTCTTCACGTCGGCCACGGTCGGCGCGATGAGATCGGCGGTCAGCTTCTGCGTCGCATCATAAGGTGCGAAGCGGAAGGCGCTTGTCACCACGATCTTCGCGGCGCTAAGGTCATTGCCTGCTGAATCAGCTGCCATATTTTGTCCTTTCAAACAAAAAAGGCGCTGAAACACAACGTTTCAACGCCTTAAAAATTCAGAAAACTTATAAATTATTGGAATTCCCCAATAGTGGAGAATTCGAGAGTCAGATAGCATCTGGCGATATTCGCGTCCTCGGCCACGAAATACGGACCATTGCACCCGTCCTCTTCGATTGCCGCGATCGGAGAACCATCAAGCGAGCAAATCGCCGGGTCGGTGAGCAAACCGTAGATCCGTGCCGCCAAGTCACGGCAGGATTTCGGAGCGGCACGAGCCCCATAACGCACGGTCACGCCGACGCTCCTATCGAAGAGCACGCGATTCGACTGCGATCCGCCATCATCACGCACCACGACGAGCGGCCGCGAGCCGTCGTAATCGTCCGGCTCACGATTCGAAACGATGATCGTCGGGAAAGACGATTTCAACCGTGCGCGCAGATACGAGCACAGCCGAAGCTCAAGATCCGGTGGCAAGACCATGGTCACGACTTGCCTGCCTTCAACGCCTTGCGGAGATTGCCAGTCTTCGATTCCACGAGCAGGGTCTTCGGGTCGGTGCCGACCACCATGCATGTGGTTCGATGCGCGTGCTTGACCTCCTGGATCTGGAGGCCATCGCGATACGCTCCCGTATCAACCGGAGCATGCGATTGCGCATATGCGAGCGTCTTCTCGGCGGCACGACGGGTCATGGCCTTGACGCCAGCCGAATTCATCAATTCGTCAAAATATTTGTCGTTGAATTTGACCATCACTCCCAAAAGCCATCACCCCCTGTACTCGGATAGTGGAATCTCGACCGTCGGCTGCCACGACGTGAAAGCATTCGCGTCACGGCTCGGATAACCGGACACCTCCCAACGTCGCCCGTCATCCGGCAACGCTTGAATCCTGTCACCCGGCATGATGTCGAGAGTCGGATCTGGAGACGTGAGGTAAGCCGCGCTCGTGATCTGCTCGCGCAGACCGTCCGGCGTGCGCATGCTGCTGGAACTGGCGAGAGCGCCGGTGAAATCCAAAGTTTCCGGATTGGACCAGTCCTCGCCAGCCTGCTCGCCAGAATACGGGTCATCGACCTTCCTCGCACGAAGTCGCCGCCATTTTGTGGCGCCCGGCATGCTGAAGGACGAGCCATGGCCGAGATAATCCAACACGGAAGTCACGGCTTCACCCCCCACGACAAGCGGTAAGGCTGCAGCGTACGCTTCTCGGAATCGAAAAGCGCCACGTTAGGCACGCCACCATCGGAACCCGAACGGTAGGTGACGCTTGAGCCATTCGTGGATTGGGAGGATACCGTGCCGGGCACCTGCATCACACGAGACGCGATGTCCAACAGGATCATCTGCACTTCCGGCACATCCTCCAAATCCCAGCCATCAGTGATGGTCGCTTCCACACTCCCCGGCAGATCAGGGAAGGTGACGCCATTGACCAGCACGAGGCTCCCAGCCTCGCCGAAACGCGCGTCCTGCACATGCTCCACGCCATCGAGCTTCAGACTCGAAAGCGCGGTCACATGCTTGGATGGCAAGAGAAGCGAGTCACCGCCATGACCATCCAAGCGAATCGTGCGGGTGACGGAAGGCGCGACATGCCAGCCGCAATACTTGCGAATCGCAGCCTGAGCGGCCCTCATCTTGAAACCGGCATCGACTTGGAAAGAGTCGGCGCTTGGAATCAGATCACCAATCACGGCAGTCATGCCGCACCCCCAATCACTTACTTGGCTGCCATCAGGCCAGCGGCCACCAGAGAATCGATAAGCGCATCGAATTCCTGCTTGGTCGGCGCGTCAGAAGCTGCCTTTGGCACATTCTTCGCCACCGGAAGAGAGACGTCACCGCCGATAGCGACCGGCTTGCCCTTGGCGTCAAGCGCCACAAGCTCCGCCACATCCTGTGTCTTGTCGACGTTCGTCTCTTTCGGAGTGGCGAAGCGCACGTACTTCTGCGTCATGATCAGGCCGCCTTACCGAGAGTGACCTTCACGAAGGCCTTCGGATACTTGACCTGCAGGCCCAGACGCTCGGAGACGCGGCACTTCTGCTTGAAGTGCAGGAAATCGTCGGTGTCGGAGTCGGTCATCTTCACGACCAGACCGCCCTTGCGCAGCACCTTGGCGCTCTTGAAGGCGCCGACCAGCGCGGTGCCTTCGGTGATGGCGGTGGTGGCCACGGTCGGGATGTTCCAAAGCTTGGCCCCATCGGTCAGGTTGAGGTAGTTGCCGTTCGCATCCTTGGCGATGGTCAGCTTCCAGAAGTCAAGCGGGTTCATCACGTAGGCGTCGGCTTGGAAGTTGGTGGTGGTGGTGATCTGCAGGGCCGCCTTGGACAGACGGTCGGCGTCGGACAGTTCGTCCTTATCCATCGTCTGAATTCCACGGTTGAACAGGCCGGTCAGATTGTTTTCAGTGCCATCGCCGGACAGCAGCTGCGTCTCCTCCTGCAGCTTCAGGTCATACTGCGCGGCGTCGTTGATTTCGCCGATGACCCAGGACAGATCATCCATCATGTCCTCGCTGATGCCGAAGAAGCTGGCCACCTTGCCGATTTTGTCCTGTTTCCAAGTCGGGTCCTTCCAATGGACCTGCGGGGCTGCGCCGGTCTCCTCGACCATCTTGGCGTTGCCTTCCAGCTCATCGAAAACCGGATACTGCAGGACGGTGCCGGTGATGGCGCCGGTAGAGAACAGGTCGGCCACAACCAGCGGACGCTGATACGGGCGAGCAGGCTCGGTATCGGTCTGGGTCAGATACGGCGTGTAACCGGCAGACGGCGCACCCTCGACATTGGTGTCGGTGTTCGCCTTGCACTCGACCTCGTAGCCATGAGCGATGGCGGACTTCACGTCAAAGCCCGCCGTCTGCATGGACTTGACGTAATATTCGCCGACGCTCTTGGCATGGATGGCATCGGAGCCACCGACATGCTGCACGCCAGACTTGGCATTGAGCTGTCCGATCTGCGTGAGCAGATCATCGGACTGCTTCATACCGTCCATCTGACGGTCGATGCCCTCGACCTCAGCCAGCGCGTTCTTCACGAATGCGATGGTGTCGCCATCCGCCTTGCCAGCGGCCAGCAGACCCTGCTTCTCTTCGAGCTGCTTGACAAGCGCGGCTCGCTTTTCCTTGAGAGATGCCATTACGGTCACTCCCCTTTCCGCCCAACTTGGGCAATCTTGATTGCGAGTTGCAACGCTTCCGCTTCGGAAAAACCGTCCGGCTCCTCGGACTTGGCCCCTTCAGGCTCCTCGTTCTTGGCTGCACCGGCATCCGATGCCTTCGCATCGTCACTCTGGTCATTGTCATTGTTGTTGTCGGACTGAGTGGTGTTCTCAGCCACGAAATCTTTGAGCTTCTTCGCCTGACCTGTCAGGTCATCGGCGATCTGCGAGAGAATGTCTAGATCCTTCTGCGAGATGGGGCGTCCTGTCTTCAACCGGCCCAGCGCGTCCTTCACGTCCACGATGCCGGTATCCTGATTCGCGCCGATCGGCACGAAGGATGCCTCATACACCTTCAATTCGCGCAGTTCGTTCGCCTTGGTGCCATCATCAAGCTCAACCTCGCCCTCGTCCACCACGTCGAATGCGAAGGACAGTTGTGTCAGACGCTTTTCCTTGATCAGGTGGTAGACCTGCGCGGCCTTCGGAGAGTCCATGTCGAAATGGCCTTTAATCCACCAGCCGTGATCGTCCTCGCCCATCGAATCGACGCCGCCGATGTTGTAATCGGGGTCATCCATACGATGCCCATACAATACCGGCAGCGTGTTGCCGCTGTCCTGCCATGCCTTGATCGTCTTGTCGAACGCGCCGTTCGCCACCACGTCACCGTAACAGTCGGGTTCGCGGGTGAAAGTGGAAGGGTAGGCGATGAATTCGCCGTCCTTGAGCGCCGCGTCCTCGCCGTCTGCCTTGAATCGGCAATCGAAATCCTTAAAGTGCATCATGCACCTCCTTGAAATGCGTTCGCATGTCCTCCGTCTCCTGCAATGCCCTCACACCGGCATCGAACTGCCCAAAACCGGCCTTGATGGTCAGGTCGGCCTGCAGTTCGTTCTGCCATTTGAGCCATTTGATGTCATCGACGCCCATGCCGGCGCCGAAACGTGATCTGACGCTCTTCTCCAGGCGGTCGCGCCAAGCATTGACGATTGCTGCCGTTTTCTCGCCGTCGTCCGATTCGATGGCCGAACCGTCGGCTGGACGCGACGGGTCACCGCCATCCTGCGGGCTCGACTGGCCACCCTTGGTGACATTGAGCGGCACAACCAGTTCGTCACCGCCATCGACGCGCGGCAGATTCTGACTGGCGCGCGCCTCGTTCGGCGTAATCCACGGAGCTCCCACCGAAGTGCTCATCACACTGGCCTGTTCCTCGAAATCGCCGGAAAGCTTGCTGCGGATGTCGAATTCGATGTAATTCGCGTCCGGCGTACCGACCTTCGGAGCGAGGAAAGTGTTTATCCTGTCCTCAATCATGCGCATGGTCGGACCAAGCGTCTCGGAATACAGCATCTTGCGGAATTCCTTGGTATTTGAGAAATTCGCGTTATCAAGGATGCCGACCATGACAGGCGAGACATGGTAGACGCTTGCGACGGTGGACAGCGAAAGCTTCGTGACCTCGCTGAATTCCTCCTCACGAGCATTGAAGCCCAAACGCTTCAACTCCATGCCATCCTCAAGCAATGGCGTGGCACCGGCCTGCGCTCCCTTGTCGGTGAATTCCTTCCACCCGCGCATGAAACGCTCACGGTCGGCGTCACTCCATTCCGGCGCATCCTTCGGACGCACCAGCACGCTGCCGATACGGCCGCCGCGCTTCCACACCTGAGTGCGATACGACCATGCCTGAATCTGCTCGTTGATAATGTCCTTCAAGGCCCTCACGGGGGTAACGCCCTGCGTCGGGTCGTCCGGATTCCACCCGTGGAACACAAGCATGTCATCGGCCGGCACATCATAGTATGACGTGCCCAAATTAGGATAAACGCGATAATAGGCCGGCTGGAACACACTGCCATCACGCTTCGCCTGCACCCAGCATGGCGGAATCGGCTGAATCTGCCAGCTACCGAACTTGTCGGCATCCCGATCAGGCGTCTGCATGACCACCCAGTAGGCGTTATCGTAAAGCGCCAAGTCAGCCACAAGCTGACGCATCAACTCATAGCCCGTCATCGTGCCGTTCGGCTGCTTCAGCAGATTTATCAGCACATCATCGGTCACACGCTGCCTGTCCGTATCGCTGACACGCTCGAATTCCTTCAAGCCGACCTGAGCGACATTCCGCGCCAGGAAAGTAATCACGGTGCGCAAATGCGGCTGTGTCTTGAAAAGCTCGGCCTCCGTCTGACCCTGAATCACGGCCATCTGGTCGGACAAATCAAAGGAAATGCTGTAGCGCGGCTGGAAAACGTTCCTCAAGGCGCTCCAAAGGCCCATAAGGCACCTCCAATCGCTTCAAAAAATCAAAGAATCATCAATCCATGCCCCGAATAGGCGGAAGACTTCGCCGGTCCGACATCCACAGCCTGCATGGTCTCCAACGCATACAATGCCTGCGATTCGGCAACCAAGCCGGAAATCTGCAATGCTGATTTCGTCCTGTCCCACACCTCGACCTCGCCGAGCCTTCGGGACACGGCCACGCCCACCTGCTGTTCGATGGCGGGCTGCGGCAGATGCCGCAGCTTACCCTCACGCACACGGTCGAGGAAGCGTCCGCAGCACGCGCCCAGACGGAAGCCTTCGATGAGGTGGACGTTCCAGCCTTTTTCGGTGAGTGGATCGATGAAATCGACTGCCGGACAGCCCTTGCCCTGCACGGCGATCTCCGTGATATGCGGCCAACGCTCCTGCAAAAGGTCGAGATAATGCGGCACCCACAGCATGCCGTCACGGCGAGCGATCAACTCCACGTGAGGCAACCCGTCCGCACGCATTCCGGCGGCGGCCACATACGTGGTCTTACGGTCGGCCGACGTGTCCACGGACAGGACGACGCGATTACCGTCCGGTATCGTGGAACGCGAGTCGATTCCGCTGGCCCACATCTTCGGATTGATGAAAGGAATGATGTCAGCAGTGACCCACTGGCACAGGACCTCGGTACGGAACGCCGCCTCGGTCATGCCGTCAATATCGGATCTGACGCTCATGACGGTCATCGGCCCATAGCCGAGCGACGGATTCGCCTGACGGATCGCATCGGCATCATCCACCGGACACTTGTCAGGCGCAGACCATTCGAAAAATCCGAAGCTGCCGTCCTGCTCGCCGGACAGGAACACGTCGGCCGGATTGCCACCGTCGGCGCTCAGACGAGTCCACTCGTCAACGAGCTTGCGGCCCTTGTCCACCTGCTTGCGCAACGCGACGGAACGATAGTCGCCAGCGTTCGAAATGCCCCATAATTGGCTGGACCAGACCGCCTTCGTGGTCTGACTGACGGCATTCCAGCCATCATCAGTATGCTGCTCACGCAACTCATCGAACACCACACGCGCGGCCGACTTCGCTCGAATGTTCTTGTCGGCGCGGACAATATATCTGGCCTTCGAGCGGGTGATGATCGCCTCCTCGCCGTTCGTGTTAACGAATTTCTGCGTCATCGCAGCGAGATCCGGAATCACCAGATCCGCTTCCTCGTCGGTAGAAGGCTGAGGATTGCACCATTCTTTGACCTGATTGTACGGGCCCTTGGCATTGTCCAACGTCTGCGCTGCGCCGACCACCAGAAACTTAACTGGCGGCACTCGGTCGGGATGCTTGTTGGAATCCACGAAGAGCCACCATGCGGCCAGAACGCCCATCAGCGTGGTCTTGCCATTCTGGCGGGCGACAAGCACAATCACCTTGCGGAAGCGATAGCTGCCATCCTCAAGCAGTTCTAGCGCATGGACGAGCAGCCACTGCTGCCACGGGTACAAATGCACGTGCAGCATGATCTCCGCGAACGCGATCACCGCGAAACCATTCGAGGTCTCCTTGGTCAACGGCCTGAGTGGCGGCGTGAAGATCCGCGGCAAGGTCACACCATGCCTCTCATCGTCGATGGCGCCGAAAACCGTGAGATTATCAGCCGCCATCGGACACCTCCTAGCCGAAACGCTTCATGAAATCCGCCATCTGCACAACCTTGTCGCTCTTCGGCGTCTCCTGCTTCGCCTCAGCCTTCGGCTTCGCAGGCCGACCAACCTTAGCCGGAACATCCACCGTCAAACCAAGGCTCTGGCAATACTTGAGAAAAGTCGGCAATGAGACGTTATCCAATTTTCCGTGCTCATCGATGAAACCCGTCTCGCAGATCGAATCAATCCGAGCCGCAAGCACGCGAGCAGCAGCAACCACCGCCGAATTCACGGCCTTGAGGTCGGTATTCTTCAGCGAACGCTCCAAAGCCTCCGCCACCGAACTCTTCGGAAATTTCGAAGACATGGAAAACGCCTCCTTACGCGCGACCCATCAACAAAAAACATCATCGGGGAGAGGAATAGCCAGCACGCGGGCAGTGGGTCGGTTCGGGGTGGTTTTCAGGATTTCACCGCCCCTATCCCTTTGGTGGTTGGTGTTTTAGTTGCTTGTGTTGATCCATTGTCGGCTTAGTGTGCCGATGGGTGTTGGTGGGTCTTGGTTGCTTCTGAGCCGGTTGCAGCTGGTGTGGCTTGGTTTGAAGCCTGCTGGGTCGAATTGGAGTTCGGGGTGCTTCGAGACTGGGTAGAGGTGGTCGAGGTTGAAGCTGTCATCTGTGGTGTTCTTGACTGCGTTGTAGTCGATTGGCATGCCGCACAACCAGCAGACTGCATGCTGTGCCTTGCATTGGTTGAAGAATGCGGCCTTGTCTTTTTCGAATTGTCGGCTTGTCTTGCGCGTTCTTCCTGGCATGTGGTCACCGCCTTGTGGTGCTTCGGGCTGGAGTCGAACCAGCGCTTGTGTGGGGTGCACTGTCTTTTTATCATCACGGGCATTCGATTTGAAGAAGTAGGAAGCCATGGCCGGTAAGGTATCCGTCCTAGGTATCTGTGCTATCCCTTGTGCTCTAACCGCTGAGCTACCGAAGCTGGATATGGAAAATGGTCCAACCATTTTCTGGCTGAACCATTCTACGAACATACGACAGTATAGCATTTCAACGGTGACAGTCAAGTAGGGCTGCTAGTTCTCCGAGGTTGAACGTGTACTGCCGCTTGTGTTCCGTCGGCGTGGCGTGCGACAGTTTGCCGCGTTTGAGCCATTGGCTGATGAGGTTGCGTGATACGGTCAGGCCGTATCGTTTCAGCTCCTTGGCCGCATCGCTGGGTGTGCCGGTGATGCGCACTTGCCACAGTCTTTCGTCTCGGGCTGCTTTGATTGCTGGCGCAGCCCATTCACGGTGGCAGCCTTGGCATGTGACCGACTCGGCTTCCGGCGTGCCGGTGAGCATGCTGTCGCAGTTTGGGCAGGTGCCAAGGATTATGAGCTCGTCTTCCGGCGTCAGGGCTTGCTCGTTGCGTCGGATGATGTGTTCCAGGGCGGCGTAGTCGTCTGCTGCGGTGCTCATGTTGAGGATGGTGTGCCGGTTGCTGATGATTGCATACCATGCTTTCCGCCAATCGTATCCAGCGTATGCCGTTCTGATTTTCCCTGCCTGTTCGGCTAGCCACGCTTCCGATTCTGCGATAAGGTCTTGCGCGTGGGTGTCGATGGGCAGTGGCGCGTTGCCTTTGTTTGGCGTGTGTGTTGGGGTGCCGATGCGGGCCTGTCGGAGCATGATGCTGCGCAGGGCGGGCAGTTGGACATGGCCGAGTTGGCGGATGAGCGTCCAGTAGGTTTCGCGGCAGTTTGCGCAGAGCAGGTTCGCCGTCGCCGGTTTCATGGGCTTGTGGCAGTGCTGGCAGTCGGTCAAAGTCGAGTCTCCTTGTCGTATCGTGTGATGATCGCGGCGACTTCCGCTTTCGGGACTTGCGGCACGAGCGGCGCGATTTCGTCGAGCGCGTAACCGGCCTGATGCCACTTGATGATCATGTTTTCGAGGATTTTCTTCATTTGTCTACTCCTTGTATGGGTTTTCGCTTGTGTGTGGCGGGAAGTCGCATTCCTGGTCTTTCCATCCGGCTGCGTAGCCTTCCTGCCATGCCTTGCGGCGCTCGTGTTCCAACCATTCCAAGCTGTACATGGTTACCTGTTCCAAGCTGTACATGGTTTCCGGTTTATCATGTTTCATGATTTCTCCTTGTTGAGTTTGTCGGCTAATTCGCAGGCCTTTTCGTCTGCCTGTGCGGTTTCTTCGTCGCGTCCGAGCGCTTCGAGCACGTGGCGGCATTTCCACGTGTGTATGTGGCGTTTCGACGGTGGTATGCCGCTCATGTTGGCGCGGCGTTGGCACCAGCCTTTCCACAGTCGTGTCCAGTCGTTGACGGTGCGTGTCTCGCCGTAGTGGCGAGCGGCGAAGGCATTCCACGCGTCCGACAGATCGAGATTCGGGTAATCGCGGATTATGACGGCATTGGCGTGGGCTTTCTCCCTGACCAGCTCGAAGTCGTTCAGCCCGATTTCTTTGGATGAAGAAGAAGAATATTCTTCTTCATCTTTCTTTTGGGTTCTGGTGTTCTGGTGTTCTGGTGTTTGTCCCGATGTAACAGCGTTACAGTTCCGATGTAACGCCGTTACATCCGATTCGTTGCGATGCTTGGCCACGCGCTCGGCGCTTTTCTTCCTGGCGTGCAATACCTGCTCTTTGGTGCGGTTATGCTCGGCGTAGTCGTGGATCAGCCATCCTTCCTCCACCTCTTCAAGCATTCCCTCGTCAACGAGCGCCTGCACTTGTTCCGGTGTCGCTCCGATGTTGGAGAGCATGGCGCGACGTGGTACGAAACCGTCCGTGAGCCTGTCCCCGCACAACGAGAGGGCCATGCAATACACGCCAACGGAATCGGCGCGGCCCATGCGCACGAGGTCACGTATCTTGTCGTTGTCGTAGAAGCCGTTCACGAGCTGCACGTAGCCGCGTCTAGCCATCGCCTAATCTCCTCTTGTGATTCCGTTGTGGTCCATCCAATCCAAAGCTTTTTCGAGTTCCGCCAAGCTTGGTGGGGGCCAAGGAAGAATTCCAACATCTTCCATCACATGCTCCCGAATCGCTTGTAGAATTCGCTGTCGGTCATGCCATACAGCGGATCCATGCTTGTCGGCTTGCGCGCGGACAGCCGGTAGCCGCAGTAGGGGCAGGTGACGTAGTATGTGCCGACAGTCTCGCCGCAGTGGGCGCATTCCACATACTTGATCGTCTCGATCATTCGTTTGCCGCCTTCCGCTCGGCTTCGAGCATTCCCTTGGTGGTTTCGGTTTCAGGTTCCTCCCATGGGACTGCTAGCTTCACGTGGCTATTCATGATTGCGATGCGACCCGGATCTTCAAACCATGTAACGTGTCCGGCATGATATTCGTCTCCGTAAGACTCGTATCCGCAAGCAAGCCCATAAATCCCGTCCCAGCGTCCTGCCCATCCGCTTTTCAGGTAGTATGCTTCACCGCAATCAAGTTCCACGCGCAGACCCATGCCATGCGGCAGAACGTCTAACACACTGCTCTTTTTCGTATCCTCGCTTTGATTAGGCACCTCGGACGGCATGGAGCCGCTGTAGCCGAGCAGGTGACGGCAGTGCTCGGCAACGTCTCCAAGCGCTTGCCGTTCTCCGAGGTATACCAGCACGTCTGCTGATGTTTCTGTGCAATCCACGTTGATGCTTCTCATGCTGGTTTCGCACCAGTCGATGACTTCTTGCAGTGTTTTGTCTTTCTCAGTCACGTTCGTAGCCATGGCTAGTGTTCCTTTTCTTCGATTCGGATGGTGATGTGGTAGACGCCTTTTTCAGTGCTTGGCTCGCCTAGCCGGTAATCCGGGCCGAGCACGTAGTCCGCGTTGTCGTCGGGCCAGTAGCCTGACTGGGTGATGCCGTCGAGTATCGCCTTGACCATTGGGGCCGCGTTCTCGGGGTCGAAGCGTCCGTGGGTCAGTGGGTGGATGATGGCGGTCACATGCACCGGCCAATGCTCGGGCTTTTTGAGCTTGCCACTGTTGATGAGGTTTCGGAAGGTGAGCAGGCTCTTGGCCTTGACCTGCTTCTTCCTGGCGTATGGCACTGCCCAGCTGCGGCTTCGACGGTTCTGTGTCCACCACAATTGCCTACCTATCGCGATATCAATCTCGCTCATAGTTGTCGGCCTCTTCTTCCTCGGCTTCGATTTCGCATTCGGGGCATGGGATGGGGCGCGCCGGATACAGCGCGCACCCATGGATTGGACATACCGGTTCGACGTCCGGTGGCTCTATCCATTCGCGCATCAGAAGTCAGGCTCTCCGGCTGGCGCGCCCCACGGGTCATCGGCCGGAGCCTGCGACTGCTGTTGTGTCTGCTGCGGCTGCTGATAGCCGCCACCGTTGGCGTTGCCGCCCTGGTATCCGCCTGACTGCATCTTCTGCACCTGGGCCGTCGCATATTTGAGCGATGGGCCGATCTCATCGACCTGAAGCTCGATAACCGTGCGGTTGGAGCCGTCCTGCGCCTGATAGGAGCGCTGCTGCAAACGACCCTGCGCAATCACACGCATGCCCTTTGCGAGGCTCTGCGCGCAATGAGTGGCGAGGTCACGCCACGCGGAGCAGCGGAGGAACAGCGCATCCCCGTCCACCCACTGGTTCGACTGTTTGTCGAACGTGCGCGGTGTGGCCGCGATGCTGAAATTCGCCACCGTGCCGCCATTGCGGGTCGTACGCAATTCCGGATCGGCGGTCAGATTGCCGACAATCGTGATAACGGTCTCCCCTGCCATCACTCAGTCTCCTTGCTATCAGTGTTGTTTTCCTGTTCAGTGGTGGTCGTGTCAACGACTTCCACCTGTTCCTGCTGTGGGTTGCGGATTTCCTGCAATGCCTGCATGATTTTCCGTTTCACGAAATCAGGGGCTGCGAGCAGATTGTCCGCGTCCTGTCGGCTGACCTGTCGTGGTCTCAATCCATGCTTGCCGGTCAGCCGGTGCAGCACTTGCTCGGCTTCCTCGTTCGACGCGACACCGCAATCACGCAGCATGGTGAAGATGGCTTCCGCCTGTTCGGTCGTGCACGCCTGCGGCTGCTGCTCGGCCTGTTCGACTGGATTCTGGCGCGCACGGCTTCCATACCCGCGACGCTTCTGGCGTGACGGCTGCTGTTCATCGTCAACGACTTCCGCCCGCACGTCACTGTTGGTATCAAGGTCGTGGAGTTCATCGGGCGAGTATTGCACGCCGTAAAGGATTTCAGGGCACGCTTCGCGTGCCACTGCGGTAATCGCACGCCACGTGAGCATCGTCAAAGGCTGCTTCCTGTAGTTGTCCTTGTTGAGCAAGCCCATCTGCTGCGCCCACGCTTTGTCGCGCGTGACGCTGATCGGATAGTCTGGATCATCGGACCGCACGATGGTGGCGGTCACGCTCAACGCCTTCTCGTCCTTCCTGATGCGGAGCTTGTGGCCCGCCATACGGACATGGCTGGCGATAAAGCTGGCCGAAGCGGTGGGCTTGCCGTTGATGACGCTGATGTCCTGGAGGCTTTGCATCGGCGTGAGTCCGAGCGGAGCACCGTAGCCTACCGCCACGAGGATATTGGCGGGCTTGCCGCGATACACGGTGGGGATGATGTCGGATTGGCATACCGCTTTGGCGAAAGCCATCTGGTCCTGCAATGTGATCTGCTGTTGCGGTTGCGGCTGGATTGGCGTGAGTTCGTTGCTCATTCCTTGGTTTCCTTCTTGGTAGTGTTGTTTTCCGATCCGTCAGTGAGCAGTAGGCGCATGACGGTTGGTGCGAGTTCCGCGCTGAACAGTTTGTCCACGAAGCCGCGCGTGCTGCGGAACGTGACCACGCCCGGCCTTCCCGGCTTCCATTCAACGCCGTCCGGCAGTTCGCCGTCATGGTCGCGGATCATGTCTTCGAGGTATCTCGCGTCCATCGCTTCGCGTCTTGGCATCCAGACCTGTTCGGCTGCGGGCTGTCCGCCTGGAATCATGAAATCGTTGTCGTGCAATAATGCGCCGTAGGCTCGTTCGTCGGTTACGGTGTATTTGCCGTTGCCGCCTTTGCCGAGGCTGATTTCTCCGGCTTCGATGCCTGCGATGTTGACGGTTTCCTTGTCTCCACCATCGTGGTCGTGTTCCCATGCGGTTTTGATGATTTTGAGGATTTCACCGCTGCGTTTGTTGATCGCGGTCAATACGGCGAGGTCAGCGCGGAGTTGGTCTGGACTGGTGTTGTCGTATTTCTCGGTGATTTCGTTGAGGGTTTTCTTGTCCATTACTTGTTTTCCTTGCTGTAGTTGGCTTTCAAGTCCATGAGTTCGCCGTTGAGGAGTTTCGTGGCGAACCCGTAGACGACTTTGTCGTTGGTTTCGAACGCGGTTCGCTGCAATGCGCTGATGGCGTCGAAAATGCCGGTCAATGCGTTGGAGATGATGGCGCGTGGGTCGGCTGCGGCTTGTGGCTTGACGTCGATGGTTCCGGTGGTGACGTCGTTTACCGTGAGCTTCGATTCGGTGACGTCGGCTGCCGTGATTTTCGATGTGGTGGTGGTCATGGTTTCTTTCTTCTTTCCGCTTGTGGTTGTTTTCTGTGCTTTGCTGCGTGGTGAATGCTTGTCGAAGGCCGGCAATAGTCCTTCCTTGCGGAGCTGGCTGAGAATGTTGCCGACTGTTTTCTGGCTCATGCCTAGCGCTTCGGCCGTTTCCTTGCCGTCGAACGGTTGGCCTTGGTCGATGCGGTTTTTGCAGTGCGCGAGGATGAGTTCTCGTTTCGACGGTTTCTCCGGCAGGCCCTGCGTGAGGAGTCCGGCCTTGCGTAACGCCCGCATTTCGCCGATCTGGAGTCCGGCTTCGCCTGACTCGTCGTAAATGCTTTTCAGCTCGGCGAGCTCGTCGGCTGTGTATTCGTGTTTCAACGTGTTCCTTTCCTGAGTCTTTCGATGAGCGCGTGGTTTTCACAGATGAAAGCGTCCACGTCGATCCCCTGCTGGGTGAGGGTCGGCTTGCCGGTGTCGACGCGTGCCTTCCCATCGCTTTTGACGTCTGGATGGCTTTTGCACTGTGTCGCCGGAACGAACATGCCGTTTCTCATCTCGCCACCGTCCTCCGGTACTTGTGTGCCAAAGCCCACTTTTCTGCGATTTGACGCTGGTAGCGGACTTTGCGCCTGTCCTGATGGCCTTCCGGCGGTTCCACGCCGATTTTCAAGTACGGCGGCCCCTTGCCTGTGCTCCGCCAGTTGGCGAGGGTGCGCACGCTCATGCCGAGCATGGCGGCAAGTTCGGCTGGCGTAAGCAGATCGTCACTCATGGTCGTCTGGGCAGTAGCGGCTGATGAAGTATGTCTGGCCTTTGCCGGTGACCTTCGCGGTGCGGTTGATGGTCACGTGGCCGTCCGAATGGGTGATGGCGGTTTCCTTGATTCGGAACAGTCCCAAGTTCATGGCCTTCTGGGTCGGCACGTTGCGGTTCGAGCCGGTCTTGCCCAAGTAGCCGTCCTGTCGGAGAATCTCGAAAAGTCGGTTCTGGCCGATGTCCAAACCGTTCTGGCGCAGCATCTTCGCCAGTTCTCCGATCAGGCACGTGCCGTCGCTTGCGGCCACGGCGTCCGCGAACCGTGCCTTCGGCTCCAACATCTTGATCTGTGCGTCCTTGGCCTGAAGCTGCTGGTTCTTGCGATCGATGGTCTTCTGCGCGACGAGCACGGCCCTGGCCATGATGTCCTCATCCGAATCCGACTCGGACGCCGTGATGTAGCCGCCGGTTTTGCGGATGGACGGAAGGACCTCGTGAGTCACCCAACGCTGGAAGCGCTTGACGAACGCCTGCGCCTCCGGTTCTTTCACATAGGCGGTTTCGCGGTTGAGGATTGAACGGTAAAGACCTGACTCAGTGATAACCGTCATATTCTGCGTTCCACTGGGGGTACTCACTTCGTGTATACCCCTCTCGTCATCATCGAGATTGCGGGCGAGGTTCGCGGCGTCGCGGTATCCGAGAATCTTGGCGATGTCGGATGCGACGAACATCACCTCATCGCCATCGGCCAGTGCCCTGACCTTGTTGCCCTCGAACTCGAAGGGCTGGATTTCAGTGCTCATTGGTTGTCCTTTGCTTGTTGCAAGTTGTGTGCCTCACCCTGACGAGTGGATGGGGCTGAGTGGCTGGCATCGGTGTCGGACCGATGCCGTCCTTGGATTCCGAGCGCCCCTTTGACTGTTGGAACGCGACCTGAACGCGTTCGCGGCCGGTGGCGTGGCCGACGGTGACTGAAAGCCGTCAGGCGGATGAAAGGGTTTGCAAGCACCGGAGTGCCTGCGTTTTTGATAGAGAGAGAAGAAGGATTGGAATCCGTGGACGGGCGAACCGTCGCCCAGCCGAATGCGCCGACAGTGTATGTGAAGCATGATGTGGTCGGCGCGTGGATAATAATCGATATTCAGTTATGGTTCCCGCCAGCCGACAATGGTGAACGTGGATGTCCGCGAAAACATCCCAGATTTGGTTTGTTTTGTTGGACTGTCGGCTGGTGGGAAGTCTTTTAGTCGCGTGGCGCGAATCTGACGATCAGCCACAATGCGGTGGCGATGTACACGCCTTCCACCATGAGCGCGGCGGTGGTGCTGCCGCCATGCCATGTGAGCATGATGGTCAGGCTGGAGATGAGGCCGATGCTGACGATGGCGAAGAGGATGCGGCGGCGCGTGTAGTTCGGCTTCGTGTTCTCCGCCTGTCCGCTGTCGCGCAGTTGGTCATGGCTGGTCATTTGTCTGCCTCCATTTCCTTGAGGATTCGCCCGCATTCGCGGCGGACGCGTTGCACTTCGGTCTTGGTGAAGTTGAAGTAGTATTGGCCGGTCGAGGTGCGGAAACTCATTCGCGCCATCGGACTGCCGTCCTGGGCGGTGAATGCCTGCATCTCGAAGCCGCCGTCGTCCATCCAGCTCATCGCGTGTCTCCCGCATTGTCGTTGAGTTCGAGCAGGTCGAGTTGTTCACGGCATTTCGCTTCGAGTTGCGTCCGCCTGGTCTCGTCGGTCTCCTCGCTGAGCTGGGTGAGCAGGTCGCGCAGATTCTGGAGGATCTGATCTCGTTGTTCCAGGAATGTCATCTTGTTGCTCCGATCTTGTTGGAGAGGTTGTAGGCGATGTTTTCGATTTCCGCCGAGGTGAAGTCTGCGAGGGTGATGTCTTGGATGCCGTCCACGAGGCTGGCGCTGCCGTCCTCATGGAGGCGGATGTATAAGCCGCTTGATGCGAGCAGCAGGCATCCGGGCTCATGGAGCGTCGGCGGTTTTGGCGGATTCAACAGTTGCTGGCTCATACCGCCACCTCCTGCTTCTGCCTTTGCGCTTCGAGTCTGGCCGATTTGATGATGTCTTCGGTCGTAATGCCGAGCGCCTTGGCGATGTCGGCCAGGTCTTCGGTGCTGAATGGAGTCTTCAGTGCGAATCGGTCGTAGAGGAATTTGCGGTCGCGGCCGATCCTCTCCGCAAGATCCGGTGTGCTGATGCCAGCTCTTGCGGCTTCGGCACGGACCGCTCGGATCAGCGTGACCGATGTTTCAGAAAGGTTTGTGGATTTCTTCATATTTCACACCGTACCGCATTCGGTACGTATTTGCAACCGCATTCGGTACGTGTGTTGCAAAAGTACCGGAAAACGGTACACTGTAAGTATGAGCAAATACGATTCAGACTTCACTCGCAGAGTCACGGAGACAATCGAGCAGAAGCGACGTGACAAGGGAATGACCATCGACGATCTGTGCAAGGCGGCGGGTATAGGCAGGAACTCCTATTACACGAAGCAGCGCGGCGAGCGGTGCTTCAATACGGAGGAGATCGATGCCATCGCGAAGGCGCTCGGTTGCGATGCGCTGCTCCTCCTCGAGGAGGCGGCGCGTGAGCCCACCGACGAGGAGGCGATGATCCGCGCGACACTCAGAAGGCTCCAGGAGCACCCGGATGAATTGGCCGGGTACCTGCGCGACGGCCTCAGCAAGGCCGCCCTGGGTATGGCCGCGAACGAAGACCCGAACTCACGGCTTGAGGCCGAGACGCCGGAAGAATGACATACAAGGAACCGGTGAAAGCGCGATTTTCTGCGTTTTCGCCGGTTCCTTTGCCACAAGCAGAAGGGGAAAATGAGACGCATCACCATCGATGCACTGGAAAGACAGGCTCGCGGCCTGCACGTGAGAATCGTCGATATCGACATGCCAGGTACGACCTGCGGCCTGTATTGCGATCGGCTCAGGACGATCTGGCTTGCCGACTGGCTCAATGACCGGCAGAGGCTCTGCACCATGCAGCATGAGCTGATCCACGCGCGCTACCGCGATCTCGGATGTGGCAGCCGGTATGGTGCCAGATGCGAGCGCCGCTGCCGCAAGGAGACGGCATTGGCGTTGATTTCGCCGGTGGATTACGGGATGGCCGAGGAGATGTGGGATGGCGACGCTTGGCATATGGCCGCCGAGCTTGGCGTGACGATGCAGGTGCTTGCCGATTATCGGCAGATCCTTGCCGAGCGCGTCTGCATCGTATGAGCCGACTCCGCCGGAATGGCGGAGGTTTTGCATAGAATGGCGGGAAAAACCTCGAGTGAAGGGACAGAGATGAGCGAGCAGCGTAATGACGATGCGGCCGATGACGGCAGTGTCACGACCGGGAAGGTGAGCGTCGACAGACAGCGAGGATTCCGCGCCCTGGCCGGTATCCTCAGCCGTCACGTGCCGGTGGCGACGGTGGCCGCGCTGGCGGTGCTGTGCATCGCGGTGGTGCCGGTGGCTTACACGGTCGGCCTGCATTCCGCGGCGATGGATAAGGTGGCGCAGGCCATCGCCGATGATAGCGAGGATTACACGGATCTCATCAAAAAATACAATCGGCTGGTCAAAAAATACAATGGCCTGATTGATGAATACAATGATGCGGTCGACACCGTGGATGAAGCGAAGAAGCTGAAATCCGACATCACGACCCTGGAAGCGCAGCGTGATGCGTTGAAGACCGAGGTAGGGCAGGCGAAGCGCACCACGGTGTCCGATGGCGTGTGGCAGGTCGGCAGGGACATCGACGCCGGAACGTATCGCGCAAGCGATTCCGTGACGGACCGCTGTTACTGGGAGATCAGCAGCGGCGGCAACATCCTGCAGAACGATATGCCTGGCGGCGGCTATCCGCAGCTCACGGTGAGCGATGGCCAGCAGCTCAAGGTACAGGGCTGTGGCACGTTCACCAAGCAGTGACGTTCTCTTCGATTTGCCCCACATTTGTGGGGCTTTTATATTGGGTATGTAAAATAAGTGGCTGGAAATTGGTAAATCTCTGGTTGGACAATCAAGATGATGTCCACCGAATCCCAACCACTAATTTAACGAATATTATCTCTAAAAATCCAACCACTTTTTTAACGATAGGAGATTCGGCTTAGCGGTCTGAAATCCGTCACACCTCGACGGTCTATCCCTGTCTTGATGCCTCTTTCGCAATCCCGCTCGGGATCTTCTTCAAGGAACGAGACGACGCCCTTGGCCATGCGAGAGATGAGGCCTTCGAGCTTGATAACGCAGTCGTATGCGCAGGCCTTCAAGTTTTCCGCACCAACTCCGGTATGGCCATAGCTCGCGACGATTCCGCACTCGTCGCCTTGGACGCATACCCCGATGACTTTGTAGGGGCTGTAATCCTTTCCTTTGCCCTCGATGACCGAGGACCCCGCATGGACCACTGCACAGCGCAGCTGGTAGAGGTCTGAGGCGGTGAATGCACCTCGCGCCGTTATGCCGTCGAGCTCATCGCTAATCTCGTCTTGGCTCTTCTCGTCTTTTCGCTCTGCGTTCATCTTCTCGCCGGTATTTGGAAGATCCAGGTATTTCACGCACCAATCGGTGTACTTCATACCGACGGCTTTTGCGCAGACGTCGGGTATAGTCACGACGAGGCTCAGCGCTGCAAGCAAAAGCCCTGCGTCGAAGGCTATCTCGCATTCTTCCACGAGCCTGCTGGGCGTGCGATGAATCACGGTCGGGGAGCCGTATTCGTTGGCGGCGCTTTCCAGGCCACCTGAAGGCGCAGGCCTCCAGGCTGCAATTTCGTCGAGTCTCGCATTCATAGGATCTCCCCTTCCTTCTCTCTGCTTCAAGCTACCGCAGATGGGGATTGGACGTGCCGATTCTTCTATTTCAGCGCATTGGCGCTGTATGAAAGAATGAAAATAATGTTACATATGCATGTATGTATATTTCATGTTTGCAAGTTAGTATTTTCCACTTGCAAGGTTAATATGCACCCTTGTTTACAACACGCCATACACACATGTTTGCAAGTTAGCATATAATGTGTTTCAGAACAAAAAAACCTCCGCAGTGTTAACGGCACCACGGAGGTAAAACATGAAGCCTCACTCAAAGACTTCCGAAACCATTGTAACGCATGGCTTGGAGGTCGGAAATGGACCACGAAATGGGATACCGCAACATGCTGGCAGTCGAAGAACTCGCAAGCCAAGGTAAACTCACCGTCACCCACAAGGGCGCACGCAGCTTCGACTTCGCGCAATACGCCCTGCTCAGCCGCATGGCATGGCTCACCGCTGACTGGCCGCTGGACAAAGCCGCCAAGGAAAAGCACATGCTTCCGCGCACCTACGCTTCCGGCTGGCTCAAAATCGCCATCGATTGGGGCATGACACTTCCCCAGTCAATGGACGAGCTCGTGGCGATCGGCAATGAGCCGCGCAATCCGAAGCGAGAGCAGCTGGCTTACAACCGCATAGGCAAGATCGCCAAAAAACTCGAATCCGCAGGACTCGTCAAATGCCTTCGCAAAGGCAATGTTCAGCGCAAGAACAATGCCGTGTGGCTGCTGACTATCGGCACGCCGGAGGAAAACGCCGAGGTCGAAGCCTACGTGCGACAGCACATGTACCTCTGATTCCGTGCCCACATTTTGCCCACGCTTTTCCGGTAATTGCAGTGATTTGGAGTGATTTGCAGTGATATGCGAACCATGCGGGAACCGTTGGAAACACTGGGAAAACGGCGGAATAACAATGATTGTGAAAACCGAGCGCAAAGGGTTCGAGTCCCTTATCGCCCACT
>NZ_JDTK01000022.1 GCF_000770925.1 Bifidobacterium ruminantium DSM 6489 | reverse complement strand
TAACAACGTCCAACAAACGGGGCGCAGTTCACGGCAGATGATACTAGCGATTCGTGACAAATTATCGCGATGGGAAAGAAATAAAAAGTGTCCATACGATGATGTCTTACATTTGCCATAGGGGGGTAATTGGCAGGCGTGATAACGGGGTGTCATGTCGTGGACTGAATCACCCGAAAGCTGCCCGTGAACGCTATACTGTACCAAGGTTGGACTTCTATTAAAGACAGGTTAGATAGCGATATGGCAGCATCGAAGCACATACTTGCATTCGAGATCGGAACGTTCTTCACCCGCTACGTGGTGTTCGAGGACGGACGCATGGGAATCCCCGGCACCATCGCGACGCCGGTCGACAGCGTGGAATCCTTCTATCAGGCGCTCGCCCACATCGCCAACAATCAGCGCTGCCAGCTCGACGGCATCGCCATCAGCGTGCCGGGATTCATCGACGTCAGCAAGCAGCTGGCCGTGACCGCCGGCGCGTTGGGCATGCTGTACAAGCACGAGATCGGCAAGGAGCTGCAGGAATACCTTGACAATCCGGTGCCCACGTGGATGGAGAACGACGCCAATTGCGCGGCCATGGCGGAGAAGCTTTCCGGCAATGCCGTCAAACTTGACGATTTCGCGCTGATCACCATCGACAGCGGTGTGGGCGGAGCGTTGTTCCTCGACGGCAAGATCCGCCGAGGCAAGGATTGGCGTGCGGGCGAGCTCGGCATGATGATTCCGAACTACGAGACCGGCGGGTTCTGCACCATGCAGGATTACCTGTCGACCATCGTGCTCGCGGAGGATTACGTCAAAGAATTCGACGTGCCGACGGGATCCATCGTTCCGGCCTCGCTGTTCCGTAGGCTGGACGAGCCCCGTGTGCGCAAAATCGTCGATAAATGGATCGATTATCTGGCTATCGCGGTCTTCAATATCGCGGCCATCGCCGATCCGGAATGCATATTGCTGGGCGGCGGCATCTGCAGGGAGCAGCAGATCCTGCCGATGGTCAACGCGGCGCTCGGCAGGATTCCGCAATGGGCCGATTTCCGCACGTCAGTGAAGCGTTGCCGTCATACCAACAACGCCGGTCTGATCGGCGCCTACTATGCGTTCGAAACCGAAGGCGAAGGTCTGGAGCAGGTGCCGATCCGCTAATTCGGAAGAATTCTCTCAGATCGTCTGCTGGCGTGCGGAAAGCGTCATCGGCGGCAGACAACGGTCCGGAGCGGGATCGTATTCGCTTGGATCGGTATAGCCGGCCCATTCGCTCGGCGGGAAGATGATGTCGGAGATCGAAATCCATTCCTCGAGCAGGTTCATCGAATCATCGCCGAGCCAACGGTACTGCAGGCCGTCCATCGCGCTCATCGCCAGTGTGTACAGGTCGTAGAAGCGTTCCTCGTCCACTTCCGGCGGCAGAACCCAGTTCATCGAACCGATCATCTCCCAATTGCGCATGTGACGGCCGATGAAGAAGCTGTGCGCGGGATGCGTCGGGCTGAGCGCCTCGCCGTTGAGCACGGAGTACAGCTGCACCAGCTCGGGCCGTTGCAGATTGTACAGCGCGATGTTCAGGCAGTACCGCGGGTAAAAGTACACGCGATGCCCGTCGGCGTCGGTGACGGCGGCCGTGACGGCATTGTATTCGTCCGCATCGGGGGTGTCGTAGCATTCGGACAGCACCATGTTGAGCAGGTCGTCCTTCGATGAGATGTAATGATAGAGCGCGGCCTCGGTGATGCCGATCTCGTCGGCGATGTCCTGCAGGCTCATGCCCCAGAAGCCCTTGGTGGCGAGGATTTTGACCGCCGCCTGAAGGATCTGCAGGTGGCGCTCCTCTTGGCTCATGCGCTTCTTCTTCTCGAAGGTCTTGTCCGCCAGCGCATTGCGCGCCTGGATGGAGTACGGGGTCGAGCTGTTGACTCGGGAAGCCGCAGGCCAGTTGTCCTGCTCCTGCAGGAACCGGTTCCATGCCGCGACGCTCATTCGGTCTCCTTCGAGAACATTGGTGTGGGGGAATATCGCCCTTACTGTACTCCGGCGTGTGGCTATCGGAATGTCCGACGACCACACGCCGGCGCGGATCACTTCGCGAACGTCCTGCGCATCCAGTCGATCGCGAGCTTCGGCCATGCCTGCACGCACGGCTCGATGCCGTTCACGCCCTGCCATGCCGTTTCGGCGTTGCCCAGCGCCAGGCCGTGGCCGCCTTCGGGGAACAGATGCGCCTCGATGCTTACTCCGGCCTTCTTGCAGGCGTCGATGAGCATCAGCGTGTTCTCGCACGGCACGCAGCCGTCGGGAAGCGTGTGCCAGACGAAGACCGGCGGGGTCTTGGCATCGATGTGCTTTTCGATGGAGACGGCGTCGAGCGCCTCCTGGTCGTCCTTCTTCTCGCCGAGCAGCGCGTCGAAGCTGCCACGGTGCGCAAGCGGTCCGGATGTGATTACCGGGTAGGCGAGCATCAGCGCGTTCGGACGCACCGCGTCCGGATCATAGCCGTGTGCCGCGAGCACGTCGTCGCTGACGCTGGTCGCCAGATTGGCGGCGAGATGGCCACCGGCGGAAAAGCCGATGACGGCGATTCGATCGCCGTCGACATGCCATTCGGCGGCGTGCGCACGCATGCGTCGCACCGCTTCTGCCGCTTCCAGCAGCGCGACGGGGAACACGGAGGGCTTGACGGAATAGCGCAGCACGAAGGCGTTGAAGCCTGCCGCGAGGAACTGCATGGCGATCGGTTCGGCCTCGCGATCGGACGTCATTTCATAGCCGCCGCCGGGAATCACCAGCACGGATGGACGTCTGCGGTCCGGGTCGATTTCTTCACTGTTGTCAAGGCAATAGCCGACGAATGTGGCCGTGCTGCCGTCGATGCCGGGAATCTTGTGTTCGAAATATTGCATGGCATCCATCCTATTCGTATGAAGCTTGTGGTTATGTCGGTATTCCCCCGTACGCGGGTTGCGCGTTTCTTGGGGTTCGTACGTATTGGAAACGGGCGGCCGTGGAAGCATCTTCACGGCCGCCCGTTTCCAATACGCGGATGGTCAATCCGTCAGAAGGTGACGGTGACGTTGATTGGCTTGGTGGTGTCGGTCGGGACCGGGACGGTGTCGCCGTCGATCTTCTCGCCGTTCACCGCGACGGAGCGCTCGCCGGTGCGCTTCATCGCGATGGTGTAGGTTACACCGCGGAACACGCGGGTCACCGTCAGATTGGTGAACTTGGCCGGCAGATGCGGTTCGATGGCCGGACCGTCGAGCGTCGGGCGGACGCCCAGCAGGTACTGCGACACGTCCACGAAGGTCCATGCCGCGGTTCCGGTCAGCCAGGAGTTCTTGCCTTCGCCTGGGGTGGCGGCTTCGGGGCCGGCGACCATCTGGCAGTACACGTACGGTTCCACCTTGCGCACGTCGGACTTGTCCTCCACGTAGGCCGGACAGTTGCGCTGGTAGACGGCGAAGGCCTCGTCGTCGTTGCCGGCCAGGGCGTTGGCGATGGAGATCCACGGGTTGTTGTGGCAGAAGATGCCGCCGTTCTCCTTATATCCGCGCGGATAGGAGGAGATTTCGCCGAGTTCGATGCGGTAGGTGGAGTAGGCGGGGGCGAGGATGGCGGTGCCCCAATCGCAGGTCAAACGGTCCTTGACGGACTTCAGGGCCTGCTGCGCCTTGCCGTCGTCCAGGCCGATGCCGGCCATCACGCACATGCCCTGCGGTTCGATGTAGATCTGGCCTTCGGTGTCCTCATGCGTGCCGACCTTGCGCGAGTAGGCGTTATAGGCGCGTACGAACCATTCGCCGTCCCAGCCGGCGGTCTTGACCGCCTCGGAGACCTGTCCGATTTCCGCGCGGATGTTGGCCGCCTCCTTGGCCACGTTTGCGTCATCCATGCCGGTGAGCTTGCCGTAGTGCTCGATGATGTCGGCGTATTGGCCGCCATAGAGTACGAACATGCCGCTGATGAACACGGATTCCGCCACGCCGGTGTCGTTGTTCTCCACGGTCTGGAAGCTCTCGCCCGGAGTGTCGGAGAAGCAGTTGAGGTTCAGGCAGTCGTTCCAGTCGGCGCGGTAGGTGCTCAGCAGTTCCGTCCAGTAGGAGTCGAGCGGGGTCTTGCACGGCAGGAAGGTGGGGGACCAGGTCTCGACCGGCTTGACATCGTCCGCGTCGGAGTCCATGAGGCTCAGGTAGTAGCAGCGGGAGCCGTTGTCGGCCGGAACGTTGTTGTAACGGTAGCGGGTGATGCGGCGCAGCTTGGCGTCCTTGTAGAAGGAGTAGCCGCCGCCAGTGTTGGAGATGAGGGAGAAGAAGTCCTCGTTGCCAAGGTAGTTAATCTACGGCAGCGGGGTGGCCGGGGTCTCAATCACATATTCCTTTGCCGCGTCATCGAAATGGCCGTAGCGCATGGATGTCCTTTCGTCGGTGAAATGATCCGAACGGAACGCGCTTGCGATGTAACGTTCATTGATTTAACCAATAGATTAGCATGTTATTTATAAACTTATAAATAGCGATTTGCACGTGTGTTGTGTGAAAGCCGACGATGTGTTCCGTCAATATTCCGAGGTTGGGATATACTGCCTCTGTTGCCCTCGTAGCTCAGTTGGTTAGAGCAGCACCCTTATAAGGTGTTTGTCCTGGGTTCAAGTCCCAGCGAGGGCACATGAAGGATTCGTCGGAAAGGCGGATCCTTTTTCGTATGTGCTTTCGTGTGCGCGTCCCTGCGCCGCACGTGATGGAATGCGGACGGTGTCCCGACCATCTCCTACACTTCCAAAGGTTATCCGGTTCACGCCACGCCAGCGGGGTGCGGCGACCCGGGTCCCCCGAATCTCTAGGAGACAAACTATGAAGCAGGGTATCCATCCTGATTATCACGCAGTGCAGGTCACCTGCTCTTGCGGCAACACCTTCGTCACCCGTTCCACCTACAACGGCGATCACATGACCGTCGATGTGTGCTCCAACTGCCACCCGTTCTACACCGGCAAGCAGAAGATCCTCGACACTGGTGGTCGTGTGGCTCGCTTCGAGAAGCGTTACGGCAAGAAGGCCAAGTGAGTCTTATTGCTTAGGCAATGAAAACGCCGGTCCGGTCGGGCCGGCGTTTTTTTATCGGCGATTCGATTCCGTCGGGCTGCACTTCCGCGCCACCTTATATGATGGACAGGTTGAGTAAGGTTCAGCGATGAGTGCTCCGCTGAAGCGTAGAAACGAAGAAAAGGCTTACATTGGCAGACGAACAGTTCCCCGCGGCGGTCACCGCGCTTGAGGAATACCACAATATCGAACAACGGATGGCCGAGCCGGATGTCGCGTCCAATCCGGACAAGATGCGCAAGCTTGGTCGCCGTCATGCGGAATTGGAGGCCATCGTCTCCGCGTACACCGCCTACAAGCAGGTGAAGGACGATTTGGAAGCGGCTCGCGAGATGGCTTCCGAGGACGCCGATTTCGCCGAGGAGGCCAAGCGTCTGGAAGGCGAGCTGCCGGCGGCCGAGGAGAAGCTGCGCACCGCGCTGATTCCACGTGATCCCGACGACGCGCGCGACACGATCATGGAGATCAAGGCCGGCACCGGCGGCGAGGAGGCCGCGTTGTTCGCCGGCGATCTGCTGCGCATGTACACCAGATACGCCGAAAAGCGCGGATGGACCGTCACCGTGCAATCCGAGAACACCACCGAGCTTGGCGGCGTCAAGGACGTGCAGTTGGCGATCCGCGCCAAAGGAACCCCCGCCCCCGAAGACGGCGTGTGGGCGTCGCTCAAGTACGAGGGTGGCGTGCACCGCGTGCAGCGCATCCCCGTCACCGAATCGCAGGGACGCATCCAGACCTCCGCGGCGGGCGTCATCGTGTTCCCGGAGGCCGACGAGGACGACGATGAGATTGAAATCGATCCGAAGGATCTCAAAATCGACATCTTCATGAGCTCCGGCCCGGGCGGCCAGTCCGTGAACACCACGTATTCCGCGGTCCGCATGACGCACATCCCCACCGGCATCACCGTGAACATGCAGGACGAGAAGAGCCAGATCCAAAACCGCGCGGCGGCACTGCGCGTTCTGAAGAGCCGCCTGCTGGCCATGAAACACGAGCAGGAGGCCGCCGAGGCCGCCGATATGCGCCATTCCCAGGTGCGCTCGCTGGACCGTTCGGAACGTATCCGCACGTACAACTTCCCGGAAAACCGCATCGTCGACCATCGCACGAACTACAAGGCGTACAACCTCGACGCGGTGCTTGACGGCGACCTGCAGGCCGTCATCGACAGCGACATCCAGGCGGACGAAGCCGATCGTCTCGCCAACCAGAAGTAGGGCGGCTGGGTGACGACCGTATTCGACGTGGTGCGTTCCTCCGCCGACGTCCTGCGCAAGGCGGGCGTCGACACTCCGGAACATGACGCCAAACTGCTGCTCGCCGAAGCCCTCCACGTAGATCTGCGGGATGTGGACAAAGCCATGCTCATGGGCGACGATACGGAGCGCCTGGCCGGAAAGAACGATGCGGAGTCCGCTCTGGAACGATTCCGCGCCATGCTGGACCGTCGCGCGAGGCGCGAGCCGTTGCAGCACATCACCGGACATGCGCCGTTCCGTTATCTTGATCTGAAGGTCGGGCCGGGCGTGTTCGTCCCGCGCCCGGAAACCGAGCTGGTCGTGCAGGAGGGCATCGACTGGACGACCAGCCATGGCATGTATTCGGCTCGGGTGGTCGACCTGTGCGCCGGAAGCGGCGCGATAGGTTTGTCCTTCGCCATGGAAGTGCCCGGCAGCGAGGTGTGGGCCGTCGAGAAAAGCGCCACGGCCGCTGAGTGGACCCGTCGCAATCTCGACGAAACCGTGCGACGGCATCCAAACATCGCCGGCAATTATCATCTGGAAATCTCCGACGCCACGCAGATGCCGACGCTGAACCAGCTCGACGGCACGATCGACATCGTGCTCACCAATCCTCCGTACGTGCCGCTTGCCGACATTCCCGAACAGCCCGAGGCGCGCGATTACGACCCCGATCTGGCGCTATACGGCGGTTCGGCGGACGGCACGCTCATTCCGGAACGCATCATCGCACGCGCGGCGAAACTGCTTCGCGCGGATGGACTTATGGTGATGGAGCACGACATCACGCAGGGGGAGCGGCTTGCCGCCTTCGCACGAACCTGCGGCTTCGTCGACGTTACCGTGCATAACGACTACACCGGACGGCCACGTTATCTGACGGCGGAAAAACAGCCGGCACAGTAACTTATATTCTTTTGCGCCATGCTGACGGGGATATAACCAGAAGTTGAGTCTCACTATAAGAACATTTTATGCAGGCCGCCGTCCGCCAGGCTATAAAGAACAATCGGAATGCACAGAGAGAGAACGGGCGTCCGTCATGAGTGGTCGCCGTGGTTCCGCGCACGGGGGTTGAGATGAACATGATTTTTTCCAAGGTGCGCGTTGAAAGGAATGTGCAGCGTTTTCAAGAAAAGAGGAAGAACGGAATGAACGCGAAGTTCTCCGCCAAGTGCGTCGCCCTGATCGCGGCAGGCGCAATGTCGATGTCCCTCGCTGCCTGCTCCGGCGGCAGCATGGACGATTCCAGCAGCTCCAACGGTAGCGCGGCCAACAGCGATACCATCACGCTGGGCTCCGTCACCACCAACTCCGGCACCGCCGCCGCATACGGCGAGGCCGAGGTCGCCGGCTTCAAGCTGGCTGTGGATGAGATCAACGCCAAGGGCGGCATCAACGGCAAGAAGGTCAAGCTCGAGTCCATGGACGACAAGGGCGACGCCACCGAAGCCTCCAACGCCTTCAACAAGCTCGCCGGCGACAACAGCGTGCTCGGCGTGGTCGGCCCGACCATCTCCTCCACCACCGCGGCCGTGGCTCCGCTGGCCGACCAGTCCAAGCTGCCGGCCATCGCACCGGCCGCCACCTCCGACTCCATCGAGACCGGTGGCTATATGTTCCGCACCTGCTTCAAGGACTCCTACCAGGGTGAGATCGCTGCCAAGTTCGCAGCCGAGACCCTGAAGGTCAAGAAGGTCGCCGTGCTGTACGGCACCGGCGATCCGTACTCCTCCGGCGTGGGCAAGGCCTTCGCCGCTGCCGCCAAGAAGGCCGGCCTTGACGTCGTGGCCGAAGAGAACTCCTCCAGCGCCGACGACACCGAGTACTCCTCCCAGCTGCAGAAGATCCAGGCCGCTGGCGCCGAGTTCCTGTACGCTCCGTACTACTACTCCGTCGCTGGCCCGTACATCATCCCGCAGGCCCGCTCCGTCGGCTACAAGGGCTATGTGATGGGTCCTGACGGCTACGACGGCCTGAAGATGACCGACGACAAGTCGCTGTACAACAAGGTGCTCTACACCACCCACTACTCTCCGGACGACACCTCCAACGCCAAGGTGCAGGACTTCATCAAGTCCTACAAGAAGGCCAACAAGAACGCCGATCCGAACACCTTCACCGCACTGGGCTACGACTCCGTGTACATGATGAAGCAGGCCATCGAGAAGGCCGGCAAGAACGCCACCCGCGAGTCCGTGCGCAACGCCATCGCCGGCATGAGCTTCGAAGGCGTGACCGGCAACTTCACGCTCGACAAGAAGGGCTCCCCGAAGAAGTCCGTCATCGTGCTTGAGCTCAAGGACGGCAAGCCGCAGTACAAGACCACCATCCAGCCGTCCAAGTGATCTCCAACCACTTGGAGGCAGGGGTGTGAAAGCCTGAACACGTAAGAGGAGGGAACCGGGAAACCGGTTCTCTCCCTTTCGCGTATCAAGGCGGATTCATCCACATCCATTCATAATCATTCGTATTTCATCGGGCCAAGCCGCCCGATACCAACCAAACTTTGAAAGGAGGAGTGATGGGCAATCAGATCATCATGTTCATCAGCCAGATCTTCAATGGTCTGAAAATCGGCAGCGTGTACTCGCTCGTGGCACTCGGTTACACCATGGTCTACGGCATCATCCGTCTGATCAACTTCGCGCATGGCGATTTCATCATGGTCGGCTCCTACGTGCTGATGCTTACCATTCCGGCGATCGTCGCCTTCGGCCTGCCTGCATGGGTGGCCGTCATTCCCGCGATTCTCATGTGCGTGGCGGTGGGCGTCATCGTGGAGAGGGCCGCATACAAGCCGGTGCGTGAGAAGGGCAATAGCATGACCGCCCTCATCACCGCAATCGCCATGAGCCTGTTGCTGGAGAACGGCTCCCAGGCCATCTTCGGCGCCGACTACCAGACCGTTCCCACCATCATCCAGATTCCGACGTTGTCGATCGGCAAGCTGAAGATCGACGGCGCCACCATCATCACCATCGTGCTCGGCGTGATCATCATGGTCGCGCTGCAGCTGTTCGTCACCTACACCAAGCAGGGCAAGGCCATGCGCGCCGTCTCCGAAGACAAGGAGGCCTCGATCCTGATGGGTATCAACGTGAACTCCACCATCACGCTCACGTTCGCCATCGGTTCGGGCCTCGCGGCGGTCGCATCGCTGATGTACTGCGTCTCCTATCCGCAGGTGTCCCCGATGATGGGCGCGATGCTGGGCCTGAAGGCCTTCGTCGCGGCTGTGCTCGGCGGCATCGGCTCCATCCCGGGCGCCATGGTCGGCGGTCTGGTGATCGGCGTGGTCGAAAGCCTGACCAAGGCGTACATCGGCACCATCACCGGCGGTATCATCACGTCCGCGTTCTCCGACGCCATCGTGTTCGGCATCCTCATCATCGTGCTCCTGGTCAAGCCGTCCGGCCTGATGGGCGAACCGGAAACCGAGAAGGTGTGACCTTATGAAGAAATCAATGCTTTCCACCAAACAGTCCTATCTGGTCTGCGCGATCGGTGTGGTCGCGCTGTTCGGCATCCTGATGGGCGTGTGCGAATCCGGTCTGGTCAACGCCTACATCAAGGGCATCATGATGACCTGCTGCATCGCCATCATCATGACCACCTCGCTGAACCTCACCATCGGCGTGCTTGGACAGCTCACGCTGGGCTGCTGCGGCTTCGAGGCGATTGGCGCGTACAGCGCGGCCCTGATGAGCAAGCTGCTCGTCGCCAACGGCGTCGCGATGGATCCGACCCTGCGATTCCTGCTCACCACCCTCGTCGGCGGTGTCGTCGCCTGCGTCTTCGGCGTGCTGGTCGGCATCCCGGCCCTGCGTCTGCATGGCGATTACCTTGCCATCATCACCCTCGGCTTCGGCGAAATCATCCGCGTAATCATCCAGAATCTGAAGGTCGCCGGCGGCATGGGTCTTGACAAGGGAGCCGCGGGACAGGCGCTGATCGGCATCGACCGACTCGCCAACCTGTACGTCGTGTTCTGGATCACCGTCGTCACCGTGGTGCTGCTGTTCATGTTCGCCCGCTCCCGTTACGGACGCGCCGTCAAGGCCATCCGCGACGACGAGATCGCGGCAAACGCGTCCGGCATCAACATCACCTATATGAAGGTGCTCGTCTTCGCCATCTCCGCGTTCTTCGCAGGCATCGCAGGCGGCATCTTCGCGCAGTACATCGGCTCGCTCAACCCGGCCATGGCCGGCTGGCTACAGTCGATCAACTACGTGATCATGGTCGTGTTCGGCGGCATGGGATCCCTGACCGGTTCCATCGTCTCCGCCATCGGCCTGACGATTCTTCCGGAGCTGCTCCGCGCGTTCTCCAGCTACCGCATGCTGGTGTATTCGGTGGCTCTGGTGCTCATCATGATCTTCCGTCCGCAAGGCATCTTCGGCAACTGGGAGTTCTCTTTGACCAAGGTCATCAACAAGATCTTCTATCCCGTGAAGGTCAGGGAGCACGGCAAGCCGAAGCAGGACGGGGCCGACGGCAAGTCCGAGAAGGCCGTGAAGTCCGGCAAGAGCGCCAAGGAAGCGGACAAGACCGCCGGAAAGGCCACCAAGACCAAGGAGGCGCAGGCATGAGCGAGCCAATCCTCAAGGCCGAGCATCTCGGCATCACCTTCGGAGGCCTGAAGGCCGTATCCGACTTCAACATGACCATCAATTCCGGCGAGCTCATCGGTCTGATCGGACCGAACGGCGCCGGCAAGACCACCGTGTTCAACCTGCTGACCGGCGTGTACCAGCCCACGGAAGGCGAGTTCTTCCTAGATGGCGAACGCATGAACGGCAAGAAGACGTATCAGGTGGTGCGCGCCGGAATCGCCAGAACCTTCCAGAACATCCGCCTGTTCGGACAGATGGCCGTCGAGGAGAACGTGCTGGTCGCGTTCAACGAATCGTTCAGCTACCATATGGGCGGCGCGATCTTCCGCACCCCGAAGTTCTGGAAGCAGGAACGCGAGATGCATGCCAAGGCCATCGATCTGCTCAAGATCTTCGGACTTGAGGGTCTGGCGGAAACCGAGGCGGCGAACCTGCCGTACGGCGCGCAGCGCAAGCTGGAAATCGCCCGTGCGCTTGCCACCGGCATGAAGCTGCTGCTGCTCGACGAGCCAGCCGCTGGCATGAACCCGACGGAGACCGAGGATCTGCTTAACTGCATCAACACCATCCGCGACCGTTTCGGCATCGCCATCCTGTTGATTGAACACGACATGAGCCTGGTGATGAACGTCTGCCAGCGCATCCAGGTGCTTGATTACGGACGCACCATCGCATCCGGCACGCCGGAGGAGATCGCCAACAATCCGCAGGTCATCTCCGCGTATCTGGGTTCCGATGATGACGACGATGACGAAAGCGAGGAGGAGGCCTGATGCTGGAAGTCAAGAACCTTTCCGTTTCGTATGGTGCCATCGAAGCCGTCAAGGACATCAGCTTCACCGTGAACGACGGCGAGATCGTGTCCCTGATCGGCGCGAACGGCGCTGGCAAGACCACCACGCTGCACACCATCACCGGCCTGGTGCCGGCGAAGTCCGGTTCCGTCATGTACAACGGCGTGGACCTGCTCAAGACGCACAGCAACAAAATCGTGACCCTCGGTATGGCTCACATTCCTGAAGGCCGCCACGTTTTCACGCGCATGGGCGTCGAGGAGAACCTCGAGATGGGTGCGTTCAGCCTGAAGGACCAGTCCGACATCAAGAAGGACCTCGATATGGTCTACGGCCTGTTCCCGCGTCTGAAGGAACGCCGCAACCAGAAGGCGGGCACGCTGTCCGGCGGCGAGCAGCAGATGCTTGCCATGGGACGCGCGCTGATGAGCCACCCGAAGACGATTCTCATGGACGAACCGTCCATGGGTCTGTCGCCGAAGCTCGTCAAGGAGATTTTCTCCATCATCCGAAAGCTGCACGAGCAGGGCATCACGGTGTTGTTGGTCGAGCAGAACGCCAAGATGGCATTGTCTATCGCCGACCGTGCGTACGTGCTGGAAACCGGCCGCATCACCATGGAGGGCGACGCCAAGGAGCTGCTCAACAACGAACAGGTGCGCAAGGCGTACCTGGGCGCATAGCCCTCGCCTCGGGACGATTGGTCTCGGGGGAGTACCGACATGGAAACGGGCATGATACATCCGGTATCGTGCCCGTTTTGTTTGCCTGGCATCGGGGATGGGTGTTTCCGTGGCGCGAGGGGCGCCATGGGCCATGCCGTACAATAGGTGAGTTGATTGGCTGAAAGGGAGGTGTCATGAGCGAGATTTGCACGATAAACGACGAATCCCTTGCCCGGGCCGTTGAAATCATCCATGATGGCGGATTGGTGGTTATTCCCACGGACACCGTGTATGGCGTCGCCTGCGATCCGCGCAATATCGAGGCGATCCGCAAGGTGTTCGCGGCCAAGAAACGGCCGAAATACAAGTCGTTGCAGGTGCTGCTGCCGTCTATCGAAAGCATGGAGAAGTTGCATCTGACATTGCCCGTGCCGCTGAATCGGCTGGCTGCCATGTTCATGCCGGGCGCTTTTTCACCGATAGCCGAAGCGGAGGACGATTGCTCGCTCGCCACCGTGCGACGCGATCCGGTGAGCGGCAGATCCACGCAGGGCGTGCGCATCCCCAATTCCGCAGTTGCATTGCGTGTCCTGCGTGCCACAGGGCCATTGGCGGCCACCAGCGCCAACCGTTCCGGCGAGGAAAGCGCGCAGACGGTCCAGGAGGCCAAGGAGGCGCTTGGCGACGCGGTGGATCTGTACCTGGATGGAGGCGCGACGCCCGGTCACGTGGCGTCCACGGTGGTCGAAGCCGATCCGCATGAGCGCGACGGCATCGTGATCCTTCGGGAGGGAGTGATCCGCGAGCCGGTCATCCGCAAGGCGTTGACACTGAACGGCGGTGCATTGGGCGTATGAGGATCTACCTGTTCATTGCCGCGATCGCAGGCGGCGTAACCTACCTGCTCACCCCGCTGATCCGGCATATCGCCATCGAGATCGGCGCCGTCGGCGAAGTGCGCGCGCGCGACGTGCATACCGTTCCGACGCCGCGCATGGGCGGACTGGGCATGCTCATCGGCTTCACCGTGGCCATGCTGTTCGCCTCGCATATTCCGTTCATCGAAGGGCTGTTCACCCAATCGCACCAAGCATGGGTCATCCTCGCCGGAGCCATCATGATCTGTCTGCTGGGCATGGCGGACGATTTGTGGGACCTCGACTGGATGCTTAAACTCGCCGGCCAGCTGCTCATCTCCGTTTTCGTGGCGTGGGGCGGACTGCAGATCATTTCGCTGCCGTTGGGATCGCTCGTCACCGCGTCGCCAAGCCTATCCATGGCCATCACGGCGTTCCTGATCGTCGTGTCCATCAACGCCGTCAATTTCGTGGACGGTCTGGACGGTCTCTCGTCGGGGATTGTGGCGATCGGCGGCATCGCCTTCGCCATCTATTCGTACATCATCGCGCGCAATTCGCCGTCGTACGCGTCCATGGCCACGCTGATCGACATCGCCATGGTGGGTATGTGCGTCGGTTTCCTGCTGCATAACTGGCATCCCGCGAAACTGTTCATGGGCGATTCCGGCTCCATGCTGCTCGGCTATCTGATCACCTGCGCGTCGATCGTCATGACGGGCCGTCTCGACCCGGCATCCATCCATACCAGCATCTATCTGCCGGTGTTCATGCCGATTCTGCTGCCGATGTTGGTGCTGTTCCTGCCCATTCTCGACATGTGCTTGGCGATCGTGCGGCGTCTGAGCAAAGGGCAGTCGCCGATGCACCCGGACCGCATGCATCTGCACCACCGCATGCTGCGCATCGGACACACCGTGCAGGGCGCGGTGCTGATTCTGTGGGGCTGGGCCGCGTTGATCGCATTCGGCTCGATCATGATCCTGTTCTTCCGGGCGAGTTACGTGCTGATCGGCTTCCTCATCGCGGCGGCGCTGCTGGCCGTCGCCACGATGTATCCGTATCTGAGGCACCGCATTCCGGAGATTCGCGAGGAGAACGCGGCCATCGAAGCCGATGCGCGGCATGCGTCGGTCGGACGTTCCCGTGGAGGCAGGTCTCGCGGCGGACGCTGATCGCATTCCCGCGCCGTCCGCACGAATCTGATGAAACGCTTTGCCGGACGATGTGGGAAGCGTTTGCCGACAATGGGTTTTTCTCCGCTTCCGCGGACCGTGTCGCAGTTAGTCAGCACACGTTCATATAGTGGGTTTATGGCTACAATTCCTGATATGAATGCAGATTCCACTTTCGCCCCACTTCCTCCGATTTTCGCCCAGCTTGGCCTCGCATATGACGATGTGCTGCTGCTGCCGAACGAGACGGATGTCATTCCGTCCGAAGTGGACACCACCACTCATCTCACCCGCAACATCACGATGAAGGTCCCGGCCATCTCTGCGGCCATGGACACCGTCACCGAGTCCGACATGGCCATCGCCATGGCCCGCAACGGCGGCATCGGCGTGCTGCACCGCAACCTTTCCATCGACGATCAGGCCGCCCAGGTCGACATCGTCAAGCGTTCTGAATCCGGCATGATCAACGACCCGCTCACCGTGAGCCCGGACGTGACCCTGGCCGACCTCGACAAGCTGTGCGGCCGCTTCCACATCTCCGGACTGCCGGTCGTGGACAAGGACAACAAGCTCGTCGGCATCATCACCAACCGTGACATGCGCTTCATCGCATCCGAGGATTACGACCGTTTGAAGGTCTCCGAAGTGATGACCCGCGAGAACCTCATCACCGGCCCGTCCAACATCTCCAAGGAAGATGCCCACGACCTGCTGGCCAAGCACAAGGTCGAGAAGCTGCCGCTGGTCGACGCCGAAGGCCACTTGACCGGCCTGATCACCGTCAAGGACTTCGTCAAGACCGAGCAGTATCCGGACGCCACCAAGGACGAGCAGGGCCGTCTGCGCGTCGCCGCAGGCATCGGCTTCCTCGGCGACGCTTACAACCGCGCCTCCGCCCTGATGGAGGCCGGCGTCGACGTGCTCGTGGTCGACACCGCCAACGGCGAGGCCAAGCTTGCCCTCGACATGATCCGTCGCCTCAAGTCCGACTCCGCGTTCGACGGCGTGGACATCATCGGCGGCAACGTCGCCACCCGCCATGGCGCGCAGGCCATGATCGACGCCGGCGTCGACGCCGTCAAGGTCGGCGTCGGCCCGGGCTCCATCTGCACCACCCGCGTGGTCGCCGGTGTCGGCGTCCCGCAGCTCACCGCCGTGTACGAGGCCGCCCAGGCCTGCCGCGCCGCTGGCGTGCCGTGCATCGCCGACGGTGGCATCCACTACTCCGGCGACATCGCCAAGGCCCTCGTGGCCGGCGCATCCTCCGTGATGCTTGGCGGCACCCTTGCGGGCTGCGAGGAAGCTCCGGGCGAGAAGGTGCTCCTGCACGGTAAGCAGTACAAGCTGTACCGTGGCATGGGCTCCCTGGGCGCCATGGCTCCGCGTGGCAAGAAGTCCTACTCCAAGGACCGTTACTTCCAGGCCGACGTCACCTCCAACGACAAGGTCGTTCCGGAAGGTGTCGAAGGCGAAGTGCCGTACCGCGGACCGCTCAACGCCGTGCTGTACCAGATGATCGGCGGCCTGCACCAGTCCATGTTCTACATCGGCGCCCACAACATCGCCGAGATGCCGGAACGTGGCAAGTTCATCCGCATCACCGATGCCGGTCTGCGCGAATCCCATCCGCACGACATCGTCATGACCGCCGAGGCGCCGAACTACTCCGGCCGTCAGTGAGCGTTCGGACGGCAGTCCGATTGAATGAAGTCCCGTCCCGTGGCATGAGCCGCGGAACGGGACTTCCCGTTTTTCACGGCACCCGTCGGCGATTCAAGTACCTACCCCGCGGTATCTTCGTATGTTCGGCCTGCGCAAAAGAACGTGGGACGAGGAACCCAAACCGAAACGAGGCAACGATGGTAGATGCACACGATGGCGAAACATACACGTCCGCAGGCTCGCGCCTGATCTGGATCGATTGCGAGATGACCGGATTGGACATCTTCGGCGGCGACGAGCTCGTCGAAGTGTCCGTGGTGCCGACCGACTTCGACCTGAACGTGCTCGACGAAGGCGTCGACTACGTGATCAAGCCCAGCCAGAAGGCCGTCGACCATATGAACGACTTCGTGCGCGCCATGCACACCCGTTCCGGACTGATCAACGAATGGGAGCACGGGCTGAGCCTCGACGAGGCGCAGACCAAGGTCATCGAATACGTCAAGCGGTTCACCCCGGACGGCGTCAAGCCCCTGCTCGCGGGCAATACCATCGGCTCCGACAAGAAATTCCTCGACCATTACATGCCGGATCTCATGGAGAACCTGCATTACCGCACCATCGACGTGAGTACCTTCAAGGAGCTCGCGCGCCGCTGGTATCCGGCCGTGTATCTCAACCGTCCTCCGAAGAACGGCGGCCACCGCGCGCTCGCCGACATCATCGAATCGCTTGACGAACTGCGCTACTATCGCAAGGCGTTCATGGCGCCGGTGCCTGGCCCGGACGAGACCGAGGCACAGGCCATCGCCGCGGACATCCAGCGCACCAGCCTGCTCAACAAGGACTGATCTCCTTCGGACATGACGTCCGAAGCGGCCGGCCATCCACAAACCGGCCGTCCACGGATCCACCTCAGGAAGGAAACCATATGACCGCAGCCGATTGGACTGCCATCAGCCAGCCGCAGGACATCCGCCTTGTGGTCGCCGACATGGACGGCACCCTGCTCGACGAGCACAGCGAGATTCCGGACGGATTCTGGCCGATGCTTGCCCGCCTCAAGAGCCAAGGCATCGAATTCGTGCCGGCCTCCGGACGCCAATACGCCACGTTGCGCAACATGTTCGCCGACAAGGCCGCGGAAATCCTCGGCGGGGGAGAGCTGTCCTACATCGCGGAAAACGGCAATGTGGTGGCGCTCGACGGCAAAGTCGTGGAAGTGCATGGCATCGATCTGGATGTCACGCGTCACGTCATCGACCTGGTCGATGAGGCCGCCGCTTCCGGCGAGCACAATGTGGGACTGGTGATATGCGGTCTCAATTCGGCCTACGTGCAGCGTTCCGACAAGCCGTTCCTCGACGAGGTGCGCAAATATTACGCGGCGCTGAGCATCGTGGACGATCTGCACGCGGTGCTGGACGTCGCCCAGGAACCGTCCGCCTACAAGCCGGGCGGCGGCGCCGAAATCGTACTGAAACTCGCGGTGCTCGACCTCGACGGCGCCGAACGCTTCACCAACGAGCATCTCGCGCATTTGCGCGCGGACTATCAGGTGGTCGTCTCCGGCAAGCTGTGGGTCGACATCATGAACGCCGAAACCGACAAAAGGCAGGGCGTCGAGGCGTTGCAACGCGTGCTCGGCGTCACATCCGCGCAGACGGCGGTGTTCGGCGACTACCTCAACGATCTGCTCATGCTTGAAGCGGGCGACTGGTCGTTCGCCATGGGCAACGCTCATCCCGATTTGAAGGCCGCCGCACGCTATATGGCGCCGTCGAATGTCGATCACGGTGTGCTCAAGGTCGTGGATAGGCTGGTTGCCTGACGATTCCGTTGCGTAGGACGCAGCGACACAGTGCGCGGCGGCGCAGGTGCGTGAACGTCATAGGTGGGTGACGTGGGGTACGGCACGTAAGGGCACGTAAGAAAGGTGGCGTAATGAGGCAGGACGAGGCGCTTGCGATTCTGAATTCCGGCGCGCCGGTCTTCCTGACGGGCGCGCCCGGTGCGGGCAAGACGTATGTTCTCAACGAATTCGTGCGTCAGGCGCGCGCCGACGGTGCGTCCGTGGCCGTCACCGCGTCGACCGGCATCGCGGCGACGCATATCAACGGCACCACCATCCATTCGTGGAGCGGCGTCGGATTGGCCACCGCGCTGACCGATAGCTTGGTCAAAACCATCCGCAGCCGTCGCAAACGCCGTCTGCAGGAAGCCGACATCCTCATCATCGACGAGGTCTCCATGCTTCACGCATGGCTGTTCGACATGGTCGACCAGGTCTGCCGCATCGTCCGGCATGACGAACGTCCGTTTGGCGGTCTGCAAGTGGTGCTGTCCGGCGATTTCTTCCAGCTTCCGCCGGTTTCGGTGTCGGGACGCAACAACGATCTGATCGCGCCAAGCCCCGAATTTCTGGCTTCCCGCGAACGCTACGCCGGAGCCGGACTCAATCCGGAGGGTTTCGTCACCGAATCGCTGGTATGGCGGGAACTCGACCCCGTCATCTGCTATCTGACCGAGCAGCATCGTCAGGATGACGGCAAGCTGTTGAACGTGCTGACCGACATCCGCGATGGAGCGGTGAACGACGCCGATCGCAACGTGCTGCTGACCCGACTTGGCGTGATGCCGGAGCCGGGCCAGCAGGCGGTGAATCTGTTCCCCGTCAACAGGCAGGCGGACGCGCTCAACGATCTGCGTCTGTTCGAAATCAAGGAGGAGCCGCACGAATACCTCGCCGAATCCGAAGGCTCGGCCAATATGGTGGAACGGCTGAAACGCAACATGCTTGCCCCCGAAAGGCTGTATCTCAAAACGGGCGCGGCGGTGATGGCGGTGCGCAACGATTCCGATCGCCAGTTCGTCAACGGATCGCTGGGCACCGTGCGCGGTTTTGCCGACCAATCGAAAGGTGGCTGGCCCATCGTCGAATTCGAAAACGGCAACATCGTCACCATGAAGCCGGCTTCTTGGGAAATGCAGGACGGCGACACCGTGCTGGCGACGGTCAAGCAGGTGCCGCTGCGCTGCGCGTGGGCCATCACCATCCACAAATCGCAGGGCATGACATTGGATCGCGCCGTGATGGATCTGCGACGCACGTTCGCGCCCGGTATGGGATATGTGGCGCTGTCGCGTGTGGAAAGCCTCGATGGCCTGTACCTGCAGGGCGTCAACGAGCGTATGTTCCTGGTATCGCCGGATGCGGTCCGATTGGATGGGCGATTGCGGACGGAATCGGCGTTGGCCGTCGGCGTATTGGCTCGGGAAGGCGTCGCTGCCTTCCGCAAACGTACATCGGGGGCTGTCGATGGAGCCGATGACGAGTTCGCGCAGGATGCGCTGTTCTGACGAATAAGGCGTCGGTCCGATGCCGACCATCAGGTTGCATCGGACCGACGCCTTATATGCCGATCGCCGGATATCCGGCGTCAGCCCATCGCTTGCAACGAGCGTGCGAGATCCGGGTCGAGTTCGTTCTCCTCTTCCTCGCTGGTCGGATCCGCGTCCCAGCAGCTGGTGACCGCGCAGGCCAGACCCACGAGCAGCCACACGGGATTGCGTTGCAGTGCTTCGAATCCGGGAATTGCGCGCGTGATGATGATCCACACCATCAGACCGGCCATGGCGGCCACGTTGAACGGTCTGCGCCAAGGCAGCGAGATCAGCGCCGCGCACAGCAGCGCCATGCTCAATCTCACCCACTTGTTCGCTCCGGTGAGCACTTCCGGTGTTGCCATGGCGAACACGAGATAGCAGATGATGCCGATCCAGCCGAGTTTGTTCCAAATCGAAATATGCGCGGTGATGTGACGCATGTCTTTCCTCTCCAGTGTTCCGCGCGGCGCATGCGATATGTTGAATTCGCCTGACGGAGTCTTCGTAAGGGTGATTATAAGCATTGTGCAAGACTTATTTATAAGTTTATAAATAAACGATTTCGCCAGTTTGCGAGGCCGTTCGATGCCGTTACGTCTGCTTGCCTGAGTAACTTTGGGCGTATGACCAAAGCACTTCGTATGTCTACCATGTTCCTGCGCACGCTGCGCGAGAACCCCGCCGATGCCGACGTCGTGTCGGACCAGCTTCTGCAGCGCGCCTGCTATCTGCGCAAGGCCGCTCCGGGCATCTGGACCTGGCTTCCGCTGGGTCTCAATGTGTTGAACAAGATCGAGAACATCATCCGCGAGGAGATGGCTTCAATCGACGCCCAGGAAGTCCACTTCTCCGGTCTGCTGCCGCGAGAACCGTACGAGGCCACCCACCGCTGGGAGGAGTACGGCGACAACATCTTCCGTCTGAAGGACCGCCACGAGGCCGACTACCTGCTGGCCCCGACCCACGAGGAGATGTTCACCCTGCTGGTCAAGGACCTGTACTCCTCGTACAAGGATCTGCCGGTCACCCTGTACCAGATCCAGACCAAGTACCGCGACGAGTTCCGTCCGCGCGCAGGCCTCATCCGCGGCCGTGAATTCATCATGAAGGACGCCTACTCCTTCACCCTCGACAAGGAAGGTCTCGTCAAGGCCTACATGGATGAGCGCGGCGCATACGAGCGCATCTTCAAGCGTCTCGACCTCGACTACGTGCCGGTGCACGCCATGGCAGGTCCGATGGGTGGTTTCGAATCCGAGGAATTCCTCGCCCCGATGGAGATCGGCGAGGACACCTTCGCTCAGTCCCCGTCCGGCAAGGCGTGGAACGTCGAGGCTCTGACCACTCCGGAACCGGAGGCGATCGACTATTCCAACACCCCGGCCGCCGAGAAGCGCCCGACGCCGAACGCCGAAACCATCGACAAGATGGTCGAATTCGCCAACGCCAACCATCCGCGCAGCGACGGCCGCGCATGGCAGGCCAGCGACATCCTGAAGAACGTCGTCATCGCCGTCAAGCATGCCGAGGACGAGAACCACGACAAGCCGTGGCGCGAACTCGTGGTCGTGGGCGTGCCCGGAGACCGCGTGGTGGACATGAAGCGCCTTGAGGCGCAGTTCGCCCCCGCCGAAATCGAGGAAGCCACCGAAGAGGACTTGAAGAAGCACCCCGAACTGGTCAAGGGCTACATCGGCCCGATGGTGCTCGGCCCGCAGGCTCGCGACGGCAAGAAGGCCGAGAATGCCAATGAGACCGGCGACGCGCTGCGCTACTTCGTGGACGCGCACATCGCCCGCGGCTCCGCATGGTTCACCGGCGCCGACGAGCATGAGGTGGATTACTACGACCTGGTGTACGGCCGCGACTTCGAGGCCGACGGCACCGTCGAGGCCGTTGAGGTGCGCCACGGCGATATGAGCCCGGACGGCTCCGGCCCCCTGAGCTTCGAACGCGGTGTGGAGATCGGCCAGGTGTTCCAGCTCGGCCTGAAGTACTCCAACGCGCTCGGCCTGAAGGTGCTCGACCAGAATGGCAAGGCCGTTCCGGTGTGGATGGGCTCCTATGGCATCGGCGTCTCCCGCGTGATGGCCTGCATCGCCGAGACCCACCACGACGAGAAGGGTCTGGCATGGCCGGCCGTTATCGCCCCCGCGCAGGTGCATGTGGTGGCCACCGGCAAGGACGCGGCTGCGTTCGAGGCTGCCGAGCGCTTGATCGCAGAACTTGAGGACAAGGGCATCGAGGTCATCTTCGATGACAGGAAGAAGGTGTCTCCGGGCGTCAAGTTCAAGGACGCCGAGCTCATCGGCGTGCCGATCATCGCCGTCGCCGGACGCGACACCGTCAACAACGGCACCATCGAAGTGCGCGACCGCAATGGCGAGAACGCCGAGGCGGTGCCGGTCGCGGACGCCGCGCAGGCCATCGCCGACCGTGTGGCGGCGCTGCTCAAGTAGTGATGCCGACAGACGCGTGACGCCGGGCTGATACGGCGTCGCACAACGATGGAAGACCATGCAGATTGCGTGGTCTTCCGTTTTTATGGGGAACTTCGTAAAAAATCTGCTCGCATATGGATTGTGGATGGGTGTGGAAAAGTCGAAATTATCCACCGGCTATCCACGACTCGCCCGGAGCACCGTTGGTTATCCACATTCGCCGTTTGGGCTTGCATATAGGCGGCCGCGTCGAAGATAGTGGTGACTACCGCGGAAACGCAAGGACGCGGGGAGGGCGCGCAGAGCTCCTGTCAACACCCACCTCCGACTGTGTGTCGCTTCCGCGCCGGCTTCGGCGCTTTCCGCGGACCATTTCCATCGAGTAGAAAGGCCGGTCATGGCACAGCAGCAAGGGCTCCTCACCGTCACGGGATACGTGGGCGGAAATCCCACCCAGTTCAATCGGGAAGGCATGCCTCATGCCAGTTCGTTCCGTCTGGCCAGCACCAGGCGGTATTTCGACGGCCGGACGCAGCAATGGCGGGATCTGCCGACCACATGGATCACAGTGAAGGCTTACCGTGGTCTTTCCGAAAGCATCTGCCAATCGTTCAAAAAAGGCGAGCCAGTCATCGTATCTGGTGTCCTGGCTTCGGAAAGCTGGGTGGATCAGAGCGGCAAGCGTCAGTCGAAGCTTGTTATGGAGGCGAACGCGGCGGGACATGACCTCAATTACGGAGTGTCCACGTTGCGCAGATTCGCCAAGCAGAACGACGGACAGGACACACGCGTGGAGCGGACTTCCGCACGCGATCCGTACGCGCGGAGCGACCGTCCGCAGGAGGTGGCTCCGGTCGAGGTGCTGGAGGAACGGAACGCCGATCCGGCCGAATCGTGGGAAGAACGGCCTGCCGGCATGGATGAAAACGCCGCCGAAGCCCCTCAGGAGGAGTTCGGCGGCGATGGATTCTGACGATTATCCGGCGATGGATCCGCTTGCGCGCTCCGTCACCAAATGCGCACCCGCTGTTCCGGTTCGAGCCACATACCGTCGCCCGGCTTCACGTCGAACGCTTTGTGGAACAGGTCCACATTGCGGGCGATGCCATTCGTGCGGCATTCGGCGGGGGAGTGGGGGTCGATCTGCAGATACTGCTCGGCCAGCTCGTCGCGATTCTTGGTGCGCCAGATCGAGGCATAGCTCAGGAAGAAACGCTGCAGGCCGGTGAAACCGTCGATTTCAGGGGCTTCGGCGAGCGAGGTCTCGATGGCCTCCATCGAACCGTCCTTGCTGCGACCCGCGGCCTCGTCGAGCGCGAATGCGTAAGCCTTAAGCGCGATGTTCACGCCGCTCAAGTCGCCGATGTTCTCGCCGATGGTCAGCGCGCCGTTGACGTGCGGAGCCTTCGACGGGTCGTCGACGTACTTCTCGGCGAGCTGCGTCGGCACGAACTCGTTGTACTGGTCGATGAGCTTCTGGGTGAGCGCCTTGAAATTGGCCTTGTCCTCTTCGGTCCACCAGTCGTTGAGCTTGCCGTCGCCGTCGTATTGCGCGCCCTGATCGTCGAAGCCGTGGCCGATTTCATGGCCGATCACGGCGCCGATGCCGCCGTAGTTCGCGGCATCCTCGGCATCCGGGTTGAAGAACGGCGGCTGCAAAATGGCGGCCGGGAACACGATCACGTTCATGGACGGCTCATAGTAGGCGTTCACCGTCTGCGGATTCATCAGCCATTCGTCCTTGTCCACGGCCTTGCCGACCTTGGCCAGCTGATAGCCGGTCTCGTACAGGTTCGCGGCGCGCATGTTCTCGGCGAAGCCAGCGTCCTCGCGCACGTCCAGCGCGGAGTAGTCGCGCCAATGGTTGGTGTATCCGATCTTCGGCACGAACTTGGAGAGCTTCTCCAAGGCCTTCTTCTTGGTCTCCTCACCAAGCCAGGCGGAGCTGGAGATGGACACGCGATAGGCGTCGATGAGGTTGCCGACCAGCTGCTCCATGCGCTGCTTGGACGTTTCGGGGAAGTGCCTCTTCACGTATTCGCGGCCGACATCCTCGCCGCACACGCCATTGACCAGCGAGACGCCGCGCTTCCAGCGAACGCGCTGCTCCTTCTGGCCGGACAGCGTCCTGCCGTAGAAATCGAAATTCGTCTCGTCGAATTCATGGGGAAGCTCCACGGCGGAGCCGATGATCACATGCACGCGGGCCCACAGTTTGAGGTCGTCCAGCGGGGTCTCCCGCCAGAATGCGTTGATTCCGGTGAGGAAGCTCGGCTCATGGACAATCGTGTGCTCGAACGAGCCGCGGAGGTCCAGGGGCTGCACGGCGGCGGCCGTGGTCGCATCGTAGGCGGTCTGCCAGGCCTCGATCCATGCGCCGAGGTCGAAATCGGCGAGCGTCGCCTGCAAGTCGGCGAAATCGGTCGGATTGTAGGTCTTCACCGAATCGCGGGTGGCCACATTGTCCCAATGGTTCGACGCGATGCGGGTCTCGACGTCGAGGAATCGCTTGGCCTGCGCGTCGGCGTCATCCGCGTCGGCAGCGAGATGCGCGTTCCTCAGCTGCTTGGAGACCATATCGACGTACGCCTCGCGGATCGGCGCGTAATGGTCCTCGCGGTAGTAGGCCTCATCCGGCAGTCCCAGACCGTCCTGCTCGATATGGATGACATTGGTCTCGGGCGCTCCCGGATCGCCGTAGACGGCGATGCCGAGCAGGTCGGGGCCTCCGGTCGGGTTCATCGCGCCAAGCGCGCGGGTGAGCGACGTCTTGTCCTCGGCCTTGTCGATGGCGTCGAGCTGGCTTTCGATGGCGGAAAGTCCGGCCTTGTCGATGGCGTCGACGTCGAGGAAGCTTTTGTACAGCGCACGCGATTTGGTCGCCGGGCAATCTTCCTCTTCAAGGATGTCACGGATCTGGTTCTCCGCGTCCTCGGCGAGCTTGTCGAAGGATCCGTAGCGGGAACGGTCGTCGGGAAGACGGTACATGTCGATCCACGGGCCGTTGACGTAACGGAACAGATCCTGCGCCGGGCCGGTCACGGCGGAGAACGATGCCGGATCGATGCCTGAAACCAAAGAATTCGTAGTATTGCTCATGGCTTCACCCTATCCATCTTTGATGACAAGACGGAGCGTTCCGGCCGATCGTCCGGGTGGAATCAGGCAGGAGGAATGCGGTTCGCCGCTGTATGGCCCGCGAAGTAGGGTTGAGGGCATGATTGAATTGAAAACTCCCAAAGAGATTGAAGCGATGAAGCCCGCGGGCCGTTTCGTCGGCGGCATCCTGCGCGACCTGAAGGATTTCACCAAAGTCGGCACCAATCTGCTGGAAATCGATGAATTCGTCCACAAGCGCATCGTGGACCGCAAGGGCGCCACGTCCTGCTATGTCGACTACGCTCCCGATTTCGGCACCGGCCCGTTCGCGCACTACATCTGCACGTCCGTGAACGACGCCGTGCTGCACGGCGTTCCGTACGATTACAACCTGAAGGACGGCGATCTGATCAGCCTCGATCTGGCGATCAACGTCGATGGCTGGGTCGCGGATTCCGCCATCAGCTTCTGCGTCGGCACGCAGCATCCCGACGACCTGCGTCTGATCAAGTGCACCGAAGAGGCGCTGGAAGCCGGCATCGCCGCCGCGCAGCCCGGCAACCGTCTGGGTGACGTTTCCTGCGCCGTCGGCGACGTCGCACGCGAGTACGGCTATCCGATCAACCTGGAATTCGGCGGCCACGGCGTAGGCCGCATCATGCACGGCGATCCGCATGTGCCGAACGACGGCAGGGCGCATCATGGCTACAAGCTGCGCCCGGGCCTGGTCATCGCTATCGAACCGTGGTTCCTCAAGACCACCGACGAGATCTACCAGGATCCGAAGGACGGCTGGACGCTGAAGAGCGAGGACGGCTCCCGTGGCGCGCACAGCGAGCACACCATCGCCATCACCGAGAACGGTCCGGAGATCCTCACCGTCCGCGACTAGTCCGCGCTTTGACATGCCCGTCAGGGGTCGTGCGATCACACGCACGGCCCCTTCGCTGTTCTGGCCATCGCACGGGCCCGGAAACGATGCGGGAACGTTCGCTTTTGAGACGGTGGACGCATGCCGAAACGCGTATGCCATATAGTTGACGATACTTTTTTGAATCGGTAAGGAGTGAACATATGGCCACAGCCAATCTGAGTGTGGAATCCAAGGACTTCACCCTGCCGGTGGTCGAGGCCACGGCGGGCGCGGACGGCATCGTGGTGTCCACGCTGCGCAATGATGGTTGGGTCACGCTCGATCCGGGCTTCCTGACCACCGCGCAGTGCGAATCGAAAATCACCTACATCGACGGCAAGAACTCCATCCTGCGCTACCGAGGCTATCCGATCGAGCAGCTGTGCGAGCAGTCCGACTTCCTGGAAGTGGCATGGTTGCTGCGGCACGGCGAACTGCCCAGCAAGGAGCAGTACGACCGCTTCATCTCCGACATCAACCACCGCACGATGGTGGGGGAGGACTTCCGCACCTTCATGGGTTCCTTCCTGCGCACCGCGCACCCGATGAGCGTGATGGCCTCCGCCGTCAACGCGCTCGCCACCTTCTACCCGGACACCACCGACATCAACGATTCCGACCAGCTTGACGAGGCGGCGACCATCATCATGGCCAAGGCCCGCACCATCGTGAGCTACATCTTCCGCCGCCGTCGCGATGAGCCGATGCTGTACCCGGATTACTCGCGTGGCTACGTCGACGATTTCCTGCGCATGTGCTTCGCCGTGCCGTACGAGCCGTTCGAATCCGACCCGCTGTACGTGCACGCGCTCGGCCGACTGCTCATCATCCACGCCGACCACGAGCAGAACTGCTCCACCTCCGTGGTACGCATCGCCGGTTCCGCGCACGCCAATCTGTATTCCGCGATCGCGGCTGGCATCAACGCGCTGTCCGGCCCGCTGCACGGAGGTGCGAACGAGGCCGTGCTCCGCCAGCTCAAGGCGATCCGCGATTCGGGCAAGACCGTCAAGGAGTTCGTGGAGGATGCCAAGGCCAATGGCCAGCGCATCTCCGGACTGGGCCACCGCGTCTACAAGTCGTATGATCCGCGTGCGGCCATCGCCAAGAGCTATCTGGAGAAGATCATGGCCCGCTCCGACACGTTGAAGCTGCCGGCCGACGAGCGCGCGCTGTTCGACGTGGCCACCGAGCTGGAGAAGATCGCATTGAACGACGACTACTTCGTCTCCCGCCACCTGTATCCGAACGTCGACTTCTACACCGGATTGATCTACCGCGCCATCGGCTTCGATCCGGCCATGTTCACCACGCTGTTCGCGCTTGGACGTATCCCCGGCTGGATCGCGCAGTACCGTGAGATGCTCGCCGATCCGAACACCAAGATCGGCCGCCCGCGCCAGGTCTACACTGGTTGCACGAAGCGCGATTACGTGCCGATGAACCAGCGCTGACCGCGGTCTCCGGCGTTTGCGCGGAACCGGTCTTCGAAACCGCGTCCGCGTCTGCCGCGGCTTGCCGCTACAGTGTTCCAAGGAACCAAAGAATCCAACGAACGGAACCTCCCATGGTTCCGGCATCCTCAAAGGAGCGTACACATGACTGATCAGCGTACCGCGTGGGGCTGGGGTCTGGCGAGCATCGACGCCGCCGGCAACACCTTGGACGTCTGGTATCCGGAACTCAAACTGGGACAGGCGCCTGCCGAATCCGCACGTCCGAACCATAATTTCGGCGCTATCGCACACGACGAGGCCGATGCGCGTGGCGTGCGCCGCGTGCCGGTTTTCACCGTGTCCAAGCTGGATGAGCCGATCGAGGACGCGGCCGACGCCTATCTACGTCTGCACCTGCTGAGCATGCGTCTGGCTAAGCCGAACACCTTGAACCTCGATGGCATTTTCGCCAAGCTGAACAATGTGGTGTGGACCAATTACGGTCCGTTCGCGGTCGAGGATTTCGCCCTGCGCAAACTCGATGTGATGGCCACCACGCGCCAGGCGGGCGCCGCGTTGGCTCCGCATGTCGATGTGAGCGTGCTGTCCATCGACAAATTCCCGCGCATGGTCGATTACGTTGTGCCGTCCGGCGTGCGCATCGGCGACGCCGACCGCGTGCGTCTGGGCGCTCACCTGTCCGAAGGCACCACCGTCATGCATGCCGGCTTCGTGAACTTCAACGCCGGCACCTTGGGTGTTTCCATGGTCGAGGGCCGTGTCTCCCAGGGCGTCGTGGTCGGCAACGGTTCCGACATCGGCGGCGGCGCGTCCATCATGGGCACCCTGTCCGGCGGCGGCAAGCTGAAGAACTCCATCGGCGAGCATTCCCTGCTTGGCGCGAACGCCGGCATCGGCATCTCTCTGGGCGACAATTGCGTGGTCGAGGCTGGCCTGTACGTCACGGCCGGAACCAAGGTCACCATCTACGACAAGGCCAAGGTCGCGGCCGGCGAGCCGCTCGAGACCGTCAAGGGCGCCGAGCTTTCCGGCAAGGACAACATCCTGTTCATCCGCAACTCCGTGTCCGGCCGTATCGAGGCACGCTATCGCAAGACCGGCATCGAGCTCAACGAAAAGCTCCATAAAAATTGAGAATCACACTGATCACCGTCGGCAAGGTCAAGGAAAAGTATTTGCGCGACGCCATCGCGGAATACTCGAAACGACTGGGCCGATATTGCAAGCTCGATATCGTCGAAGTGGCCGACGAGAAGACGCCGGAGCACGCCAGCGAAGGGCTCGAGCGGCAGATCAAGGCCAAGGAGGGCGAACGCATCGCCAAACATATCCGTTCCGATGCGTTCGTCATCGCCCTCGCCATCGAGGGAACCCAACTGACCAGCGAGCAGCTCGCCGCGAAGATTGACGGTCTTGGACTCCATGGCACCAGCCATATCCAATTCATCATCGGCGGCTCGTTGGGACTGGATCCGTCGATCCTCAAGCGTGCCGACTATCTGCTGAGCTTCTCCAAAATGACATTCCCCCATCAGCTGATGCGTGTGATTCTGCTTGAGCAGATTTACCGCGCCTACAAGATCAACGCGGGGGAGCCCTACCATAAATGATTCCGAAGGCTCCGGGCGAACGGCAAAGTAGGGATAACCGGGTATAGTGGCGCGTATGAGTGACTACAGGGACGAACGCGAGCAACGGGAACGCCGTCGGCGCGCTATGGTGCGCACGGTGTGCATCGTCATCGCCGCGGCGATGTTGCTGTGTCTGGTCATCCCCGCCATTTACGCGGGTCTTTGACGTTTCCGACCTGATGCGATCCGAAACGGGTCCCTGTTTCCAAGTGTGCGCGGACAGGTTCGCGGTCCGGCACGACGGGACGGGTATGTGGGCACGTGGAAAAATCCTATGGACCGCATCGGGGCCGTGCATGGCTCCATGGCAGAATAAAGCAAGAACGCAACAAGAAATGTATGGTGTGAACGATGGCAGAATTTGATTATTCCGAAGCGATTGGCGAGGCGCGCGCCAAATACGAGTCCATTTCCAAGGCGCTTGACGTCGACCGGCTGACCGCGGAGGCCAAGGAGCTCGAGGTGAAGGCCGCGGAGCCGGGGCTGTGGGACAACCCGGAGAACGCCCAGAAGGTGACCAGCAAGCTGTCCGCAGTGCAGTCGCAGCTCAAGCGTCTGGCCTCCGCGAGCCAGCGCATCGAGGATGTGGAGACCCTGGTCGAGCTCGGCCAGGAGGAAGAGGACGCAGACACCCTTGCGGAAGCCAAGTCCGAAGTCGAAAGCATCCAAAAGGACCTCGACGACATGGAGATCCAGACGTTGCTCGACGGCGAGTACGACGAGCGTTCCGCAGTGGTGACGATCCGTTCCGGCGCAGGCGGTGTGGACGCGGCCGATTTCGCGCAGATGCTGCTGCGCATGTACCTTCGTTGGGCTGAACGCAACGGATACAAGGCCAAGGTCATGGACACCTCCTATGCCGAGGAGGCGGGCATCAAGTCCGCCACCTTCCAGGTGGACGCTCCATACGCGTATGGACGACTGAGCGTGGAGGGCGGCACCCACCGTCTGGTGCGTATCTCCCCATTCGACAACCAGGGACGCCGCCAGACCAGCTTCGCCGCCGTGGAAGTGGTGCCGCTGGTCGAGGCCACCGACCACATCGACGTGCCTGATTCCGAAATCCGCGTCGACACCTACTGCTCCTCCGGTCCTGGCGGCCAGGGCGTGAACACCACGTATTCCGCGGTGCGCATCACCCATATTCCGACCGGCATCGTGGTGACCATGCAGGATGAGCGCTCGCAGATCCAGAACCGCGCCGCGGCCATGGCCGTGCTGCAGTCCCGACTGCTGGTGCTGCGCCACGAGGAGGAAGCCAAGAAGAAGAAGGAGCTCGCCGGAGACATCAAGGCCAGCTGGGGCGACCAGATGCGCTCCTATGTGCTGCATCCGTACCAGATGGTCAAGGATCTGCGCACCGGATACGAGACCTCGCAGACCCAGGCCGTATTCGACGGCGATATTGACGAGTTCATCGAGGCCGGCATCCGTTGGCGCCATGAGCAGCGTCGTGCGGCGGCTGAGGAGCAGGAAGCCTAAGCTACGGGCGGAGGAAGAATACGATGGCGCTGATCTCGCTTGAACATGTGAGCAAAGTCTATCCGAAGGGCACACGTCCCGCATTGGATGACATCGATCTCGATATCAATCGAGGCGATTTTGTCTTCCTTGTGGGCGCGTCCGGCTCCGGCAAGACCACCTTGCTGAGCCTGCTGCTGCGTGAGGAGGAGGCCACGGACGGCGAGATCCGCGTCGCCGGCAACGACCTAAGACGTCTGTCGGCACGGCAGGTGCCGCACTACCGTCGGCAGATCGGCTTCATCTTCCAGGATTTCAAGCTGCTCAACAACAAAACGGTGTGGGAAAACGTCGCGTTCGCCCTCGAAGTGATCGGCACGAGCCGTTCCACCATCAAATCGCTGGTGCCCAAAGTCCTACAGACCGTAGGCCTGACCGGCAAGGAGAACAATTACCCCCACGAGCTCTCCGGCGGCGAGGCCCAGCGTGTGGCCATCGCAAGGGCGTATGTGAACCATCCCCAGATTCTGCTTGCCGACGAGCCCACAGGCAACCTCGACCCGACCACGTCGCTCGGCATCATGGAGGTGCTGGACGCCATCAACCGTACCGGCACCACCATCGTCATGGCCACGCACAACGAAGAGATCGTCAACTCCATGCGCAAGCGCGTGGTGGAGTTGCACACAGGCAAAATCGTCCGCGACGAGCAACAGGGTTCCTACGATTCCGCGCTGTACTTCCCGGATGCCGAGGTCGAATCGAAATCGCAGCAGGCGCTAGGCGTCACCGACCGCAATGCGCAGTTCCGCCAGCACGGTTCCAACGAAATCGCCGACGACACCGACGGAACCGTCGACGTGGAAGGCTCGACGCGTGCCGAGACCGCGGTGAACGCGGCCGATATGGTTGCAGCGGCACTAACCGATGGCAAAGGCGATGCGGGTATCGCGCGTCTCGCGAATTCCGTGCATTCCGGACGTACCGGACGTTACGGCGAGGCCTTCGCCTCGGTGGAGACCACGCTGACCTGGGGTAAGGGTCTCAAACTCGACGAGATGGCCGAGCATGAGGATCATGAGGATAAGGATGCCCGTTTCAAGAGGCCGGCCGAAGCCGATGTCTCCGAAAACGACGCGGCCGATGACACCAACACGGCGTCTGAACCGCCGGCGCCGCCCGTGTCCCTCACGCCTCCGGCTCCTCCGGCCCCTCCGGCAGGCCATGATGACAACAGCAAGGAAGACGAGGTGAACGACTGATGCGCCTGCGTTTCATTCTTTCCGAAACCTGGAACAGCCTCAAGCGGAACGTGCCGATGCTGCTTTCGGTGATGCTTGTCACCTTCATCTCCTTCCTGTTCATCGGAGCTTCGGTGCTGACCCAGGCCCAGATCACCAGAGCCAAGGGCGACTGGTATTCCAAGGTCGAGGTTGTGGTGTGGATGTGCCCCGACGGCGCGAGCCAGTCGGTGAACTGCTCATCGGGAACCGCGGCCACCGCGCAGCAGATCAACGATCTGCAGAAGACCATTCGCAACGAGCTGCCCAATGACGTTTCGAAGATCACCTTCGTGAGCAAGCAGAAGTTCTACAAGGACACGTTCCTCAAGCAGTACCCCAACGGTGAATACCAAGGGCGCACGCTGACCGCGGATGACATGCAGGATTCGCTGTGGCTGAAGCTGAAGAATCCGGAGAAGTACCAGGTGGTCTCCGAAGTGCTGTCCGGCAAGGACGGTGTTGACACCGTCAGCGACCAGCGTCAGATCTTCGAACCGGTGTTCGCCGTGCTGAACAAGGCCACCGTCGCCACCGCGTCGCTCGCAATGGTGATGGTCGTCGTGGCCATTCTGTTGACGGGCACCACCATCCGCATGTCAGCCGCCTCCCGCAGAACCGAGACGGAGATCATGCGATTGGTCGGCGCGTCGAATTGGACGATTCGGTTGCCGTTCATCCTGGAAGGCGTGGTCGCCTCGCTGGTTGGATCGCTTTTGTCGTGCGTCACCCTGTCGGCGTTGGTGAAGGTCTTCATCACGGACGGTCTGGCGAATTCCATCAAATGGATCCCCTTCGTCAACCAGATGTCGGTGCTGTACGTTTCCCCGATTCTCATTCTGGGGGCTGTGCTGCTGTCGATTATCGCATCGATGGTTTCCCTGCGTAAATACCTGCGTACGTGATGCGCGGCTGCGATGAAACGGACGATTCCATACAAGTGATGGTAAGGTGTGAGATACAGTGGAAGGACATGACCGTATGAATAACGCGAAAGCCTGCAGGACGGTCGCAGCCATGCTTGCCACAGGCGCAATGTGCGCCACGATGGCGGTAGCTCCGTTCTCGCCCATGGTCGAGCGGGTCGAAGCTGCGAATACCTATAGCAAATTGTTGAACGCCCAGAACAAAAAGGCCGCAAGCGCCCAGCGCGAGGCTCAGCTTCGTTCCCAGTTGGCCGGTGTGAAATCCGATCTGGCGGACAAGATTGTGGAGCTTGACGAGCTGACGAATACCAAGATTCCGGCGGCGCAGGCCGCTGTGGAACAGGCCAACGCCGATGCCGCCTCCGCGCAGAGCGAGGCGGAGGCGGCAGCCTCCCGTCTTGAGGCCGCACAGAAGGACAAGGCCAATCTCGAGGCGCAGATCGAGCAGACCGGCAAGGACTATGACGACGCGCACGCCGCCGTGGCGCAGATGGCTCGTGAGGATCTTCACGGCTCCGACGCCTCTACGGTGATGAGCGTGGTGACGGGCGCCACCAGCACCCAGGAATTCATCAATTCCATGCAATCGCGCGACGCCTTGTCGAGGACGGAATCCAATGCGGCCACGGATGCCGCGAACACGCTGAACACGTCCATGAACCGTGGCGAGCGTCTTGCGGCAATCGAAAAGCAGATCGCTAAGCTGAAGTCCACGGCTGACGAGAAGGCCGCCTCGGCGCAGCAGGCGGCGGCCGACGCGCAGTCGCAACGTGACGCGCTCGACCAGCTGCGTGCGGAAGGCGAGACGCGCCGTGCAAGCCTGGAAAGCCAGCAATCGGAATTGAAGGGAAGCGTGGCCCAGCAGGCCGCGCAGACCGTGCTGCTGCAATCGCAGGTCGATTCCTTCAACCGCCAGTACGCCGCGGAGCAGGCGGCAGCCGCAAATCAGACGAACAGCGGAAGCCAGGGGCAGACCAAACCGAACACCAACGGAAACAACAAGCCGAATACGGGCGGAAACAACAATTCGAACACGAACAACGGTGGCGGCACTCCGGCGCCGACCCCCACTCCGACCCCCACGCCCGGCAACAATACGGGTCAGGGAACGTCGAATGGTGATTACGGCAACGCCTATGCCGGTGGACAGTGCACGTGGTGGGCCTACAACCGCCGCAAGCAGATGGGCATCAACACGCCGTCCTATCTGGGTAATGGCGGCCAGTGGTATCTGACCGCGCCATCGTATGGTCTGCGTGTGGATCACAACCCGCAGGTCGGCGCAGCCCTGTCCTTCCTGCCCGGACAGGCCGGTGCGGACGGCTTCTACGGACATGTCGCCGTCGTTGAATCGGTGAGTGGAAGCACCATCACCATCTCCGAGATGAATGTGGTCGGCCCTTACGTGGTGTCGTACCGCACACTGTACAACGCTTCCCAGTTCTGGTACGTGCACTGATCCGGCGTCACACACCATGGGATGTGCGAAGGCGCGTCGTCCGTGCGATCGGGCGGCGCGCCTTCATGATATTGTCGGGGAAGCCGCGTTGCAGACAATACGTATACGGTTCATACAGTGAAGCACAGTGGCAGTGAGACACAGTGGACCGTGGAACCGGAAAGGAGGTCCGATATGGCGAAGGAACAGGGAACCAAGCCGATCGCGCAGAACAAGAAGGCGCGTCACGACTATGCCATCGAGGACAAGTATGAGGCCGGTCTCGTGCTGACCGGCACCGAAGTGAAATCGCTTCGTGAGGGACGTGCGTCGTTGGCTGAATCGTTCATCACCATCGACCGTCGTGGGGAGATGTGGCTTGAGGGTGCGAATATCCCCGAATATCTGAACGGCACGTGGAACAACCACGCCCCCAAGCGCAAGCGCAAGCTGCTGCTGCATGCCGCGCAGATTGACAAACTGGCCCGGCAGAGCCAGGCCAAGGGATTCACCATCATTCCGTTGAGCCTCTACTTCAAGGATGGTCGTGTGAAGGTGGAGATCGCGCTGGCTCGTGGCAAGAAGGAATTCGATAAGAGGCAGTCGCTGCGTGAGGAGCAGGACAAACGCGAGGCGCTGCGTGCCATGCGGTATGCCAACAAGCAAGTGCGATAATCGGAAAATTTCCGATTTCACATGCTGAAAGAACGTTGATACAAGAAATTTTTTGTAACATGCCCTCTTTACGCTAGGATACGTGTTCGGTCATACGCACTGAAGAATCCATAGGAGAAGAGAACATGCAGGCAGGAAAAACCTTGAAATCGGCCGTCGCGTTCATGCTGGGGGCGGCTATGCTCGTCACTGGCGCGGCATGCGGAACCAGCGACGCGGATGACGCCTCGTCGCAATCCGGCGCGAAATCCGGCGAAATGACAGGATACGACGTCTCCGGCGTGAAGAAGGACGACGCGATCGCCAAACTGGTGCCGGATTATGTCACCAAGGACGGCAAACTGACGATTGGCATGGACACGTCGTACGCTCCGGCCGAATTCCTGGCATCCGAC
>NZ_JDTK01000021.1 GCF_000770925.1 Bifidobacterium ruminantium DSM 6489 | reverse complement strand
CAAGACGCCGGTCGGCTTCGATGTGGACATCGCCAAGGCTCTGGCAGGCGTCTTCGGCCTCGAGGCGGATCCGGAGACGGCGAATTTCGATTCGATCATCCCGTCTGTCGGCTCCAAGTACGATATAGGCATCTCGTCGTTCACCGTCACCAAGGAACGTCTTGAAGCCGTCGATTTTGTCAGCCATTTCGACGCCGGCTCCGCCTGGGCAGTGAAGAAGGGCAATCCGCAGAAGGTGGACACCTCCAATCTGTGCGGCAAGAAGGTGGCTGTGCAGACCGCCACCATGCAGGAGACCGCGGCCAACAAGATGGCCAAGCAGTGCAAGGCCGACGGCAAGCCGACGCTTGACGTCATCTCCAGCAAGCTGCAGACCGATGTGACCACCAATGTCGCCACCGGCAAGGCGGACGTGTTCTACGCCGATTCCCCGGTCGCCGGCTACGCGATCGCCCAGACCAACGGCGAGCTTGAGATGCTTGGCAAGGCCGAAGGCATCGCTCCGGAAGGCATCGTCGTCAAGAAGGGCGACAAGCAGATGGACGAGGCTCTGCAGAAGGCCCTGCAGAAGCTCATCGACGACGGCACCTACATGAAGATCCTCAAGTACTGGGGAGTCGAGGACGGCGCCATCAGCAAGCCGGAAATCAACACGCCCGGCACCGACGAGTGAATGTTTCGGTTTTTGCGTCCGTTAATACGTTCGTAGCAATCCGCTCTTAGGTTATCTGCCATGACCACATTTGGTTGGTTGGTTTGGCTGGGTTGAAGAGAGGATCTGCCATGATGAAGAACATGAAAGGCTGGGCGACGCTCGCGTTGAGCGCGGCGATGGTCGTTTCGATGGGAGCCTGCGGAACATCCGATAAGACGGATTCCGCGGCTTCCAACGATTCGAGCTCGTCGTCGAGCACCGGTTACGATGTGTCCGGTGTGAAGAAGGACGAGAAAATCGCCAAGATGCTGCCGTCATCCGTCACGAAGGATGGCAAGCTGACCGTCGGCATGGATACCTCGTATGCGCCGGCCGAGTTCTTGGCTTCCGATGGCAAGACGCCGGTCGGCTTCGATGTGGACA